>JADJQX010000001.1:0-600000 GCA_016712525.1 Myxococcales bacterium
CGTGAACGCGGGGACGTCTTTCACCTCGACGTTCTGCCCGAAGCGCAGGTTCACCCACGCGGGCTCCTTGCGCGAGGCCGAGTCGACCACGAGCTCCCCCACCGCCGTGGACACCATGCCGAGCACCTGCTCCCCCTCGATCTCGAAGGGCACGATGAGCGCGGGGCCGGCCTGCGGCATGTCGACCGCGGCGAGCAGGCCACCTTCCATCGCGAACGGGTGCCGCCCGTGCCCGCGGCGCGCGAGCTTGGCGACGTCACGCGCCCACGGATCTTTGACCTGCGGGTCGCGGAGCATGGCCTCGAGCTCGTCGGCCGCCTGCTCCATGTCGCCGAGGTACCAGAGGGCGCGGCCCCGAACGGCGTGCGCGTCGGTCGCGTCGAGGCCTTCTGTGAGCTTCGCGGCCTTGGTGAAGTCGAGCTTGGCGAGCGCCACACGTGCCGCAAGTACCCGAATTTCAACGTCTTTCGGGGCGACCTGGATGCCGCTGTCGCACGCCTGGGCGGCGTCGTCGAAGTCTCCCGAGCGGTAGCTGGCCTTGGCGCGGAGCTGCCATTTCTCCGCGACGGGAGAGCGCGCGCCGGGCCCCTCGACCGTGGGGCCGCACGCCGTGCCGGAGAGGGCCGCCCCGGCGAGGGCGAGGGCGAGCGAGAGGGAGCGAAGGGGCAAAAGGCGCATGATTTCCGTGGGTGGCCCGCGGAGTCGCGCGCCTGGCTGGGCCGTCGGGGACGGCGGTCAGGGCGAGTGGGTAGGCCGAACGGCCGAATCTCGCAATCTTGAAGGGAGCGCGAGGCGATTCGGCACGCGACGAGGACGGTGGGGTGCGCCCGTTCAGGGCTCTTCGGCCGGCTCGGCCCGCACCACGCGGTCGAGCCGCAGGGTGACCCGCGCGCGCCCCGGGAGCGTGTACCCGAGAGCGCGGGGAGGATCGGCCTCGAGCTCCAGCGCGGTGACACGCACCACCATCTCGCGGATGGGACGGCCCGCCCCACGCGACGCGACCTTCACCGGCGCGCCCGACTCGGCCGCCGCTTGGAGCTGCGCGACGATGGCCGCGCGCGCTCTCTCGGAGTGGATGCGTGTCTCCCAGAGGTCTTTCGCGGACGTGGGCTTCAGCACCTCGCAGCAGCGCGCGAAGATGTCGCGGAGCGCGCGCACGTCGCCCGAGGCCCGGTGCGCCGCGTCGCACGGCAGGCCGAAATGCGCGCGGAGCGCGACGAGCGAGTGGTTCGGCAGGAGGAAGCTCCGCCGCGAGAGCGCGAGGGTGTCGACCCAGTGCTCGAGCTCCATCGGGTGCCCGGCGCGCTCGAGCTCCTGCCGCAGAAAACGTGCGTCCCACGGGGCCGCATGCGCGACCGGGACGGCTCCCTCGAGGATGCGCCGCACGTCGCCCGCGATCGTCTCGAAAGGCGGCGCGCCCGCGAGCACCTCCGCCGAGAGCCCGTGCACCTCCGAGGCGCCCCCGGCGCGATCGTCCCCGGGCCACACGAGGGACTCGACGCGGTCGACGCACACACCTCCGACCACACGCTCGATGCACACCTCGACGACCCGATCCCGAGCGAGCTCGAGCCCGGTCATCTCGAGATCGAGGAACGCGAGCGGGACCTCGTCGAGCGGCCTCTCCCAGAGCTCTCCTTGCGGTTCGTCCTTCCCCACCGCGAAAGCCCCCTTATGCGCGCTCGATGGTCATGGCTATACCTTGACCGACGCCGACACAAAGCGCAGCCATACCGCGCTTTTTTCCGGTCCTCGCGAGGGCATGGGCCAACGTGACGAGGATTCGGCAGCCGCTCGAGCCGATCGGGTGGCCGAGGGCGATGGCGCCTCCCTGCACGTTCACCTTCGCCGGGTCGAGCTCGAGCCCACGGACACACGCGATCGACTGGGCCGCGAAGGCCTCGTTGAGCTCGACGAGGTCGAGGTCCCCGACGGACCACCCGGCGCGCGAGAGGGCCTTTTTTCCGGCCTCGATGGGCCCCTCTCCCATGAGGCTCGGGGAGAGGGCCGTGGTCGCGTACGAGACGATGCGGGCGAGCGGCACGAGCGACTCGCGCGCGAGCGTGGCCTCGTCGACCACGCAGACGAGGCTCGCGCCGTCGTTGAGGGGAGAGCTGTTGCCCGCCGTCACCGTGCCTTCCTTCTTGAAGACGGGGCGCAGCTTGGCGAGGCCTTCGATCGTCACGTCGCCGCGCACGGACTCGTCGGTGGCGAACGACTCTTCTTGGCCCTTCCCCTTAGCCGACGGGACGGGCACCGGGCAGAGCTCGGCGGCGAAATGCCCCTCGGCCCACGCCGCGGCTGCTTTTTTCTGCGACGCGAGCGCGAACTCGTCTTGCTCCTCGCGCGAGATCTTCCACTTCTCGGCGACGTTCTCGGCCGTCTCGCCCATGCTCTCGAGCGGGAAGCGCGCGGCCATCTTCGGGTTCTCGAAGCGCCACCCGAGGCTCGTGTCGAACACCTTGGGGGCCGAGCGCGCGAAGGGCTCGTCGGCCTTGCCGAAGACGTACGGGGCGCGGGTCATGCTCTCGACGCCACCCGCGAGCACGGTGTCCGCGTCTCCCGTGGCGATGCGGCGGGTCGCGTCGCACACGGCCTCGAGGCCCGAGCCGCAGAGGCGGTTCACGGTGACCGCGGGCACCTCGTACGGGAGCCCCGCGAGCAGGGCGGCCATGCGCGCGACGTTGCGGTTGTCCTCGCCGGCCTGGTTCGTGGCGCCGAAGACGACGTGGTCCGTGCGCGACGCGAGGAACGGGTGGCGCGCGACCGCCTCACGAACGAGGAGCGCGGCCAAGTCGTCGGCGCGCACCGGGGAGAGAGAGCCGCGGTGACGACCGATCGGCGTGCGAATGGCGAGGGCGAGATAGGCAGAACGAAGCGACATCGCGCGGGAGGCTTTCATCCCTTTTCGTCCGCGAGAAGCGAAAAACGCGCGAGCCTGCGCGGACGGCGCGCGACGCCGATCGTTCGGAGGTCAAAAGGCCCATGACCTCCGGAGGTTGGCGTCAGCGCACCCGATCGATCGTGAGCGTCCCGTTGATGGTCGCGTCGAGGCTCGCGCGCTCGTTGGCCGTGCAGATGTCGATGCGCGAGGTCCACTTGCCCTTGAAGGCGCCGCCGGTGTCGACCACACGAAACTCGATCGTGCGGCCGTACTTTCGTTCGAGCTCGTGGATGCGGAGCTTCGTGCCGTACGGGAAGGCCTTGGCGTCCATGGCGACCGAGACGTAGTCCGCCTTGCCGGCGAGGTACTGCTGGAGCGTGCGCAGCGGCTTTCCACGGCGATCGACGAAGCCCCCCTCGAGCGGGCTCGCGTCAGGGTAGTAGCCCGTCCCCCGCGCGGTGAAGCGGGTCGCCGTGCTGAAGGCCTCCGCGCTCTCGCCGACGGCGTCGTCGTCGACGTCGACGTCCGATGCTTCGGCAGCACACCCCCGGAGCCGAGCGCGACGAGCAACGAACCTACGAGAGCGAGACGGAGAGCGGCCATGGGAGACTCCTCGGTGGGGGGCGTCACGACGACGCCGACGAGTCTCCCCTATCCACGCGCCGTGCCACACTCGAAACATGAGCCGTTACGGCATGTTACGCGCTTCGATACGGGCCCGAAGAGGCGCCCGGGATCCACGCCACGAGGACCGAGAGCGTCCCGCGCGGGTGCGATCGTCAGCAGGCCGAGCCACCCGGGAAGAGCCCTCGCACGAGCTCCTCGCAGGTGGCGTGGAGCACACCGAACGAGAAGTTTCCGTAGAGCATCGTGCGCCCACCGTCGAAGACGAACGTCGGTGAGCCCTGGATCTTGAGGCGGTCCTTCTCGTTCGCGTCTTCCCACACCATCGCGATGGCCGAGCCGTCGTCGAGGCGCGCTTCGATCGGCGCGCGGGGGATGCCGAGGCCTTCGGCGACCTCGAGCTGCACGTCGCGCCGCGCGATGTTCTTTTCGCGGACGAAGAACGCCTCACGGAGCGCGAGCTGGTACGACGGGCCGACGCGCGATCCCTCCCCTTCGGGCAGCGCGAAGACGGCCTTGATGGCGGCCGACGGCGCCCACGACGACGCGGGCATCACGCGCCAACACTCGCCCGACACGTCGGTGCGACCGGCCTGCTCGGCGATGCGGCGCGTGGCGGAGATGCGCCCCTCGACGCCATCTTTTGCCCATGGGCCTTGCTCGAACCGCCAAGGCACGCTGCCGAACACGGGCACGATGCGGTAGTCGACCTCGACGTGCGCGCCCATCTCGGAGAGCAGCCGCTCGAGCTTCGCCTGCGCGACGAGAGCCCACACACACAACGGATCCGTGAAGTAGCTCACGGCGAGCTTCTTCGTCATGGCACGCTCCTCTCGTTCTCCACCCCACCTTCGGCGATGGCGCCACCCTCGTCGTGGACGAGCGGCAGGCGACGCTTCGCCACCACCGGCTTCGCCTCGAAGTGCTTCTCCCGAGCTACCGGCGCGAGCGGCCTCACGTGGGCGGGCCTCGCGTTCCAGGCGTCGCGGACCTCGGGGTCGAGCAGGTGCGAGGGGCGCACGTTGCCGAGCGCGGCGTGCATCGTGGCCCGGAGCGTCGGGTTCTCGCGCTCGAGCGTCGTGAGCAGCTCGGCCACGCGCTCGCGCCGAAGCCCCTCTTGGGAGCCGCACAGGTTGCACGGCAAGATGGGGAACCCCTTCTCCGCGGCGAACGCGGCGATGTCGGCCTCGGCGCAGTCGACGAGGGGGCGAATCACCTCGAAGCGCCCGTCGTCGGTGCGGAACTTCGCGGGCATCGCCTGGAGCTTGCCCCCATAAAAGAGGTTCAAGAGGAACGTCTCGATGCCGTCGTCGCGGTGATGCCCGAGCGCGATCTTGGTGCACCCGAGGCGCTCGGCGGCCTCGTACAAAATGCCGCGGCGGAGGCGCGAGCAGAGCGAGCAGGTGGTGGCGCCCGGCGCGAGCTTCTCTTTCACGACCGAGTAGGTGTCCTCCGAGAGGATCTCGAAGTCGACCCCGCTCGCCTCGAGGTACGCGACGAGCGCGCGCCCGTCGTAGCCGGGCTGACGTTGATCGAGGTGCACGGCGACGAGCGACACCGGAAACCCCATGGCGTGCGCGTGCTGCCGCAAAAAATAGAGGAGCGCGTGGCTGTCTTTGCCCCCCGAGACGGCCACGAGCACGCGGTCCCCGGGCTCGAGCAACGCGTGCGTCCTGCACGTACCGAGGATCGTGCGCGCGAGGTGTCGCTCGAGGCGCTTCGCGTCGCTCGCCATGGCTCAGAACGCCACGCGCCCCGTGAGCCACACGGGGGCGGTCGCGGCCCTCTTGGCCTCGGCCTTGGGCGACGTCGTGAAGTAGAGCACCGTGGTGACGACGCCCGCGACGATCGCCACGCCCGCGACGATGTCGGTGGCGAGCGTGAGCGTCTTCACGTCGGACCGCGCGGACTCCATTTCCTGGGGAGTTACGCCGAATTGGCCCGCCTTGTCGTCGAGGGAGCCCTTCGCCCCGAGCGAGAGGCCGCCGAGCACACCGGCCCCCGCGGCGAGGGCCACGGTGCTCACGACGCCGATGTAGAAGGGCGTACGCGAGGGCTGCTCGACACGATCGGGAGCGGGCGCGAGCGGCGCGGGGGCACGAGCAGGCTCCGGAGGCGGCGCGACGACGACCGGGGCAGGTGGCGGGGCCACGGTCGGCTCGGCGAGCTCGAGGGTCACGTCGAGGTTGTCGCCGCTCGCCACGTCGACCACCTTGGTGGCCGGGAGGAGCGGAGAGAGCGTCGCGCTGAATTTGTGACGGCCGGCGCCCACGACGAGCGGCTCTTTGAGCGGGCTCTTGCCCACGACGACGTCGTCGACCGCGATCTCGGCGCCCTCTTTGTTCACGCCGACGCGCACGTGCGCGATGAGCGAGGCGAGGCGCGTGACCTCTTTCTCGACCTCTTTGCGGCGCGCCGCGGGCACGTCTTTGGCGCCTTCGGAGAGGTATTTCTGAAAGGCCGAGAGCGCACAGGAGTAGTCCTGGAGCTCGAGGCAGGTCTGCCCGATGTTGTATTGGACCTTGAAGCTCGGCGCGATCTCGTAGGCCTTCTTGAACTCGATGAGCGCGGCGCGAAAGTCCGTGTCTTTGAAGAGGGCGACGCCCCGCGTGAAGTGCGTGCGCCCCTCTTCTTGGGCCTTGGCCGTCGGGGGCTCGGCGTGCGCGGGGCGCGCGAGGGTGACCGTCGCGGAGAGGCAAGCGAGCGTGAGCGCGGCGTAAATGGGCTTCATTTGTAGGGGTCCGTGTCGTCGATGTCGCGCTTCGGTTTCTTGGGTCGGCCCGTCGGGAGCGCCGGGGCCTCGGCCTGACCTTGAGGCAACGCCTCGAGCGTCACGAGGATCTCCGGGCCATCGGACGCGGCGATCGTGCGCTCGGCCGTGCGGAAGCCCGAGGCTTGCACACGCACCTTGTGGGCGCCCGCGTCGAGCTCGCCTTCGAACGGGTTCGTAGCGGGCACTCCGTCGACGAAGACGAGCGCGCCCTTCGGCACCGTCGTGATCTTGGCGCGAAAGCCCTTCTCGGCCACGGGCGCGGCCGACGACGGAGGCGCGGCCGGCTCCTTGGTGACGAGCGAAGGGGAGGCCGAAGGTTTGGGCTCTTCGGTGGCTGGCGCCTTCGTGCCCGTCGCGCGGCCCGCGAGGACGGCGAGCACCGCGACGACGGTGACCACACCGACCGCCCCGCCGACGAGGGCCCAGGGTTTCTTCTTTTCGGCCTCGGGCGGCACCGTCCCCGCGAGCGGAGCGGCGGCCGACGTGGGGCCCGTGGGCTCGACGGACGTGGGACCGGGGCGAGAGCCCGAGCCCGAGCCCGCTCCCGCGCCCGAGCCCACGCCCGACGTGGAGGCCTGGCTCACACGAAGCGACGGGATCGAGCCCGACGTCTCCAGCGCGCGCATGCCCTCTTCGACCACACGGCGCACCTTCGAGCGGTCGTCCTTGAAGGGCGACTCGAGGCACGCGGCGACGGCGCGCGCGTCTCCCCCACCGACCTTGGCGAGGTACCCCTCGATGGCCTCTTGCATCGCGGCCGCGGTGGGGTAGCGATCGTCCGGCGCGAGGGCCATCGCGCGCTCGCAGATGGCGAGGAGCTCTTCGGGAGCGTCCTTCGCAACCTCTCGGATCTTCGGGTCTTTTCCGTGCATGCGGCGCGCGAGCACGGCCACCTCGTCGTCCGTCCGGGCGACGAGGCGCTTTTGCGCGAGCAGCTCCCAGAGCATCACGCCGACCGCGAACACGTCGGCGCGGCGATCGATCGCGCCGCCCGTGACCTGCTCGGGCGCCATGTAGCCGGCCTTGCCCTTGATGACGCCGCTCTTCGTCTCGCCGACGGAGAGCGTGCCTTTGGCGATCCCGAAGTCGAGGATCTTGGAGAAGCCGCCGTAGAGCACGAACACGTTCTGCGGGCTCACGTCACGGTGCACGAGGCCGAGGGGGCGGCCGTCGAAGTCGCAGAGCTCGTGGGCGTAGTGGAGGCCGGCGAGGGAGTCGGCGAGCACGCGGAGCCCCACGGCGAGCGACAGGGCGTCTCGCCCCACACGCGTCAGCACCGAAGAGAACGCCTGCCCCTCGAGGTACTCCATGGCGATGAAGATGCGCCCGTCCGGATCCTCGCCGACCTCGTACGTGTGCACGACGTTCGGGTGGTTGAGGCGCGCGGCGACGCGGGCCTCGTCGAGGAACATGCGACGAAACTCGGGGTCTTCGGCGATCTCGGTGCGGAGCGTCTTGATGACGAGGAGCTTCTGAAAACCGCCGGTGCGCTGGGAGATCGCGAGGAACACGCGCGCCATCCCGCCCGAGCCCAAGCTCGCGACGAGGCGGTAATCGCCGATGGTGCGCGGATCTTCGGTCACGGCGTGGGCACCATGTTCAAGATGGTGACCGAGCCCCTCTTCACGAGCACCGAGTACGAGCCCGTGCGCTTGTTGCCTTGCGCGGGGATGGTCGTCTCGATCGAGATGATGCCCGACGGGAGGTTCAAGAACCCCGCGTTGCCGGACGGGTCCGTCTCTTTGCGGGTGACGGTCGGGGTGTCGTTGCCCTCGTAATAGTACTGCACGGTCTTCGGGTCGTTCTGGACGGCCTTCACCGAGACGCCGCCCACGGGAGCGAACTTGCAGTCGGTCACGAGGCCGAAGATGTGGCCGAGGTTCGGGTCGGTCGACGTCTTCACCTGCGCGAGCAAGAAGTCGAGCTCCGCGATGCTGACGGCGATGGGCACCTTGGCGAGCTCGGGCTCCGTGACGAGGTCCGAGTCCTTATCGGGCGGAGGGTAGACCGCGTAGATCGTGGGGGCCATGTCTCGGAACGAGTCGGGCCCGGTCGGCATGTGCAGGTAGCCGCGGAAGTGTTTGGGCAAGTCGAGCACGACGTCGCCCTTCGCGTCGGTCTCGGCCTGCGCCACCGGCGAGTTGCACTCCGGATCGAGGGACGCGCACGCCTTCACCTTGAGCCCGACGATCGGCGTCGCGCTCACGAGCCGGCGGAACCGCTCGCGGAATTTCACCTTCTCGGTGCCGCTCTGGGGTGGCCACTGCACGTTGCCGAGGCAGCCCCACTTCGGGTCGACCGGGGTCGCGTCGACGCTCGCATCGACGCCTCCGTCGGTCGTGACGACGGTCGGCGCGGTGCACAGGTTCTCTTGGCAGCGTGTGCCCGCGAACGCGCCGCCGCGGGAGGTGCAGTCGGCGTCGGACGAGCACTGGACCACGTCCGACGACACGAGGGCTTGGCACGCCGCGACGAGCGAGACGAGAGCGGCAGCCGACAGGGCCGAACGGAGCACACGGCGAAGGGACATCGCCTCCACGGTACCACCGTCACTTGCCCGCGAAAAGGAAACGGGGCGCAGGAAAGCATCCGAAACCCCTCGAGAAGCCGCACCTTTTGCGGCCCGGTTGGCTCTTGCGCCCTCCCCGTTTCTCCGCCCTCACGCCGCGTCCCCGCGCGATACGATCCCGCTGGTCGAGCTTCCCTCGAGAGGGCACCCTTGGAGAGTGACGTCGCATCCTCTCGCTCGTGTCGCGCGGCGTGGTCGGCTCGGCCTCGTCGCGTCGGTGATCGCGGTCGCGGTCGCGGGTGCGCTCGGGTGCGAGGGCGAGACCGCGGCGATCGCGGAGCGCCCCGAGCGCCTCACGAGCGACGTCGGCACGGACGACGTGTCGTTCCTCTATCCCCTCGCCGTTCCGCACGCGCAGCGCGTCGAGCTCCTCGGCACGACCACCGCAGGCCCACGCGGCGCGCTCCTCCCGAGGGACCTCTACGACGGCCTCCCCGGCCTCGACGTGCTCACGCCGAACGGCGATCTCTACACGCTCTTTCGTGTCGTATCTGTCCGGATCGACCCATGTTTTCCGGGCCTAGGTGTGCCGGACGAGGCCGCCTGCAAGAACCAGGTGCGGCTCGTCATGCAGCCCGTCCTCCCGAAGCCGGGCTCGGGGCTCACCACGCAGGATCTCGCGCTCCACCTCTTCTATACGGTGACACGCGCCGAGCTCTCGAAGCTGCTCGCCGAGGTCGTGGCGCTCCGTGAGTCGAGCGGCGTCGGGGCCTACGCTGGCAACCCGCGTGTCCACCCCGTGCTCGCCGCGGGGCTCGGGGGCACGGGCGCGAAGGCGCTTCGTGAGTCGCTGCTCGCCGTCGCCGGGCGGTCGACGCTCACGCGGGTCACGTTCATGGGGCTCGAGCACGTCGGGCTCGCGTGGCGCTTCGGTGGCTTCGAGGTCGAGGGGAAGGGCCTCGTGCCCATCACGATCCCGAGCGCGAAGACCACGGTGCAGTCGTTCGTGAACCGCGACATCGAGGGCCGCACGTTCGAGGCGGCCGAGGCGTTCCCTTCGACCGACAGCATGGCCAAGCTCGCCCTCTTCTTCGACAAGAAGCGGCTCGAGGCGGCCTCCCCCGAGGAGCTCACGAGCTCCCTCGCCATGCTCTATCGGCTGGAGAGCCCGAAGGCCCACTCCCCCGACACGGTCGACTGCGTGAGCTGCCACGTGGCCCACGCGGCCGAGTCGTACGCGGCTTCGGTGAGGCCGCTCGTAGGCGCCGAGTCGGAGCGGTACGTCTCCCCTCGAGGCGGAGAGGTCACGCGCGATCGCCCATTCGCCACGAACGAGCTCCGCGCCTTCGGCTATTTCGGAGATCGCGCCTCGGTGAGCCCACGTGTGAGCCAAGAGACCGCCGAGGTGGTGGCCCACGTGAATCGTGTGGTGAAGAGCGCGCGGTAGAACGAGCGTGCCGCTCACTTCCCCCCCACCCCGTCACAAAACCCTCGCCATCGAAGGCGCCTGGCCGTAGCCCTACGCCACTCGTGGAGCACGGGTCCACGGGGGGAGCAAATTCTATGGCCAAAGGGTATTCCAAGCAGGTCTCCGACCGCGCGAAGGCCTCGCGTGCGCTCGCGCAGACCATCGAAACGAACGCGACTGCCATCGTCCAGGGCGTGAAAGCCGCACTCGACGCGAAGGGCGCCAAAGCCCCCGACGTGGGGCCGCTCCTCGCGGCGTTGGGCTCACTCGTCACGGTGCGCTCCGATGCGCTCTCTGCCGCCGACCAGGCGCACGAGCTCGAGATGGCAGACGACCAAGCCCCTCGCGAGGCACGCGACGCCGCCACCGAGAAGAGCCGCGAGACGTTGATCGATCTGCGCGCCGCCCTCGCGGGCACGTACGGCAACGCGTCGCTGTCGAAGGTCGGTCTCTCCGGGCCCGCTCCGCAAGATCCTCAGGCGCTCCTCGCGTACGGTCGCAAGGTGCAGGAGAGCCTCGCGCAGGTGAAGCTCGGCGCGCCGAAACGAAAGGGCGTGCAGGTCGACCTCAAGGTGTTCGGCAAGGAGCTCGACACACAGCTCGACGCGCTCGAATCGGCATTGAAAGACGTCGCCCGGGAGACTCGCGAAGGCCAAGCCACGCAAGCCGCCAAGGCCAAGGCCCTCGACGAAAACGACAGGGCCTTCCAGCGCTCGGGCGCCCTCGTCGAAGCCCTCGCCCGCCTCGCCGGGCTCGACGAAGTGGCCGACCGCGCCCGCCCCTCGGCCCGCAGCCCCGGCCTCCGCGAAGACGACGAGCCCGAGCCCACACCAGACCCCGAGCCGGCCTGAGCGGAACAAAAAGGCGAGGTTTTTCGAGCCCTTGGTCGAAAGGCCTCGCCGCACGACCCGAACTAGGACGCGGCGCGTTACACGGACTAAGATCGCGTCAATTTTTCGAAAACACCCGTCCTTAAGGGTTAGGAACGCCTCTTTTTCGCGCGAAGGGGCGATCTTAAGGGTTAGGAACGCCTGTTTTTGCCCGGAAGGGGCGTTCCTAAGGCTTAGGAGCGCCCCTTTTTCGCCGGGAGGGGCGATCTTAGGGGTTGCGGGCGCCACTTTCTCGCTGCGAGGGGCGATCGGCGCAGGATCGCGAGCGTGCACGCGGACCGCAACCGGAGAGCCTCCACGAAGGCGCGCGCGACGAGCCTTCGCAGCCCGCGCTCGTCCGCGGTTCCGACGCTTGCCGCACCCAGCAGCCTGACGTAGACAATTCTTTACGCCGGCGAGCTCCGGCGACGTTCCCACCGAGAGCCGCATGAACGTCCCTACCCCCCGCCGAGATGAACGCACGCTCGCCGGGCCGTGGGAGGCGCGACGCGGGAGCTGCGAGCAGGCCGACGTCATGGGGCTCAACCTCGCAACGCCTCTCGAGGAGCGCGAGGCGACGCAGCTCGAGCCGCGCCTCTCGCGGCGGGACGGGGCTTCGGGCGATGGGATGGCGCGGTGGACACCGTGAACCCAAGCGGGCGGCGTCGTGTCGGGTGGCGGAGGGTGTTGGGCCCGCTGGTGGCCGTCGCGCTTTGCGGGGTGGTGACGTCGGGGTGTACGGTGACCGATCTACCTGAGTGTGGGGAGAGCCTGGTCATCTTGTTTCCGGCACTCGACCTTGGCGCCGCGCCGAGCGCGAGCCTCTGGAGCAACGGCGTTCGCATCTGCAAAGAAGCGATCCCACTGGACTACACCGAATATTCAAAGAATCCGCGAGGGTACCCGTGTCGCCTCCGCCGTTCTGGCGAGCTCTTCATTCCGTTGGCCGACGGAACCGAGCTAACTATTACGGCTCGCCTCAACCTCTACGGAAAGCCCGGCCCCGAACGAGCTTTCGAGGTAGACTTTGGTGACGTGGAGCCGGATGCGAACGGGTGTCGCGTTCAGTATGTATCGTTCCAAAACATCTGAGCGGGCGCGGCGCACCGCGCAGACTCTTGCGGTCGGCTTGGCTCAGTCGCCGCGTGTCCTCCTCTCCTTTGCGGGGCTCTTCCAATGATCAGGAAATACCTACTCGCCGCCTTCGGTGGCACCTTCTTGTGCACGGGCATTGGAATCGCGGCCTGCTCGGGAACGACACCGCCGGAGGCGCCCGACACCGGCACGTCCGTTGACGCCTCTGGGGAGAAGGACGCACCGACGAGGGACGCGCGAGAAAACGACGCCATGGCCGACGCATCCCCGGACTCGGGCGAGCTCTTTCCAGGTGAGTGGCTCAAGGTGCCAGGGGTGCCGAGCGATTGTGAGCTCTACTACGCCAAGGACCCGGCCGTGGCGGCGCCACCTTTTCCGTGGAAGGCATGTGCGTCGGGTCGGCCAGACTGCAAACACTTCATCGGACCATGGACCTTCCCAACGGACAGGTACTTCACCCCGCACCCCCACCTCGCGATGTTCGAAGATGAACGAGGAGTGCATCTCTCCTACTTGCGCCACACGGTTCGGATCGGGGCCACGCGAGAGGCGCGGTCGATCTCCGTCGGCCAATTGGTCGATGGCGCGGGAGAGTTCGCCCTTCGTGGCCGAGTTTCGGTCCCTTCGTGCACCCCGACGCAGTTCCACGCGGGACCGAGCGGATATTCAGCTTCGGTATTCCAAGCCTTCGACCTCGACGCCAGCTCACCGACGGTACGAATGCTCGTCACGGCGGATCGAGCGGCGCCGCAGACGTTCAAGGTCTTCATGCTGGACGGAATCGTCGGTCCGGGAATCGTCCAAGGCGTCGTCGCCGCGAACGGCTACTCCATTCTGAACCAGTTCGCCGGGGCGGGCCCCTCGTCTCCCGTGCTTCGCCACGCCGACGGCGCCTACCTACCCAACGGGAACCCACCCGTCGGCGCAGCGAACCCGGCGCCCGTGCCGGGCGGGTACGTGGCAGTGCTCACTGATCCTCCCGCGCGGCTCGGTTTCGTCCCGGACGGCGGTTTTGCCAAAACGCTCGTGCGTGCCCCTGCCGGCTTCCACGTGAACTACGTCAGCGTAGACCGCAAGAACGGGTTTGCCCTCACCTGGTACGAGACCAACGACGACACGAACGAAGTCACCCTCTACACCTCGCCGTTCGCGACCGACGAAAGCGGGATCGTGAAACGGCCCGTCGCAAAGATCGCCGAACCCTACTTCGGCATCGCCAACGCGGGGTACTTCGCCTACCAGGTGCGCGACAAGGCCGTACGGGTCCTTCGCCTCTCGGATGGGCTCGGATGGGATATCGACGCCGAGCCCGGCGTGCCTCTCATGGCTCCGCTGTTCGTCAACGAAGACTACGTCTGGAGCATGGTCTCCGTTGGGCGGGAGGAGGAAACGGCGCGCCTACCGGGCGGCCTCATCCGCATGCGACGTCCCACCACGCCCCCCACCATTCCAAGCGGACTCTAACGAGCCCGCCCTCTCCCCCTTCCCCGCGCAAGGCCCCGCCCCGCCCCGCCGCGCCACCCATCCCTTCTTGAGGACGACATGCGTACTCTCTTCTCCGCAACTCTCGCCGCAGCCTGTGCCCTCGTTGTTGCGTCCACCGCCCATGCCGAGCGCCCTGGCGCCGACGGTTTCTACCAAACGGGCGTGACCGTCCGCAAGCAGGGCGACAAGCCGCTCTACACGGTCACGCACGAGATCAAAGAGCTGCCTCGCTCCCGTAGCGCGCGCGGCCTCGTCGACGCCGAGACCGAAAAACGCTTCCTTCTCACGCCGACGGGCGAGATGCCGTGCGCCTCGCTCCGTGCCGTGCTCCGCCCCCGCCTCATCGAGAACGGGCTCTCCGCGGCCACGGCCGATGGGTTTCTCCGCGCGTGCTCGAAGGAGAAGACCCGCGCTCGCGCCATCATCGCCATCCACTACGCCCCGGCCACGAAGACGACGACCCTGTTCGTCGAGGGCATGGGCACGACCACGCTCACGGGCTCGGCCGCCATGAAGGCCGTCTGGGGAGTGTGGCTCGACCGCCCCGAGCGCACCACCGAGAAGACCGAGCTCTCGGGGAAGCTGTAGACGGCCGTCCGGGGGTTTTCGATGGAGCATTCCCCATGCGGGTAGAGATGGACCCAAGCAGGAAGGAAGCGCTTGAGCGTACCGAGTTCGTGACGGGCGGTTCATGGCCGAGCGGAAGCTTGGTTGGCGCGGCCGGAGGTGCTACAGCGTGAAACCAGAGGGTCGAAGGCGGATGGGATCGCGAAGGGGCCTCGCCTCCCTGCTGCTCGTCGCGCTTTGCGGCGTCGCGGGCGTCGCGTCGTGGGGGTGCACGGTCGAAAACAGGATTCCTTGCGATGACGCCGTCGTGATCACCTTCCCCGCGCTCGATCTCACCACGAAACCCAGCGCTTCGGTTTGGGTCGACGGGTTTCGGTATTGCAGGAACGCCGTGCTGCTCGACGAGGTCGAGTACAAAAAGCAATACTCTCCAGGAGGATTTTGCGGGCTCGGCCGCTCTGGCGAGCTGTTCGTGATCCTTCACGGAGGTGAGCCGCATACCGTCATGGTTCGTCTCAACTACGACCAAACCCCCGGCCCCACACGAACGTTCGAGGTCGACTTCGACGACGCAGATCGCGATGCCGACGGGTGTCGACGGTTGGACCGTTCGTTCTGACGCTCGCCCCCCTACACCGTCGCGCGGAGCCTATCCACGACCCAGTTGACGTGCCGGCCCACGGCCGTGCCTTGCGCGTGGGCCTTCATCATGGGGCTCTCGAGCACGGTGACGTGGGCGGCGATGTTGGTCTCGAAGGGGCGGTCCTCGAGCACGTGGCCGTTGGGCATGAGCTGGCGCCCCACGATGCGCGTCGCCTCGAGCACGGCGATCGAGGCCCTCCGGAGGAGCTCGTAGCGCTCGGCCTCGTGCCCGGGCGCGGGCCGCACGGCGACGATGAGCTTGCCGAAGGTCGGGTCTTTGTTCACGAGCTTGTCGCCCGCCTCGAAGCCCACGTCGAAGCGAACCACGAGCTCGGCGATCCCCGTGAGACCGGCCGCCTCGAGACCCGCGAGCACGCTCGGCCCGTCGGGCACGAAGATCTCGTCGAAGACGCCGGCGTTCGGCAAAAAGAGGCCGCGTTTGCCGTCGCGCGTGTCTTTGAGCCCGGGCTTCCACGACTCGGCGTTGATGCGCATCTCGCGCGCCACGTGCGTCTCGACGATGTCGCCCTGCGCGAACGGGATGGGCTCGCCCGCGGCGATGGCGAGCTGGAGCCGAACGAGATCGAGCGGCACGAGGCCGTCGGCCGTGCGGATGCGGTGGGCCTCCTCCGTGACGGGGTGCTCGACCTGGATGCGCGTGTTCATCTCGAGGAGGTACACGTGGCCGTCTTTGTACATAAGCTCGACGGTGCACGCGCCGACGTACTCGACCGCGTCGGCGATCCCGGTCGCGATCGTGCAGCAGCGCTCCATGAGCTCCCGGTTGTCACGCAGCAGGGCGGGCGGCGCCTCTTCTTGGATCTTCTGGCTCGCGCGCTGCTCGGTGCAGTCGCGCATGCCGAAGTGCCGCACGTTGCCGTAGCGATCGCGGAGCACCTGCACCTCGAGGTGCACGGTCTCGGGCACGTTCTGCTCGAACATGACGCCGTGGTCCCAGCCGTTCTGGGAGATCTGGCCGAGCACGCTCGTGATCGCCGCGGTGAGCGCGTCGAGCTCGCGCACCACGACCTGCCCGCGACCACCTCCGCCGTTCGCGGCCTTGAGGCGCCCCGGGAAGGTGAACTTGCCGTCGCGGTGAGCTTCGCGCACGACCTTCTCGATGACGGCCGGATCGTTCGAGTCGATCACGACGCCGGGCGTGACCTTGTTCGGGTCGATCGCCTCGGCGAGGGCGCGGAACTTTCGTTTGTCTCCGGCGCGCTCGACCGAGTCTTGCGAGGGGCCCACGAACACGATCCCGGATCGCCGGAAGTGTTGGATCGCCATGGTGTTTTCGGCGAGCGGCCCGTACCCGGGGTAGAGCGCCGAGCGGGCGAGCTCGGTGGCCGCGGCCTCGCCGAAGCGCGCCGCGTAGGTCTCCGTGACACGCTCGGCGATGCGCTGAGGGCTCGCGTACGACTCGCGGAAGGTGCCCGCGAGCGGGATCGAGAAGCCGCCCGCGGCCTCGGCGATGCGGACCTGGAGGGCGCCGGTGTCGTCGGTCGCGTTGTAGAGCACGACGGGGACGGCGCCGTGGGCGAGGGCCTCACGCACGGCGCGCACGCCCATCTCGCCCTTGTCGGCCACGATCACGTAGCGCAGGTCGCCCTCGCTCACGGTGGTCGCGGGCAGGCTCGCGAGGTCGTACGTGGCGAGGTAGAGGAGGTCACGCGCGCGTGGATCCCCGGCAAAATCGGCCACCTCGGCGCGGAGCCGCTCGCGCACACGGCGGGCCCAGTCGGGCCTCACGAGGAGGCCCACCACGACGACCAGCCCCTCGGCTTCGTGCCGCGCGGCGCTGTCGACCCGGCGCGCGATTTCGCGGAGCCCGAGCCCCTCGAGCTCGGCTGCGCGGTCGACGGCCGCGGCCCTCGCCGCCTCCACGTTCGCGGCGAGCGCACGGACACGGGCGGGGGCCTCTTTGTCGTGCCGGGAGAGGGGCTCTTCCCACGCGAAGTGACCGAGCCACGCGGGCCCGTTCACCGCGAAATACCGCAGCGCGACGAGCGCGTGCCCCACCTCGCCGAGCGGCAGCGACGCGAGCTCCCCGAGCGATGCGCCCGGGCAACACGAGACGACGCGGAGCACCTCGTTGCACCCGACGTACGCCCCACGCGGCGTGACACACGCCGAAACGCGCGCCGTGACCTCTTCCGTGCGTGACTCTCGAAGCTGGCCGATGCTCGACGTCATCCGAATCTCCCTTTTTGTCCGGCGTTGACCTAGGACACTCGGGTCACGTATTCAACGGCGCCCTGTCGTTGGGGCGAAAGGAGCTCTACCGTGGACATTCCCTCCCTCCGTGCCCTGTTCGACGACGTGCGCGCCGGAAAGACGGACGTCGACGCGGCCGTCGAGCGCGTCCGTGACCTCCCCTTCGCGGATCTCGGCTACGCGACGGTCGACCACCACAGGGCGCTCCGCCAAGGCGTGCCCGAGGTCGTCTTCGGAGAAGGAAAAGCCGCGGCCCACGTGGTCGGCATCGCGAAGGAGCTCGTCCGCCGCGGCGAGAACGTGCTCGTCACGCGCCTCTCGGCCGAGAAGGCCGCGGCCATCCACGAGGAGCTCCCCGAGCTCGTGTACGCGCCGCTCGCGCGCGTCGGCACCATCGAGGTCACCCCGCCACCTCCCCGCACGTGCCTCCCCGTCGCGCTCGTCTGCGCCGGCACGGCCGACTTGCCCGTGGCCGAAGAGTGCGCCGAGACGCTCCGCGCCTTCGGCATCCCGTTCGAGCGTGTGTTCGACGTCGGCGTCGCGGGCCTCCACAGGCTCCTGTCGAAGCGCTCGATCTTCGATCGCTCCTCGCTCACCATCGTCGTGGCCGGCATGGAGGGCGCGCTCCCGAGCGTCGTCGGTGGGCTCGTGTCGATCCCGGTCGTCGCGGTGCCGACGTCCGTCGGGTACGGCGCGGGCGCGAGCGGCTTCGCGGCCCTCGCGGGCATGCTCACGAGCTGCGCGTCCGGGGTCACGGTCTGCAACATCGACAACGGCTTCGGCGCGGCCTTCGCGGCCCACCGCATGATCGCCGCCGCCGCGAAGCTCGCGGGCGAGGCCAAGGTCGCGGGATGAGCCACGTCGTCGTCGTCGTCGGCACCGACACCGGCGTGGGCAAGACGTGGGTCACCGCCGGCCTCGCCAAGGCCGCGGCCTCACGGGGCATGCGCGTCGTCGCCGTGAAGCCGATCGAGACGGGCTGCACCACCGCGACCCCCGCCGACGAAGAAGACGGGCCCACGCTCGCACGCGCCTCCGCGCAGAGCGCACCACGCGCGGCCCTCGTGCGCCTCCCCGCGCCGGTCGCTCCCCCCGAGGCCGCCGACAGGGCCGGGCTCACGCTCGATTTTCCGAAGGTTATCGCGGAGATCCAGGCGGCCATCGCGGGGTCCGAGGTGGCCTTCGTCGAGGGCGCCGGGGGCCTGCTCTCGCCGTTCACCTGGGAGACCACCATCGCGGACGTCGCGCGGGAGCTCGGCGCGCTCGTGCTGCTCGTGGCCTCCGATCGGCTCGGCACGGTGAGCCAAGCCCGGCTCGTCGTCGAAGCCCTCACGGCGAGGCACCTCCCCGTGCTCGGGGTCGTGCTCACCGCGCCCGCCGAGGCCGACGCGTCGACCGGCTCGAACGGAAAGGCGATCGCGCGCCTCACGAGCGTGCGTGTCGTCGAGGTCCCGCGGACGACCGACGAGGACGAGCGCGTCGAGGCCCTCCGGGACGTCGCCGACTGGGCGCTCACCCCGTGACGCTCGTCGCCCCGGGGGTGCGCGAGGTCCTCGTGCTCGGCGCGGGGTTCACCGGGGCCGCGGTCGCGAGGCGCGCGAGGGCCGCGGGGCTCGGTGTACGTTGCACGGTTCGGAGCGAGGCCCGTCGCGTAGCCCTCGAGGGCGAGGGCTTCCGTGTGCTCGCGCAGCCCGACCTCGACGCCGGCGTCGCCGCGTACGTGACTCCCGAGACGCACGTGGTCGTCGCCTACCCGCCCGACGGAACGACGTGCGCCCGCGTCGCGCCCGCATGCGCTCGCGCCCACTCCATCGCCTACGTCTCGACGGTCGGCGTCTACGGCGACCACCGCGGCCTCGTCGACGACACGACGCCTCTCCCTGCGGCCCCGCCCGAGCGCGCGCGCCGTGTGCTCGACGCCGAGGCCACCTGGCGAAGCGTGGGCGCGACCGTCCTGCGCGCCCCCGGGATCTACGGCGAGGGCCGCGGCCTCCACGTGCGGGTCACCTCGGGGGCCCATAAAATTCCGGGCGACGGCACGCGCTTCCTGTCGCGCATCCACGTGGAGGACCTCGCGGCCCTCGCGCTCGCCGCGAGCCGCGTCCGAGGCGAGACGTACGTGGTCGGCGATCTCGAGCCCGCGCCCCACGGAGAGGTCGTCCGGTTCATCGCCGAGGAGTACGGCGTCCCGATGCCTCCGTACGTGCCGCTCGACGAGGTGCACGAGACCTTGCGCGCCGATCGCCGCGTCGACCCGAGCCGCGCCCTCCGCGAGCTCGGGGTGTCCCTCGCCTTCCCGTCGTACCGCGTGGGGATGAAGAGGACGACGTAGGAGACGAGAGAGCAGAGAGAGCAGAGAGCAGAGAGCGAGCAGGGGGTGCCCCCACCCGCCCAGCGGCAAAAAAAGGCAGGTGCCCCCACCCGCCCGGCAGGAAAAGCCCGGGGACGTCACAGTCGTCCCGTTTTCCCTCGGCCTTCATGGCGATCGCGGTTTTGCTTTTCCCGACCGGTCGGCCTCCCCCAATATCCGTTCGCGGCTTTGCTTCTCCTCGGCTCGGCGCGAGCCGTCGCTTGCGCAAAGCCTGCGAGCGGATAGGGGGAGGCGCAGAGCTCGTGGTGCTCGGGGCTCGCTCGAGCGCTGCGCGCGCGTCGCGGGCTCTGGGTCTCCCCCTAAGCGAAGGCTGTCTCACGTGACGTTGGCACAGCGGGTCGATGCGTGCAGGCGCGCTCCCTACGGGCGCGTCAGTTGGGCGAGGCCGTAGTGTGTCCGGCTCGAACTGGGCATCCAGCGGTCCAGCGCGCACCACGTCGCCGCGCGGTACTGGGCCTTCGGGTCGTCAACCAGATCGTTGACGAGCGTCGCCCACTCCTGCTGCGCCGACGCGAGCCGGCCGGATGCGACATGCCCCTCCACGGTGTCCACCCGCGAGAGCACGTGGCAGTTGAGGTACCCGTCAACCTCGTCCGCGAGGTCCAGTAGCTGGAGGACGTCGATCGTCCGTTCTCCAAACGGCGTGCGGAACGTCGGCGCCCACTTCCACTGCTTTCGGGCGAGGTGAGGGAAGGTCGGCTCCCATACGATGTGGTCGAGCGGATCCACGATGGGGCTCGCTGGGTCGAGCAGGAGGGGCTGCTCGGACGAAGTGCTCCAGAGGCTCGCTGGGAGCGGAGCCGGCTTCGGCGGCAGCGGAGTCTTCGGTGGGAGAGACAACGGCGAGGTGCCTGACACCAACGGAAAGAAGTTCGCCTTGTGCCCCCGATCGTTGCAGCTCGCACACGACAAGAGCAGGTTCTCCCAACTCCACGTCAGCCACCAGTACCGCTCGGAATCGACCACTTTCGGTGTGCCGCGCTTGTGACGCCACGCGCCGTCCTTCGGTCGGTGGTGCTCGACGTGGCTGCTAGACTGCCGAATGTGCACCTCGCAGTACGCACACTTCTCATGCTGCGCCTGCCAGAGCGTGCGTCTGGTGGTTGGCGTTCCGTAGCCGTGGAGGTGCGCGCTCACCGACCCGCCAGCGACGTAGTCCGCATGGGCTTTGGCAAACCTGCGCTTGCGTGCAACCCGAAGACCGCGCGGCTCGGGACCCCGGACGACGCGGATCACGACGCGCCCGCGCGGTTCTTGCCCTTCCTTGCGACCGGAGGCAGGTCGGTCACACCGGCGGCGGCAAGTGCTTTGCCAGCCTGCTCCAGCTCCGCCTGCTCCTCCTTGCTGCGCTCCGGATCGTTAGCGAGCACGGTGTAGCGGCGAAGGTCGCTGCCAAACGGGTTTGGAGTCGACCGATCGAGCCCGAACCAGGTTCGGTAGAGCTCGTTGCCGGTCATCACGCGGGGATCGGGCTGGGCGGGCTCGCGTGCGATGGTCCCGACGAGCTCGCCGGTCTCCGGATCCCACGCTCCGCGCTGCACGTCGCCGGTCTCCGGATCCACCACCAGCCGCACGACCTCGTGGGGCGCGCACGACGCGAGGACGACCGGTGAGTGCGTGGTGACGACGAACTGTACGCGCGGGAAGATTCGCCGGAGAGCGGTGATGATCGTCGCCTGCCACTGAGGATGTAGGTAGAGGTCGATCTCGTCCAACAGCACCAGCCCCTCGATGTCGGCGGGGGCAAGCTCGGTCTTCGACTCCAGGAGCACGTGGCCGACGAGGTCGGCGATCCACGCGAACGTCGACTGGAACCCGTGGGAGAGCGCGACCCCGGCGACGGCCATCCTCCCGGTGCCCATCGCTTGGTAAAACCGATCGCTCTCCACGAGGTCAGGGGCGTTCTTTGCCCCTCCCCGCCCGCGCAGCTCGAAGTCCATGATCCCAGGCAGCAGGTCCGCACCACCGGCCTTGAGGACGTCCTTCAAGATTCGGGCATACATGCGCGAGGTGCCGCCGGCTTCTCGGCTCTCCTCGAGATCCTTTTTCGCAAAGTGGTTCGAAAACGACGTGCTCGCCAGCGGCGCGCGCGCGTCGAAGAGGGGCGATAGCCGATCGATTGACGGGAAGTCGAGCGTGGGCGTCGAGGCGGCATCGGGGAGCGCGCGCGCGATGCCGTAGCCCGCGACAAACCAGAGGTGTCGGTTCTCTCCGCGCGCCTGATCGAGCGGATCGTCGGTGGTCTTCACGGGCTTGTCGTCTTGGAGGTACGTCGCCGCTCCGCCCAGCGACAACGAGCTCGACGCGAGCGACAGTTCTGATCGCAGGCGCTTCGCGCCGGGCCGGAGGGGGTGTACGTGCTTCCCATGGGCGCGCGGACCGAACTCGAATTCGGCCTTGATCGTGAGTTTCTGGTCGGGGTGACGCCGGTCGCGCAGATGACGCGCGACCGGCTTGGCGAGCGTGTTCACCTGCCTCGAGCCGGCGGCGGCGAGCGCGATCGCCTGGAGGATCGACGTCTTCGCTGTGCCGTTTTCGCCCATGAGAACGGTCCACATGCGCGGCTTACCTTCGTGCGTGAAGTCAAGCTTGAATTCGCGCAAGCGCTTCAGGTTGCTCGTGTGGAGCTGTCGGAGGTACACGGCCCGGAGCGTATATCGTCAGGCGTCCAGCGTGAAGTCGGAGCAGGCGAATCAAGCGCCCCTCTCCCCTCGGCGGCTCGATGCCGTCCTCGCTCGAGAGCCGCGGGTCCTTCGGGGCCATGCCGCGGGGTGTGGGCTCCGCCGGGCCCTCGAAGGTCGAGAGATTCATGGCGCCAGAAAGCCTACGCCACCGGTCGACGATGCGCACGAGAGCCTGCATCCGGAGACCTCCATCCGGCGATCCGCGCTTCGTGCGAGGACCCATTCAGTCCTCCGGGCCACCTTCGACGCGTCCGACGCGGGCCCGTGCATTCTCTGCTGGCGCTTCCAAGCCAGTTGCCTACCATCCGGGGCATGGAACTAACACGTCGCAACCACAAGACCCTGAAACAGGCCGTAGATAAGGCAACCGCCAAGCTCGACGAGGTGAACGCCGTGCTCGAGCCGCTGCTCCCGCTCCTGACGGACGCGCAGCGCGCCAGCGTCCCCCGCGTTCGGGCCGACTTCCCCGACGCGGCTCGTTCGCTCGCCCACGCGAGCGCCGACCACGGCGACATCGTCGCGGCCACCGAGTACGAGGCCGAGGCCGTCCTCGAGGACCTCGACAACGTGCGCGTCCTCGACGAGCTCGCGGCCCGCCTCGCCATCGCCCAGCAGCGCATCGACGACGCGCGCCTCCTCTGGAACGCCGAGGCCTTCGTGCCCACCATGGAGCTTTACGGCGTCGCCAAGGTTCGCGCGAAGAAGGACGGCAAGCTCGCCAAGGCGATCGAGCCGCTCGCCGACGTGCTCTCCACGCCCCGCAAGAAAGCGAAGGGCGACACCAAGTAAGAGACACCCGAGCACTCGGGGGGGCTCCGGAGAGAGGCTCGAGCGGTCGCCAAAGCGGCCCGGGCTCGCCCTCGAAGGAGCCCGACGTTTCGTCGGTGAGCACGCCCGACACGTCGCGATCGTGGGAGCCGCACCGTGGGTGCGCCGTTGCCTCCATTTCGGCAGCCGGTCCGACGCTCAAGGTCGAAAAATCGTGCTCGAAGCGCGAAGAATCGACCTTCGAGCACGAAAAAGGGCGCTTCGATCGCGATTCGGGGGAGTCGAAGGTCGAAAAAGGGCGAGCGAAGGTCGAAAAAGGGCGCTTCGACCGCGACGATGCCGCGCTCGAAGGGCGACGCGGGGGCGTTCGAGTGCACACGGGCGCCGTGACGCCCCCCGGACGCACCCTACAACCCCCGTAAATCCACCGCACGCTCTTCAAGGTCGGGCACGGCGCCCCACGTGGCGCGCCGACCGAAAGCGACGTACATTTACCCCATGCCTCAGGTAGGGGCCTGGTACCCCGATGACCTGATGGCGTGGGCGCCAGCTGTTCCAGGCGGTTCGCGCCGTCACCCTCCTCGCCTCCGATCTACGATGGCCGGCACGTGGGTGTGGCCCGCCGTGAGCGCCGCAGCCAGGCGATGGTTCCCGTCGGAGGCGACGAACCCGCACTTCTCGTCGCGGAGGAGCCGAACCGGCGGCACTGCCTTGCCGGACGCGGCCGCCGCGCCGATGGCGGCAGCCTTACCCCGCGCTACCCGCCCAGCACCGTGACGACCTCCCCGATGACCGTGACCTCCTCGGCCTCGGCAGGCGAGATCACGATCGGCTCGAAGTCCGGGTTCTCCGGCTGGAGCACGATGCGCTTCCGACCGCCTGGGCCCTTCTCCTCGCGGTAGCGCTTCACGGTGTAGTGGCCGCCGGTCTCGGGGTCGGTCGTCCCCGCGTGGCGAACGAGCACCGGGCGGTCGGCCGAGGAGGGGAGCGAGGCTCGGCGGAACAGGCAATACGCGCCGTCCGGGAGCGTTGGCTCCATCGAACGGCCGCGGACCTGGGCCACGAACATGCCCTTCGTAAACCGGGGCGCACCGTCCCACGAGACCCACGCAACGCTCGGATCGTCGAGCTCGGGGACGCCCTCCTGAGCGTCGCCAAAAGCTCCCGCGGCGGCCTGGAGGGGCACGAGCGGCACGCAGGTCTTGAAGCGCTCTTCGGCCTTCGGGGTCACGTGGCGGAAGGGAACGACCTTCGGCGCGGCCGAGCCCGGCTCTTCCGCGTCGAGGATGTCGAGCGCGGGCAGGCCACGAACGATCTTCATCGTCTCGAGGCTGACGGTGATCACGCGCAGCAAGAGCGAGAGCGGGTAGCGCGCGTCGCCGACGGTCTCGGTGGCCCAGGCGTTGGCGTCCTTCACGATGCCGCTCGCCTTGTCCGTGGTGACGCTCTGACGCTCCATCACCCACTCGATCGCGGGCTTCCCGTTCACGACGTAGTCGTAGGCCTCGGCGGGGATCTCACGCACCGTGATGAGCTCGTTGTAGTGGACGGTGCTCTTGTCCTTCCCCTTGCCGAACCGCATCTTCTCGACGCGGTACTGCGCGCTCGTGGGGCTCGCGGGGCCTTCGACCTTGGCGGCGTACTCGGGCACACGCTCGTACCCGACGTGAAGCTCTCCGAGGGCGCGGCCGGCCTTGCTGAACGCCCAGAAGTCGGCCGCTGTCTTCACACGCGGGATGCGCGGGAGCTCCTTGCCGAGGTTGTCGGCGTAGCGCTCGCGGTAGTCCGGCGAGTGGAGGATGCCGTACACGTAGTAGAAGAGGTCTTCTTTGGTGATCGTCTCGCCGGGGTAGGCGGACTGGAAGTGCGCGAGGCCGGCGTCGGTGATGCCGTCGCGTCGGGTCGGCACGGTGCCCTGCGCCTTCTTCGGCTCCGCGAAAAGTGACGAGGCCTCGTTCTCGTCGGCATCGGCTTCGGAAGCCTCGCCATCGTAGAGGTAGAGCGGGAAGTACTGCGAGCCGACCATGTCGACCGCGTGCAGGCTCGGAACGACGTTCGCCATGAGAACCGAGTAGCCAGACCGGGACTCTCCGGCCGAAACGCCGATGACGCGATTCTCCACCCCCGGGGTCGGGAAGAGTCGCGGCGTCTGCAGCACCATCTCGTTAAGCTTCCTGTCGAAGTACAGCCACTGCTTCGAGAAGGGCCGGTAGAGGCTGGGAACGATCTGCCCGGGATTGAAGGCCAGCCGCGTTCCCTTCGCGAGCTCGTTCTTCAGGCCACGCGTCCACGCGATCTTCGTTGGATCGGTGTTGATGAAGTCGTCGATGCGCGCATCTCTCGCCTTTTTATCGAGGCCGACGTACTTCCCATCAAAGCGAGCCAGCTCTGCGTCGTAGAACGCGATCATGGCCTGCATTTGCTCTGACACCATGCGCGTCGACGGCGCATAGGCCCACGCGTCGCGGTTCGTGACCAGCCCCAGCGAGAACGTGCCGAAGAGCCGCCGTGACGAGCCGTCCTTCTTGTCCTTCACCCCAAGAGGCACATGAATGGTGAACGTCTCATCACGCTGCTTCAGCCAATCGCCGTGCTCATCTGGCGACACAACCAACCAACTGCCCGCCTCCGAGATCCCGGCCACGCTGCCGAAGCTCGCCACCGCCTCGAGCTTCTCCTCGCGTGTGAGATAGTCCCCGATGTCGCGGAGGTAGATCCGCCCGTGCTCGGTCGCTCGAGGGTTCTTCACCAGAAGGGACACCGCGACCGGCGCTCGACTCCCGCTACCGAAGACCTTGCCGCCCTCCCTCTTGGAGCGCTCGCCCGCGGTGCGCTGGTTGCCCCTCAGGTGGAACACGTAGAGACTGCTGAACTCGTCGGCGAGGCACTTGCGGAGCCCGTCGAAGGTGGGAGCCTCGACGAAGCCGGCGTTGGTGACGAACCCGACGATGCCGCTCTTGCCAACACGGTCACTGGCCCACCGGATCGCCCGCACGTAGCTGTCGTAGAGCCCCTTGGAGAGCGCAGCAGACGACCTGGCGGCGTAGGTGTCAGCGATACGCTTGTCGAGCGCGGGGTACGCGACGTTCTGGTTGTTGTCGTTCTGCGAATCCTGCCCCACCGAGTACGGTGGGTTCCCGATGATCACCCGAATGTCGAGCTTCTTCTGCCTCGTCCTCCGGGCGCTGTTGTCGACCAGCACGCGCGAGACGAGGTCGTCCTTCTCGTAGAGCTGGAACGTATCGGTGAGGCAGATCCCCTCGAAGGGCGTGTACGTGCCTTTGATGACGCCGTGGTAGGCGGCCTCGATGTTTATCGCCGCGATGTAGTACGCGAGCAGCACGATCTCGTTGGCGTGGATCTCCTTCGTGTACTTGCGCGGCAGCTCCTCCTTCGAGATGAGCCCGCTCTGCAAGAGCCGCGTGATGAACGTTCCCGTCCCCGTGAACGGGTCGAGGATGTGCACCCCCTCGCTCCCGAGCGTCTGCCCGAACTCGGTACGGAGAAGGTGGTCGACGCTCTTCAAGATGAAGTCGACGATCTCGACCGGCGTGTAGACGATGCCGAGGCGCTCCGACATCTTGGGGAAAGCGTTCCGAAAGAACTTGTCGTAGAGCTCGACGACGATCTTCTGCTTCCCCTCGGCGCTCTCGATGCCCGAGGCCCGCATCTTCACCGACTCGTAGAACCTCGTGAGCGTGTCCGTCTCCTTCTCGAGGTGGTGCTCGTGAAGCGCGTCGAGCACCCCCTGCATCGCGCGAGACATCGAGTTCTCCCGCGCGAAGCTCTGGCCCGCGAAGAGCGCGTCGAACACGGGCTTCGTCACGAGGTGCTGCGCGAGCATCTCGATGATCTCGTCCTTCGTGATGCTGTCGTTCAGGTCGTCGCGCAGCTCTTCGGCGAAGTGGTCGAAGGCCTCGCGCTCTTTCACGTTGGCCGCATTTTCGAGGATGCCAGTGATCCGGTCGATGTGCGTTCGGGCGATCTTGGCGATGTCTTTCGCCCAGTCTTCCCAGTGGTGGCGGTTGCCGACCTTCTGCACGAGCTTCGCGTAGATGGCCCGCTCGATCTCCCCGATCTCGAACTCGAGCTCACGCTGCTCGGGTGGGTCGGACGGAGATCCCCGCTTGCCGCGCTCGGGCGAGCCGATCCCGCGGCCCAGCATCGCGTCCCTCTTCGCCTCTTCCTTCTTCTTGTCGGCCTTCGTGGCCTTCTTGGTGCGCTTTCCGATCTTGTCGGTTATCGCGATGACCTCCATCTTGGAAGGGTCCTTCGCGTCGAGGTCGAGCTTGTTCACCATCGCGTCGAAGCGGTCGTCGTGCGACCGGAGCGCCTGGAGGACCTGCCACACCACCTTGTAGGTCTGGTTGTCGTTCAGCGCCTCGTGCGGCTCGACGCCGGCGGGGACCACGACCGGCAGCACGATATACCCGCGCTTCTTGCCCGGGGCATTTCGCATCACGCGGCCCACCGACTGGACGACGTCGACCTGCGAGCTTCGCGGCGTGAGGAAGAGCACGGCATCCAACGCGGGCACGTCGACGCCCTCGGAGAGGCACCGCACGTTGCTCAAGATGCGGCAAGTGTCGTCGGGCGTTTCGGCCTTGAGCCAGACGATCTTCGCCTCCTTCTGGGACGCGTTCATGCTCCCGTCGACGTGCTCGGCCTCGCACCGCAGGCGCGCGCGCGCCTTCTCTTCTTCGGGCTCGGTCTTTTGGTAGGCCTCGACCACCGCCTCGAACATGTCGGCAATTTGTTTCGAGCTGACCTTGTGGACCTTCGCCCCCTTCTGCCGCTCGATCACTTGGCAGAACGCAACGGCACGCCGCATGGGTGCGTCGTCGCCCACGAGCTCCTCGGCGAGCCCACGCTTCGAGAGCGCCTTCCAGCACCCGACGATCTTCGCCGCGTCGTCGACCCGCAGCTCGTTGTTCTCGTCCTTCAGCAAGCTCTGGATGCGCCGGCTCACGTGGGACTCTTCGACGGAGAGGACGATCACCTTGTAGTCGACGAGCAACCCGCGTTTTACAGCCTCGGAGAACGTCAAGACCTCCAGCTCGGGCCCGTACATCGCCGGGTCGTCCATCGAGCAGAGCGCGACGTTGTCCCGCTCGGCCGTGGCCTTCGCCATGTCGCCGAAGATGCGCGGCGTGGCGGTCATGTAGAGGCGCTTTCGGCCGCGAAGGTAGTCGGCGTCGTGCACGCGCACGAAGTGGCTCTCGTCCTCCCCCTCGAACTTCGCGCCGGTGGTTCGGTGGGCCTCGTCGCAGATGATGAGGTCGAGCTCGGGCAGCCCGTGCTCCTTCTGCGCGCGGTGGAGCACGTCGATCGACTGGTACGTCGCGTAGATCACGCTCATGTGCTTCGTGTCGTGACGCTTCTTCAGCTCGGCCGCGAGGCGGGCGGCGTGCGTCGTCGCCGGGTACGAAAGCTCGTGGACGAAGGTCTGCACGGTGTCATCGTCCTTGCTTCGCTTTTTGCCCACGTCGCTGTCCGAGCACACCGCGAAGCACTGGATGGGGATCTCGGTCTCCTGTGTCCACTCGGTGAGCGTCTGCGAGAGCAGCGCGAGGCTCGGCACGAGGAAGAGCACGCGCTTCCCGCGCCCGGTCATGCGCTCGGCGATCTTCAGGCTCGTGAACGTCTTCCCCGTGCCGCACGCCATGATGAGCTTGCCGCGATCGTGCGCCACCATCCCGGCGAGCACCTTCTCGACGGCGTTCTGCTGATGAGGCCGGGGCGCCTTCTTCGTGCGGAGCACGAGCGGCTTTTTGGGCGCGAAACGCGACCAGTCGATCACGCTGGCTTCGAGCGCCGTGAGGTCGATCTTGGTGACGGGCGTGTGTTGATCACGGAGCGCCTCTTCGGCGTGGTCGCTCCACAGGTCGGTCGTGCTGACGATGACGCGGTGGGTGAACGGCTTCTTGCCAGACGCGGTGAAGAAGCTGTCGATGTCCGTCTTCTGAAGGCGGTAGTCTGGTGCGTAGAGCTTACACTGGATCGCGTGCACCTCGCCCGTGAACGTCTCGGCGACGAGGTCGATCCCCGCGTCCCGTTTGTCGATCCCCTGGCGTTCCGCCCACGAGGCGTAGGGCAGCACCTTCCGATAGAGCTCGCGATACGCCGGTTCGTTCTTGAGGTAGCAGACGGTCAGCTCCTCGAAGTAGGTCCCCGCCTCACGGTGGGTGGCGGCAGCGTTCCGGTATCCTTCGAGGAGGGTCTGGAGGGCGGTCACGCACCTTCTTCGCACGCCCCGGGCGCGCCCGGCAAGCGGACACGGAGGGGGGACGCTGCCGCGTTTCGGCGGGCAAACCGAGACCGTGGCTCTTCTTCTCGACACGAGGTCGGCCGACGAATGTCGGTACCGGTGAAATTGGCATGCGCTTCTCTCTCGGTCGGGGCGAGGCGCCTCGTGGAGGGCGTGTGTACCTCGACATGCCGAGGTCAAGTCGCTCGGCGTCCGTTTTTTTCCTTGTGCCGCGGCTCGTCGAGCGGGCCGCGCGTGCCGCTGCCGCCCTTCCCTTGCCCCGAAGTCGGTTGACCGAAGCCCACCCTCGTGGCTCTCTTGGCGCATGCCTCCCGCCCCTCGGTGGCCCTTCGCCCTCCTCGTCGTGCTCTCCGTTGCCCTCTCCGCGTGCGGCGGCTGCAGCGACGAGCCCTTCCCCGGTAGCCCCACGGTAGACGGCGGCCCGAGCGAAGGAAACCCGGAAACGGGACCCATCGTCGACCCGTGCGCGCCGCCCGCGATCGACGGCACCGCCGCGGCCTCGTTCGCCGACGCGATCCGCTTTTTGTACGAAGGCGCGTGCCCTCGGCAAACCAAGGTCGACAAGAGCGTCTTCGACGATACGCGCGTCGCCGTGGTGCGCGGCCGCGTGCTCGACGAAGCGGGAAAACCGCTCCCCAACGTGCGCGTGCGCACCCCACGTGAGCCGCGCTACGGTGAAACGCTGACCGACAACGAAGGCCGCTTCGGTTACGTCGTGCTCGGCGGCAGCTCCACGCGCCTTCGGTTCGAGCTCGAGGGCAAGCTCCTCTCCCACCGCAGCGCCGAGCCCAAGCCCAACCGCTACGGCACACTGGAAGACGTCACGCTCGTCGCGCCCTCCGCCAAGAAGAACGCGATCACGTTCGGGCAGGCCGATTGGCAAGTCGCCTCCGGCGATCCGTCGAAAGACGAGAGCGACACACGCACCGCCGTGGTGCTCGTGCCTCCGGGCACACGCGCCGATACCGTAAAGGCCGACGGCACCAAGGCACCGCTCGCGAGCGGCACCTTGCGCATCACCGAGTTTTCGCGTGGAAAACCCGGCCCCTCCGCGATGCCGGGCGAGCTCCCGCCCGCGAGCGCCTACACCTACGCCTCGGGCTTCTCCCTCGACGAAGCTGGCCCCGACGTGCGCGTCGCGTTCGACACGCCCGTCGTCACCTACGTCGACAATTTCCTCCACATGAAGGTTGGCGCGCCCGTGCCCGCCGGCGCCTTGGAAGACTCCGACCTCGGCTGGAAAGCCGAAGCTTCGGGCCTCATCGTCAGCGTGTTGCCCGGCCCCGCGATCGACGCCAACGGCGACGGCACCGCCGACAGCGCCGACGAGTTGGCGAAGCTCGGCATCACCGCGGGCGAGCTCGGCGCGCTCGGAAAAGCCGGCCTCGCGCCCGGCAAGAGCTACCTCCGCGTGCCCATGGCCCACTTCTCGTCGTGGGACTTGAACTGGCCCTTCGGCCCTCCGCCCGACTCCGTGTTCCCTCCCGATGGCGACGGAAAGGGCGGCCCGGGACTGCCTTGTTTGGGCAATGGCGGCTCCTGGTACGAATGCGAAAAACGCACCCTCGCCGAGGACATTCCCCTCGTCGGCACCAGCGTTTATCTCCATTACCACTCTGACCGCGTGCCCGGCCGCAAGGACGCGCGCAGCATCGAGATCCCGCTCACCGGCGCGACCGTGCCTCCCTCGGCCAAGCGCGCCGAAATCACCGTGAGCGTGCTCGGCACGAGCGAGACCAAGGTCGTCTCGCCGCTTACGCCCAACCTCGTCCACACCTTCACCTGGAGCGGGAAAGACGCTTACGGCCGCGATTGGCCGGGGCAAACGGTGGCCGAGGTGCGCGTCGGCATCGTGTACGACGGCGTGTACCAAAACGTGCGCTCGTTCGGCGCCTTCGGCGACGGCGAGGCCGTGACCGGCGACAAGACCCGCCAAGAGATCGGGCTCAATCGCCGCTACGAGGTCGCGCTCGGCGCGCGTGATCAAACCGCGCTCGGCCTCGGCGGCTGGTCGCTCTCCGAGCACCACGTGTACGATCCCGCCGGGCGCGTCTTGTACATGGGCGACGGCACTACCCGCTACGCGGCTGACAGCGGCGCCACGTTGCGCATCATCGCCGGCACCGGCACCTTCGGTGGCGGGGGCGACGGAGGGCCGGCCACGAGCGCGGAGCTCGCGTCCCCCGAGGGCGTCGCGGTCGACGGGCGCGGCACGATTTACGTATCGGAGACCCTCGGCCACCGCGTTCGGAAGATCGAAAAGGGCATCATCACCACGTTCGCGGGCACCGGCACCCAAGGCCACACCGGCGACGGCGGCCAGGCCAAGTCCGCCAACATCGATACCCCACGAAGCGTGACGGTGCTGCGCGATGGACGGGTGTGCTTCGCCGAGCAATATTCCGACGCGGTACGATGCGTAGGCGCCGACGGCGTGATTCGCACCGTGCTCGGGGGCGGCACCAAGACGATCGGCGTCGATCCCCAGCCCGCGACCGACGTGGTGCTCTCGCGGCCCACCGCGCTCGCCGAAGGTCCCGACGGGAGCCTCTATGCGACGTCCGAGGGCACCGGCACCATCGTGCGCCTCGACCCCGGAGGCAAGGTGGAGACTTGTGTCGGCGGCGGGAGCGATAGTGGGGAGTCGGTGCCCGCGCGCCGCACGAATTTGCTGCTCCCACGCGGAATCACCGTCGGCCCCGATGGCACGATGTACATCGCTGAGCAGGGCCGAAACCGCGTTCGGCGCGTCGATCCCTCGGGCCTCGTCACCACCTTCGCGGGCTCGGGCGATCCGGGCGCGGGGGGCGATGGCGGACCTGCCGCGAGCGCCACGTTCCGCGGGCCCACCGCGGTCGCGCTCGACATCGAGGGCGCGCTCTATGTCGCCGACCAGGGCAACTTGCGGATCCGTCGCGTCGACCGCGGTCGTGTACAGGCCTACGCGGGAGGCGGCGATCGCACGGCGCTCGAGGGCTCTTCGGGCAGGCTCGCGAGCATCTCCACCCGCACCCTCGCGGTCGGCCCCGATGGCACCCTCTACGCGACCGAGGAGTCGCTCTACCGCGTCGTCAGCCTCCGCTCGCCGTTCCCAGGCACCGCATCGGGCGAAACGCTCTTGCCCAACGAAGCGGGCAGCGAAATCTTCGTGTTCGACTCGAAGGGCCGCCACCTACGCACCCTCGACGGCCTCACCTACAGCCCCGTTCTCACGTTCACGTACGACGCGCAGGGCCGCCTCTCCAAGCTCGAGGACAAGCACCAAAACGCGCTCACCATCGTGCGCGACGGCAGCGGCCGCGCCACGCAAATCACGGGTCCGTTCGGCCACGCTTCGAGCCTCGCCTACGACGGTGCGGGCTACTTGGCCGAGGTCACCGACGTGCTCGGACGCAAGGAGCGCTTCGAGTACGCCGCAGGTGGTTTGCTCACGAAGCGCACCGACCAGGGCGGCGGCGTTCACACCATGAGCTACGACGACGAAGGGCGCTTGCTCACCGACGCGAACGCCGAGAATCAGCGTGTATCCTTCACGCAAGAGCAGGTCACGGCGGGAACCAAGGTCGATCTTCTCACGGGCCTCGGCCGGCGCGAGTCGCACGTGTTCAAGGCCGGCCCAGGAGTCGACGAGGTACGCTCCCTCGTCGATCGCGACGGCACCACCCTCGCGTGGACGCAGAAGAAGTCGGGCGTCACCCAGGCCACGCTGCCTGATGGCACCACCCTCGACGTGGTGAGCGAAGCCGACCCTCGCCTCGGCATGCTCGCCCCGTACGCCGCGCGCCACACCGTGCGCACCCCGAGCGGCATCGCGCGCCCGGTGGACACCACGTGGGCCGCGGCCACGAGCCCCACCGGCGACATCGTGAGCCTCGATGGCGATCGCCGCACCCCCGACGGCCGCACCACGATGCGCTACGACGGCGCGTCGCGCACGTGGACCGTCACGTCGCCCATGGGTCGGGTGTCGCGCACCACCGTGGACGCCGAGGGCCGCGTCGTGCGGAGCGAGGCGCCCGGGTTTGCGCCCGTCGATCTCGTGTACGATGCACGCAGTCGTCTCGCGACCGCTTCGTGGGGCGCGCGCCGCACGAGCTTCACCTACGGAGCGAAGGGCTCGCTCGTCGGGGTCGAAGATCCGCTCGCGCGCAAAGTGGCAATCGACCGCGACGGCGCCGAGCGACCCACGAGCTTCGTGCACACCGACGCGGCACGCAGCGGCTACGCGTGGAGCGCGATGGACGACCTCGTCGGCCTCACACCGCCGGGCAAGGGCGCCCACGCGATGAGCTATGGGAAGGACGGCCTCGAGGCGACCTACACCGCGCCCGGAAGCAACGCGGTCACGTTGGCCTACGACGGCGATCGTGAGCTCTCGGCGATGGCCCACGAGGACGGCTCACGCACCGAGATCACGCGCGACGTCGCGGGCCGTCCGTCGCGCATGAGCTATGCGGGAGGCGCCGTGTCGATCGCGTACGACGCGGTCACCGGCCAGGCCACCACGCTCATCGGCCCCGGCGCGAACGGCCTCGGGTTTCGCTACGACGGCGTGCTCCTCCGCGAGGTCACCGCCACCGGCGACGCGCCGGGCACCCTCGTTTTCGCGCACGACACGATGTTCCGCCACACGAGCGAGAGTGTGGGCGGCAACGCCGTCACCTACGCGTTCGACACGGATGGGCTCCTCACCCGTGCGGGCAGCGTGTTCCTCACGCGCGAAGGCCCCACCGGACGGCTCTCGGCCTTGAGCGTAGGCCTGGCGGGAGAATCGTTCACCTACACGCCCTTCGGCGAGCTCGCGACGTACCAAGCGAGGAGCGCGCTTGGCAGCGTGCTCGACATGGCGCTCTCTTACGACAACCTTGGGCGCCTCACCGAGAAGCGTGAGAACGGGATCACCTACACGTATTCGTACGACGTGCGCGGTCGCCTAGCTCGCGTGCTCCGCGACGGCACGGAGATCGCGGCGTATGCCTACGACGCCAATGGCAACCGCTCCGACGCGGGCCGCACAGCCGACGCTCGCGACCGCATCACCGCGCGCTCCGGCGCGACCTACGCGTACGACGCCAAGGGCCAGCGCACCTCGAAGACCGAGGGCGCCACCGTCACGCGCTACGGCTACGATGGCCGCGGCCACCTCGCGTCCGCCGAAGTCGTCGGCACGGTGCGCGTGGACTACGATCTCGACGCCTACGGCCGCCGCGTCACCAAGCGCCGCAACGGCACGGTGGAGAATCGGTACCTCTACCGAAACCAACTGCAGCCCGCGGCCGAGGTGGACGCGGCGGGCAACGTGCTCTCGAGGTACGTGTACGCCCGCGGCGAGCTCGCCCCCGATCTCATGGAGCGCGCAGGGGCCTCCTACGCGCTGCTCAAGGACGAGCGCGGCAGCATCCGCGCCGTGGTGGACGTGTTCACCGGGGTGGTCGCGCAGGCCCTTGAGTACGACCCGTTCGGCAAGGTCACCGCCGATAGCAACCCGGGATTCCAACCGTTCGGGTTCGCGGGCGGGATGTACGACGCGGACACGGGCCTCACCCACTTCGGGGCGCGGGAGTACGACGCGGAGACCGGGAGCTTCACCAGAGCGGACCCGAGCGGCTTCGCGGGGGGAGAGAATCGGTACGTGTATGCCGGGGGAGACCCGGTCAACTTTGTCGACCCCGACGGGAATTTCATCGCCGCGGTGGTGGTGGGAGCCGCGGTCGGCGGGGCGGAGGGAGGGTACCTCGGGTACGTCGACGAGGCCGTCGGACAGGCGTTGGACCCGGATCGCGTCGGGTACGACTGCGCCGCGATTCGAGCTTCGGCTAGACGAGGCGCCGTCGCCGGAGCTATCACGGGTGGCGTTTCCGCGGGGGCGCGTGCGGCAGGGAGCAAGCCTCGCGTCGAGAAAACGCCCTCCGGCAAACGCAAGGGCGACTATACGCCTTCACAAAGAGCCAAAGCAAAAGAGAAGAACGCGACCGCGAACGGAGGCAAAATGGCGTGCACCGACTGCGGGCGCGGCCTGGAGAGTGTGGCAAGCCAAAAGGGCGTACCGACCCCTGCAAACCAGGCTCAAGTACATCATAACCCCCCAATTGTCGACGGCGGCGGACGAACTAGCACCCCTGAAGTATATTGCCCAGAATGCCATCGAAAACAGCACAAGTAGCGTCATCCAGCCGAACTCACATTGGATTCCCCCTCCCTTGCGAGGACGGCTGGCCCCCCGTTGGGCTCGAGTCAGTTCTGGTGCGGCAAGTGGACTCTGGATTCGAGGTACAAGTCCCCCCGCTCTTCGTGCGAGACATCTCCGTTGGCGATGTCTTGTCCGCCTCGTTCGACGAGAAGGGAGACGTCGCGTCCTTCCGTCACGTGTCCCGCTCTGGAGCGTCGACGATTTGGCTGCTTCGGCTAGAGCCCGGAGCAGACGTCATGAGCGTGATGGCAAAGCTCCGCGCAACTGGATGCCTAACCGTGGCCTTGGACGACCTCGGGTGCTACGCAGCATCCGTTCCGGAGTCAGTGGCCATGTCAAAGATCGACCCCATCCTCGACGTGCTCGACAGCAACGCAATCGCCGTCGCCTTCCCCTCCTTCCGTCATCCCGAGAGCGAGTAAACATCACTAGCGACAGGATTGCCCTCTCCTGGGCGCTGGTCCGTGCTTACCGCTGACGATTACGCTGCCTCCTTCAGGTTCTTCGGCGCCGCGTCATGGGGCACCGTGGGAGCCGGACGCGAGGGGAGATAGATGGTGCCGCCCTCGTGCTCGGCAACGTAGGACTCAAAGGCGTCCCACTGACCGTTGACCAGGATGCAGCGCAGATGAGTAACCGTCGAGGAATGGACGGCTGCCGGGTCGGGGCCGGGTAGGCGACGATCGCGCGTGTGAAGAGACGAACGCGCGAGGAGTGGACGAGGATCGTGGGCGAGGTCGAGCAGGGCGGGAAGCCTGCGGAGGTCGCTCGTCGCTATGGGGTGAATCCGAGCACGCTGCGCTGGTGGCGGACAGAGCTCCGGAGGAAGGCGTCGACAACAAGGCTTCTCCCGGTGATCGTCGCGTCCGAAGAGCGTCGGGCCTCGGCCAGCGTCGAGGTCGTCGTGGGAGCGTTCACGGTGATCGTGCGCGACACGTCCGACGTCGCGCTCGCGGTCGAGCTCGCCACGCGGCTTCGGGGCGCATGCTGAGCCTGCCCGCTTCCGTGCGGGTGTATTTGGCAATCGAGCCGGTCGACCTGCGGCGCGGTCACGATGGGCTGTGCGCGCTCGTCCGCGAGACGTACGCCCTCGACCCGCACGAGGGACATCTGTTCGCGTTCGTCGGCCGCCGCGGCGACCGCGTGAAGGTCCTCTACTGGGAACGGGGAGGCTTCGTCGTTTGGTACAAGCGCCTCGAGCGCGGACGGTTTCGCTTGCCGCACGTCGCTCCGGACGCGAAGAGCGTCGTCCTCGACGCCGCGTCGTTGGCCATGCTGACGGATGGCGTCGACCTCAGGACCGTGCGTCGTCTCGACGCCTGGGCACCCAAGAAGCGCACGGCCTGACGAAAACGATCGACACCCGATCTCGATCATGATCAAACCTCGGCGTTGACCCCGCCGAAGGACCACACCTGCGAATGGCGTGACGCCGCGTCGGCTCTCCAAGAGCGCGTCGCCAAGCTCGAGGCGACGATCGCCAAGCTCGAGAGCGCTCGCATGCGACCCCATCGCAGCGAGAAGCGCCCGAAGGTGAAGCTGCCTCCGCCCGTGCCGCCTGCTCCACCGGCCGCGGCCCCGAGGCCGAACGACGACATCCGCCACGCCGTGCTCGAGACGGCGGTCGAGAAGCTCGCCGTGCCGGAAGCGAAGCGCACCTGCCCCGAGTGCTCGAGCACGTCCTTGCGCGCCGTCGGTGCTGGCAAGACGTCGACCGTCTACGACTATGTTGGGCCTCACTTCCGGAGGCGTGTCTGTCAGCGCGAGACGCTCTCGTGCCGATGCGGCGAGTACATCGTCACGGCGGCGCCGCCCGAGCGGGTGGGCGAGAAGGTCCAGTTCAGCGCGAGCTTCGTCGCCCACCTCGTGACCACGAAGTGCGCCGACAATCGTGCACAGTACAACCTCGCGAAGGAGTACGAGCGCCTCGGCATTCCCATCTCGCGGAGCACGATCAACTCCCTCTTTCATCGGGCTGGCAAAGAGCTCGCTCCGCTCGTCGAGCGCCTCTTCGAACGCATTCGCGACAGCGTCGTCGTCCAGGCCGACGAGACCAGCATCAAGCTTCAGCGCGCCACGAAGCGAGCCTTCATCTGGGCCTTCCTCGGCGGCGGCCTCATCGGCTACCGCTTCGCGGAAGACCGAAGCGGAGAGACGCCACGAACAACTCTCTTGGCCTCGCCAGGCTACATCGTCGTCGACGCGTTCACCGGGTACAACAAGCTCCTCGCGCTCGGCGGGCGCGTGCGCGGCGGATGCCTCGCTCACGCCAGAAGGAAGATCTTCGAGGCCGACGAGAAGTCCATCGCGCTCGATCTCATCGGCGAGATCTACGCGCTCGAGCGCCGAGCGAAGACCTCGGGAATCACGGGCACGAGTGCCCACGCCGAGCTGCGGCGCATGGCGCGCCCTCACTTCGCCCGACTCTTGATTTGGGCACGCGAGGCGCGTCGCACGAACGGCCCGAAGTCTCTGATGGGGCGTGCGGCCGGCTACATCGTGAACAACTTCCGCGAGCTCGGGCTCTTCCTACGTACGCCCCTCGTCCCCATCGACAACAACGCGTCCGAGGCCGCTCTTCGCCGTATCGCGCTCGGTCGAAAGAACTATCTCTTCGTCGGCAACGTCGAGGCGGGCAAGAGGCTCGCAGGCCTCTACTCCCTCGTCGCGAGCTGCGAGGCCAACGGAAAGAACCCGGTCGCCTACCTCACCGACGTGCTTCTGCGAATCGGTCGTCCTGGCCAGAAAATCGACGAGCTGCTGCCGGACCGCTGGATCCCGTCGTAGCTCGCTGGCGCTCGGAAACGCCCTCGGTCGATCGATACGCTCGGTCGACCTGCATCTTGATCACGACCGCATCGTGCGTTCGCACGATGCGGCATCTCGCAACGCTTCGGAAGGCGGCCGAACCTGGCCGGTTACGCAGATGAAGTACCCGCTCCGCCCGCTCCTGGCTCCAGCGCATGCCTGGGCCATCGAGTCTCATGCGCACCACGTTGCGCACGGCGCCCTCCACGGCTCCGGTCGCGATGTCGAGGTCGCGAGCACGGAGGCTGGCGTAGAGCATGTGCGGCATGTGCCGGAGCAGGTGGCGGTAGGTCTTGGACAACAGCTTCCGCCTGCGCTTGGTTCCGGGCCCCGTCTTCGGCACGGCGGCCAGCGCCGCGCGCAGGTTCGCGATGACCGCGCCCGCGCCGCGGCGACGCTGGAGCTTCGTCTGCTTCGCGTACCAGGCGGTGACGGCCTCGCGACGGTTTGGGTGGATGGCTTCCCCGCACGCCCAGAGCTTCTCGACGATGTGAAACCGTCTCGACATCCGCTCGCGCCTCGTCCAAGTTGCTCGTCACGGGGTTCCTTCGGTTCGGGTTTCGTCGCTTTGCTACGCGATATCTGCCCGAAAAGAGCCCCGCTCTTCAATCCATCGCGCTCAAGTCCGCGATGTTGCTATGATCTCCTGCTGCAAGCCGGGACCTGCGCCCGCGTGCCTTCAGGAAGTTATGAATTACTTGGACGAGCGAGAGGACGAAGGCGACCTGGAGTATCAGGAAGCGATCATCCGTCTCTAAAGTTAAGGTCCCCGATCCGAGGTCCCGTGAGCACGAAAACACAATCGCAACCACGTATTATTCGATGATGCGGGAGGGATTGCGCCTGGAGCGGTGGGTGCTCGAGACCGCCTCGTCGCTGACCGACTCGAACAGCGACGACATCCACACCGACGAGCTCGGAATCGAGTCAGACAACGTCCTCGAAACGAGCCTCCGGGTGTTTGCTGAAATCGTCGAAGCCCGATGGCCGTGCCTTGACGGTATCGTCCTGATGCTGATGGTCCCGCTTCGCGACTCGCGCCCCCTCCGCTTCGCCCCGCACTGGCGGCACGTGCCGAAGCTGCTCTCACAAACGCCGCCAAGCTTCTACATTCTCCGACCGCGCTCCTACTTCCAACCCGACGACTCGACTCGACTCGTATCGCCAGTCGAAGGCATGCCGTCCCTGCCACAAGGCTCATTTGCCGAATTTCGATGTTGGAGGAAACGACTTTCGCCTTCAGAGCCATGGGCTCGGGATGTCCGCATCGTCAGCATCGATAGATAACGTGCGGCCAGCGACCGTGTTCCACACGGGCAGGAAGCGAACCATGCCTCTCCCAAACCCTCCTCTTCTCCCTCATCTCACCGAAAAGCGCGAGAGCGGGATCACCTACACCTATTCGTACGACGCGCGCGGCCGCCTCGCGCGTGTGCTCCGCAACGGCAACGATTGGGTCGCCACCCTCGCCCCGGATCGGGCGCCGGTGTGACCCGGCTCATCGCTCCACGAACTTGTAGATCGCGGAGCCCGCGCCGTAGGGGAGCCGGAGGTGGAGCTCCTTCTTCGCGCCGTTCGCCACGACCGAGTAGCTCGCCGAAGCCGGGGCTGGCTTCTGCGCACACGCCATGGGCCCGAGCGTGAGCTGGTTCCCGCTCGCGACGACCGTCGCGTCGTAACGTTGGTTCGACGGCGTCACGGGCGGCAGCGAGGGCCTGCGGTAGAGGTCGAAGAATCGAAAGGTCGCCGCCGTGGGCGAGGTGGCCGTCACCTCTAGCCCGCCGCGGTGCTCGTACGGGACGAACTCCGTCCCGCAGAACGCGGCGCTGCCGACCACGGTGACGCCCGCGAGCTCGTACGTCGTCGTCGTGAGCGCTCCGCCCACCATGCTGACGACGCGAGAGCTGCACGTGGAGCTCGAGTAGCCAGCCGGCGTCACGGTCACGCACGCCGGGCCCGCGTCGACGCCCGCGTCGGTGTCGACGCCCGCGTCCGGCTCGATCGGTAAAAGACCACCTCCCTCGAGCTCGTCGGACGCGTCGCGGGCCGCGGTCGACGCGTCGCTCCCGGGGGCCGGGTCGGGCACGGGGCGCGCGCTGTCCGTGGTCGAGGTCCCGTCCACGCGGGGAGCCGTCGACGGGGACACGTCACCCACGCACGCCACCATGAGCGCCGCCATCGCCACCGCGCTCGCACCTCCACACCACACCGCCGCAAGCTGCTTCTTCATGTTAGGGCTCCTTCCGTGGCGCCTTCGACGCCACGCTCCGAGCCTTTTGCAAGCGCATGGCCATCGACCGATCTCCATGAATTCGCTCTAGAATTCGATGGCGGCGCGGTCGCCCTCGCGCAAGGCCTTGCCGGATCGAGCAAGGGCTCGCCTACTTCGCGCCGAGCGTCGCCCCTCCTCCACCATCCCCGAAGAACTTGGCCCTTGGGTGCGCGCAGGTCCACCCTCGGGGGTCCGCCAGGAGATCCCATGAGCCACGATTCGAACGCGCTCGACCTCGAAACGCTCGCCTCGTCCCTCTGGGAGTGCGGCGCGACGGTGCCCATGGCGATCGCGTCGCGGCTCGTGCTCGGCGTGTGCGGGGCCGTCGAGGCTCACGGCACCTCCGCCGAGGTGACGCTCGAGCGCGTCCTCGTCCACGAAGATGGCGACGTGCACCTCACGCGCGCGAGCACCGTAGAGCCCGCGGTGTGCGAGCCGCTCGTGGACGTGGGCATCGTCGCGTGGGAGCTCTTCGTCGGCCGCAGGTTCACCCTCGCCGACGTTCATCCGAGCGGCGAGGTCGTGGGCCTCGTCACGACGTGTGCGCGCGAACGAGCCCTCGGAGCCCTCGAGCGGCGCACCCTCTCGGCGATCGATCCGCTCGTCGCCCGCGCCACGGCCCACGATCCTTCGCGGCGCTTCGCGAGCATCTCCGCGTTCGCGCGCGCGTTCGGCGAGGCGCTTCCTCCCGCGGGGCGCTTCTCGCTCGTCGCGTGGCTCTGCGCGGCCACGGGCCCTCTCCCGCGCGCGCCGTTCCTCACCCCGCGGCCCCCGAGCGTCGCGCCCGTGCCACGCTCCGTCCCGCGAGGCACCGCGCCCGATCGCATGCTCCGCGAGCTCGCCGATCTGATGCCAGCGATGACGCCGAAGAGGCCTACTCACGCGCCCGTCGTGGTCGTCGAGGATGCGCCGTGGTGGACCTCGTCGGCCCGCCCCGACTGAGGCCCACGGAGGCCACCGCGAATCACGGCGCGAGCACCTCGCTGACCTTCGCGAACGTGCGCCCCTCGGCGCGAAGGGTGCGCACGAGCTCACGTATCCCCTTGGGATCCCTACCGAATCCGTAGGGTGCGCCGAGGTGCGCGAGCACGACGATCACGTCGGCCTCCGGGCTCGCGCGGGCGAACCTCACGACCTTCTGCGTCTCGCGCTCGGCCGAGAGGCACTCGGTCGCGGCGGGGCACGCGGGCAGGCCGATCGAGTCTTGAAGGTCGACGTTCCACCCCACGTGCGTCGCGAAGCCGGCCGCGGCCGCCGCCGAGAGCGCACGAGCGTCGTACTCGCCGTACGGCGCGCGCCACAAGGGGAGCATCTGCGCCGCACGAGGAGCGCCTTCGGGGAACGCCGCGGCGACGGCCGAGCGCCACGAAGCTTCGAGCGATCCGAGCTCCGCGCCGTAGTCGACCGTGGGAGCGGCGTGGGGGTGCGTGCGCGTGTGGTTCCCCACCTCGTGCCCGTCCTCGACGATGCGCCGCACGAGGCGCGTGGTCGCCGGATTCACGACGCCCTTCGGCCCGATGACGAACGGCCCCGCGACGAAGAACGTCGCCGACACGTTCACCTCGCGGAGCGCGTCGAGCACGGCGAGCCCACGATCCTCGGGCACCCACGCGCAGTCGAACGTGAGCACGATCTCCTGGGAGTTTCCCCGGCGACGGAAGTAGGGGAGCTTTCCGGGAACGGGCGCCCGCGTGTGCGCGAAGTGCTCGTGCGTGTCGACGATCGCGCGTGTCGCGGCGTCGGTCGACTCCCCCGCCGTTTCCAGCGGTGCCCCCGAGGCCGACGGGACGGGCTCGGGACGAACGAGCGGCGCGGGCTCGTCGCGTGCGGGACTTTGCGTCGAGCACGCGACGAGGAGAGGGACGAGCACGGGAGCGAGACGGCGCACGTCGGAGGAGAACGACGCACGCTCGGCTTCGATTCCTCCTATCGAGGAGACGCGCCAGGCGGCGTCGCGAACACGGCATCGAGCGATGCCTCCGTGACCCCACGTCGGAGCCACGTGTCGAGCAGCGTGGCGTCGCGGCAGGCGAGCACGCGCGACCTCAGGTCCTCGGGTACCGTGAAGCCGCGGGCCTCGAGCACATCCAGGAGCGCAGCAGCGCGGCCTTCTTCACGGCCTTCTTCACGCCCCTCTTCGCGGCCCTCTTCGCGACCTTCTTCGCGGATGGCCTCGAGGCTCTCGTAGCCCGCACGTTGGAGCAGGTTGCGCAGCGTGCCCTCGTGCGCGGCCTTCCGGTCCCACAACGCTTCGGCTCGCACGGGGTTCTGGAGCACGCCGGGCGCGAGAAGCTCGTCCCCGACGCCACGCACGACGGGCTCTTTGCCCTGCTCGTAGACCTCCACCCGACGCGGGCCCACGAGGCGCACCACCCAGACCCAGCGTGTCCCCGCCTCGAGCAAATCGACGATCTTGGATTGCAGCGAGGCCTCGTCTTGCCCGGTGCCGGCGTACTCCAAAGCGAGCGGCGGCGCGCCCTTGATCCAGCCCGGTTGATCGGGAACCCCCACCGAGACGTCGGGCGAGCGCAGCGTGTCGTCCGAGGGGGCGAAGCCTGCGTCCACCCCCGCCGACTCGACCGCAGGATCCGAGTCCAAGAGCTCGAAACCATACCCCGTTCCGCGCGCGCCGGCCCCACCCGTCGGGCCGCAGTAGATGGCGTTCCCACGCGAGAGCTCGTGGCGATCGCCAGGCGCGATGTCGTGCGTGCGAAAGGGGCCTCGCTCGGGCTTCGGGTTGTGGGCCATGGGGGCGAGTGTAGCCCTCGCGCGCGACCGACGCACGCGCGCGAGACGACCACGCGCGCCTCTTCCACTCGCTCACTCGGCGGCCGTGTCGGCCGTGCGCAGCTCTGCTCCCTCGGACGCAGCGACGGTCGGACGCGCGTTCATGTCGAGCACGGAACGGAACGAGCCTCGGTACGCATACGCGAGATAGATCCCGAGCGCCGCGAGCACGATGGGCAAGCCGAGCCCCGCGGGCGCGAGGGCCGCGTGATACGCGACGATGTGGAGCACGACGGGCGCGAGCACCGTGAGCGCGAGCGGCACGAACCGCCCCGAGAGGAGCGCGAGCCCCGCGAAGAGCTCGGTGCCCTTGATGAGCGGGAACATGTACCCGGTCGCCGCGAGCGCCCCGAGGAACGCCCCGGCCTTCTCGGGCGGGGCCGGCATCGGGATGAACTGGAGAAACCCGTTCAAGCCGAAGACGACGAACGCAAGACCGAGAAAAACACGAGCAATAGCAACACCTTTGAAGGCAGCTTTCATGGTCACTTCCTTTCGAGAAGCAGCATGGCCCTCGAAAAGATGTTGCGCCATGGGCATCACGCGTAAATATTCGTTGCCGTGGAGAGAACGATTAACTTCGACGGGGTCACGGCGTTCTTGGCCGTGGTCGAGACCCAGAGCTTCACCAAGGCCGCCGATCGGCTCGGCATCGCCAAGTCGGCGGTGAGCCGTCGCGTGAGCGACCTCGAGGACGCGCTCGGGGTGCGCCTCATCCACCGGACGACACGAAAGCTCCACCTGACCGACGCGGGCAACGCCTACGCGGCCCACGTCGGCCGCGCCGTCACCGCCCTCACAGACGCGAACGAGGCCGTGCGCGACCTCGGGGACTCTGCGCGGGGCCGGGTGAAGATCACGGCGCCGGTCGACATCGGCGCGACGTTCCTCCCCGACGTGCTCCTCCGCTTCCGCGAGAAGCACCCCGAGGTCGCCGTCGACTGCGTGCTCGCGGGGCGGCAGGTCGATCTCGTGGCCGAGGGCGTGGATCTCGCGCTCCGCTTCGGCCCGCTCCAAGACTCGTCGCTCGTCGCACGCAAGCTCTCCACGGGCTCGTCGTTCTTGGTCGCGAGCCCCGCGTACGCGGAGAAGCACGGTCTCCCGAAGAAGCTCTCGGATCTCGCGTCGCACGAGCTCGTGATCTTCAAGGCGCAACACGGCAAGATGCGCCTCGAGCTCGAGGGGCCGAAGGGGCCCGAGTCGGTCGACGTCACGAGCAAGCTCACCGCCGACGATCTCAGCTTCCTGCGCCGCGCGGTGCTCGACGGAGCGGGCATCGCGCTCCTCCCGTGGTTCCTCGTGGCCACCTCGGTCGACGCCGGGGATCTCGTGCGGGTCCTGCCGAAGTACCGGAGAGCCGGGGTGCCCGGGCACCTCGTGTACCCGTCGGCGCGCCTACTCCCGCGGAGGGTCTCCCTGCTCATCGAGCACCTCCTCGACGAGCTCCGTGTACTGCGCATCGAGCCCTCATGACGGGTGGGCTCGGCCTGTCGGGCCCCTGAGAGCCTAGCAGCCTGTTGATTTTCGGACCGAGGCCGTTCGACGTCCGCGCCCGACCCGCCGAGGCGCGATCCGAGGAGCGCCCGGAGCCTACTTTTGTAGGTGAGGACGACCCTTGGAAGTCCCCGACGGGGGACGCACCGCAGGATCGCAACGAAGGCGATCGGGATGCGGTGGCGAGCGGCCGACGACCCTTGGAAGTCCCCGACGGGGGATGGGAGAAAATCAACGGGCTGCTAAGAATCGCGCTCGAAGGGCCCGAGCCCCTTGCCGCACGTGTCCTCGCGCACGAGCATCGCGCGAGGACACCACCATGAGCACCCCCCACGGCCCGAGCCACGAGGCGCTCCTCGTCGACCTCCCGCGAGCCCAGCGCGGCGACCTCTCGCGCGTGGTCGACCACGCCATGGACACGTTCCGACGCGAGCGACGGCGGCGTTCGCGCGGTGTGGCTCGCGTCGTATGCGCGATCGACGACCTCCTCCGCACCGACGCCCTCGAGCACGTCGACGACCCCACCTAACCAGCCGAGAAGAGGTCCGCGATCATGCGCGACCTCGACCGCGTGAACGTGGCCCTCTTCACCTACCCGAGGCTCGTCCGCGCCATCACCCCGACGATCTCGCGGGTGCACGCGATCGAGCGGAGGCCCGTGCGCATCCTCGAGGTCGCGAGCGGTACGGGAGACATGGCGACGGCCCTCTCCGAGCACGCCGCGGCGAGGCGCATCGCGATCGAGCTCGTGGGCTCCGACGTCTCCCCCGACTACGTCGCGATCGCCGAGCGTCGCGCCAAGGCTCGTGGCTCGAAGGTGCGCTTCGAGACGATCGACGCCTTCTCACTCGAGCACTTGCCCGCTCACGCGTTCGACGTCGTGCTCATGGCGCAGAGCCTCCACCACTTTCGCCCGGGCCAGCTCGCGAGGGTCATCGCCGGGGCGCGTCACGCGGCGCGGCATGCCTTCGTGGGGATCGACGTGCGTCGGAGCTTCGCGGCGTATCCCGTGGGGCTGGTCGCCGCCGCAGCCGTGTCTGCGCCCGGTTTTCTGCACGATACGGTGCTCACCCTGCGCAAGGTGTACTCCGAGGACGAGCGAGCATCCGTTGATTTTCGGACCGAGAGGCGCCGTCGTCCGCGCCCGACCCGCCAAGGCGCGATCCGAGGCGCCCGCGGAGCCTAGTTCTCTAGGTGAGCAGGCACCGCAGGATCGCAACGAAGGCGGTCGGGATGCGGCGGGGGCGACCCGAAGGGAGAAAATCAACGGTTGCTCCGTCTCGTGGGGGAGCTCTCCGCCCCCGGATGCGCCGTCACGGCACGCCCCCTCCACCCGGGGTTCAGCCTGCTCGAGATCGACCTCTCTTCGACGGCACGAGACCCTTCGCAGAAGGGAGCGCATCCTCTAACGTAACGGAATGACACAAGGGCCTGCCGTGGAGCTCGTCGGGCGAACGAGCGAGCTCGGCCAAGTCGTCGCCGCGGTGAAGCGGCACCCCGCGGTCGTTCAAATCGTCGGGCCTCCGGGCTCCGGTGTCTCCGCGCTCGCCACGGCCGCGGCCCACGCGCTCGGTGTTCCGAGGGTCCTCAGGTTCGACTACGCGCACACCCCCGAGGGCGTCGAGCGCGTGCTGAGCCGCGCCAAAATTGGCCATAGTTTCGAAGACTTGCTCAGTGCCAGCGCCGAGACCGTCTGGGTCCTCGACGGGGTCTTCGGGGTGCTCCCCCTCCTCCGCGAGGTGCTCTCGTCGATCACGGGCACCTCGGCGCCGACGCTGCTCGTCGCGGGCGGCGCGCGGCTCCCCTTCGGAGAAGTGGTGCACCTCGGCCCGCTCGCGCGCGACGCGGCGACGAGCCTGTACTTGGCCACGGCGCGAAGGGCGCGAGGGGAGTCCTCGCCGGACGACGCGCCGGCCGTGGTTCGCGCGGTCCTCGGCTACCTCGACGGGCTCCCTGGGGCCATCGTGGCCGCGGCCGAGCGCGCCGCGCTTCTCGGTGGAAAGCGCCTGGCCGAGCGCCTCTCGACCGACCCCTCGACCCTCGCCGGGACGAGCCTGCATGCGTCGTTCGAGCGCGTTTGCGCGGCTCTGCCCGTGAAGGAGAGCCGCGCGCTCCGAGCGCTCTCGGTGCTCGACGGTCGGTTCTCGGCCGACGTCGCCGAGGCGATCGTGGGCACGCCCAGCGCGCTCGCGGACGTGCAGGCGCTCCGAGAGCTCGGGCTCGTCGACGCGACGACCGCCCACGGCGAACGAAAGCTCGCGCTCCCCCGCCCGCTGCGCGACTACCTCCGCTACGCCTTCCACGACGACGGAGACGGCGCCCGCGCGCGCGCCGAAGAGCACCTCGCCCGTATCGCGCTCGATCACGCCGAGCCCCACGAAGGACCGCGTGGCCGCGTGGCACCGGCGGACGCCATCACGGCGCTCGGCGCGCTCGTGACGATGGGCAACCTCGAGGGGGCCGCACGCGTCGCTGCGAGGCTCGACGCCCAGTCGCCCGCCGCGCTCGCCACCGAGACCGGGGTGCGCGCGCTCGATCGGCTCGTCGAGGAGCTCGAGAACGAGGACCGGGCGGTCGCCACCAGCGTGACTCTGGTCGCTCGGGCGCGCGCCCACCAGACCCGAGGCCGCCTCGACCTCGCGACGGCCGATCTCACGCGCGCGAAGTCCCTCGCGAAGCGCGCGGGCGATCCCCACGCGCAGGGCCTCGCCGATCAACGCCTCGCCAGCATCCGAACCGACGGGGGTGATCCGCGGGCCGGCAAAAAGCTCGCCGAGAGGGCCTTCGAGCTCCTCGACGGGGTATCCCCGAGGGACGCCGCCGCCGCGCTCTCCACGCTCGGGACGGCCGAGATGGCCCTCGGTGAGAGCATGGACGCGCGAGAGCACTTCGTCCGCGCGCTCGCGCTCCGCGAACAGGCCCACGACGACGAAGGCGCCGCGCAGGAGCACGCAGGGATCGGCGCGACCCTCTACCAAGAAGGCAGGCTCGCCGAGTCCGTCCGCTCGTACGATCGCGCGAAGGAGCTCCTCCAGGCGAGCCCACGCGGGGATCTCTTCGGCTACGTGCTCGCCGCGCGGGCCCTCGCCCTCCAAGAGCTCGGGCACTTCCCCGAGGCCGAGGCCGATCTCGCGCGCGCCACCGAGGTGCTGCTCGAGCACGAGAGCCTCCGGTTTCGCAGGGTTTTTCTAGGCTATTTGGCCCAGCTCCGGCACGAGTCGAAGCGCGCGACCGAGGCCGAACGCACATACCGCGAGGCCATCTCCGAGCTCCGCGAGGCGCGTCACGTCGTCTACGCCGACCTCTTCCGGGCCTCGCTCGGGGCGCTGCTCGCCGAGCTCGGGCGAATCACCGAGGCCGAGGCCCTCTTCGACGACACTGCCGACGAAGGCGCCCCGGTGCCCACCACCCTCGCGCGACGCATCCACCGAGGGCACGTCGCCTTGCACTATGCACGCACCGCGCGCGCCGCGGGCACCCCCTTCGAGGCCCACGTGGAGCGGGCCAAAGCTGCGCTCGGGCTCGCGCGCGAGGCCTCCTCCGACGACGACGTACGCTTCGCCGAGCGCCTCTTGGCGCGCGCCATCTCCTCCTTCGACTCGGGCGGCTCGGCACAAGAGGTCCTCACGGTCGGCAAAGACGTGAGCTCGTTCCGGGTAGGCCCGAGGGCCCCCGTCGATTTGCGGCGCAAGCGCGCGACCCGCCTCATGCTCAAGGCGCTCGTCGAGGCGCGTGTGCAGCGCCCCGGAGAGCCGATCGTGGTCGACGCGCTCGTCAAAGCCACGTGGCCCGGGGAGCGTATCCTCCCGCAGGCAGCGCTGAGCCGCGTCTACGTCACGGTGCTCATGCTCCGAAACCTCGGGCTTCGCACCATCCTCGTCCAACGCGACGGCGGCTACCTGCTCGATCCGAACGTTCGGCTCGTCGACGAAGGCGCCGGCTGATCCGGCGGAAGAGGAGCTGCCCCCTCACGCCCGAACGCCCACGGCTCTGGCTTCATCGTTTGCCCGCGCAACCCGACTCCACGCATTGTGAGAAGGGCGCACACGCGCCTCCAGCGCCACACACCTTCTCCATGTCGGCGCGGCAGGCCCCGCTCTGCGACTGTCCGAGGCACGTCTGGCACTCGGCCGAAGGGTTCTGCGGGGTCGCGGCGCACAGCGTGGTGGCGCACTGGGTCTTGCAGACTCCCTCTTTGCAGCCACAGGCGAGGAGCGCGTTCTGGAACGCGCCGTACGCCGCTTGCTCCTCTTGCGCGCAGCACTGCTGGCAGGCCTGCATCGACGACTCGCCGGAGCACTTGTCGGCCGACGTGGGCGTCGACGGCTGGGCGTCTTTGCCGGAGGGGGTCGACGAGCCGTCCTTCGCCGCGGTGGCGCCGTCCTGCTCGGCGGAGCCGCCGTCGCTCGTGGTGCTCGAGTCGGGGTCGTCCGTCTGCGTGCGTGTCACGGTGGTCGTGCAGGCGAAGGCCGTGAAGGTCAGAGCGAGGGCGGCGACGGGCAAGAGGGACAGCTTCACGTAAGGCTCCTTTTCGAACGACGAGCGCGGCGAGCCGCGCGAGACGGGTGATGGCACGAAGGCCGCGGCGAGGCCGCTGAGACCGACCTAAGACTCTTCGTCTCGGGGGCTCGCGAGCGCGTTCAAGGCATTTGGCAAAAGGCCTTCATGGCCGTGACGAATCCCGTTTTGCCAGCCACGACACACGATTTTCCGCGGCTCTCGTACGCCGCGATGCACGCCGCCGAGGGGGCGAGCTTCGCGCACTCGGGCGCCTTTTCGGCGGCCTTGCGGCACGTTTCGCGGTCCGAGGCCTTGGGGCACGTGTCGCCGGAGCACGCGAAGGAGAGGCAATCGGAATAGGACACGATCGCGTCTCCACACCCGGCGACGCCGGTGGTCTTCTCGATGCAGCCCGCCTGATTGACCACGAAGCCGTGCATCGAGGCGTCGCCGAGCATGACCACGGGCCCCCAGGTCGGGTCCTTCTCTTTGCTGAGCATGCACTGGCCACAAGGCGTGGTGATCCCGGTGCACGCCGGGTCCTCGAAGCGGTCCGAGCTCTCGAGGCAAGCTCGCACGAGCGCGTCGATCTCGGCGTCGGTGCAGGCGGCCTTGCGGGCCGTCCCGGGCGGACCGACGAGCGGGTCGAAGCCTTGGAGATTCGGCGGGCAGACCAGCGGACCTGCGTCGACCTCGGGCTCGCTGCCACCCTCGGGGGTCGCTCCGGCTTCGGTGGTCGTCGGCTGAGGAGAGGGGCTATCCGAGGGAACGACCTCGGCCTTGCACGCCACCATCGCCACGACGCCGAGCACGAGCCACGCTGCTTTTTTCATGGCTCGCGGTGTAGCGCAGAGCGCCGCTCGGAGCCGCGTGCCGGGCGCCCTTCTTAGGACGTCTCAGCGACTCAGGGCACACAGGTGCCCGAAGACCCCGGGTTCTTCGCGCACTGCGGAGTACCGAACGAGCCCGTCATGCGGCCCCCCGGGAACGTGACGTCGAACGTGCCCACGGCCGACGGCTGGAACGACGTGAACGTGATCGTGCCCGACGTCGCCTTGTTCGCGGGCGACGCGAGCGTCTCGCCGCAGGAAGCGCTGCTCTTCCCGAGGAGCGCGTCGACGAAGACCCCACCACCTTGCCCGATCGTGAATGTCCCCGGAGTGAGCGCCTGGTTGCTGCTCGGGTTCACGTACACCTGGAGGCGGAGCCTCGACATGTTCGGCCGCTCCGTCCCTAGGCCGTAGTCGTTGCAGCCACCTGCGCGGTCTTGCAGGGCGACCGCGACCGACGTGACCCGCACGCCGTTCATGTTGATCACGATGGCGTGCGCCTCGGCCGGGGCGATGGAGACGCCGGACACGGTGCCGTTCACCACGTTGCCACCCGACGGAGGTGGCGGAGGCGGCGGCGGGTTCGTCGCGCCGTCGGGAGATGCCGCGGCGTCACGCTCGGGCGTGGACGCGTCGCTCTCTGGCGTGCCCGTGGGCTTCGGCGGAGGAGCCTGCGGCTTCGTGCCCGACGCGGTCGACGACGGCTCGGTCCGCGCTCCGACGATCTCCTCCTCGTCCTCGAGGGGCACCGAGGTCCCCGTCGCGCAGGCGATGGCAAGAACGGGCGCCACCATGGCGACGAACACACGCAGAGAGACGACGGCGCTGAGCTTCAAAGCACACCTCGACGGTAGAGTGCACACATCGCCCTACGCCTGCTCTTTGCGGGCGATCGAGCGCGATTTCTCACACGTAGCGATGGCTCACGGCCCGGCCTGCCTCAACTGAGAGCGGCCTAAGAAGGGCGCGCGCAGCTCTCGCATCTCGCCCGTGACCGAATCCGCGAAGCGACGCTCCGCACCGCATCTCTCCGCTCTGCTCTCCGCTCTCCGCTCTCCGCTCTCCGGTCGCCCGTGCCCGTGCCCGTGCCCGTGCCCGTGCCCGAAGCGGCAACGCTCCGCTTCTCTCCGCTCTCCGCTCTCGCCCGTACACGTGCCCGTGCCCGTGCCCGAATCAGCGAAGCGACGCTCCGCTTCTCTCCGCTCTCCGCTCTCGCCCGTACACCTGCCCGTGCCCGTGCCCGTGCCCGAATCAGCGAAGCGACGCTCCGCTTCTCTCCGCTCTCCTCTCGCCCGTACACGTGCCCGTGCCCGTGCCCGTGCCCGAAACTGCGAAGCGACGCTCCGCTTCTCCCTGCTCTCCTCCCCTCTCTCCGCTCACCCGTGCCCGTGCCCGTGCCCGTGCCCGAAACTGCGACGCGCCACGGCCGACCATCGATGCCGCCAAAATAGTGTATATTACACACCTTTGACTCCACGCCTCAGCCATCGTCCCGCAGACGCCGGGCACGGGCACGGGCACGGGCACGGGCACGGGCACGGGCGAGACCGCAGACGGCAGACGCGAGACGGCAGACGGCAGACGGCAGACGCCGGGCACGGGCACGGGCACGGGCACGGGCGAGACCGCAGACGGCAGACGCGAGACGGCAGACGGCAGACGGCAGACGCCGGGCACGGGCACGGGCACGGGCACGGGCGAGACCGCAGACGGCAGACGCGAGACGGCAGACGGCAGACGCCGGGCACGGGCACGGGCACGGGCACGGGCACGGGCGAGACCGCAGACGGGAGACGGGAGACGGCAGACGGCAGACGACAGACACCGGGCACGGGCACGGGCAGGGGCACGGGCGAGACGGCAGACGGCAGACGGCAGACACCGGGCACGGGCACGGGCACGGGCACGGGCACGGGCACGGGCACGGGCGAGACGGCAGACACCGGCACGAGCGAAGAAGTCGGGGGGCTCCCTACGCCGATCGGAGCGTGATGAGCGCGATCGCCGGGGCCGCGCCGAGGCGAATGGGCGGGCCCGTGGTGCCGAGACCGGGGTGCACGTAGAGCGTCGAGCGCCCCTCGGTGTAGACGTCGACGTTGAACCGGTGCGCGAGCGTGGCGAGCGACATACGCCGCGCCAAAAAGGGGATCGCGAGCTGGCCTCCGTGCGTGTGGCCCGAGAGCTGGAGGTCGACCCCGCGCTTCACGGCCTCGGGGAACACCTCCGGGTCGTGGGCGAGGAGCACACACGGCGCGCCCTCGGGTCGCGCGGCGAGCGCCGCGTCCATGTCGGCACGACGGGTCCAGGTGTCGTCGATCGCGGCGAGGTAGAGCGTGGCATCTCCGCGCGTGAGCGTTTGCCCCTCGTTGCGGAGCACACGCACACCGCGCTCCCGGAAATAGCCAATCATGGGCTCGCCGTCGCCGAAGTAGTCGTGATTCCCCATCGACACGAACACCCCGTCGGTCGCGCGGAGCGCTCCGACCACCTCGGCGATGTCGTCGTGGAAGGCCACGCCGCTCGTGACGAAATCTCCGGTGAGCACGGCCGCGTCGGGGCGAAGCGCGTTGGCGCGTTCGGCCCAGCGTTTTCCCCACGATTTTGGCGTGTACGAGCCGATGTGCAGGTCCGACAAGTGGGCAATCGTGTACCCGTCGAACGCGGCGGGGAGCCCCGAGACACGCACCTCGACGCGCCGAATCTCCGTCCACCTCCGGCGCACGTAAATGCCATACGCCCCCACGGCGAGCCCGAGCAGGTACACCCGCGAGAAGAACACGAGCGGCAAGAGCTCCCCGCCCGTCACGAGCCCGACGATCGGCCGCACCACGAGGAAGAGCGCGCTCGGCACGAGGGCGAAGATGCACGCGCACCAATGCACGAAGTACGGCACGTAAAACCAGGTGACGAGCCGCTCCTCGCCCTTGCGGTCCTCGAGGCCGTGCCACACCCTCGCGACGAAGCCCCCGACACCGAGGAGCACGAAGACGAGCGCCAGACCCACGCTCGCGAGCGCGCCGAGACCACGCTCCCTCGCTGCCCCGAAGACGCCGAGGGTGGGGCCGAGGTGGGCGACCACCGTGCCGTAGAAGAGCATCACGACCATGCGGCTCGGCCGCGGCGGCAGCTTCACGCGACGATGCGCCCTTCCAAGAGGGCGCCGTCGTCGAGCACGGCGCGCACCATCGACTCGTTCGCCGAGAGCGCGACGACGTTGGCCTGCGTCGGGAGCTCCCCGGTCATGCGCAGCCACGAGCCCGCGCTCCGCCGCACGAGCCTCGCCGAGGCGGAGCCGGCCCAAGCCGAGCCGTCAGGAGCGACCGAGAGGCAGACGAGATCCCGTGTAGTCTGCACGGCTTCGAGCTGCCCCGCGCGGCGCTCGTTCACGAGGAGCGCGTGCCCACCCGCCCCCACCGTGACGGCTTGGCCATCGGGGAGGGACGAGATCGCATAGAGATTTCCGTGGCAGAGGGTGCCGATGAGCTCGCCGCGATCGGCGTGGATGCGCACGAGCGCGCCGCGATCGCCGCACGCGAGCACCTCGTTCCCGACCACGGCGACCCCGAGGAGCCTCGACGCGTCGGGGCATTCGACGAACGGATCGAGACGACCTTGGGCGAGGCGCACGGCGACGCCGGCGGTCGCGCCGAGGGGGACGCTCCGCGTGAGGCTCCCGCGGTACGGCTCCTCGCCGACGAGCCACACGGAGCCGTCCGGCGCGCGGCCCGCCCCACAAAATTCGACGCCCGGGCGCGCCACCGGGACACGGGTCACCGTGCCTCGCGGAGACACGACGGCGACGAGCGAGCCGTGCCCGTAGAGCACGATGTCGCGCCCATCGGCCCAAAACGCGCCGCGGATCGCGCGAGGATCGATGTCCCGTGGCAACGCGATCGGCTGCCACAACCCACGGTCCCACACGAGCGCGCCCACGGCGCCGACCGCCGCGACCTCACCCGACGACGCGATCGCCGCCGCGCGCAGACCGAGCGGGCGCGGAGGCCGAGCGACGACGGCGAATTTCCACGACGAAGGCTGCGATGCCACGGTCTCCGAGAAGCGCAGAGGGCGCCCGTACGGGAGCGTGTCGAGGTTGTCGACTTTCTGGGAGAGGGGCGGCCCCGACGGAGACACGACGGGAACGAACGCGGGCGGCTCGTGCGAGGCCGCGGCGAACGAGCGCTGCTCCCCCGTGCCGGGGCCGAGCGACGCGAGCGAACGCTGCTCGCCGGTGCCCGCGCCGAGCGACGCGAGCGAACGCTGCTCGCCGGTGACGATGCCCGGATCGGTGGGCGCCGTGGCCTCGAACGGGGACACGAGGCTACGAGGCACGTTCTCGGCGTCTTCGATGGGGGCGAGGGCCGCGTCGAGCTCGTTCACGAACGTGCGCACCCCGTCGTACCTGTGGGCAGGATCGGCGGCGAGCCCCTTCGCGAGCACGGCGTCGATCGCGGCGAGCTTCTCGGGTCGACGCGCGAGCTCACGCGGGAGCGCCGTCTGGATCCGCACGAGCGAAGGCCGCGGCCCGTTCAACATGCGAGTGACCACGACGAGCGGATTTTCGCCGTCGCTGAAGGGAAAGGCGGGCCTGCCCGAGAGCATCTCGTACGCCACGGCCGCGAGGGAGAACACGTCCGTGCGGGGCGAAACCCGCTGATTTCCGCGCTCGTATTGCTCGGGCGGGGCGTACCCGATCGAGGCCCCGGCGAGCGAAGCCGTGCGCACGAGGTTCAGCTCGGCGAGCTTCACGAGGCCGAAGTCGGTGACCTTGGCCACCTCTTGGCCGCCCTCGGTCGAGAGCAAAATGTTCGAGGGCTTGAGATCGCGGTGCACGACCTTCTGTTGGTGCACGGTCTCGAGGCCTTGCCCCACGTGGCGGAGGATGCGCCTCACCCTCACGACCGCGAGCGCTCCCGAGGTCCGTAGCACCTGCTCGAGCGAAGGGCCGTTCACGAACTCGAGCACGGTGAACGGGAGCGCGATCGTCTGCCCGGCGAACGGCACCTGCGCGACGGCGTGATCGTAGAACCGGACGACGTGCGGGTTCGGCTGCATCGACAGCATGCGGAGCACGTCGGCTTCTTGTTGGAACCGGCGCAGCGCCTCGAGGCTCACGGTGTCGGGGCGCAGCACCTTCGCGAGCACCACCACGCCCTCGGGGTGGTTCCACCGCGCGCGAAAGGCCCACCCCTGGCCCCCTTCGCCCACACAATCGCGCAGGTGGTAGGTCACTCGCCCCGTGCCCACGAGCGCTTGCCCCGAGAGCGAGTCTCTCAGGGTCACGGAGGCCGGCGGTGCCCCTTTTTTGGCCATACCCCGCAGAATAGCCGCGGCGGGGAAATCCCACACCAAAAGCAAAGGCCACGTCTCCTGAGAAACGTGACCTTCGAAAAATGACCGCTCGAGGCGGCTCGGCAGGCGTTCAGCCCTCGAGCATCTTGATGAGGGTCTCTTTGTTGGTGACGCCGACGTGCTGGCCGGCCTTGGAGCCGCCCTTGAACACGAGCACGGTGGGCACGCTGCGCACGCCGAAGCGCTGGGTGACCTTGGGGGCGTCGTCGATGTCGAGCTTGGCGACCTTGTATTTGCCGACGTTCTCGTCGGCGATCTTCTCGACGATGGGCGCGAGCATCTTGCAGGGGCCACACCAGGTCGCCGTGAAGTCGACGAGCACGGGGATCGGCGAGCTTACCACCTCCGCGTCGAAGTTATCGTCGGTGAGCTCGATCACGTTCTTTCCGGCCATGAGGAAGACTCCTTGGGATGCGTGGGGCGTGGGCAGAAGCGCGCGCGGCGAACGCGCGACGACTTTTGCGATCGCGGGCACCTTGCCCGGCGACGACCGCTTCCCGAAGGTAAGCAAGGCCTCTCCGAAAATCCACCGGGTCGGCGTGCGAAATCGTGGGGCCGGGCAAACCTCTGCCCTTTCCGGTCCGGCACGACGAAAGGCCCGTGCGGCGCGGCGCGCTCGGCTACCCTCGGGCGGCCCGCCCCATGCCTCGTCGCCCGCCGACCCCGAAGCCCAAGGCTCGACCCGACTCCCCGCGCGCCGCGAAGGCCGCGGCCCCGAAGCGCCGCACGCAGGCCGAGCGCCGCGAGACCACGCGCCGCGAGCTCATCGAGGCCACCATCAAGTCGTTCTCCGACGTGGGCTTCACGAACACCACGGTGGCCACGATCGCCGAGCGCTGTTCCATGTCGCGGGGCGCGCTCTTCGGCCATTTTCCCACGCTCTTCGACCTGACCACCGCCGCCGTCGAGGAGATGTTCGCCCGCCTCCGGCACCACGTGATCGACTACGCGAGCCGCACCGAGAACCGCTCGCCGAGCGCCGCGTTGCCCGAGCTCTGGCGCATCTACAAGAGCCCCGAGATGCAGATCCTCCAGCAGGCGCTCGCCGAGGCCGCGGTGAGCCCCGAGCTCGCGGCGAGGCTCGTGCCCGCGCTCGAGGCCCACGAGAAGGCCACCCTCATGGCCGCCCGCGCGTGGTTCCCCGAGGCCGCGAAGAACCCGAGCTTCGACGCGCTCTGCACCGCGCTCCTCTGCTTCTTCCAAGGGGCGTCGCTCCTGCGGCTCGTCGACACCTCGGGCCGACGCGAGCGCGAGCTCTTCGAGCTCATGACCGGGCTCGCGGATCTCGGCGTCGCCCTAGCAGCCCGTTGATCTTCTCCCGTCGGCCGCTCGCCGCCGCATCCCGACCGCCATCGTTGCGATCCTGCGGTGCGTCCCCCGTCGGGGACTTCCAAGGGTCGTCCTCACCTACAAAAGTAGGCTCCGGGCGCTCCTCGGATCGCGCCTCGGCGGGTCGGGCGCGGACGTCGAACGGCCTCGGTCCGAAAATCAACGGGCTGCTGGCGCCGCCCCGAGGGAACGACGCGCGCTGACGGGCTATAAATGCCCGAAACTACGGATATTTCTGACCAATGACCCGCACGTCCCGAGCGGGAGAACGGGTCAGCGGCACACGATCGTGGAGCCTGGGCCGTTCGGCCCCGCGCACACCTTCGGGCTCGCGCACTGCTGGCCTCCGACGATGCTGCCGTTCTTGCAGGCGTACGCGCCGAACGCCGCGAGCTCGCTGCAGTAGAGGCCGTCGACCTTGCCGACGCAGGTGTCCTTCGCGTTGGGGGTGCAGGTGTTGGCGTTGCCGACGAAGTAGTGAGGGTCCGACTTGATGGGCCTCAGCGTGAGCAGATCCTTCGAGACCGAGGGGAAGCCGAGGCCCGGGACCTGGAGGCGACCGCCGGCATCGATGCGCAGGCCGTGCTGCTCCCAGAGCGCGAACCCTCCGCCCACGTCGCCTCCGTTGCCGACGGTGACGCACGCTTCGCCGGTGAGCTGCGCGTACGGACCGAGCTTGACCTCGAAGCCGGCCGCGTCGAACGCGAGCAAGCTCACCACGGCCTGCACGGTGCACTCGCCGGTCATTCCGGCCTTGGCGGTGACGCCGAGGAACTGGTGCTGCGCGCTCAAGGTGGGAGGCTCGTTCACGACCTGGATGTCGGTGCCGCCGTCGTAGACGAAGCCGGCGGCCGCGTGCCCACGGAGCTCGAGGCGGCTCGTGGCGGAGACCTCGCCGGTGACCGTGAGGGTGCACCGGAGCTCGGGCCGAAGGCGCACCGTCATGGGGATCGGGCCGGACACGGGGATCGCGACGCTCGGGCCTTCCCAGCGTTTGTCGAGCGCGCCGCCCTGCGACGAGGCCGCCGAAACCACCTTCACGCCGTAGCGGAAATCGGCCGCGACGAGCGGGTCGAAATCGACGCGGGCGCTCGCGCGTTTGACGCCATAGGGGATGCCCAGGGCCTTTCGGAGCTTGAGCTCGCCGGTGAATTTCGTGCCGAGCGAGATCTTCGCGTTCGACACGCCGACGACGGGGCGAAACTTCACCTTCGGGTCGGGGTCGGCCTCGTACTCGCCGCCGAACGTGGTCGAGCCGTTGGCGACGCCGCTCGGTGTGGGCGCCTTGGTCTGCACGCCAGGCGCGGGCTCGTCGCCGAAGATCGACGGGGTGCCACCTTCGCCCCACACGAGATCACCCTCGGACAAGAGCTGATCGAGGTACGCGGGCTCGGTCACGAGGACGGCCTCTTCGCCCACCGTCTTCACCTCGACGACCTTGCGCAAGAAGCCGTACGGGTTCTCGGTGTTGGCCGCGGAGGCCGAACGGTTCGACGCGAGGATCGTTCCCGGGACGACGCGCGCGAGCACCTCGGCCGAGGCGCCGCTGCGAGGGACACGGATCTCGTTCGCCGAGACCTTCGCCACGTCGGCGAACGTTTGAGGGGCGCGTACGGCCTCGGGGCGGAACGCGACGGGCACGGGCGCGGTGAAGTCGACCGAGTCGAGCGCGGGAGGATCTTCGACCCCACCGCACGCCGCGATCCCCAGCGACACGACCCCGAGCCCCGCGACGACGAACCTTCGCATGGGACCGAGCGTGCCACGAGGCCCCGAGGGCGGCAACGGCGAGCGACCGTTCGGTACGGGATTTTCAGACACCTCGAGGCCACGGGAGGGCATGGAAACGAGGCCCTCGGTGGGCCACGAGGGATCCTGGTCTCTCGACGTACCACGACATATGTACCCATCGGTCGACATCCATCGCTGGCCGCGCGCGCGCGAAATCGCCGAGCGCGACGGGACGACGGCCTCGGCTGCTAAGCTCGGAGAGAGTGCCCCGCCCGCCGAGCCCCACCCCACCGACGCCCTCGCTGCTCGCGGCCGTGATGGTGACGGCGCTCGGGCTCGCCTCTGGCGCGTGCACCCCCGAGGTCGTGCCCACGAAGACGCCGACGTGCCCCGCGGGCCCGTGCGAGCGCCCGAAGCCCACCCGGCCCGCTCGGCGCGCGCGCCTCGAGTACGAGGTCGAAGGGCGCCCTTTCCGCCTCCCCGTGGTGCGCGCCACGGTGGGTGGTGCACCGACGTTGCTCCTCGTGGACACGGGCGCAAGCTCCCACGTGCTCACACGGTGGCTCGCCAAGAAGGCCAAGCTCACGGTCGACGACCAAGGAGATCGCAGCCTCGATCACGCGGGGCGCGCGGTGGCGAGCCTTCGCACGTCGGCGCCGAAGATCGTGGTCGACGGATGGGGCCCGCTCGAGGATCGCCCGACCCTCGTCATCGACGTGCCCGAGGCGCTCGAGCGGCTCGGCATCGGGGGATTTCTGTCGCCGCAGAGCCTCGGGGGCACGGTGGTGCTCGATCTCCTGCGTGGCGAGCTCCGCGACACGACGAGCCCGGGCGAAGAGAAGGGCGCGCTCGCCGAGTGGGCCACGTTCTCGAGGCCCGAGCCCAAGTCGCTCCCCGAGCCGGTCGCGTGCGCCGATCCGGCGAGTCTCTTGCCGGCGCTCACGTTCGTCCTTCCCGCGCGCATCGGCGACGAAGCCGTCTCGCTGCTCGTGGACACGGGGGCGCAGCGCACGGACCTCTTCGCGACGTCGCCCGCGGGGAAGGCCCTCGCGCCTCGCGCCGAGCCGGGAGAGCCGCTCATCTTGGCCGCAGGCAAGGTCGAGTCGAAGGTGCTGCGCGGCACGTCGCTCGCCGTGGGCGACGTGAAGGCCGAGGTCGACGTGGGGATCCTGCCCGGCGCGAGCACCCCCTCGTGCCCACGCGACGGGGTGCTCGGCATGGACGCCCTCCGGAGGTGCGTGCTCGTGATCGGCCAAGGCACCTTCCACGGACGATGCCTCGGGCCTCCGTGAGGGCGCGAGCCCGTCAGTACCGGTAGAGCGCGACGATCTCGCGCGAGACGCCGCTCGTCACGTGGAGGCGCGCGCAGGTCGCGGCGGCGTGGAGCTCGGCGCGCTGCCCGAGCAGTCCCTGGAGGTCGTCGTAGCGGTTCGGTGCAGGGGCAAAATCCCAAACGTAAATGATGGGATACGTGTTCACCATCGGCGTCGCGCCGAACGAGAAGACGACCCCACGAGCGCTCGCGTTCGCGTCGTGTTGGTAGTCGGACGTGTGCCTCACCGAGAAGCGCGGCTGACCGCTCTGCGTGTAGAGTACAAGGTGCGTCGAGAACGCGAACGTCTTGTAGTCGGTGACGACGCCGCCCGAGTACGTGAGGAGCGCCTGCGTGTGAGGGACGGGCGCGCCCCACGGACCGCAGGTGGCCGGGTCGGCGCCCGTGCACGTACGATCGCGCCGCATGAGCGTGGCGTCGGCGAGCTTCAGTCGAGGCGCGCCGCCGAGCTTCGCGAGGGCCATCGCGGCGTCGATCGCGGGGCCGTCGCAGCTCCTCGGGTCGAACGGATCGGTGATCACCGGAGGCGCCGCGTCGACCACGTTCGCGTCCGCCACGCCCCCATCGCCGGGGCTCGCGTCGTCCGCGCTCGCGTCGTTCGCGCTCGCGTCGTCCGCGCTCGCGTCGACCGCGCTCCCATCACGAAGGCCCGCGTCGAACGCGCTCGCGTCGGAGCCCGGGCTCGCGTCGACCGCGCTCGTCGCGCCGTCGCTCGAGGTGCTCGCGTCGGAGCCCGTGCCCGCTCCGCCGTCGGCGCTCTCTTCGGACGAGCCCCCACCGCACGCGCCAGCGGCCGCCGCAACGACGAGGGACACGACGATGGGCCATCGAGAGAGGGGCAGGTTCACGGTCTCAGGGTATACGCGCCGCGGCCCACGAGCTTCCCCGAGGCCCCTGACATGGCGCGCCGGGGAGGTGCCGAGCTGTGCCACAGCGCCGCCCAAGGCATCTCGTAACCACCTGGAACCACTGACATTTGAGCACGGCACACGGCGTGCTTATCGCGCGGTCATGCCTTCGTCGAAGCTCGTGCTCGCAGGTCTCGTCCTCACCCTCCTCGGCGCCGGCGCGTGCACGTCGGAGACCCCGAACAACGCCGCCGCCGCGGCCGATCGTGCGTCGGCCACGCCGCTGCCTTCGGATCAGGCGAGCCTGCTCGGGAGCTTCGAGGCCCCGCTCCGCGTCGAGAGCTCGCCGTACGGCGCCACGCGCGGTCGCATGCGCGTCGACCTCGTCAACCAAGACGGGAAGCTCGCCGTGTTCCTCCACGGCGCGGCCTTCTACGACTCGACCCTGGTCCGGGCCCGGGTGGACAGCATCGACGCGGGCGACGTGAAGGGCGAGGTCGTGCTCCAACGTCAGCCCTACACGTTCACCCTCGCGCGCACGCCCGACGGCACGCCTGGCTCGATCGCCTTGACCGGCCCCGGAGTGCCTCCGACCACCTTCCAAGGGCCGCTCGAGGCCGACACGACCGAGCCCACGCTCGCCGGAAGAGAGAACGCGTCCGCGCCGTGGGAGCCCGGGATCGTGCGCTTCAGCGAGGGCGTCCTCCCCGAGGACGTGCGGGTCACGCCGAACGGAACGCTCGACGTCCGCGCGCTCGCCCCGGCCGCGGGCACCCCCTGGGCGTTCGGCCTCTCGTACCGCTTGGCGCTCTCGTCCGCGTGGGACACGCCATCGCAAGCGTCCTTCGAGGTCTCCGTGAAGGACCCGACGGGCAACTCTCTCGTCAACGGCACGGTCCAGGTCGGGAGCGCGCCCTTGCCCAAGGCTCGCAGCCGGTTCGATTTTGCCGTGGATACGCCGACTTACCCCGCGGTGGCGCCGCGCCTGCTCGGCGACTGCGAGGGCGCGGCGCAGTGCCTCCGGGTCTCGCAAGGCTCGAAATTCGGCCTCCGCGTGGCTCCCGGCGCGAGCAAGCTCCGCATCCGCTACGCGCTCCGCGCCGGCTCGTTCGAGGGCACGGCACCGAAGACCACCGTCAATCTGACCGCGTTCGTGGCCCCGGGCGACGCGACCGAGCCCGTCGAGACGAAGCCCCTCGAGGTCACGTGGAGCACCCTCCCCCAGGCCACCGAGACCCGCGCGTTCGCCACGGGCTGGGCCGACATGATCGTCACCTTGCCTCGCCCTGCCGCCGAGACCGGCGTCACCGTCCGCTTCGACGGAGAGCCTCGCGAGCCCGTCGCGGCCGATCCGAACAACCCGTTCGCGCCCGTCAAAGCGCGCCACATGGTGATGCTCGTCAAAGAGGCCGTCGCCGAGTGACGTCGCGCGCGTAGGTCACGCGGCGCGGTCGTGCGAGAGCTCGAGCGCCGCCGCGCGCACCGCGGATACGGAGCCCGTGCGCAGGTAGACGACCTTGGTGCCGTCGTCGGCGAGGTCTTTCACGCTGTCGCGGAGCGAGTGCGACACCATGCTCACGACGACGAAGATGGCGGCGACGCGGCCGAGCGAACGGCGCGCCCCCGGGGGGACACGCTTTTCGAAGTGGCGCACGCGGAGGCCGCGCTCTTCGAGGGCCTCGCGGTAGCGGTCGAAGAGACCTCCGTTGCCGCCGACGAGGACGACGGTGGACTCGGTCTCGGGAGAGGGGCTCGGGGTGCGGGGGGTGGGCTTGCTCATGCCCTCTCCTTTCGCAAGAGCGGCGCCAACCGTTTCGCCCTGCATTTTCCCAGGTTTTGCGTGCCCGCACGGGTATTCCCGAAACGGTGTCGCAAGATGGGGGCGTGGTCGTCGCCGATCGCGACAGGTTGTCAACGGCGGGCGCCGTTCGCGGCAGGGCGACGCGGGCGGCTCACGCGCGTGGCCGAGACGGTGCAGCGCGATCCCCTACGATTTCCAGCCGATTGTCAGCTTGGCAGCGTGCGCGTGGGTCAGTCGGCGCAGCCGAGGCCGACGTCGGTCACGTCGACGCCCGGGGTGAGCACGATGGGCGACATGCCCGTGCCGAAGACCGCGAGCTCGTGGTCGCCGCGCGAGTTTCGTGGGCCCGCGAGCCAGAGCGCCGCGTATCGACCGTCGGGGAGAGGGCACGGCGACACGGCGTTGTCCGAGGGCGCGGCGGGCACGGGAACGGTCGCGCCTTTGGGGAGGCGCCAGATGATCTCGGGAGCGACGGCGCGACCAGGGACCGGCCACGCGGCCTCGAAATAGAGCCCGTCGGTGCCCTCGTGGGGGTTCTGCACGTGGCTCTGGCGCGCGTTCGGGAGCATGGACGCGAAGGCGACGCGGCGGAAGCCGGTGCCGTCGATGCCGACCTCGCAGGCGTCGTTGTCGCCCGTCTCGGGGTACATGTTCTGGCCGCAGTCGAACGTGACCCGCGTTCCGTCGAGCGTGAGCGCGGGCATGTTGTTGTACGGGTACGACGACCCTCGCGAGAGCAGCACGGGCTCGCTCCAGCGCCCAGAGACCTTGCGGGTCGCGAACACGTCGACCTGGTGCGGGCCACCCGAGGCGGCGTACACGATGAGATCTCCCGTGACCGGGCGAATCGCGGCGACCCCCTGGGGGGTGAACGCGCGGCCGCCGGGGCGAACCACGTCGACCCAGGAGAGATCGCTCGGGGCGATCACGAGGCAGTCGTCCGAGCAGCCGCCGAAGCGGTCGGACGTAAAGAGCATCCAGCGCGAGTCGCGGCTGGCGGTGATGCGCGTGTCGGTGCCGGGACCGCCGAACTTGCCGAGCGCCCGCGAGACGTTCTCGGGGGGCGGCGCCGGCTCGGGCCGCGATGCGGTGCACCTCGCCGCCGAACGTGTAGTAAAGGTGACCTCCGGTGAGCGGCGCGGGGATCGCGCGCTCCACCACGGCGGCGTCGCTGGGCGCGCCACCGTCGGTCGCGGGGCCGGCGTCACGGCGCGGGGTCTCTCCCGCGGGGGGCGCCTGGGTCGGCGCGCCGGCGTCCTCCTCGAGGACGACCTCGACGGGCTCGTACGGCGCGGGCGGCGGGCCTTCGATGTAGTCTCCGCAGGCCGCGAGCCCGAGCGCCGAGACGGCAAGCGCGAGGCCCACGAGGGGGCCGATCGAACCGGGGGTCAGAGCAAGTTTGTCTCGACGCGTCATCTCGGCTCCGGTGTAGGACATGGTGGCCAAAAGGCAACCTCGCCTGACGAATTTCCGAGAATTTTAGGTCGAGCTCAGGGAGCTCAGCCTCGGGATCGGCAAGCGCACCTTGTCCTACGCTGCGCCGCGCCAGACCTTCCCTCGCGACGCGTGGTTCGCTCGAGGCCGGGTCAGCCCGCGCGGCGCGTCTCTGGCCGGGCCATGAGGGCGCGGGCCCAGTCGGGGGTCTGAAACCCTAAGGGCAACGTGCGCCGTTGGGCCTCTTCGCCGAAGAGGGCCTCGCGGAGCTCTGCGATGTCGAGCCAACGGACCGCGCGGCGCGGGTGGAGCGCTCGCTCGACCGCGCGCGCCACGTGCCAGGGGACGTCCGGGGCCGCGGCCACGAGACCTCCGGGCACGGGCACGAGCATGGCCCGGATCACCGAGGGGAGCGGCCCCTTCAGGGCGACCTTGGGCTCGTGGCCCGTGAGGAGCGTGAAGAGCAGGGCGCCGAGCTCGAACACGTCGGTCTGCTCGTTTGCCGTGCTCGCGGGCTCGGGGGCGCGCGCGTGGGCTCGTGAGGTCGGCTCGATCACGAGGCTGCCGTCCGGGAGGCGCACGATCGACGAGGCGTGGAGCCCCTTCACGCGCTCGCCGCGCTTGTGCGCCTGGGCCACGTGGAAGAGGAGCACGTCGGCCACACGGAGGACCTCGTCGAGCTCGAGGCGCCCGCCGTTCTCGGAGGCCAACGCGGCGAGCGACTTGCCCGGCCCGCTCGGCGATACGTTGCCCGCGAACGCGACCCTGTTCATTTCGACGAAGCGCATGGCCGTGACCTCCGAAGACGAGCCGAAGAGGCTCTGTCTCGTTCGTGCAGGTCGCGACGAAAACGGATCAGGGCCGCGCGCGATTTCTCGAGAGTGCCGTATTTTCAGCGCGCAGGGCCGCCGTCGCGCTTCGAGGGGACGACCTCGTCCGGGGCACGGGCGGGCAGCTTCGGGGCCTCCTCGGCGCCCTTGCGGCGGCCGTAATCGAGCGCGCTGGCGATGCCTCGCGAGAGGTCGTCGATGGGCGCGTGCGCGGAGATGCGCACACGGGCGCCGTCGGTCGAGACGGAGAGGGAGTCGAGGATGGGGCCGAACCCGAAGAGGCGGAGGCCGATCTCCTTGGAGAGCGCGAAGCGCTTGCGCTCGACGAGGCGCGCGAGCACGGCCGCGTGCGCAGGAGTGTCGGCGCGGAGCTCGGCGCGGACCGCGAGCTCTTCCCCCGCGCGCGCCACGAGCGCCGCCCCGGCGACCCCCACCGAGAGCACCGCGGCCATCACGTTCTCCGGCGAGTCTTCGCCCGAGGCGCCGCTCACCTCCCGCGACATCTCGGCGCGCAAGCGCTCGCGCACCGCGCTCGGCAGCACGACCGACACGATCGCCGTGGGCTTCTTCATGCCGTCCTCGGCCCGGAGCGACGCGAGCATCTCGCCGTGCGCGTCGCCCACGAGCGCGCGCGGGTGCTGCCCCTCGGCGGCCTTGAGCATCGCCGTGAGCCACTCCCCCGCCGCGACGACGAGCAGGCCGCCCTCACGGAAGCCGATGCCCGCCGCGAAGGCCCCGGCGCCGCTCGCCTCGAGCACGTGGAACGAGCCCACGACCTTCGGGGCCGTCTTCTGGGATCGGGCGAGCGCGATCCGCTCCGCGCACGTCGCGAGCTCGCTCTCCGTGACACGCACGTGCGCCGCGAGGCCGAACGTGCCGCGCTGCTCGCCCTCGGGGAGCGTGACCCACATGTCGTCCACGCGGGTGAGCGGATCGAACCCGCAGCCCCGCGAGAGCTCGTCGAGGCCGAGCGTCGCCGTCGTGCCCTCTTGGCCGACCACGGCGGTGTAGAGCGGCGACGCGCGCAGCTCGGGCACGTCGATCTTGGCGACGAGGAAGCTCTCTTTCGGCAGCGCCGACTCGGGGCCCTCGTCCGACGCGCGCGTTCCCCCGAGCTTCCACGTGAGGAGGATGAGCACGCCGAGCACGGCGGCGAAGAGCACCGCGAGCGCGAGCGGGTTGTCGATGACCGACGCATCTTCGGGGAAGCTCGGCTGCGGGAGGGGCTTCGGGAGAGGCTTCGGGCCGGCGCTCGTCTCCCGCGCGGCCTCGGGCTCGGACCGGGTGGAGCTTTTGGGCGGGTCGGCCTCGCGCTTCTTCGCCGGGCGTGGCTCGCCTTCGCGGCGGGCTCGGGCCTCTTCGGGGCCCTCTCGTCGTTTCTTCTTCTTGGAGCCCATGCGCCTCGGGCGGGAGAGTGCCATAGGAGGGAGGTCGCGGGGAACGGCGGCCCGTCGAACGTGACGAGAGCCACGCGCTCGGGCTAACGTCGAGCCCCGATGCCCGCCGACGCGCTCGTCCTCCTCCGCCCGAAAAACCCAACGCTTCTCGAGCCTTACCTCGACATCGACGACGACGAGGGCGACGACGACGACAGCGACGAGAGCGACCTCCCCTACGCCGAGCGGCTCGCCGACGGGGCGTTCCTCGTGCACACCTTCCAGCCGTTCGCCGTCTTCCAGGGCGATCCCGACGAGGGCCGCGTGTGGCTCGAGGCCTTCGCCGAGGTGCTCGACGGAGCGCACGACGATCCGCGAGGGGTCTTCTTCTTCCCCGACGAGCCTGCCATCGAGGCCGACACGTACGACGAGATCGTGGCCGAGGTCGAGGCCGCGCGGCGCGGGCTGTGGATCCCGAAGGCGCTGCTCACGGCCGCCGAGCGGGCCGCCCGCAACGCGACGCTCTCGCGGGACCTCGAAGAGGCGAAGCGCATGGTCGCCGCGCTCACGGGCACCGAGATGACCCACGAAGACGCCGAGCGCGCCGTCGCGATGGCCAAGAAGCTCTCCTCGGGGGCGCCCGCGCTCGCGACGCCGTTCGGTGCGGCCAAGCTCCTCGAGGACGTGCAAAAGCAGCTCATGGGCGCGATGGGCCTCGCGGCCGGCCCGAGCGAGGACACCGTGGTCGTGCTCGTGAAGCGCAAGACGGAGCTCGAGGTCGACGAGGACGAGGTGGTCGACGCGTACCTCTTGGAGGATGGGAGTGTTGCGCTCGAGACGTTCGTACCTTTGGCCTCGCGCGACGATCTCGCGGCGGAGCTCCGTGGGCCGCGCGCGGCGTGGATCGCGGAGCACGAGGATCCGCGTGGGGTGCCGACGTTCTCGTCGGCGCACCTCGAGAGCCTCGAGGACGTGGGGCAGTACGAGGCGGTGCTCGAGGCGCTGGGGGACGAGGTGACGTTCCTGCGGGTTCGGTAGGGGAGGCGGGGAGGTCGTGCCACGGCGGGGCGGGAGAGAAGAAGTGTTCGGGCACGGGCACGGGCACGGGCACGGGCACGGGCGTGCGGGGGGAGAGCTGAGACGAGAGAGAAGAAGTGTTCGGGCCGGGCCGGGCGAGGGCAGAAGGCACGGGCGTGCGGGGGAGAGGAGAGAGAGAGAGAAGTGTTCGGGCACGGGGGGCGGGACGAGAACCCCGGGCCCGGGCCGGGGGGGGGGGGGGGAGGAAGTGTTCGGGCACGGGCACGGGCACGGGCGTGAGTGCAGAAGGGCGCGGGCTCGGGGTGAGGACAGAAGACGCCCTCACCGACGCGGGGTATGCTGGCTCGCGTGTCGACCATCTCCGCGGGTGTCCGCTTCCACGAGAACGTGCACGGGATCTACTTCGACGATCTCGACGCGTTCCAGATTTTGCACAATGCACGTTATTTGCTGCTGATCGAGCGCACGATCGGGTCGTTCTGGCAGCGCATCGGGTGGGGGACCTGGCACAACCTGAAGGAGAACGTGGACGCGCAGCACCTCGTGCGCGAAAACCACGTCGAGTACCTTCGGCCCGTGGCGGGGACGGGGGAGGTGCGGGTGCGGATTTGGCTCGAGAAGCTCGGGCGCACGAGCCTCGTGTTCGGCTTCTGCGTGATGCCCATGGACGAGGACGTCGACTACGCGGTCGGCACGCGCGCGCTCGTGCGCATCGACATGGACACGAAGACCCCGACGCCATGGAGCGAAGGGTTTCGGCAGAAGGTGCTCCCCTACCTGCGCAAAGACCGCGACATGCCCACGTGACGTGCCGCCCGCGTCGCGCGCGAGGCTCCGCCAGGCTCGTTTGGACCTCACGCGCGCGGCGGTGAGGCGTCACGCGTGAGCTGGCTCACGGCGACGTGCGGCCGCGGAGGAGCTTCTGACCCGCGAGGTAGGCGCGGTACTCGTTCACGGTGGTGCGCGGGGCGGTGTTGGGGGTGCGGCAGGTGCCGGGCTTCGCGTCGGCGGCGCAGCCCTTCTTGACCCACGCGCACGTCTTCTTTTGGGGCACGCCGTTCACGCGCGTGCAGCGAAACTCGTGCTGGAGCCCGCAGCCGGCCTTGTCGCACTCGAGGGCGAACTCGCGCGCCGTGCGCTGCGAGGTGAAGGGGTTGTCCTCCGCGACGGCGGCCTCGAGGTCGGCCTTGCAGCGGTCGAACCACGTCGGGTCCGTGGACCGCGTGCAGAACCAGTCGGCGAGCACGGCCTTCATGTCGTCGTCCGACGAGGCCGCGTCGAGCGTGCGATCCGACATGAACGCGTGCAGGCTCCTCGCCATGCCCTTCTCACAGGTCTTCGAGGGGTCGTCGAAGTCGCAGAAGAATTTGTAGTACGAGAGCGTGTACTGAAAGCCGCTCTCCGGGTCGGCCCACACGCCGCGGTAGGGCGCGTCTTGCGGCTTCATGCGCACGCAGGCCCCGCGCCAGCACCCGGGCGCCGAGCGGTCACCGAAGCTCTTGTCGTTCTTGACGGCGCGCGTGAGGCCCGCCGGGAAGAAGCCGTCGTCGCCGATGTAGTACTTGCCGTCGCTCATGAGCTCTTGGAAGTTCGTGCCCGTGAGCGCGCCCGACACCGGCACGCGGAGCATCTTCGACATCTTCGAGGCGGCCTCGACGCCGCCGTTGCAGCCGTTCAACGTCACGTACGGATCACGCGAGCGATCGAAGTTGTCGGCGAGCACGCCCACGCTCGAAGGATCGAGCACACGGCCGTCGCCCGCGGTGGCCTCGAGCAGCGCGCCGAACGGCGACGAGTGCCCGAAGAAGTCGATGCTGGCGATCTTGCGGAACCGGTCCATCGCCGCGACGAGCTTGGGGCCCGAGAGGCGCGTGAGATCCGAGAGCGCCACGGTGCCGAAGGGCTCCTCGGTCACCGCCGTGGAGCCCGTGTTCGCCACGTCGACGGCCTTCGCGTCCTGCGTGATGAAGAGCACGATTTGATCGTTCGGGTAGAGCTGCGCGTACCTTCGCGCGCGCCCGGCGGCGGCGAACATCGGCAAGTTCCCGAGCTTGTCCGAGTCGCCCACGAGCAAGATGCGGCTCGGCTTCGTCAGGTCGATGGAGCCGCGTTTGTCGAACGTCGCGACGAGGTTGTCCTCGCTGTCGCCCGTCTCTTCGGTGGGATCCCCCGCCTCGGCCGAGCACCCGAGGGCCGAGAGACCGAGCGCGAAAGGGAGCACGACCGAAGCGAACCGTCGAAGGAGGGCCATGTAGGACAAGAGAGCACGACGTGTGCCAACTCAACGGGCCGAAATGCTTGGGTTTTGGAGCAGGCGGGCCCGAGGCTCGAGGGCCCGGAGCGTTCCATGATCCACCCCACCCGATCCAGGCGATCGCGCCGGCCGCCCGCGACGAGCGATGGCCCCGAGGGTGCTAGCGCTTCTTGCGGCGCTTGTTGTGGCTCGAGACGAGGTGCTCGTAGTCGGGGGGCTCGGAGAGCGCCTCGTTGCGGTAGGCCTCCGCGGCCTTCGGGGCGTGCTCGGGGAGCTTCTCGACCATGGCGACGAGCTCGGAGAGCGCCGCGATGTTGCGCGGCTTCGCCCACGTCTCGATCGACTCGGAGAGCTCGTCGATGCGAATGCCACGGAGGTGCCCACGTCGGCCGAGCTCGGCGTAGCTCCGCGCGAGGCCGTCGCCGTCGAACCTGTGCTGCACCACGAGCTCGACGGCCACGCGCAGCACGCTCTCGGCGGGGAGGCGCCCGTCCTCGAAGAGCACGAAGGCGGCCTGGAGGTAGTTGTAGAAGGGCACGACGTGCGGGCCGTACACGCGAAAATCCTCGGGCGGGGACTGGCCCTCGAGGTGGATGAGCACACGCTCGACCACGGTGCGCTTCGTGACCACGTCGGCGAGGTGCAAGATCTCTTCGCCCACGTCCTCGTAGACACGGCCACGCTCGCACACGCGCGCGAGCAGCTCACGCGACACGCGCCCCGCCACCACGTCGCCGTAGAGGGAGTACACGAACGCGTCGGCCTCGGCGTCGTCGCCGACGAGCGTCTCGAGGACACCGGCCTCGGCCACCTCGGGCGCGGCGCCTGCGCAGCTCGCGAGGAGCGCGGGGAGCTTGTACCCGAGCTGATCACGGAGCGCGCGGAACCGGAGGCGCAGCACGTTCTTGAGGTTCGGCTTGAGCGTGAAGCTTTGCCACTGGATGCCGTCGAGGCGGAGCTTGTCCTCGAGGCGCGAGCGCATCTGCTCGGGGCTGCCCGAGAGGATGTGCACGGCGACCCCGGCCTGCCCCATCTCGCGCAGGAGCGTGGACGCGCCGGGGTTCGTGCGCTTCTCGTCGGCGCGCTCGAGCGCGGTGCGAATGAGGTCGCGGACGGTGTCGAACTCGGTGCGGAGGTAGGTCTTGTCGAGGTCCCACCGGGCGATGTGGAAGGGCACCTGCGTCACGGCTTCACCTTGGTGGGGGCCTTCGCGGGCTTCGCCTTGGGGGCCTTCGCGGCGGTGGACTTCGTGGGCGCCGCGCGGCGCACGACCTTGCGCGGGGGCAAAATGTCCGACTCGGTGGCGATGCGCTTCGCGAGGAAGATGGCCGCGTCGAGCTTCTGGAAGGAGCGGGCGCGGTAAAACCGCAGGGCGTTCTCGTTGTTCTCGGCGACCTCGAGCACGAGGTGCGTGCAGCCGTTCACCTTCGCGATGTGCTCCATCTGCTCGAGCACGAAGCTGCCGATGCCGAGCCCCTGATGCCCGGGGTGGACCGCGATCTCTTCGACGAAGAGCGGCTTCATGTCGCGGTTCGTGAAATACCGGAGGTTCATCCAGTTGTCGGACCCGGAGATCTCGAACGCGCACTCGGCGTAGCCCACGATCTCGCTGGTCTTTCCGTGCCGGAGCTCGAAGAGGAGCTGAACGATGCCCTCTTCTTCGTAGACTTCCATGAAGCGCGTCTTCGAGCGCGGCCGCTGGTACTCGACGGTCTCTCGGTTGACGTCACGGAAGCAGAGCTTCAAGAACTCCCACGTCTTCGGCAGATCGCGCCGGTGGATGCGGCGAACATGGATCGTGCCCTCGTCGGCGCGCGGGGTCTTCCGGGGAGCTTTGCCCTTGGCCGGCTTGGGCTCGGGGGCGATGGGCTCGGGGGCAGGCGACTTCATGCCCGGGCAGTGTACCCGCTTTCGCCCGCGCCTTGCCAAGTCGCGCCGCGCGCGCGTGTGTTTCTCGCGCTCAGCGGTGCGGCGTGGCCTCGTGAGGCACCTTGCACGCGGGCACGGCGCCGCCCTCGCACGAGGCGCCGCCGATGTCTTTGCAGGCTACACGTACGCGGCGCCCGAACGCGCAGTACGAGAGCACGCCGGCGTCGCAGCGGGCGGGGTCGTCGGACGCGCAATCGGGCACGCCGCGGACGTAGCACCCCGCGGCCTTCCCCTCGCCCTCGCAGCGGAGGCCGAAGGAGCCGCAGTCGGACACCTCGACGGTGCCCTTGTCGTTCCCGCGGGGACCGGCGCACGTGATCAGTCGATCCCCCTCGCAGTACCGCGCCCCCGGAGCCGAGCAGCGCGGCGCTCCGTCGACCTCGCACGACGCACGCGACGAGCCGTCGGTCTCGTTTCGGACCCGGCAGGTCGTCCCCGCGGGGCACACGGTCCGATCGGCCGCGCCGTCTTGGCAGGTGAGCACGGCGCGCGCCCCGTCGCACCGCGACTCGGGCGCCGAAGCGGGGCACAACCTCTCGGAAACACACGCGTTCTCGGAGAGCCCACCGGGGTGCTGCACGAGCCGGCAGGTGCCGCCGAGGGTGCCGCAGTCGGTGCGCTCGGCCTCGTTCGCGTCGTCGCCGCACTCGACCCGCACGTTGCCGTCGCACCCCGTGGCCTGCCCCGGGTGCGCCGCGCAGAACGCACGCGCGGCCGGATCTCCCGCGGCCTCGCACGCGTGGATCGCGTCGCAAGTGGACGCGCGCGCCATGCACCCGAGCACGCGCGACGCACCCGCCGCGCGGCCTACGAGCGCCGCCGAGACGCAGCGGGCGGGATCCCGAGCGTCACCGCTCTCGTGACCGTGGGCGCAGCTCGCACGCAGCGCGCAGGCACGCACGGCGTCGCCGAGCCACGATGGATCGGCGACCGACGGCCGCGGCGGCTCGGGGGGCGTGCACGCGAAGGCCGCGGCCACGAGCGCGAGAGCAGGAGGGAGGCGCCGCATCGGAGGAGGAAACCTCACGGTCGCGCAGGAGCCGCGATCGACTTCTTCATCTCTTCGAGCGACAGGAGGAGGTCCTTGGCGCCCGAGGCGAACGCGAGCTCGAGGGCCTCGCCCAAGTAGCGCTGCGCCTCTTTCACGCGGTCGCGACCGAGCGCGACCTGGGCGAGCGCGCCGAGCACGCGGGCCCTCTCGGCGCCGCTCGGGCCGGCCATGTCGAGCGCCTCGCGGAGCACACCTTCGGCGTCCGTGAACTGACCGGACTGCGTGAGCGCTTGCCCGAGCTTACGCGCGAAGATGAGCACCGCGCGCATGGGATCCTCGAGCTCACCGCGGAAGAGCTCCCGGCGCGCGAGCTCGAGGCCGCGGCGGAGCGCCGTGATCGTGCCGGGGGTGTCTCCGCGGGCGGCCGCGCGCGAGCTCACGCGCTCGAGCAAGATGAGGGCCTCGAAGGTGTTCTGCGCGAAGAAGAGGTGCACCGCGCGCGCCTCGATGGGAGCGCCGATGTCCTCGCCGAGCTCGGCCGCCGCGCCATGCAGCTCGCGACGAACCGCCGCGGGGATGGTGGCGAGCACGACGTCGCGCAAGAGCGGGTGGCTCGTGCGGTAGGTGCCCTTGTGCTCGATGACCATGCCGGCCGACTCGAGGGCCGTGAGGGCCTCGTCGACGCGGGTGCCTCCGGAGACGAGGCGCACGAGCATCTCGCCGGTGCACTCGTCGCCGTAGACGCAGATCGCCTGGATGACCTTGCGCGCGTCGCCCGAGAGGCGCTCGACGCGGGCCGCGATGATGTCGCCGAGGCGGCTCGGGGGCTTTCCGCCTTGTTCGCGCGTGAACCGAAGGAGCTGATCGACGTAGAGCGGCGCGACCCCGCGCGTGACCTGCGCCATCGTCGGCTTGCTCACAGGGCCGCTCGCCGCGCCACCGAAGCGCGCCACCAGCGCGGGCGAGAGGCCATCGAGCACGCGCGCCGAGGCCGTGCTCGCGGGCCAACCCGGATCGTACCCGGGCGTGTAGCTGACGACGAGCAGCGCCGGCACGAGCGGCGGCTCTCCCACGGCGTCGGCGAGGGCCGAGCGGCTCGCGCCGTCGACGAGGTTGAGGTCGTCGACGCACAAGACGACCTTCTTGCCGCCCGCGCGCTCGCTCGCGCGCACGATCGCCCACCTCAGCGCCTCGGCGATGACGAAGCGACGCTCGATGTGGGACAGGCCCGGGAGGAGATCCCCCGTGGCGAACACGTCGGCGAGGCCGCGCTTGGCCTCGGGGCCGGCCGAGGCCCAGTCTTTGGCGGAGCCGCCGTCGCTAGGGAGGCCCGCGAGGCCGACGATCGCCTTGCGGATGGCGAAGTAGCCGACCTCGGCCCAGAACGGGTCGGGGCCCGTCTCGACCACGACGTGCCCTTCGGCCCGACCGCGCGCGAGGAACTCGCCGAGCAGGCGGCTCTTGCCGAGGCCCGGCTCTCCGACGACACGCGCGCCGACGAGGGACGATTTGGCGTCCGCGAGGCGATCGGCGAGCCAGGCGAGGTCTTCTTCGCGGCCCATGAAGGGCAGCGGGAACTTCACGACCTCTTCGCCGAGGGCCTTCACGCCCTCGGACGACGGACGCGCGACGGGGGGCGCCGGTGGCGGGGTGTCGAGCGCGACACGCGCTTGGAGCGAGGCGCCGCACTCGCCGCAGAACTTCTGCTTCTCGGCGTTCATGGCGCCGCACGTGCCGCACACGATGCCGCCCTGCGGGGCGCGCGTGTTGCGGTTCTCGAGCGACGCGAGGGCGCGGGCGAGGGCGTCCGAGAAGGCGTCGGCGTTCTCGTAGCGTTGGTCGGGCGACTTCGCGAGCGCGCGGAGGCAGACGTCGACGAGGGCGTCGGGGATCTTTCGCTCGGGCGCGACGTCCCGCGGGTCTTGCGGCTCCTGCGAGAGGTGCATGAGCACGACCTGCGTGGGCGACTCGGCCTCGAACGGGATCTTGCCGGTGAGGAGCTGGTAGAGGATGACGCCGACGCCGTAGAGGTCGCTCCTCGCGTCGAGCGCGTCGCCGCGGCCCTGCTCGGGGCTCATGTACTCGGGCGTGCCGCAGACGATGCCCGGGCTCGTGATGCCGGGCATGGAGTCGACGCGGATCTTGGCGAGCCCGAAGTCGACCACCTTGACGAAGTCGCCGCCGGAGCGCGTGGGCTCCAAGATGATGTTCTCGGGCTTGAGATCGCGGTGGATGATCTCGATGTGGTGCGCCTCGGAGAGCGCCGCGAGCACCTGGCGGAGGATGCTGACCACACGCCGGAACGGGAGCGGGCCCTCGTCGTACTGGACGCGGGCCAGGTCTTTCCCGCGCAAGAACTCCATGACGAGGTAGAGCTGGCCGTCCTCGGTCTTGCCGAAGTCGATGACGCCGACCGAGTTCGGGTGGTTCAGGCGGCTCGCCGCGCGCGCCTCGGTGATGAAGCGGGCGGCCGCGTTCTCTTCGCCGATGAGGTGCGGGTGGATGATCTTCACCGCGACGGTGCGGCTCAGCGCGACCTGCTCGGCGCGGTACACGCGCCCCATGCCACCGACGCCGATGAGCTCGAAGATCACGTAGCCACCCGGCAAGGTGCGCCCGATGAGCGGATCCTCGGGGCTCTTGACCGCGCCAAGGTTGCACCCGCACGTCGGGCAGAAGCGATGCGTCTCGTCGCACGGAGTGCTGCACTGGGGGCAGATACGCATGGCCCGACCTACGCTACCTTTTCGAGAACGTGAGGGAAAGGGTGCGTGGAGCCCCCTCGCCCGCCGCTCGCCCGCCGCGCCCTCGCCATACCCGACGAAGCCCTGCCCTCGGGTCCCGAAGCGCGAATCGTGCTCGCTTTCGGCGCGAACCCGCTGACACATCGAGCGTCACACTGTTCGGGCGTTGCCTGAACGGGGATGGCGTCTCAGAAGGCTTCGTTGATCTGGATGTAGAAGTTGGGCTCGCCCTCGTTCGACACGCCCACGTCGAAGCGGCCGTTCAAGCGCTCGTCGCGGTCGAACATGAAGCGGAGGCCTCCGCCGGCGGCGCCCTTGATGTCCTTCAGTTTGAAGTCGAGGAGGCTCGGGGCCACCATGCCGACGCTCCCGAACGCGACCCCGCCGAAGCGCCAGGCGATCGGGAAGCGGTACTCGGCCTGCGTGATGACCGCGTTGTTGTCGCGGAAGCGCCCCTCGAAGTAGCCGCGCATGCGGAACTGGCCGCCGAGGACCGGCAAGTGGCTGAAGGGCACGTCCCAGTAGGTCGACGCGCCGTAGGCTTGGATGGCGAGGGTGTGCCCGAACCAGAGCGGGAGGTACTTGCGCACGTCGACCGTGAAGAGCGAGTACGAGTGCGTGCCGCCGAGCGCCTCGGCGTAGAACATGCCCTGGACGGCCGCGTACGCGCCCTTTCGCGTGGAGAAGTAGTTGTCGCGCGAGTCGTACACGAAGCGGAAGCCGAGGCCGGTGACGAACGAGCCGCCACGCCCGAGCACGTTCGGGTTCCGCGCGAGCTGGCCGTCGGCCTTCTCGAGGTCGGTGATGGTGATCTCTTCGGCGTGCGCCTGAAGGCCGAAGTACGCGTACGGAGCGAGCTGGCGCGAGAGGCCGAGGCGGCCGCGCACGAGCGTGTAGTTGAAGGCCTCGTCGCCGTGCTTCAGCGTGTTCGGCCCGATGCCCCAGAACCTGTCGAAGAGCTTTTCGTAGCTGAACTCGGACTCGAGCAAGAAGCGCCCGTGGTCCATGTAGATCGTGGGCGTGACCTGGAAGAGGAGCTGCTTGTTGACGGTGTAGATGAAGTCGCCGTCGACGTTCGAGGGGCGATCTTCGAGCTTCTCCCCGGGGAGGCGGAAGAAGAGGAACCCGGCGATGCCCGCGGCGAGCTTGGTCTCGGGCGAGTAGTAGACGGCCGGGACCGCGAGGCCGCCGTAGCTCCGGCGCTCGTCTTTTTTCTGAGGTTTGGTGCGCGTCGAGCCGCCTTCGCTCACCGTCTTCGTGCCCTGCGCCGCCGCGCGCGACGGCAGCACGAGCGCCGCGGAGACGAGCGCGAGCGCGGCGAGGCCGAGGGAGCGGCTCAAAAAACGAACTCCGGCAGGTAGATTTGGAAGCCCAAGATGAGGCCGAAGTCGGACAGGTCGACGCGCGTGCGGCGGCCCTCGCTGTTCAAGAGGAGGCGCGCGAACGAGACGCGGCCGGCCACGTCGAACGCGATGCCCTTCGTGAGAAAGTACGTGATGCCGCCGCCCATGCCGATCGCGAGGCCGCGGCCCGTCGACTTGCTGTCGAGCCCGCCGCGCGCCTTCTCTTCGTCGACGTAGGTGCGGTAGCTCCAGTCGGCCTCGCCGAAGAGCGCCCAGCCGTTACCGACCGGAAAGTAGTAGCGAAACCAAGGACCTATCTCGAACGACTGCTCCGACCCTTCGGACACGACCTCGCTGCCGCCGGCCGCGGTGGGCAGGGTCATGCGGTGGAGAGACACGTCGTAGCTGGCACGGAGGCCGACGAGGAAGCGGTCGGCGAGGAAGTAGCCGTTGCGCGAGGTGATGCCGTACCTCGACGAGCGCGTGGTGGTGGCGCCCGGCTCGCGCCCCTCGAACGACGACGACTCGACGACCGCGCCGAAGCCGGCGGCCCAGGTGCCCTTGGGGAAGTACTCGCCCTGGGGGACGTAGTCGGGCTTGGGCTCGGGGCGCGTCTCTTCTTCGGCGGAGGCCACGCGCTCGGCCGCGGCGAGGGCGAGGGCGAGCGCGACCACGACCGCCGCGGCGACCGCGCGAGGCACGTTCGCGACGGCGCGCGCTCGAGGCTCCCGCGGGATCGGCATGGCCGCTTTCTGCCCGAAGAACCACAAAGGTTCAATCGCCAAGAGACCGCGCGGGGTACGCTGCCGAGGGCGAGCCCGGAACGCACGAGGAGCCGTGAACCCATGTCCACGTCGCCCGAGAGAACCCCCGACCACCCGCAGACCTCGGAGACCGCCCCGCCGAAGCCTCCGAAGGCGTCGCGCCTCTACCTCCAGGTGATCGTCGCCATCGCGCTCGGCACGGCCCTCGGCGCGCTCTACCCGCAGGCCGGCCAGGCCATGAAGCCGCTCGGTGACGCCTTCGTAAGGCTCATCAAGATGCTGATCGCGCCGATCGTGTTCTTCACGGTCTCCGCAGGAATTGCGGGAATGGGCGACCTGAAGAAGGTCGGCCGGGTGGGGGCGAAGGCGCTCCTCTACTTCGAGGTCATGACGACCGTCGCGCTCGGGCTGGGGATGGTCGTCGTGCATGCGGTGCGCCCCGGTAGCGGGGTTCATGCCAACGTCGCGAGCCTCGACACGAAGGCGCTCGACGCGACGCTGGCCACGGCTCAGGCAGGGAAGCCGACGGGCTTCGTCGCGCACCTGCTCGCGATCATCCCCGAGTCGTTCGTGGGGGCGTTCGCCAAGGGCGACGTGCTCGAGGTGCTCTTTTTGGGGGTGCTCACGGGGATGGCGCTCGCGTCGATGGGGCCGCGCGCCAAGCCGATGCTCGAGTGGTCGGAGCGCGCGACGGGGGTGCTCTTCACGCTCGTGGGCATGGTCATGCGGCTCGCGCCGGTCGGGGCGTTCGGGGCGATGGCCTTCACGATAGGGAAATTCGGCCTCGGGACGCTGCGGAGCCTGCTCACGCTGATGGGCACGTTCTACGTGACGGCGGCGGTGTTCGTGCTCGTGGTGCTCGGGGCGGTGATGCGCGTCGTGCTCGGGCTCTCGATCTTGAAGCTCCTCCGGTACCTGCGCGAGGAGCTCGTGATCGTGCTCGGGACGAGCTCGTCCGAGTCCGCTCTGCCGAAGCTCATGTCGCGCCTCGAGGCGCTCGGCGCGAGCCCCCAGGTGGTGCGCCTCGTGGTGCCGACGGGGTACTCGTTCAACCTCGACGGGACGTGCATCTACCTCACGCTGGCGTCGCTGTTCGTCGCGCAGGCCCTCGACGTGGACCTCACGCTGCGCGACGAGCTCTCGCTGCTCGCGGTGCTGCTCGTGACGTCGAAGGGGGCGGCGGGGGTCACGGGGAGCGGGTTCGTCACGCTCGCGGCGACCCTCGCGGCGACGGGGCACGTGCCGGTGGCCGGGCTCACGCTGCTGCTCGGGGTCGACCGGTTCATGAGCGAGGCGCGGTCGCTCACGAACTTCGTGGGGAACGCCGTGGCGACGCTCGTGGTGGCGCGCTGGGAGGGGGCCATCGACCTCGCGAAGGCGCGGCGCGTGCTCGACGTGCCGGCCCTGGCGAACCCCGAGCTCGGTGGGACGGAGACACCGAGCCCGGAGGCCGACACCGAGGCCCACCGGGACTGAGGTCCTTCCGCGTCCTCTTTCCCTCCTCGCCCGCGGCCGCGCAAAAAGGCAATACGTGGAGACTTGGCCCGGGCCCGGAGATGCGGCTAGCGTAGCGGCGTGACGCAAGGCGCACAAAAACCGCGGCTCGGTGAGCTGCTCGTGGGGGCGGGGCTGCTCGCGCAGTCCGACCTGGACGCCGTCTTGCGCGAGAAGGACCCGCGGCAGAAGATCGGGCGCGCGCTCGTGGAGCGTGGGCTCGTGAGCGAGCAGCAGCTCACGCAGGCGCTGAGCCAGCTCCTCAGCGTGCCGTGGGTGTCGCTCTACCATATCGAGTTCTCGCGGCAGCTCCTCGACCGCGTGCCCCGCGAGCTCGCCGAGCGCTTCGGGCTCGTGCCCATTTTCGTGCGCAACGTGCGTGGCCAGGGCGAGACGCTCTACGTCGCGACGGACGATCCGACGAACGAGGCGGCGCTCGCCGAGGTGAGCCGCGTCTCGGGCCTGCCCACGCGGCCGATGATCGCGTCCACGTCGGACATCCAGGCGATCGTTCAGGTGCACTACGCGCCGTCGACGCAGCGCACGGTGCCCGAGCCTTCGCAAGCGGTGACCCGGCCCGAGGGGCTGAAGAAGGCCTCGTCCAAGCCGGCGGCGCCGCCCGAGCCCAAGGTGCGGCCCGAGAAGAAGAAGGCGCAGACGACGAAGCGCAAGGGACCGGAGATGTCCCTCACGCTGCTCGACGGCACGAAGATCATCTTGCCGGCCGGGGCTCCGAAGGACGACGGGGTCACGGCGCGGGACATCGTCGCGGCCCTGCGCGCGCGCTCGCACGGCGCGGACGCGGCGGAGATCCTGGGGCCCGATCCGCGCTGGGAGGCTTATTTTTCGGCGCTCTTGGGGCTCTTGCTGCGCAAGGGTTTGTTGACGGATCGGGAGATCGTGGAAGAGCTGTCGAAGATCTGACGCTCTCGGACGGGCGGCTCCACCCAGCGGCCTACCTCACCGACGCGGGGGCCTTCCTCGCCGTCACGCCTCGCTCGACGACCCACAAGAAGAGCGGCATGAGCAGGCCCGTGACGATCGAGACCCACGCGACCCTCGGCATGCCCTCGAGCGATTTGTCGGCGCGCTCGGCGAGCAGCATCGACGAGCCGATCGCGCCGATCGCCGCCGCGAAGTGCTGCACCGCCGACTGGACGCTCATGAAGGCCGCGCGCTCGTGCGGCTCGGGGACGCGGCTCGTGAGCGTGTTGTACGAGAGGTTCCGGATCGCCATCGAGAACATGATGCCCACGAAGATGGCGGGCACCGGCACGAGCGGCGTGGGCAACGCGAAGCCAGCGTAGACCACCGCGGCGAAGAAGAGCGTGCCTACGCTGCCCACCTTCGCGGGGCCCATCTTGTCGACCATCGGGCCCACCACGCGCGACGTGGCGAACGAGACGACGCCGCCCACCATGTAGAGGATGCCCAGGCGGTTCTCGGGGAACGCGAGGTTCTTCATGGTGTACGCGGCCACGTTGGGCAAGAGCACGAAGCTCGCGCCCATGGCGACCGTGGTCATGCCGTACGAGAGCACGATGTCGCGCCGGAGGAGGCCTACGATGTCGGCGAGCGGGGACGTCTTGCGCGCCGTGAGGTGCCCGGAGAGCGTGGGCATGCGGGCGCTCGCGGCGAGGCCCACGACGAGCCCGAGCACCGCGGTGAGCACGAACGGGGCGCGCCACGAGATGCGCCGCGCGAGCTCGAGCCCGAACGGGACGCCGAGCACGGAGGCCGCGGCGAACGCGCCCATGATCTTGCCCATGGCGCGCCCACGCCGCTGCGCCGGCACCACGTCGGCCACGATGGAGAGCGCGACCGACGTGGCGGGCCCCCCGAACGCGCCGGCGACCACACGCGCGACGAGCAGGCTCGGGAGGCCCACGGCGAACGCGCCCGAGAGCGTTCCGAGCGAGAGCCCGAAGAGCGAGACGAGCAGGGCGCGCTTACGCTCGAACCGGTCGAGGAAGAACGCTCCCACGAGCCCCGAGAGCGAGGCCGCGGCGGTGTAGCTCCCCGTGACCCAGCCCGAGTGCGACTGCGGGAAGTCGAGCGCCGGCGCGAGGAACGGCCCCATCGGCCCGACCATCATGAAGTCGAGGATGTTGACGAACTGCACCGCTCCCACGAGCAGGATGACCGTCGCCTCGCGGGCATCGTCGTCGGCAACGGCCCGGGGAGAGCTCACGAGCGGAGCATAGGGCACACGCACCGCGGCGACGAGGGGCAATGCCGACGGGCGCGCGTGGGCCGCGAGGCGCGCATGGCGGGAAGGAGCGTGCGCTCTCGAGGGATCGCGCGGCGCGAGGGGCGCGCGTCGAACGCGGTGTTCTCGCGGTGCGAACAGTGACGTGGGTGGGTGGTGCGTGAGGTGGCGCGGCGACAGGGGTAGACAGGATGCCCCTCTGGGATCGCTCCCTGCCCCTCCGGGATCGCTCCGTGGCCCTCTGGGATCGCTCCGTGACCGTGTGCGAACGCGACGAGGCCCACCGGGGACGCCGATGGGCCTCGTGGGATCACCGCGGACCGGCCGGGATCACGCTTCGGGGGCGTCCGGCTTCTCTTTGGTGCGGCGGATGCCGAGGCCGCGGAGCAGGGAGGGCGACACGGTGAGGACGAGGTTCGTCGTACCGTCCTCGCGAGCTTCGCGGAGGTCGTGCCAGAGCGGGCGCATGGCGAAGAGGAGGCGGCCCTCGAGCTCGTTCACGGCGGGGCTGTCGTGCTGGGCTTGGCGGGCGGCCCTGCGATTCGCGATGGTGGCTTCGAGCTCCTTCGCGGCGTCGTTCAGGGACTTCACGGTGGAGGGGGTGATGTCGTTCGGCGCGAGGTTGAGGGTGCGGTCGTCGAGCCACTTCTTGGTGAGCGCGGCGAGGCTGCGGAACACGAGCGCGTGTTTGTCGTGGCCCTGGGACGCGCGGGCGGCGCGCAGGGCCTCTTTGTAGGGTGCGCGTGAGCCGGCGGCCTCACCGAGCTTGCGGGTCGTGCGTGTAAGGAGCTTGCTCGTGCGCGCGACGACGTCGGCGTAGGTGGCCTCGTCGGACGGGTTGGGGAGGGTGGTCTCGCCGGCGAGCGCGCTGCCGAGGGCGGTCGTGCAGTCGAAGAACCAGCGCACGCGGGCCGGGTGGAGCCCGGGGCTCCCCGACTTCTCGGCGAGGATGCGGGCCCAGCTCATGGCGGCGCGGAAGATGTCGGACGCCTTGGTGGACTCGGCGTTCTTGCGGCACGCGTCGGCCGGGTGCTGCGCGAGGAACGCGGCCGAAGCGGCGGCAGGCAGGGGCTCGAACGCGGCGCTCAGCGACGCGAGCTGCAGGAGCTCGCCGCGGTAGCCGATCGGCTCGCCCTCCAAGAGGAGGCCCGTGCCGTCCTCCCCTTTTTGCGCCTTCGTGCCGTTCGTGGTCTTCCCGCCCTTCGGTTTGGAGGCGGGCTTCTTCGTGGTGGTAGAAGCCTTCTTTGCCATGGGCGGAAGGCTACGGAGGGGGAGAGCCGCGCGGAAGGAAAATGTGGGGTACGCCGACGGGATCCGCCAAGTGCTTGAAATCAGTGGGGCGGGCGGACGGAAGCGGCCCTGAGCGGCGGGGCGAGCGGGCTCCGATTCCTGGGAGAGGTGGTCGGCGCCTTGGTGCCGCGCTACCGTGGATTACGCGCGCAGGAGCGTACGGCCCGTGAAGAGAAGCGCACCTCCAGGCACACTCCCTTCGAAGGACGATGACGGCCTCACCGGATTCGAGGATGTCATCTTGCTTCTTTGGAACGGCAAAGATCATGAGGCGCTGAGCATCGTGGAGCAGTGGCCCTGCTGGCCGACGAACGCCGACCTGGTGATCGTTCTCGAGGCCTACTATCGCTGCGAGCGCCCCGAGTGCATCCCGATTCTCCAAAGAATGTTGGCGCTCGGTCCCTTGCACGAACGCGACGAGGCGGACCTCGTCGAAAGGCTCGAGCGAGCCCGCACCTGGGGATGAGACGAAGCCGATGACCGCGGATGCGAGCCGGTACGACGAAGCGAAGAACGTCCTCGAGAAGAGCGAGGACGCGGTAGAGCGCTCGCGAGCGGTCGAAGCGCTCACGGATGCCCCGTTGCCGCTGCGCGACGACGTGTCGCTCATGGCCCTCGAGGACCCCGCGAGCATCGTCGTGGCGGACGCCCTCATGTGGGTGGTCGAATGCGCGGGGAGAGGCCTCTCGGAGGAGGCGGCCGACCAAATTCGAGCCCTATGCGCTTCGGACGATTCTCTCTCCCAGTACTATGCTGTCTGGGCCGCCGGGCGGATCGGGTTGCCCGACGTCGAGCCGATTTTCGCGGAGCTTTCGGCGGGTGCTTCCGCAGACGACGTCGCGCTCCACGTCGTCATCGCGGAGGCACGCTTCGCGCTCACGAGAGAAGCGAGGTATGCCGACGAGGTCTTCTCGTGGTTGGATGCCCCTGGGGTGTACCCTGACGACCTCTGTTTCATCGGGAACTCGGTGCTGGGCCTCGTGATCGCGGACCGGTCCCTCGCGGCGCGCGCTCGCGACGAGCTTCTCCGGAGGATGCCGACGGTGACGACCCCCTTCGTCGTCGAGGCGTGGTCGAATGTCCTGGAAGACATCGCGTACTGGAGCAAACCGTAGGATCCAGGCGGGCCCACCGGACGGGCTGGGCGCGAGCCGAGGACGTGTACGATGGTCGACGGTGCGGGACCGGGCTACGATGTGTACGGCGACGTGAGGCTCGTGGGTGGAGAAGGGACGATGCTGACGGCGTTGCGAAAGGCTGAGCGTTCGATGATCGAGCACGACGCGACCGCGCACGAACCGAATCGCATCGGCCGCGAGTCCCCTCTATCGGCCCGTGCCGCTCTTGCGCACTGTGCAAAAGGCGGGCTCCTAAGCGCATGGATCGCGTGGATGGCAGCGGCGATGGCCTTCTGCCTCGTCCCTCGTCCGCCCGGCGTGGATCGAGCGACGGCCTACGTCTCCGCATTCGATCTCTTCATGCTCCTCTTTCTCGTCGTGATCGCGCACCTCCCCGTGATTCTCCTGGGTGCCACTGTGCTCTACGGCGCCGTGGCCGCCGCCCGTGCACTGCGGCGCTCGTGCCCGCCGAAGGCGACGGTCGCCGTGAGCGTAGTCGTCGCCTCGATGGCCATCGCAGCGTCGCCGATGCTCAGTGATAGCGTGCACTTTTGGGTGAAGTACTTCTATATCGAGCGAAGCGGATCGAGCATCGCCGGGCTCGCGTTGTTCCTGAGCGTCACTTCGCCGTTGGTGTTCGCAAGCGAGCGGGCCCGAGCCGCAACGTGGGTGGGGTGAGCATGGCGCGGCACTGCAAGGACGACCGCGCCGGAGGCGAGATTGGGTCCAACTAGGCCGTTTGGCAAACTGGAAGCGCTCTCGATGCTTCCCATGACGGCGCTGTTCGTCGGCTGCTGCGCCATCGTGGATGCCGTCGCCGCACGCCTTGGGCTGAACCTCAATATCCAGCTCTGGGTCTTCATGGAGCGAGCGGAGCTGATAGTCTGTCCAACTCTTGCCCTTGTCGTGGCCCTGACGGCCGGGCGGCGTCTAAACGGTTCGCTCCGCCTCGCGGTAACCCGGTCTGCTTTGGTGGTATTCGCAACACTGAGCACGCTGACCTCGGCCTATTCATTGGTCTCGAACGTCATCTGGGTCTCGTACGCGAGGTACAATGGCTGGCTCTAAGCATTCGGGCTCGCCATCGGGCCGGACGAAAGGAAGCGTCCTCGCATGAAGGACCAGGCCCGCCTCCACCATGGCTGAGCACGATCTCCTCGACTCTCTCGAAGCCGCGACCGAGGATGAGGAGGTCGAGCGGCACCTCGTTCGTCTCGTACGCGAGTTTCCCCTCGCCGACGCCGGAATCTGGGCATATCGGCCGGTCTCTCCTGCGGCCGACGCGTCGATCGTCGAAGCGTGGCGGACGCACCTCCGGACGAACCCGAGCTTCGACGCGCTGGAGGCCGCGTGGACCTGGTGCCGGAACCGGAGCCCCGATGTGATCGAGCTGATCGCGGAGGGGCTTCATGCCCAATGGGACGAAATGGACGCTGACCGATGGTGGAGGCTCGTGGGGCGAATCGTCGCGGACCGGAGCCGGCTTCCGGCGACGCTCGTTCCGGACGTTCTCGTGCGTTCGACCCGGGCGAGCATGGCGTCACCGACCGCGCGATGGGCTGTCGTGCGGGCGGCCTTCATGTGCGGTGGCCATGCCAAGTCACTGCTCGAGCGCAAGATGAGGGGCGAGGAGGTCGCGTGGCACGAAGCTCCGGGTTCTGCTCTCCCGTGGGTGGCCCCCCGGCTCATGCGAGAGGACCCCAGCCTCCAGCTCGATCGCAGGTACTGGCCCTCCGCGAGCGCCACGCCACACGACGCCACTCCGAGGGAGCGAAGGCTCACCCGCCTCCTGAGCGACCTCAAGTCCCGTGAGCGATCGGTGTCGAGGCGAGCGTTCGTGACGTTGGTTCGTGAGCGGCCGGAGGTGAGCGTCTTTCCTGCCTTCTGGCAGTATCCCGGCTGGCGAATCGTCGAGAGAGCGTACTTTCGCGTCGTGACGCGGCGCTCCAGTAGCCCACGGTCCGTGAAGAACGCGCTTGGAATGCTCATCGCCTTCCCCGTATCGCGAGCGATACGGCTGATGAAGGTCGTGGACGTCATCCACGGGACTCGACCCACGGTCCCCGCGGCCTTGGCGGCTGTCGGGGCGACGGCGCTGAGGGCCTCTTTGGCGCACGACACCTTGGAACCGCGAGACCTGGCATCGCACCTCGTTGGCTGGGTCGCTCGAAGCAGCCTCGAACACGAGGCAGGAGCCGCAGAGCGCATGCGTGATGCGACGGGCGCGCTCGAGGTGGCGTGCGCCGCGCTATTCCATACCGACCCGCGGGTGGTCCTCGGCGTCGTGGACGGGCTCCATCAGGCGTGGGTTGGAAGAGACGACCGCGCGGTCCATCGTGTCGCGCTCGGGCTGCTCGACCTGACGGGCCAGGCTGCGGTGACCCGCTCACGACGTCCTCGATGGCGTCACTACCGGCGATGCTGGCTCGAAGGCTAGAGCTCGCTCACCATCTCCCGAAGGGAAGCTCCCGACACATGGCTATCGACCGAAGACCGGGCAAGGCACACCTTTCCCCCCAACTTGCGCAAAGGCTGCTGAGGCTCGGGGAAACCTTCATGGGCGAGGCCGGCCACATTTTGTCCGAGGCCGCCGACGAGCTCGACCCCGACGAATGGGAGCACATGCGCACGGTGTTCGCCGAGGTCCTGTGTACGATAGGCGACGACGTCTTGTACCCCGTACGCGACATGTACCCGGGCATGGCCAAACACCTGCGGCTGCCCGCGGCCAAGGGCAAGGTCCGCCGCTGGGGCCCGCGGCGTTCGAGCATCGCGAGGAAACCTTGAGCGCCTCGCTGCGCGTCCTAGTATCCTTGAACGACGGCCCGATGACTGCGCGCTGGCGACGCGCGAAAGCACGCGAATGAGCTCCCTCGCCCACCGCACCCTGCACGACCTCCGCGCACGGTACCTGGCCCTCGCTTCGTACGAAGACGTGGGCACCGTCGTTCACGAGGGCAAGGAGATCCTCTCGTTTCACACGGAGTTTCACCGGGCATCGCAGAGACTGACCTTCTCCGCGCGGGAGGGGGACCGAATGGTGTGCGACCTCGACTCGGCCGACCTGCGCGTCACGCGGCGACAGGTCGCCGACGCCTTGACCCGCTCCGTCCCCGACGACGGTGAGCTCGACATGGTCCTGGCGGCCTTGACCGGAGTGACCTGGGGGACGGCGCACACCGTCCCGAGGCTCTTGTTCGGGCGCGCGCTCGTGGGAAATTGCGTGGCCGACGCAAAGGCCCCCTCGCTCCTCGGACGTGGCCTCTTCGACGGCGAAGAGTGCCACGTCGTCGACCTCGGCCCCGACTGGCGGGGCAGCATCGTTGCCATGGGGGTCGAATCGTCCGCGCTGCGACGTATGGCCTGCATGACGGTCGAAACCGACACCTCGACGTCGCACACGGCGACGAGCCTCGACGACGCCTGGCTCGCTCGATCGGGCATGGTGATTCGATACTCGCCGAGGCCTTAGGGGGTCGCTAACCATGCTCTACGCCGCCATTCTTCACGGCATGCAGGACGGTCAACGCGGCCTTCCGGACGGGCCTGGATGACGAAGCGTTCTCTTCTTTGGGCGCCGTGGGTCGCCCTCAGGTGGCTCTTTTTTGGGCACTTGAGCCTCTGGCCGTTTGCCGCGCTGCTTGGGGTAGCAGGGCTCGCAAGCTTCCCCTTCGGCAGGCCGGCTCCGCTGTCTCTCGCCGTCGTCGGCTCTGTCGGGATCGCCGTGTTCGGTCCCATCCTCTTCGCCTACGCGCTCTCTCCGTTCACCTTGGCATTGGCCGCTTGGTTCACCTTCGGTGCGAAGGTCGTGGCTCGATGGGGAGTGAGGCGTGGATGCCTTCTCGTGGTCGCCGGTGTGGGCGTCCTCGGATTGCTCCTCGATCGGCGCGAGGTGTATGCAGTCTACTTTTCTCCCCTCGAGATGGGGACCTACGCGCGCGGGTTGGTTCCGTTCCACCTCGCGACGATGACACTGGGCCCCATGATGTTCGGGCAAGGTAGAGCGCTCGTGGCGGAGGCGAGCGCGCCGAACCGCGGTTCGGGCGAGAGCGGCGATTCGGCACTCTGAGTCAACGAAAAGGCCACGATGGGACCTGACCGGGAAGAATCCACCACACTCGTGCTCGAGGCCGTCGAAGCCGGAGACTTCACGACCGCCTTCCTGCACGTCCGAGGGGCGAGCCCGGCCCGTGCTCGGCGGGCCCTCCTAGCGGCGGCGCGGTCCATGGCGATCCCGCGCGGGGACCTCGCCCAAGCGCTTGCGGCTGTTGGGGGCGCGAACGTGAGGGGACTCTTGCGAGGGGTCGTTCTTCGTTGCCTCGAGGACCCGAGCGTCGTCGCCGAAGAGGACGCGGCCCTGCACGCGCTGTCGAACGCCGCGTCGCTGCTGCGGCTCACCTCGAGTAGGAACGCCGCGCGGCTCTTGGTGGCGTGCGTGCATTCTGATCACCGAACGGTGAGGGCAACGTCTGCTCGCTTGATCTCGGAGCTGTTGCTGCGCGAGCCGACGGTCGCCGTGCAGCGCACTCTCGAGACCGCGATCCCCTGCCTGATGGCCGGCGCCCCTCTGACCTTCGTGAACGCGCTCCCGATTCTCGTGCTGCGGAGACGTGCGGAGGTGACGAAGCGTTGGCGCGACGAGTGGCCCTCCTTCGACGTGGAAACGCGGCGGGTCGGGGCGTCGGTCGTGTCCAAGCTGCCGCTCGTGCTCGGGCTCCCGCTCGCGCTCATGGCCTTTCGTGCCGACGTCGACCTCGGCGTTCGGCTCGTGCTCGCGAACGGGCTCTTGGAGGCCCTGCCCATCCCCGACCTCACGCGTGTGATCGAGGAAGGGCTCGAAGCGGACCAGCGCGAGCTACGTCTCTCGGCCGCCGAGCTCTTGGTCCGCACGCCCGCGCTCGCCGCGACCTTCGGCAAACGATCGGACGCGGACCCCGAGGTCCACGCCGTACTCGAGCGGAGCCGCATCGCCAGACCTGAAGCGACGGGACCCCTAGGGTCGTGAACGCGCAGGAAGACACACGGTCCGAGCCGCCCGCGCACGCACGAAGCGCCGTGCTCGACGCCGCGACGCCCACCTACAGGTGGGAAAGTCCAGCCGGCGACGGTGGGAGCGAGGTCCAGCGCCATGAGCTGGAGAGGTGGTCGACCATGCGGAACCGCGCTATCGTGGTGGCGACCTCGTAGGAGAACGCCGCCTCGAGCGCGCGAGGCGATCGTCGAGGACGGGGAGTGCGTCCGACGTGACGATTCGGCTTTCGTCTCCGCGATGTCGAGAAAGGTCCCAAAGGCAACTTCCGTGCGAAAAAGACATGCGCTACTCGTGCCGGCGACCTTCGGCACGTACCTACTCTTGGGATGCGGAGGAGCCCAATCTCCAAGAACCGACACGGAATCGCTGGGCCCAAGCAAGGTAGTCTATCTTCGACCACCGTCGGGATGCCCCGCGGGGACGTCTGCCAAGGGAGAGAGGCTATGCGCGGTCTGCGACCTCTCGGAGGGAGACGCCGATTGCAGCCGAAAGTGCGACACGGGCGACGGTGACGCCTGCGCCAATCTCGCGTTCGCCTACGGCTTTGGCGCCCTTGGCCGCACACCGGACGCGACCGCCGCACGAAAGATCGCAGAACGGGGGTGTTCCCTCGGGTCGGCCGACGCCTGCGAGGCCGTCGCCGGGTGCTACAACTCCGGTATCGGCTGCGAGAAGGACCGGCAACGTGCCTTTCGAATGTGGTGGAGGCTCTGCGCGATGGGCAAGGGGTCCGCTTGCGCTTCCATCTCGAACATGTATTTCGCCGCAGGCGACACCACGAGGGGGTTTTCCTTCGCCGAGCGAGCGTGCCATCGGGAGGACCCGGCAGGCTGCGCACGCCTCTCGGAGCGATGCGCCGAGTATCGACCGGAGGACGGCGATTGTCGACGTCGGTCGCTCGCGGAGGCATGCCGTCTCGGCGATGACGACTCGTGCGACGCCCCCGCCGCAGATAGCGGGCGACACTGACACACGTGGGCACCACGAGGGTGCTCGAAGCACCGACGACGCGGAGCGATACCACCGCATGCAAGACCTTCGATCCCTTCTGTCGCAGACGGACCCGAGCAAACGTGTTCGAGCGCTGATGACGTTGCCCACGCGTCGCCGTCGACCTTCTCCCTCGGCCTACCGGCTCGTCGCCGCATTGGCGACCAGCGACCCCGACAGGGTCGTGCGTATCATGTGCTGCCACACGATGAAGTGGGCCCCGTCGGCCATCGCGCTCCCCGCGCTCTTGGGAGTATTGAGGAACCCAAGCGAGCTCGCCAGCGTACGGCAAGAGGCGATGGAGGCGCTCGCGTATCACCCGCGCGAGCGGGTGCCCGAAGCCGTCGTGGCGGCAGGGCTACGCGATCCTTCTCCGCAGGTGCGGTTCTTTGCCGCCTACACCGCAGGAGAGCTACGATTTTCGTCGACGAGGCCCGCGCTGAGGGCTCTCCTCGAGAACGATCGGGCGTCGACACCGTTCGGTCGAGTTCGCACGGCGGCTCGACGAGCCCTCGGCCAGCTCGGATGAGCGGCTCTAACAGGCACATGCGAAACCCAAGGAGAACGAAGTGGAATTGCCCATCATCGCGACGCGGTCGAGGCGCGGTTGCTTTCTGTGCTGAAGGCAGAGCTCGAAGAGATCTTCGCGGAGCGCCGGCGTGGAGACTCGACGGGGTAGAACCGCACCGGCGGCAGAGACGGCGGCTCCAGCCACCACGGCTCCCGACACGGTAGGCACGTGCTCAACCAGGACGAACCCCAATGCCACGAGCCCCCCTCCCCGAGCCATCGTGGGTCCCCATCGTCGACGAGCGTCGCTGCATCCCGTGCACCCGGGTGGCCTGGGGCGACGACGCGAGGCGCCGCGACTACCTGCTCCGCACGATCCCGGACATTCCCCTGTCGGTCGACACGCGAGCCTTGGTCCCGTCGAGCGGCTGCACGCACGAAGGCCGCGCGAGGCTCGTCGGGTACGCCCTCCCCGTGGACGAGCCCACCTCTCGGCTCGCCGAGGGCCGCCGCCTGCACGACCTCACCCCTCTCGAGGGAGTGACGTTCGTCGGTTACGACGTGGCGGCCCCGACCACGAGCGCCGTCTGCAATATCCGCTTCGGTGGGGCACAGGAGCGCACGGGGCTTCGGAAGCGCTGGGGCCCCTTGCTGAACGACCACCACCTCTTCGACGACGCGGACGACGCACGAGCCTTCGCGCAGCTCGTCGCTCGACGGGTGCCAGAGCATGCGCCATTCTTGGTCATCGCGGTCTCGGTGGCCCCGCTGTCTTGCCCCGAGGGATAGCGGGCGACGACGCCTCTTCATCGACCTCGACGACGTCGCCCCCGCCGACCGCGTGGGCCCCGCGGAGGCCGACTCTCCCTGCCCGCTCCGACGTGGGATACGCTGACCGATCATGCGAACGATCTCGACCTGCGGCCGCATCGTGCTCGCGCTCGGCGGCCTGGCCGTTTCGTGCGGGCCGGCGCCACACACACCCGCACCCTGCCCGGTCGGGCGAACGTGGCTCGACGGCGTCTGCGTGAGCGAAGCCGTGGCCGACTACGTGGCGTGCGTGCGCGCGCAAGGCGCCCAGCTCGACGCTCGCGCCGGGAAGCAGCTCTCGGCCGAGGTCGGCTACCTCGGCGTCAAGGCAAGCGCCGCCTCCGAGGTGAGTGAGAGCTTGCAGCGCAGGTACTCGGCCTCGGACACCGCCATGATGGCCATCATCGACCGCTGCGGCAGAGCCGTGGCCCACGGCGCGCCCTCCCCTGCGTCCTCCGCACCTCTCCCGCAGACGCCCTCCCCGCAGACGCCCTCTCCTCCCGCGAGGGGCGCGGCCAGGGGCGTGCTCGACACGTGGAAGCTCGAGGCCATGTTCGAGACGTCGACCAACCCGAGCACGACGTGGTCGCTCGGCTACCGGACGGAGCTCGTCGGCGCGCTGACGATCTTCCCCGTGCGCGAGGTGTCGGAGGGCAACCCGATCTGGTGGGACCCCCGAAACCGCGAGTGGGGTGTGCCCAGCATCTGGCGCAGAGCGACCGGCGAGCCGCGGTGGGGCATCTCCATGGGACAGGTCGCCATGCACCCGGGCTGCACCCACAGCGAGAACGTGGTGGCGCGCTTCACGGCCCCCGTGAGCGGCGTGTACGAGCTCGGCGTGCGCGTCGGCCCGGGCGACTTGGGCAAGGTCGACCTCGCCGTCGTGGTCGACACGCGCGTCGTGAAGCGCGACCAAGACGTGTCCGGCGCGTTCTCGCACGAGACGGGCCCGCTCGACCTGCGCGCCGGGAGCACGCTCGATTTCGTCGTCGGGGTCGGCTCCGACCGGTGCTTCAACGACAACGTGCCCGTCGACCTCGCCGTGAAGCGGCTCGGGCCGTAACAGCCCTCGAGCATGCTCGGTCGGGCGCCCGAGCATGCGGCCATGGAGTCGACCGAAAGAACGTTGGGCGAGGGCTCGACGCGACCGTCCATGTCGACCAGGCGGCAAGCTCACGAAAGCACGCACGATTTCGAGCACGAGGGGGGGCGTCGCCCTGCGCGCGCGTGGACCTCACGTGGCTCGGCCCGCGTTCGAGCGGGTCCCCGCGCCGCGAATCCTCCGCGCATCCCCTCGTGCTCGACACCGCGCGGGCGATGGAGGGGATGATCGGAATTGTGTGCAGATCGCACTCGATCCAGAAGCGCCGATCGCTCCCGATCCAGAACAGCCCCGGCGGCTCCGTAGCGCTGGAATTTTCCAACCAGACTGGCGCGGCACGTCTCGTGCTCCGGGGGGTGCATGCGCCCACTCCTCCACATCGCCTGCGTCGGTAGCCTCGTCAGTATCACCGCGCTCGGGTGCTCCTCCGAGCCCTCGAGCGGGGAGGCCGGTTGGCTCGGGCAGGGCTTCGGCGCGGGCCCCGGAGCGCAGCTCATCGCCGCGAACGACGTACCCAACTCGACCAGGCTCGAGGTCCACAACGTCGCAGACCTGCTCTCCGCGGGCTGCAACGTCGCGACGGACGCCGCGGGCGCTGCCTGCAGGACCGCGGGGGACTCCGTGTGCCGCTCCCGAGGATTCACCAGCGGGACCGGGCCGGTGGAGGTTGGCCCCGTCTTCACGACCATCGCGTGCCAGCCGATCCGGAACGTCGCCTCGGGGATCGTCTCGGGCCCGCTCGGCAAAGAGCGCCCGATGAAGCTCGGCCTCAACAAGCTGGGTGGGTACGTGGCGGGCTCGGATCAGGTCATCCCGCCCGATGTGTTCTACAACGGCGGGACGGAGCCCCTGCTGATGCGAAACGTCGCGTTCGGCAGCAACTATCCCGGCCAGTACGGATACTCCCGCGACGCCTGCCTCTACCTGAACGAAATCAATATTTGGCAGTCCGACACGAGCCTGAACGGGGAGATCTCGTGCACGTACTCCGACGTGGCGACCGACCCGACGCTGAGCTTCCGCGACGCGGGCATCGTCGTCATGCCCGGCGACCGAATCGCCTTTCAGGCCACCCCACGGTGGGGGCTGAACGCCGCGGGTCAGCCGCGCGGCTTGGGGTACTTCTCTTGGGCGAACATCGAAGTGAGCACCGTGGGGAGCAGCTTCCCCGTGAGCCGCATTCGGTTCCCGAAGTGGGACACGGCCTACGACGTCACGGGCTCGCTCACGATCGAAGCGGGGAACACGACGGCGTCCCCCGCGCCCGCGACCGTCCCCTCGACGAAGCCGAAGCGAAACTCCAACGAGTGGTACGTCTCACCGAAGGCGACCACCATACGAGGCATATCGCTCTTCATGAGCACTGGAGAGCCCGCTGGGGTGCAGAGCGGGAAGGCGTGCTTGCGTATCGTGCAGCAGGGCGGCGCGAACATCGTCCCGCCTCGCTGCGTCGAGATCTCGGCCGACAAATTCGGGCCGGCCACGTTCGCCGCGATGGCGGGCTCGACGCCCGAAGGCTCCGCGTTCCTGCGGTTCGATCAGGCCGTCCCAGCCGGGGCGCTGATCGGTGTCGACCTCAGCTTCGCGACGCAGTCGCGCGGCGGGCTCGATCTGGCCGCCTACGTATGGCTCGAAGGCGCCGCGAACGCCGCGCCCGCACCGGCCCCGGCTCCCACGCCCGCCACGCCCGCCCCGAGCGCGGGCTGTTCGAACAACAGCCTCGCCCCTGGCCAGCAGCTCACCCCCGGGCAACGACTATGCTCTGCCGACGGGAGGTTCAGCCTCGCGGTGCAAGCGGACGGCAACCTCGTGCTCAAACGGAGCTCGGACAACTACGTCAAGTGGCACACGAACCGCGTGGGAGCTTCTCCCCGGGCGGTCGTGCAGGGCGACGGGAACTTCGTCCTCTATCATGGCGCCAGCGCCGCCTGGTACACGGGCACCCAAGGCCGGGCCGTGCGGCAGCTCATCCTCCAGACCGATGGGAACCTGGTGCTCTATGGCACGGACGGACGAGCCCTCTGGCATACCAACACTCCGGAGTAGGCTGCCTCGTCGGCGCCCCGCCCTCCTTGCGGGAGCTCGGGCCTCTCGCCTCACCGCGCGGCGAGCGAGTACGCGTAGAGAAGCGCCTTCGCGATGTCCTTCGCCTTGCGCTCGCACAGGTGCCCGGCGCCCTCGTCGTCGATGCCTTGCCCTTTGCTGGCGCAGCCCGCCGTCGATCGCGTACCCGGGCAGATGCGCCAGACGCCACCTTGCTCGCAGCGCTTTCCACCCTCCATGCTCTCGAGGTCCTGAAGGTCGAAGATGACGTCGTCCTTGAAGGTGGCGAGCATGAACTCGCGGAGCTTCATCTTCGGCGGGTTCTCCGAGAACGTGTAGACGAGCGGCGGCGTGACGTGCACGAAGCGCGCGCCGGTGGCCTTCACCTCGGCCACGAGCTTCTGGTACTCGGCCTGGACCTTCGGCAGATCGGCGTCCCTCACGTCGGCGTACCCGAACGAGAACGACACGATGCGCGCTTGGTTCTTCGTGGCCTTGAGCACGCGCCGCACGACGTCCATCTTCTTGAAGGGCTCGCCGTTCGGCACGTTGCCCACGTCCGTGAAGACGCCGCCGTTCGGCCCGTTCGCGAGCGAGCGTGTGTCGTTGCCGACGTACTCGAACTTGAACCCGTTGGCCTCGCAGCCGTCCTCCAGGTCTTGCCCGACCGACTGGTGCAAGTACAGGATCGGCGCCGCGCGGATGCGATCACGATCGACCGCGGGGAGCGCGTTCCACGCCGCCACGCCTGCCATGCCCACCACCGCGCCACCTCGCGGAGGAGGGTGCGCGCCCTCGGGACGCGTGGGGGGCAAGACGCCCGGCTTCGGCGGGAGCTGGACCTTGTCGGTCCCGGGCGGCGCGGGCTCGGTCGCACCAGGTGACGCGACGGCCCCCGTCTCCGGGAGACCTGCGGGGGGCGACTTGCGGCACGCGACCGCGACGAGGCCAAGGAGCGCGACCGCCGCCGCGCGGGCGTAAATTCGTGCCATGGGAGCGTTATGCCAAGCGAACGCGGCCTTGGCGAGCCCGACCGTCGACCGGCCCGCGATGCACGTTCCACGCCCGTTGACCAGCGTGTTTCACCCCCGTGCGGGCGGAAAAGACGGGGCTCGCCTCCGTAGAATGCTTGGGTTTCGGGCCCCACTTGCACGATGATGGCAAGACCGTGAGTCGTGCCTCGCTCGCAGATGGGACCGTCGTATGCGACGGCTTCCGAGTCGACCGGCTGGTCCGCCAAGACTCGGGCACAGAGACGTACCGCGCCACGGGGCCGGCCGGGCAAGCGTGCATGCTGCACGTTCTGTTCCTGCGCGTGCGTGACCGCTCCCTCGTGCGGTGGAAGCACGAGATCACGGCCGTGAACCGCGTGAGCCACCCCGCGGTCCCGAAGACCTTGGGCGGCGGCGCGACCGAGGCGGGGCGCGCCGTGATCGTGACGCAGCCCGTGTCGGGCGAGTCGCTCGAGGAGCTCCGGCGCGCGTGGGGCGGCAGGATGCCGGGCGAGGCCGCCATCGCGCACATGTGCGAGGTGCTCGAGGCGCTCGAGGCGGCGCACTCCCGAGGCGTCGTGCACGGCGCGCTCCGACCGCGCAGCGTGTTCGTCGATCCCGAGCGCGTCGACACCCGCATCGTCATCGGCGACTTCGGCTACTCGAGGCTCTTCGAGGAGAGCCACCAGCGCGGGCGCTCGCTCTCCGACACGGGCCTCACGAGCGTGTTCCTCGCGCCCGAGCAGCGCGGCGGCACCTACGTGGCCGACGCCCGCACCGACATCTACGCGGTGGCCGCGGTCGCCATGTACCTCCTCGGCCAAGACGGCATCGTCCTCATGGCCACCGAGACCGAGGGCGAAAAATCGCGCACGATGCGCAAGAAGCTCATCGCCGACCGCGTCGCCGAGGCGAAGCTGCCCTCGGGCGTCGCCACGGCGCTCGAGAAGGCGATCTCGCCCTCGCGCACCGAGCGCCAGGCCGCGGCGCGTGTGCTGCTCGAAGACCTGCGGCAAGCCATGGGCGGCATCCCGTCGCTCGCCCCGCGCAACGTCGACACGCACGACGACCCGCCCACGATCGCCACGATCGCCGAGCTCCAGCAGATCCTCATCGAAGAGGCGCGCCTCAGCATGGGCGCGACCGACACCGGCGTGGATCCGCTCGCCGTGCCGCGCGTCGAGACGCCCTTCCAAGCCCCCACGGCGCAACCGTCGTCGCCCGCGGCGAGCGCTCCCGCGGCCCCGGCTTCGTCGCGCCCCGAGACCACGTCCGACGCCCCGGTGGCCGTCCCGCCACCTCCCGACGACGACGACCTCGACGAGCCCGCGACCTTGATCGCCGCGCGCGCCCCGGTGGCGATCGCGTCGGTGAGCTCGCCGGTCAGCGTGCCCGTCCCCTCGCCCATCTCGGTGCCCGTGCCCGTGCCGAGCGAGCCCGCCCGTGTGTCGGTCGGCTCCGGGAGGAGCGAGCGGCCCGCCGAGCCCTCGGAGGCCGAGCGGCAGCACCTCGGCAAGCTCCTCGCCGGCAGGTACGTGCTCGATCGCCCGCTCGCGTCGGGCGGCATGGCCACCGTGTACCTCGGCGCGCTCGTCGAGTCGGGCGGGGTCGCGCGGACCGTGGCCATCAAGCGCGTGCACCCGAGCCTCGCGGTCGACGCGAAGTGCACGGCCATGATGCTCGACGAGGCCCGCATGGCGTCGCGCATCTCGCACGCGAACGTCGTGCCCATCCTCGACGTGGTCCGCGAGGGCGCCGAGATCATGCTCGTGCTCGAGTACGTGCACGGCGTGACCGCCTCGCAGCTCGCGCGCGAAGGCTCGAACCAGACCTCGATCCCCGCCAACGTCGCGTCGGCCATCGTGTGCGGCGCGCTGCGCGGCCTCGACGCGGCCCACGCCGCGACCGACGTGCAAGGCCGGCCCATGGGGCTCGTTCACCGCGATATTTCCCCGCAGAACATCATGGTCGGCCTCGACGGCGCGGCGCGTGTCATCGACTTCGGCATCGCGCGCGCGCTCGGCCGCGCCGAGGTGACCACGGGCACCGAGCTCCGCGGCAAGGTCGCGTACATGGCCCCCGAGCGCCTCCGCGGCCAAAAGACCGACCTCCGCGTCGACCTGTGGTCGGCCGGCGTCGTGCTCTGGGAGCTCGTCATGGGGACGAAGCTCTTTCAGGCCGAGGATCCGATCGAGGCCGCCGTGAAGGTGTGCACGGGCTCGATCCCACAGACCGGCAACGACCCGCTCGACGGCGTGCTCGAGCGCGCCCTCGCCCGCGACCTCGACGATCGCTACCCCACCGCCGGAGACATGGCCAACGCGCTCGAGGCCGCCGTGCCGCCCGCGAGCCCGGCCGAGGTCTCGGCGTTCATGCGAAAGGGCTGCGCGCGCCTCCTCGACGCGCAGACAGCGGCCCTCGCGTCGCTCAAGAACCGCATCGAGAAGGGCAACGTCGAGCCCGTCTACCCTCGCCTGCGCACGCCGATGGGCTTCGGGGTCACGAAGCTCTCCGACATCACCGGCAACGAAGAGAAAGCCGTGGCGGAGCCCGAGCCCCAGGCCGCGAGCCACGTGTCGAGCGCTCCTCCGCCGGCCGCCGCCGCCCCCGCACCCGCACCCGCACCGGCACCCGCACCGGCACCCGCCGAGCCCGAAGCGCCCGCCCCCACCGCGGCGCTGGACGCACCCGAACCCCAGAAGTCCCCCGAGACGGGCGCGGCCGTCGCACCCGCCGCGCCCTCCCCCCAAGACGCCGAGCCGAAGCTCGAGCTCGACTACAAACCGAGCCCCGCGGCGCCCAAAGCCGCGGCTCCCACCGAGGCCGGGTTAGTCGAGCCGTCGGCCTCGGCGCGCCTGCCCGCGGTGGCCGAGCCCAAAGCCGCGAGCTCGGTCGGCCCGGTGCTCGCCGTGCTCGCGGTGCTGCTCGGCGTGGCAGCGCTCCTCGGCTTCTTCATGATGTGGCTCGCGCGCGGCTGAGCAACGCGACGCACCTCGCCGCTCGCCCGTGCCCGTGCCCGTGCCCGTGCCCGTGCCCGTGCCCGTGCCCGAATCAGCAACGCGACGCACCTCGCCGCTCCGCTCCCTTCTCGCCCGTGCCCGTGCCCGTGCCCGTGCCCGTGCCCGAATCAGCAACGCGACGCACCTCTCCGCCCCCTTCTCCCCTCTCGCCCGTGCCCGTGCCCGTGCCCGTGCCCGAATCAGCGACGCACCGCACCGCGCCGCTCCCTTCTCCCCTCTCGCCCGCGCCCGAAACGCCCCGCCCCCTCCGAACCGGCCCCGATCGCGTCGCGGTTGGCCGCTCGAGCGCCTCACCGACCGGGCAGGTGCGTCACCGACGACGCAGCCGACCACAAAACCATTGAGTTTTCTCCGGCACGCCGATCGCAACGAGAGAGGGCGGAGGCACCCTCGATGAAAACTTCGATTCCTTTCGCGCTCTCGTTCGTCGCCCTTCTCGCCGCCGCGTGCAGCGTCACCACCACCGAGTCGCCCGACGGAGGCTCGAGCACGACCTCACCCGACGGAGGCAGCGGAACGTCGCCCGACGGAGCCGCGCAGCCCGAGGTGCCGGCGGCGTCGACCAAGGAGGCGCCCGTCGAGATCGGCGCGGCGTGCCCCGCGTTCTCGGCGTGCGGGGGCTCCATCGGCGGGACGTACGACTATTCGAGCGGCTGCGTCGGTGACGTGCTCGCCGACGTGAAAAAAGCCTGCGCCACCGTCGACGGCTCGGGGCTCAAGGTGGTCGCGACGGGCTCGCCCCACTTCACGGGTGGCAAGGCGCTCACCCGCGACGCGACCTCGACGCTGAGCGGCACGATCAAGGTGCCCGCGACGTGCGCGCAGGGCCAGTGCAGCATCGTCGAGAAGACGCTGCGCGACGCGGGCTTCGCCACGGCCACGTGCACGGGCGCGGCGGGCTGCGACTGCACCGTCGCCAAGACCGAGTCGACCAAGAACGCGACCACCTACGCCGTGAGCGGCACCACGGTCACCACGGCCGACGGCGAGACGTACGCGTTCTGCGCCAAGGGCAACGCCCTCTCGTACACGGGCAAGAGCGCGGGCTCCGAGGACGGCGCCTGGGAGCTCACGAAGCGCTGAGCTTGCCTCGAACGTCCCTCTCCGTGCCGTCCCAGCATGGTCCGATCGGATCCTCTTGATCGGATGGGGGCTCGATGCAAAAAAGGGCGTGGGCGTCCCTCATCCCCCCCCAAGGGGCGCCCCCGGAAGGCCTGCGCTGAGCCCATTCGTGGGTGTGCCGGGCCTTCCACCTTTTGTGGCGTCACGAGGGAGCCGAGGAGCGGGCCAGCGCAAGGCAAAAGCTCGCGCTCCCGAGCTCACCGAGGAGAGAGCCGCACGCCCTCCGTGAGCTCGAGTGAGACACGCTCGAACGTCTCGGCGTCCGCCTCGCGCTCGGCGGCGCTCCGCTTGCGCACCGACACGAGCGGCATGGCCATGCGCGGGCCCGGCAGGCGCGCCTCGTGCCGCGCGAGGAACGCCCAATAGAGCCGCGTGACGGGGCACGTCGTCTTCGGGTCGAACGCGCAGCTCTGGCAATAATCGCTCATCTTCGCGAGGTACGCCGCGCCCGACACGTACGGCTTCGTCGTCATGAGGGGGCCCGCCGCGTACGTGCCCATGCCGAGCACGTTCGGCTCGACCACCCAGTCGAACGCGTCGACGTAGGCGACCCAGAACCAATCGGTGAGCTCACGCGGCGAGACGTCGAGCAGCGTCGCGATGTTCGAGAGCACCATGAGCCGCGTGATGTGGTGACCGTACGCCTCGTCCCACACGTCGCGCACCACCGTGTCGAGGCAGTGGAGCCCGCTCGGAGCGCCACCCCAGAAGACAGGGGGCAGCGGCCTGTCCGCGCCGAGCCAGGACGGCGACGCGGGCTCGAGAGGGCTCGGCTCGGGCAACCCGGGGATCTTGCGGAGCCCGTCGGTCGCGACGTGCACATGACGGACGTACTCGCGCCACCCGAGGATTTGCCGCACGAACCCCTCGCGTGTGGCGATGGGCAACCGCGACGTGGCCACGTCGCCCACGACGCGAGAAGGGAGCAGCCGGTGCAGGTTCAAGAGCGCCGAGATGCGCGTGTGGAAGAGCCCCGACGAGCGCGTGCTCATCGCGTCCTCGTAGGGGCCGAAGTGCGGAAGCGCGTGCTCCATGGCGAACGCCCAGGCCGCCTCGGCGTCGGCGCGGGTGGACGGGAGGTGGTCGGGATCGACGGTGCCCGGGTGCGACGCGAACCGCTCGGTGACGAGCGCGCACACCTCGTCTTTGATGGCGTCGCGAGGGAACGTGGGCGGGCGCGGGGCCGAGGGCGTCCCTTTCCAGGGCTTGCGGTTCTCTTTGTCGAACGAGAGCGAGCCCCCCTCGGGTTTGCCACGCGCGTCCATGAGGAGGCCCGTCTTCGTCCGCATGTGCTTGTAGAACACATCCATCCGGTACGGGGCCTTCGGGCACGCGCGCGCGAAGTCCTCGCGGGTGGAGAGCCACCCCTCGTGAGGCACGACGGTGAGCTTCTTTTGGGCCACGAGCGGCGCGAGCTCGACACGCAGCTCACGCTCGGCGGGCTCCATCATGGTGAGCGCACCGGTCCGAGGGAGCACACGCTCGAGGGCCTCGGCGTACCCCTCGTTCGACACGACATGGACCACGTGCACCCCGCGCGCCGCCTGCTCGAGGGCGAAGCTCCGCAGGTTCGCGAGCACCGTGGCGAGCTTCTGCTTGTGGTACGGGCGCCGCGCGGCCTTCGCGGGCGACTCGACGAGCACGATGCCCAGGTCGCTCGGGCTCTCGCGGGAGAGCGGGCCGATGTCGGACGAGAGCTGATCGTACGGCACGAAGACGTACTTCCGGCCCGAGGTCTTCCCCTTCGTGAGCGCGGCGAGCGCCTCCGTGAACATGCCCCTCCGATGCCGCGAGCGCACCCGAGGAGGCACCGGCACCCACCCCGCAAGTGTCCGCTACGCTTCGGGTTTCGGCTGACACACCGGGCAGACGTACGCCGGGCGGCCGCCCACCGTGGGCTTCTCGATCGAGCTCTCGCACCGGGTGCACACGCGGCGCTTGTACACGTAGAGCGTCTCGCGGCGCGTCGCTCGGACGCCCTTCGGCGGGGTGCGCGTCACGATGCGGTTCTTCGCCACACCGACGGCGAGCAGCTCCACGGCGAGCTGCCAGAGCCGACGGAGCGCCTCGAGCGAGACGTCGCGGCCCGGGGTCTCCGGGTGGACCCCGACGAGGAAGAGCAGCTCGGCCCGGTACACGTTGCCGATGCCCGACACGAGCGACTGATCGAGGAGCAGCGCGCCGATCGCCCGCGACGAGCGGCGCATGGCGCGGAACGCGGGCTCCGGATCGTCTCCCTCGACGAGCGGATCGGCCCCGATGCGCGCGAGCAGGGCCTCTTCGGCCTCGCGGTCGACCAGCGCACACGCCGTCGGCCCTCGGAGATCCCACGTGAGCTCCCCCGTGGAGAGCCTTAGGCGCACCGTGCTCGCGGGCCCCTCGGGAGGCGGTCCTTTGTGGCGCCGGAAGCGACCGAAGAGCCCGAGGTGCACGTGCACGACCGCGCCCGAGAAGCGCAAAAAGAGGTGCTTCCCGCGCGCCGAGACATGGACGAGCTCGGTGCCCGACAGCCCCTCGGCCTCGGCGAAGCGGCCCTGCGGGGACGACACGGCGAGCGTGTGCCCCACGAGATCGCGGCCGAGGTCCCGCGCGAGGCGATGGAGCGTGTGACCTTCGGGCACGGCCCTCCGATGCCTCTCACGTCGGGACGTCGCGCCCAAGGCGCCGCCGCTGGGACGCCGAAGTGGCATGTCTCGCCTGGATTTTGGCCCATCCGATCGTTCGAGGGTACGCGTTCGGTATGCTGCGCAAGGTCGTCCCGTGTCTCGTGCTCGGCGCTCTCGTCTCCGTCGCCGCGGAGGGCCACGCCGCGAAGAAGCCGACGGTGCACGCCCGCGTCATGCACGGCCCCCAAGCCCCGCACGCCGGAGCCCACGCGCCGAGCGAGCCCACCAAGGCGGCCGAGCCTCACACCCCGAAGGCATCGCAAGGGAGCCTCACCGGCAAGACGACCCTCGAGCCCGATTTCCAGGCCAAGGTGCTCAAGATCCTCGACGAGTCGCGCGCCCCCGGCGGGGCCATCGTCGTGTCCGACGTGCGCACCGGTCGTGTCTTGGCTTGGGCCACGCGCGGCCCCGGAGACTGGGTCAAAGAAGCGGCGACGCCGAGCGCGAGCGTCTTCAAGATCGCCACGACCGCGGCCCTCCTCGAGCGGCGCAAGGTCTCGCTCACGACGAAGCAGTGTTACTCCGACACCGAGCACGGCATCACCCCGGGAGATCTCGAGGACGGCCCGCGCGACATCGGGTGTGCCCACTTCGGCGAGGCGCTCGGCCTCAGCATCAACGGCGTGTTCGCGCGGCTCGCGCTGAAGCACCTCACGCCGGGCGAGCTCCGGAGCACCGCCCAGAACATCGGGTTCGGCGGCAAGGTGCCGGCCGACATCGACGCGCCCTTCGGAGACTTCTCGATCCCCGACGATCGCCTCGGTTTCGCGCGCTCCTCGGCGGGCTTCTGGAACGCGAAGCTCTCGCCGCTCGGGGCCCTCTTCGCGATGCAGACCATCGCGAACGACGGCGAGAAGGTGAAGCTCGTCACCCACGCCGGCGACGCCACCCCGCAGCGCATCTCGCTCGGCCGCGCGATGACCACCGAGACCGCCCGCGCGATGCGGCAGATGCTCGAGGTCACCACGAAGCGCGGCACGGCCGCGAAGGCCTTCCACGAGGACGGAAAGCCCGCCCTCGGCAACGTGCGCGTCGCAGGGAAAACAGGCACCCTCGTCGGAGGTCACCCCGTGCGTATGGTCTCGTGGTTCGCCGGGTTCGCGCCCGTCGACTCGCCCAAGATCGCGGTCGCCGTGCTGCTCTCGAACGACGTCTCGTGGTGGTCGAAGGGCAACCAAGTCGCCCGCCGCGTCTTCGAGGCCTACTTCGAAAAGCCCTGAGCAGAAGAAGAGAGAGCGCAGACAGGGGTGCCCCACCCCGCCGGCGCTCCGCGCCGTCGACCCTCCCCAAATCGCGAGCTCCGCTCGCTCAGGGGAGGGTGCACGTCACCCGCTCGGGCTCAGCGCGAGGCAGGCGTGCGGCCACGAGTGGCCGGCGTGGCGCGACCACCACGGCGAGGCGGCGCGGCCTCTCGCGAGCGGGCCGCGGGGTGCTCGGGTTGGTCTTCGATGGTGGCCCCGAAGAGACCGACCACTTTGCCGGAGCCCGAGAGCATCTCGGTGGGGAGACCGAACCACTCCTCGAAGCGCTCGGCCACCGACTGCGTGGCCCGGCCGCCCGCGAGGCGCGCCACGAGCTCGTCGCGCTGGCCTTGGCGCGAGGCGCCGATGGCCGCGGTCATGCGGAGCCAACGCATGAGCGCCGCGTACGAGAGGCCGATCTTGGCCATGTCGACCGCGAGGCGCTCGAGCGAGGTGCCGATGGAGCGGGCGAGCGTGCGGGGGCTCCAGTCGTCTCCGCTGCGGATGTTGACCTCGGCGGCCTCGATCATGAGGGCCGCGAGCTCGCTCGGCGAGCCGAGGCGGGCGGTGTTGTCGAGGGCGGTCGTCCAGCCGATGAGCGCCTTCTCGATGCTCTCGGGCGACTCGCGCGGGAAGGGTACGTCGCGCACGCGGGTCACGAGCTCCTGAGAGAGCCCCTCGCGCCCGAGGTTGCGAATCACCCGCGCGAAGTGGGTGCGCCAGTCGGCGTAGATGACGGCGACGGTGCTCCCGCGCGAGTCGACCATGTGGCGCGTGTGCGCCGGGAACGACGTGCAGCGCGTGACCGCCTGCGTGACGTGCATCTTGTAGGTGAAGGGGCCATCCTTCGCGATGACGAGCCTCGCCGTGTCGTACACGGCCTCGGGCATCAAGAAGCCCGGGCCCACGTACGCGCCGATGCCCGGCCCGAGGGCGAGCGTGCCGAGCGGCGTCGCCTCTGCGGGCGGCTCCACGCTGCGGCCCTCGGCCTTTTTGGTTGCTCCGCCCCTGACCCGTGAAACTGTTCGGCCCGCCATCGTTCTTCCCTTCTACATCGTAAGTCAGGCTGTCACCAAGGAACGTTCGACTGGCGATGGAGCAGCCGAGCGCCGGTTCGCTTCACCTCGGCCGGCCGCGGCTCGTCGGCGAGGGCCGCTCCGGTCACGGACGAGCGCCGGAGCTCCGCGCACGCCAACGTTGACGTGAATCGGGGACAGGCAATTCACTCGAGGTTACGGGCACTTGACGAGACCGTAACTTCGCCTCGGGCGGCCGGGCCCAGGCGCCGGCGAATGACGCAGCACACCGACACCCCGCCGCTCGGGCGGGCCGAGGCACACGGAGCGCCTCGAAAAAAAAGCGCGGCTAGTCCCTCGCGAAGCGAACCCAGGTCTCCGGGAGGGGCCCTCCGAGGAGCCGCTCGGCGCCCGCGCGGTCGAGCAGCGCGAACGTGAGCGTGCCTCGGAAGGTCTCGGTGCCCTCCTGCGAGAGGACCACCTTGAGCTTCAAGATGCGGGGCGTGTCGCTCTCGATCGTGCCGCGGCCGTGCACCGGCACGCCGATGCGCACGGGCTTCATGAGGCGCGCCTCGATGGCGGCGGTGAACCCGAAGCGCTCTTTGAGGCCGAGCACGACCCACGCGCCGAGCTCGTCGGCGAGCGTCATCACGAGGCCCCCGTGCATGAGGCCGGGCGGGCCTTGGTAGCGTTCGCCCGGCGTGAAGTCGACGCACACCGCGTCTCCCTCGCGGTACGGCTCGAGGTGAAAGCCGATGGGGTGGTGAGGGCCACAGCCGAAACACGGCTGGTCCGGCCCGAAGGTCGCGAGGGGATCGAGCGGCACGCGTTCCGTCATGCGCGCTGCGATACCAAGGCCGGGCGGCGAAGAGAAGCGTCGGCGCGCGCGGATCGCGTTAACCTCGCGCCATGTTCGCGCCCCATCGCTCCCTCTGGGCCGTGCCCGTCCTCGCGACCTCGTTCGTCCTCGCCCCGCGGCTCGCGCACGCCGCCGATCGTTCGGTCGACGTCGCGCCGGGCGTCACGCTCACGTTCGCCGAGGTGCCCGCGGGCGCGTTCCGGCAAGGCTCGCCGGCGAGCGAGGTGGGCCGCGAGCCCGACGAGGTCGAGCGCGACGTCACGCTCACGTCGGCCTACTTCATCGGCAAGACGCCCGTCACGGTGAAGGCGTTCCGCGCCTTCGTCACCGAGACGAAGTACCGCACCGAGGCCGAACAAGGCAGCTCCGGCGGCTTCGGGTGGGACGGGAAGGCCCTCGTCCAGAAGCCCGAGTTCTCGTGGAAAAGCCCTGGTTTCCCCCAGACCGACGACCACCCCGTCGTCATCGTCACGCTCGAGGACGCGAAGAGCTTCGCGCGGTGGGCTTCTCAGAAGACCGGCGAGTCCATTCGCCTGCCGAGCGAGGCCGAGTGGGAGCGCGCGGCGCGGGGCACCGAGACCACGTTCTCGACGTCGTGGGGTGAGGCGCACGGCTTCCCCAAGGGCGCGGGGGTGGGCACGCACAAGGTCGACGAGAAGCCCGCGAACGGCCTCGGGCTCTTCGCGATCGTGGGCAACGTGAACGAGTGGACGCTCGACTTCTACGCGCCGCGCACGAAGGACGACGCCATCGATCCCCGCGTCGAGACCGCGCAAGGCAGCCCGCCGCGCATGGTGCTGAAGGGCGGCTCGTGGAACCGCGACCCACGCCGCGCGCGCCCCGCGTCGCGGTACGCGTCGAGCCCGGGGAGCCGCATGGCCGACAACGGCTTTCGCCTCGTGCTCACCAAAGAGGCCCCCAAGCTGAAGCCCGGCGTGGGCCTCACGCCCGAGCCGCCGCTCACGCTGAAGGAGCCGAAGGGCCCCGCGACGGGCGAATCGCCGAGCGAAGCCACACCGAGCGACTCGGGAGGTGGCGCGGGCTGGCTCGCCATTTTGCTCGTCCCCGTGGGGCTCGGCGCCGGGCTCGCGGCGTACTTCGCGGCGACCAAGAAAGAAGGCGCGGCGGGCGCGGCGGGCTCCGTGCCGGGTGTGCCGGGCAACGTGTCGGTCGAGGCGCGCGCCGACGGCTTCGTGGTGCGGTCGTCCCTCGGCGCGGGCAGCCGCGTGCGCTACGAGGCGTTCGTGTCGGGCACCAAGGTGTCGGACGTGGTCGTCGTCGACGGGCCCGAGACGTTCGTCTTCACGGGCGGGCCGCCCACGGCCATTCGCATCCTCGAGGTCACCCCCGTGCAGGGTGGTTACCGCGACGTCCGCGCGGCTGGGGGCTCGGGCGGCTCGAGGGGCTCGGGTGGGTCCGGGGCGCGTGTCGTGCCCGTCGTGCATCACCATCACCACCACGAGAGCACGAGCCGACGCGACGACGACGATCCTCCGCGCCCGTTCCTCGGCTCGCCCAGCGCCTACTGACGCGTGCAGGTTCCCCGTATCGTGCTCTTCGGGGCGGGGCGCGCGCACCTCGTCCTCCGCACACGCCGCGCGCTCGCGAGGCTCGGGCTCTCGGCCACGCACGCCGCGCACGACGACGAGGCGCTCCTCGGAGACGGCCCCGTGTGGCTCCTCCGTGAGGGGGCCGTGCCCGGGTCCAGCGTGGCGCGTCTGCCCACGAGCGCCACGGGGCTCCCGGTGGTCGCGCTCGGGCGAGCCATGGCGCTCCCCGGGGCCGAGGAGCCCGCGTCGCTCGAGGGTGCGGCCTCCGTCGCGCGGCTCGACGAGGGCGCCGTGTGGAGCGTCTACGTCGAGCGCCCGGGTGCGCTCTTCACGGGCCGGGCAGATGGACCGGCGCGCGCCGTCGCCGAGGCCGTGCGCGACGGCCGCGTCCGGGCGTTCGTGCACCCTGCATGCAACGTGGGCGTCGATCCGAGGCTGCGTGTGCTCGAGCTCGTCACCACGCTCCATCGCGGGGGCGCCGAGCGCCTCGTGCTCGACCTGCACACACGCCTCCCGAGGCTCGGCGCGACGAGCCTGCTCGCGACCACGTCGCGCCCCGTGCGCACCGAGTTTCTCGCGCCCGAGGGCACACTGAGCCTCCACGGCGAGCGGCTCGACGAGGCCGCGGCGCGCCTCTCTCCCGACGTGGTGCACGCGCACCTCTTGGACGAAGGGCGCCTCGCCGCCTTGGCCCGCGCCTCCGTGCCGCTCGTGGTTCACCTGCATAATGCACGCGAAGGGTGGCCCCCGGGCACAGAGCTCTCGGGGGCGGCGCTCGCTCTTGCCTGCGCCGACGCGGTGGGCGCCGAGGCGCGTGCGCTCCCCTTCCCTTCGCGTGTGGTGTGGAACGGCATCGCGCCCGGAGCGGCACGAGAGGGAGCCCGCGAGGCGCTCCGGCGCGAACGAGGCGCCCAACCGGGAGACGTGGTGCTGCTCGCGCTCGCCAACGTGCGCCCGCAGAAAGACCTGCCCCACCTCGTCGCGGTGCTCGAGGCGCTCGTCGCCCGTGGCGCGCCCGCGTGGCTCTGGATGGTCGGCGAGCCCGTGTCGGCCAACGAGGCCTCGCAGGCCGAAGAGGCTCGCCTCGTGGCCCGCATTCACGAGAGCCCCGCGAAGGATCGTGTGCTCCGGCTCGGCGCATCGAAGCGCCCCGAGGACGAGCTCGCCGCGGCCGACGTGCTGGCGTCGGCGTCGCTCCACGAGGGCCTCTCGCTCGCGCACCTCGAGGCGCTCGCGGCGGGGCTCCCTTTGGTCGCGCGCGAGGTGTCGGGGCTCGCCGAGGTGGCGCGCGTGCACCCCGGACGCGTCACGTCCGTCGAACAGGGTGCACGGCCCGAGGCCTTCGCCGAGAGCGTCCACGCGGCCCTCGGAGCTCCCCGCGAGCCGAAGCTCGCCCCCGACTTCCACGCCGACACGGCGGCCCGGCGAACGCTCCCGTTGCTCGCGCGGGCGGCAGGGCTCGCGCCGCGGCCCGCGAAGGTGCGTGTGGTCTTCGTCACGAACAACCTGGTCACCGGAGGCGCGCAGTCGAGCCTGCGGAGGCTCGCCGCCCACCTGGCCGAGCGCGGCCTCGACGTGGGGTGCGTGCTCGTCGAAGAGCAGGCCGCGTACCCTTCACGCGGGGCCCGAGACCTCGCTACGCGCGGGGTATCCGTGCACCATGCACCATGTGCGCGTGAGGTCGACGTGGAGGAGAGCGCGCTCGGCGTCGTGCGCTACGCGACCGACACGGGGGCCTCGCACGTGGTCCTCTGGAATGTCATCCCGGAGATCAAGGTGCTTTCGGCGCACGCCCTCTTCGGCGCCAAGGTTCTCGACGTGTCGCCCGGGGAGATGTTCTTCGCGTCGCTCGATCGCTATTTCGGAAGGCCCCGGCCCGGCCTCCCCCCGCGGGACGCCCGCGCGTACGGCGCGCTGCTCGAGGGCGTGATCGTGAAGTTCGAGGCCGAGCGCGCCCGGGCCGAGAGCACCCTCGGCGCGCGCGTCCACGTGGTGCCGAACGGCGTGCCCCTACCGGCCGAGGTCCACGTGCCACGCGAGGCCCCGGCGCGCCTCGTGCTCGGGACGGCCGCGCGCATCTCTCCGCAGAAGCGCCTCGAGGAGCTCGTCGACGCGTTCCGTCTCGTGAACCAGGCCTACCCCGACGCGGAGCTCCGCATCGCCGGAGGGCCCGACGCGGGCTGCGAGGCCTACCGCGAGGAGCTCGCCGCCCGCTGCGAGGGGCTCCCCGTAACGTTCGTGGGAGAGCTCGCGGACGTGGGCCCGTTCCTCGCGGAGCTCGACGTGTTTGCGGCCGTCTCGGAGCCCGAGGGCTGCCCCAATGCGACGCTCGAAGCCATGGCCGCGGGGCTCCCCGTGGTGGCGACGCGCGCGGGGGCGGCGGGGGAGCAGATCGTGGACGGGGAGAGTGGGGTTTTGGTGCCACGCGCGGATCCCGGAGCGTTCGCCGAGGCCTTGCTCACGGTCGCGCGCGATAGGGCACTACGGGTGTCGCTCGGCCGCGGAGCCCGGAGGCGCATCGAGGAGCGGTTCTCGATGGAGGGGATGGCCGAGGGTTATCTGGCGGCGTGGGGGCTCGGGGGACGTGGGTGATCGAGCCATGGTGCGCGTGGAGCCCGCGGGGCGCCTTGAATGGCGCGCGTGCCGTCGGGATGCCTGGTAGCCTGGAGAGGCGATGATCACCCAGCTCAGGGCTCACAACTACCCCTTGCCGAGCCGCTCGTGGCGATCGCGTTACTGCATCACCCCCCATGATTCGCAGACGCCGCCAAACGGCCGCATGGCCGCACCAACCTGGCGCTGAGTCGATGTTACGCCCTCGTAGGTAACCGGGCCGACGATTTGAAACTGAACGTATCCGGTGCCGTGCTCATCCGGCGGATAGAGGTCGATGTGCCCGTAGCGGGAACGGAGCAACTCGAGCGCCGCGGCGGCGGGAGGCCACACTTCGAAATCCACGTTGTAGTCCACGGACCAGTCTCGAGAGAAGTCGAAGCCGGCATTTACCAATCGGCGAAAGACGTCGCCATCCGCATCATTCGGCCATAGTGCAGCGTTCTTTCCCATGACGTCTCCGTTGCGCGTTCAGCTGTGGCGGGCCGAATGGCCTCGAGACTCGTCCTCGCTCACGCTCCAGTCGGCCTCGTCCGGAGCCCTTCGGCGGGAGGCCGCGTCCGCGATCGACGCGCGCCGAGCGACACACACCGAGCGAGCTCTCATCGCACGTGCTCCTCGCGAAGCTCGTTCAGCAGCATGAAAACCAGCAGGTGATCGAAGGGCGCCCGGTACACCGCCTCTGCCCGAAGTAGATCCGCGGCGATTTGCGTGACCTCCCACCCGTCGACTTCTTCACCGTTCCAGTGGCCGCTCTCGAGCTTCTTGATCCCACGGACTTCACCAAAGACACGCAGAGGGGCAACGGCTGCACGCTCCGCGTCGCTGTAGCCGTCGTTCGCCCACGCCCACATCCACGAGCTCGTGCGCGTCGAGAACGAACCCGTGATGGTGACGTTGGCGACGACAGCCATCCCCGGCCGTTCGTCGAAGAAGCGGATCGTCCTGGCCTCGTCATCGTAGTGCCAGCGCTTGCTCGTGGCGAACTTCGGCCAAGCCTTTTTCGAAGCTTCCTGTCGGGCCTTGCACCGCTCGCACGCCGCGCAGGCGAGCTCGGCATAGGCGGCCTCGCCAACCTGCAGCTGTCCCGGCACGAGCGGCGCCGGCACGTAGCCGTTGCGGACGCGTGCGGTGTCGTAGCACCCGGCGCAGAGCAGGCTAATCTCCGGTTCGTTGGAGGCGTTCCACTCGCCGTACCGTTGGAAGGCGGCCTCGCATCGATCGCACCACGCGTCCGGCCATGGGTCTCCCGCGTCTTCCGCGGACGCATGAAACCCACAGCCGACGCCGAACCTCAGGTGACGGCAGACGAACGTCGCGGGCGTTTCGCCGTGCAGCGAACATTGGACTCGTTTCTCGGGGTCGCTCATCTTACCTCGATCGGCCCCGCCAAGACATTCCCTCGGACCGGCTCGTCCGAGGGTGAGCGCCGAGTTGCTTCGAGTGCGCCGACGGGCTGCGGAACCAGCACCGGAGGCCGGCACGGTGCTCCTACCCTCCCTTGCCTCCGTGATGCCTTCGTCATCGCACCCTCGCCGAAAACCGCGGCGCCCTCGCAGCACGTCCGCCGCCCTCAAAACGACACGACGCTTCTCGCGGTGTCAATACTTTGCGTCGCGCGCTCGAATTTCCCCGAGCCCCCGACGGGCGCCAGCGTCGGGGGGCGCGGGAGCCCATCGAGGTCCCCTCCACGTGGTCGCCTCGCGAGGTCATGATCACGCGCTTCTCCTCTTGAGTGGCACGCGAGGGCCGTGCCGCCGAATTCGTCCGACTTGATCGGATGCCGATTCGGCACTCCCGGACAGCGGAGATCAGCCGGGTTGAGCTCGCAGTGGGCGAACCATGCTCGAGCGTCGTCGGGGGTGATTCTTGTGAGTGGTCGTGCGCGCGCAAACTTCTCGCAGTCGCGGCCTTCCTCCCGCCTGGGCATCGGCTTGACTTCACGGAGCGCAGGGAGGAGCATCCCGGCGTGACTTTCATTCTTACGTGGGAGCGCGAGCGGTATGTCGAGCCCGAGGAGCTACTCGCCGCCTGCGAGGCGGCGTGGCGATCGCTGGGAATCCCGTTGGTGGCGATCACGGGCGAGGATGGCGTCGAGGAAGCGGACCTCGGCGAGGGCGATCCCCACCTCTCGCGTGTCGTTCTCCGGTCCGAAGAGGAAGGCGACGACTCCCTCGACATTCACGTCGTAGGGCCAGCTCCCATCGAGGCTTCGTTGTCCTTTTCGGGCTTCGGCCTCGGGCTGTACGAATCCACGGTCAGAACGGAATGGGTGCCCGCGTATCTTTTCGTCCTGCAAGTCGTCGTAAACCTCGGAATGACCCTAGAACACGACGACGACGACTCCGACTACCTGCCCGAATCTCAGTCGTGGTGGCTCGCGTGCCTCGAAGACCAGGTCGGAGAAGGTGCCATTGTCGAGATCTCGGGAGAGGCCGGTCTCGTGGGCCCACTGGAGATCGTCGCTCGACGGGACACCGAAGGCCCACGCGTCCAAGTGCGCGGCGCCGGCACGGACCTCTCCATGCGCCTGGCCGGGTCCGCAGCGAAGCTCGACGACGCTGACATTCTTCGGCTAGTCGAATCCGCCAACGACGAAACGTTCTCCTCGATCGTGGCCTGTGAGCGCGCCAGATGCCTTGCCAGGACGGCCCCCGCGCCCGCCCCACGATACGGTGGGTGTACCGTGTTCCGGGCGTGGGTCGACGGCGTCCCCGGCCCTGAACGGGTGGTCGCTTTGTCGGAGGCCATTGGGCCCATCGAAGCTTCGGCGGAAGCCAATCCCGAAGATGTCGTGTTCGACCTCGTGCACTACCTGCCAAACGGCCAGCCCATGCTGCGGCGCGCCGAGCTGGGCATGCCCGTGGATCGCCTCGTTGGGGAGTCGTGGCTGCTGCCGACGTGGTCCTGGAACCCGACGACCGACGAAGTCGCGCGTGCGTTCGCGGGGATGACGCGGAATGCGCTCGAGGGATGGTCGCGGAAGCTCCCCGATGCTCCCCGGGCAACGGACACGAACGGGCTCACCCTTTCGCGCTGGCTGGACGCCGTTGGACGTATCACGGGTCGCGGGGGCCTTACCGCGAGTGCTCTCATCGAGGCGGACCAAGCCGGCTCGGGGCTACTGCCCATGGCACTCGATCCGAGTACGCCCGTGGGCCTCGAGACCACGTCGGCGTTCTGGGCGGCCATCGAAGCGGCTGCGACCGGGGGGCATGGCCATTGGCCGAAATGGGAGGGGCTGCTCGCCAGCGGCGAGTGGGAAGACGACTCCACGGACATGTTCATCGACGAGCTGGTGGGGATGCTCGGCTTACCCGAGGCTCCCCGGCCGAGCTCACCAGCGCGAGGCGAGGCCTACGTCGCGACGCTAAACTCCGCCGCGGAAGCGCTCGGAAGGGAGGAGCGCCTCTACGCCGTGCCGAATGATACTGGGCTAGCGTTGGTCGTGAAGTTGCACCCGCGCGTCTTCGAGCAGCTCCGGGATTCGGGCTTGATCGATGCGCTCTTGCCTTCGGGGCCGGGTGTCGCTCCAGCCGGCGTGTGGGAGCGCCTCCGATCGCTGTGGCCAAACCAGCGTTCTTGACCGCATTCGGGGCTCCACCGCTGGTGCGGCCAGCCATCGCGGGTTCATCCCTTCTTCGCACGAAAGAAGGATGACACCGACGTCGCGCACCTACCACGAGTCCTTCCGCTCCGCATACCTAGCGGATGGCGTCGTCCGGCTCGTCGAAGCGCCCTTCAGCCTCGCGACAGTCGACGGTCGTGATGGGAGCGTCCCCATCCACCGGAACGCGGCGGCGTCGGCGATCTGAGCGCCGTGCACCACCACGGACCCCGAGGCAGTTCGTAGGGTCGACGTCGGCGACTCCTGTTGCCGGCGTCGCCACTGGGGGCCGATGCCCCCGACACGTTCACTTCGTACCACCTTCGACCCGGTTTTCGGCGTCTTCCGCGAAAACGCCGTCGCACCCGTCGATTTCACGCAACGTCCCGCCCGACCCCGCCGACTTCGACGGCGAAAGGCAGGTACGAAGGAAATGAAGAAGCGCACACGCTCTCTCGGTCTCGTGGGTGTTGGCCTCATGGTGGCTGCGTGCTCGGGAGGTGACGGGGAACCGGCACCGCTCCCGACGATGGCCGAGAACGGGGCGGATCTAGCAAGGAAGTTGGATTCGCTCACCGGAGCTACCTGGTGGATGGAGCCAGGCGTCGCAGGGAACGCGGCGCTCTACTATGCTCGTGGAGAGGGTAGGCCAGTGCTCCCAAACGCGCAGCGCTCCCCCACGGACATCATCGCCTTGCTCACGCCCTTCGCCAGCGACCTCGGCCTCGGCTCCGACCCGTCCCACGAGCTAGACGAGCCGGAGACGCTCCTCGACGCGAGCGACGAGGATGTCGGAACGTACCGCTTCAGGCAGCACCTCCCTGGCACGAGCATCCCGGTTTTCGACGCCGCACTGGTCGCTGCCGTCACGAAAGAAGGCTCGCTCGAATACCTGTCCACCGGTCACGCCCGCAACCTTGGGACGGTCGGGGCACATCCGACTCTAGACGGAGATGATGCCGCAAACCGCGCCCTCAAGACGCTCGGCTCCACGGCGCGCCAAGTCTCTGCGCCCACTCTCGGGGTCCTGGCGGTCGACCCCGCGAAACCTCGCCTCTCGTACCGATTCTCCGCTGAGGTTGACGATGCGCTCGTTCAGGTTACGTGCGACGCCCACACCGGGGACGTTCTTTCCGCGCGCCATCAGGGGGCAGCCGCAACGGCGTTCGCCGCGGCGCACTACTTCGACACCAATGACATTCGCCAAGACCGGTCCTCTATGCTGAGCGTGGACCTGACCCCCCAGGGCGAGCTCTCGACCACTGGAGCCACCGGCCCCATTCGAATCTACAACGAGGACGGGAAGCTGGCAGTCTGCTCTCGGCCCTCCGGGACCAGCGGACAGCCGGAAGCTCCGTACGAATGTGACGTCAATGTGCGTCAAGGAAGCGCCAAAGGCGTCGCCGCCGACGTGCAAGCTCACTTGCAGTTCGCGTCCGTTTACTTCGCGAACCAGCTCCAGGCGCGAAAATGGGCTGCCGGCGGCGCCGTCGAGGCCTTCGTCAACGCGAGGACCGTCGACGGCCGAAGGATGCAGGGAGACGGCCGATACGTCCCACCAAGCAACCCTCGCGACACCGGAAAGTTGTTCTTCGGTATCGGTCGAACCTTCGAAGACGCCGACCCCAAAGGCCACGCTGGGAACAAGACGTACGAAACCTATCCGACTGGAAGCAGCTTCGAGTTCGTCGCCCATGAATATGCGCACGGCGTCATCGACGCCGTTGGCCCCCTGAGCTATGTAGGCGAAGCGGGCGCGCTGAACGAAGGCCTAGCGGACATCTTCGCCGCGCATGCGACCGCGCTGTTGCGGAGCAACGACATCGGCCTCCACACCTTCGGAGAGGACGTGCGTTGGGACGGGAGGCCGTTGCGAGACTTCCGTCGACCCGGAAATGGCACCGACGTCGGAGGCACGATCGATTACGCCGCACGACGCCCGACCATCCCAAGCAACGCCAATCGACCCGAGTGCCAAGGTGCGCAGACACCGGAATCGTGCGCTACCACCTGCTCGTTCGACGCTGAGGGGAATACCCGTAGCAAGAACGACTGTGGCAACATACACTACAATTCGACCATCGTCACAAACGCCTGGTCACTGCTGGCCATCGGCGGCTTCAACCAAGCGACGAAGAAGGGGGTTCTCGCCGAGGTGGGGTTATCGAGAGCAACGCGCCTCTTCTACGCAGCCCTTCTCGGTGCACCAGTAAACGACACCATGAAGCTCTTCGCGAGCAGAATGATCTCGCATCAGGTCAAGACCACGCTTGCGAATCCCTTCAAGACCGATCTCGAACCACTATGGGTCAAGAAGGCCGTTGTCTGCGCCTGGAACGCTACGAACGTCATCCCGGACGGTGAGGTCATTCAGCACGCTGTTGGCCTGAGCTGTCCGAAGGCCGGAGAGCTTACTCGAACCTGCAAGGGCAAGGCCGACGGGTACTATTGCAACCCCGACGTCAACTACCCATACGACAGCTACCAGTGCAAAGGCGGCGCCATCGCGGGTGGCCACCAATGCGCAAGCGGGTCGTTCTGCCATCGACTTACGCTGAATCCCGAATCGTCGGCCGTCCTCGACGCTCAAAACAAGCCGCGATGCTTCATCGAGCCCATGGTCTCCGACTTCTGAGCTCCTCGAGCCCCTCATGCCCTCCCTCGCCTTTCTCGAACACGCCGGCCACCTCTTCTACGCCTCGATCGCGGTGGCGTTTCTGCTCGCCTTCGTCCGGCGGGTGCCCGCGAAACCGAGACATGGCGGGGTGGCTCGGCGCTTCGTCGGGCCGGTCGTGTACGTCGGCGCGGTGACGCTCGTCGGGTTCCTCGCGTCGCTCGCGCCGTCGTCATGGGGGCCGGCCATGGCGATGGCCCTCGTCTCGCCCCTTGGCCGTTCCAGGGCCAGCGCGAAGCTCGCCGCGAGGCTCCGTGAAGAAGAGAAGACGGAGGAGCGCGTGACGGCGTTGGTGGCCGCCGACCTCGCGAAGGGGGACTGCCGTGCCGCGGCGATCGATGCGTATCGGTACCGCGCTCGCGCGAGCTTCTCTCGCATCGACGACGTGTGCGGCCCGAGCCCCGAGATCGCTCGGTCGCTCTTCGAAGAGGGGCGAATGGAAGACGCAGCGCGAGCCTTCGAACGAGCCCGGCACGTTCACCCCGATACCCGATTGGAGATCGACGAGCTCACGGCCTATGTGCTCACGGGGCGCGGGGCGGTGGGTGCGGCCGCCCTCCGGAAGATGCGTCTCCGCCCGGAGGACACTATCGACGCGGGGTGCCTCGCTACCGCGATCGAGGCCCATGCAGGCTCGGAGGTCGAAGGGGCGTTGGCGGCCCTGGGCGACGGGTGCCCGGTCCTTCGGCTCGATCTCACGCCCGTGAAGAAGGCCCCCTCCGCGGTCTCGCCGAACCAGGAGGCCGCGCGGTGTGCACTTAGGCCGGTCCCGAAGTGTCAAGGGCCCGGCCCGTACGCACGCGACCACCTCGACCCGCTCCCGTTCGTTCCTCCGGGCGAGCAGGTGTCGTCGCGTGCAGACTGGCTCGCCCAGCGCGACGATACCGAAGGAGCTCTCGCGCTCGTAGAGCACGAGCTTCGTGGTTTGGGCTCCGCGACCCCCCTCTACGCTCCGGAGATCCGCGCCGCCCACGAGGCGCTCGTCGCGCGGCTGCGCGGGGAGTCTCCGAGCCATGTTCGGGTTCGTGCAGATTGCACGGAAGAGCTCCGCGTCCCCGTGGGTCATCCCCTCTTCGCTCAGGTGGAAGCCGACCGAAACGCCTACGACGTTGCGCGTGACGAGGCCGACCGCGAGAGGCTCTCGGCTCGCGACAGCGCCCTCGACTGGGGGTATAGGATCGCGGTGCTCGCGCTCGACGGCAAGCGAGCCGAGAGCTACTTCACCGCGAGCTCTCAGGCCAAGCGAGCTCCCGAGCCCGGGGTGTTTCGGACGATCCCCGACGTGACGCGCGCGACGCTCCTGCAGCGCTTCTCCCCCGAGGCCGCCGCGCGCGCCCTCGAGCGAGCCGATGCCCAGGTCCGCGAGGCCGCCGTTGCCGGTTCGGGCTCGCGCCTCGCTCGTAGGCTCCACGAGCTCGGGGAGTCCGGCTGGGGCACGCTCGATGTCGTCGGTGTGACCCTCCCGGAGGGGCGGTCGTCGTTGGTGACGTTCTCGAGGTACGAGGCGCGTCTCGATTGCCGCCGCCGGGTGGCCCGAGACTGGGATATGGCTCCCCACTGTACGGCGCTCGCGCTCGTCCGGGCGCTCGGGGCGCGCCATCGCGTGGCTCGCGCCGTAGGGGATGCCGACACCGTACGCGACTCCGGAGAAGCGCTGGACCGACTCCTCTCTCATGGCGGTGGCAAGTGGCTGACGAACCAGCCCCAGGCGATCGTGCTCGCGCACGCGGATCGTTTCCTCGCCGAGGCGCGGGAGCCCTAATTCACGCGACGCTCCGGCTCGCACCTCGCCGACACAGAAGCGCCTACCGCGCCGAGAACGCGAAGTGGGGCGCGTACACGTAGACCGCGCCATTCGCCCAGAGGGTCTCGGGGCAGCCGAGGGCGCGAACCGCGCTCGACCTCGGGTCGATGGTGAGCTTGACCTGCGTCTTCGCCGCGTTCACGTACTCTCCCGAGAGAAACTCGAGCCCTTTGCCCGCGGCGAGCGCACACTTCTTTCCGTCGCTCAGCGTCGACGAGTCGACGTTCTCGGCCTTGAGGACGGTGTTCGCCGAGGCCTTGGCCGTCCCCTCTCCGCGGACCGGGAACCCGTCGGTCACCGGGGCTCCGGAGGAGCTCGCGAAGTTGGGGGCGAGCGCGGGCACGATCTTGGCGAATGCCGACTGGGTGGCCGTGTTTGCCGCGCCGAGGCTCGGCGCGTGGGCGCTCGTGATGATGACGAACTCGCGACCTCCGTCGTAACCGGGGAGGCACGCGTAGGTCGCCATGACGATCTCGGCGACGCCCCGAGTCCGGCTCACGCCGGCGCCGAGCTTGTGGGCGACACGCCACTTGCCGCCCGTCACGCGGTCGAGGATCTCTTTCGCGGCGCGGTTTTGCTCGCCCCCGAACGCGTTGGGCCGACCGAGGCTCACTCCGGGGAGGAGCCCCTGGAGCAGATAGACGGACTCGCCAGCGATCATGCCGCCAATCTCGCCGTTGCGCGTCAAGTTGCCGTAGAGGAGCGCGCGGACGTCTTCGGCCTGGATGGTGCCGTTGAAGCCCGGGAGACGCGTCGTCGGGTCGGTCTCGAACTGCGTGAGGCGCTTCAGCCACTCGCCCTGCGCGAGGGCCGACATCGTCTTATCTCCCGTAATGCCGTTTTCGATGCGCCCCATTCGGGTCGTCGAGCGGCCGTCGGCCGAGGTCCAGTTGAGGCTACCCTCGTTGAACGAGAAGGCGCCGTAGCCACCGCGGAAGTTGCTGCGGTCGGACAGGCGGAGCCACCTGTCGTGCATGAGGTCGGTCAGGTAGTCGGCGCCGGCCACGCGAAAGAAGTAGTTCGACATGCCATTCGAGCCGTCGACTCCGCTCGAGCCGCCCCCGGGGGCGCTGCCCTTCGCCGCGTAGGTGTGCACGGCGGTGGTCATGTCGCCGAGGTTCACGTTGCCGACCGTGCCGTCGCCGCCGACCTTGCCGCCGCTCTCGGTGCGCGCGCGCGCCATGGCGCCCGAGATGGCCATGAACTTGCTGGAGCTCCACGGCTCGTACACCGTGTTCTGCTTGCCGTTGCTCAAGTAGAGATAGTGAGGCACGCCGCCGACACGGCGAATGTCGATGACGAGCGCCTCCATGTTGCGGGGGACGAGCGCGCTCAGCGCGGACCAGTCGGAGGCGATGCGGCCCTCCCACCCGTTCGAGCCGTAGCCCACCTCGGCGGCCGACTTGTACGTGTAGGTCTTGCCGTTGAAGGTGCCGGTCTTCGATTTGTCGGACACGGGGCACGTGAGGAAGCGGTCCTCGAGGTTGCCCGGCACGGGGCCGTACGCGTCGAGCCCGTGGTGCTCGTAGACCTCGTCCTCGCTCTCGCCGGCGAAGTCGCCCTCCTCGGCAGCGCAGCCCTGGACGACGAGGGCGGAGAGCAACACGAACGAGAGGGCGCCGAGCTTGTGGGTGCGGGGCATCATGCCCAGGGGTAGTGCACACCCTGTACCACATGGGAGCTAGGGCGATTCGCGGGGGTCTGGGGGGGGGTGGCGGGCCGCGCGCGGGTACGAAGTGATCCTCGCGTGGGGCAGCGGGGCACCGCTGAGGGCGCGGATCGGGCCCACGAGGTTTCGCGCACTTGGCGCCAACGTCGGTCGGATCGTCCACCTGGTTTCGCGCACTTGGCGCCAACGTCGGTCGGTTCTGCTCCCGTGTGGGGCCTCTTCGTGTGGGGTCCAACCGGACGACCGCAGCCTCGACTCCCGACCGATCTTGGCCGCTCGGAGCGCTCATGCGAGCCTGAGCTATGGCCCACTCCCCCGAAGAGCCGCGTGACGGCGATCCCGCCGACGAAGACCGCAACGCCATCCTGCGCCGGCGAGGCGCCTTCGTGAGCGCGGCGCTCGCGGCCGTCGCGGGCGGCGCGATGCTCTCGGTCGCGTGCAGCCCCGAGCCTTGTCTCCAGTGCCCGCTGAGCGGATGCTCGGACGACCGCCCGCTCGTCGACGCGAGCGTGGCCCCCGACGCCGACGCCACGGCTCCCGACGCGAGCGACGCCGCGGCTCCCGACGCGAGCGACGCCGCGGCTCCCGACGCGAGTGACGCTGCGGCTCCCGACGCGGGTGACGCGGGCGGCGACTGACACGCCGCTTCGGGGACCTCCCCCGCTTCGCTCGGAGGCTTCGCGCGAGGGGGTGGAGCGACGGGCCGCGGGGGCGCGGAGCCGAGAACGAAGTTTGGGGGAGGTCGCGGGCGCGGAGGCCGATAGGCCGAGCACCCGCGGGTGGGGGCACCCCTGCTTACCCCTGCTTACCCCTGCTTATCTCTCTTCTGCTACCCGCGCCCCAAGGTGACCACGAAGCGGCCGTGGCCGTCGGCCTCGGCGCGGACGTCGCCCCCGAAGCGCTGCGCGAGCCGCTGCGAGATCGCGAGGCCGAGCCCCGCGCCATCGCCGACGACTCCGCCCGGGCCACGCACGAACGGCTCGAAGATACGGCGCACGTCCTCGGGGGCGACTCCGGCTCCCTCGTCGTCGAAGTGGACCTCGACGGGCCCTTCGCCCTCGGCGCAGACACGCACCTTGACGGTCGCCCCGTTCGGTGAGTGCCGCACCGCGTTCTCGAGGACGTTCCGGAAGACCCGCGACACGTCTCCGAGCGAGCCGCGCACCTCGGCGGCGCGGCCGTCGAGGGCGATCGCCACCTCTTTCAGTGCGGCGATGGCGCGCACGTCGCGGATCGCGTCCTCGACGGCGTGGAGCACGTCGCAGGTCGTCGTCTCGGGCTCACGCGCGAGGGCGAGCAAGTCGTCGGAGAGACGAGCGAGCCTCTCGACCGAGCCGAGCGCCCCCGAGAGCGCGACCTCGTACTCCTCGACCGTGCGCGCCGTGCGCGCCGCGAGCTCGATCTCGAGGCGGAGCGCGGCGAGCGGGGTCCGGAGCTCGTGCGCCGCGTGGCTCACGAAAAGGTCGCGCGCCGCGACGAGCCCGACGAGGCGCTCGATCATGGCGTTGAGGTCGCCTCCGAGCTGGCGAAGGTCGTCGTCCTCCGCGTCGAACCGGACGCGCGCGGACGTGTCACCGCTCGCCACCGAACGCGCGACACGGACCACCTCGGCGTGCCGACGCGTGAGTCGAGAGGCGACCCCGAAGGCCACGCCCGCGGCCCACACGCACCCGACGAGCCACGCGAGCGCCATGCCCTGGGCCAAGATGCGACCGTCGTCCTCGAGATCGTCGCGCGTGGTCGCGAGGAGGAGCGTCCGCGCGGGGCCCGAAGCGGAGACCTCGAGGGTCACACCACGCATCGGGTGGCCGTCGTGCTCGAAGTCGAACGGGGCGCGCACCATGTGAGGCGAGAGCTTCGGTACCGAGCGGAAGTTCTCGGTCGTCGAGAGCACCTCTCCGGAATCCCCGTAGATCACACCGTATTTCGGCAGCGGGCCGACCGCGTTGGCGGATGGGCCGGGGGCGTCGGTGAGGCCGAGGGCGCCGTTTCTTGCCTCGGTCGCCTCACGCTCGGCCACCTCGAGCAGGGCCGCGTCGAGCTGGCGCCGCTGCGACGCTACGAAGGTGCTCCACACGAGGAAAAACGCGCCGCCCATGGTGCCTGCGGTGAGCGCGAGGACGGCGAGCGCGGTTCTCGTGCGGAACGTCACGGCGCGCTCGTCCGAAGGCGGTAGCCCTCGCCGCGCACCGTCTCGAGGAGACGAGCGTGCGGACCGAGCTTGTCGCGGAGGCGGGAGACGGCCACTTGCACGAGGTTGGACGGGCCGACCTCGCCATCCCACACGGCGCCGACGAGCTCTTCGCGCGTGACGATCGTATCGGGGCGACGCGCGAAATAGAGGAGCAAGCTGAGCTCTTTCGCCGTGAGCGGAGGCAACAGCACCCCCGAGACGAAGGCCGTACGCCGAACGACGTCGATCTGGAGATCCCCGGCCGACACCACCTCGGGCCTCCTTCCTCGTCGCCCGAGGGCCCGAACGCGCGCGAGCAGCTCGTCCATCGAGAACGGTTTCGTGAGGTAGTCGTCGGCGACCGTGTCGAGCGCGTGCACCCGCTCTCTCGTCTCGGAGCGCGCCGTGAGCACCAGAACCGGCGCATGAAACCCTCGCGAGCCGAGCACGGAGGCCACGGTGAGCCCGTCGCCGTCGGGCAGCATCCAGTCGATGACCGCGACCTCGACCTCGGACACGTCGACCCCGAGCGCCTCGGCCGCGCTCCTCGCGAGCACCACCGTGTGACCGTCGGTCTCGAGCGCGCGCTTCACGAGGGGCCCGAGGCGAGCGTCATCCTCGACCAGGAGCACCTGCACGAGAGTCACGTTACACGCCTCGGGGACCTCGTGAAGGGGCTAGGGCAAGGTTCGTTACCGGACGGTAACCTTTCGAGAAATAGGCCTCCCCGCCCCGCGCGACATGGCTACGAAGGTCGCCATGAGACTCCGAGTCTTGGGTGGTCTCGTCGTCGCGCTCGCGACGCTCCTCACCGCCTGCCAAACCCACAAAGACGCGCACGGGATCGAGCGCGACGTGCCACACGTCGAGGGTGAGCTCATCGTGTTCTCTCAGGCGTTCCGCGAGCGCGCGGGCCTCACGATGTCGCCCGTGACGCGCGCCGACCTTCGCCCGACGTTACGGCTCACGGGGACGGTGTCCCTCAACCCGAGCCACGTCGCCGTCGTCGGCACACGCGTGCGAGGCACCGTCCGCCGCACGTTCAAGGTCGAGGGCGACGAGGTCAAAGCCGGGGACGCGCTTGCCGAGATCGAGAGCGCCGAGCTCGGCGAGGCCCAGTCCGGGGTGCTCCAAGCCGAAGCCGCGCTCTACGCCGCCGACATCAACGCGAAGCGAGAGCGGGATCTGCTCGGTCGCAGCCTCACGACGGCCCGCGAGGCCGAGGTCGCCGAGACCGAGCTCGTGACCCGCAAAGCCGCGTTGACGGCGGCGAACCAGCGCGTGCGCGCGTACGGCGGGGGCGCCGGTGGCTTCGGGATCTTCGTCGTACGCTCTCCGATCGCCGGCCACGTGGTCACCGGGCACCTCTCTCCGGGGCAGTCCGTCGATGCGACCAACACGTCGTTCAAGGTGGCCGACATCCGCCACCTCTGGGTGGAGCTCTCGGTCTTCGAGAAGGACCTCCCGTCCCTCCGCGTGGGCGACGACGTCACGGTCTCGCCCGCCGCCGAGCCGGACGTGCGCATCGCCGGCAAGGTCGCCCATGTGGGCGAGGTGATCGACGCGACCACACGCAGCACCGATGTCCGCATCACGGTCGACGATCCGCCCTACCACCTCCGGCCCGGACAGTCGGTCGTGTCGCTCATCGCGACCCAGGCCACGGGCAAACCCGTGCTGCTCGTCCCCCAAGAAGCCGTGGTCTACGTCGACGGAAAATCCACGGTCTTCGTAACCGAGGGGGACACGAAAGTGCGGGTCGCGCCCGTGAAGGTCGGGAGGACCGACGGCACCCGCCTCGAGGTGCTCGAGGGGCTAACGGATGGCCAAGCGGTGGCGACCAAGGGCGTCTTCGCGCTGAAGAGCGAGCTCTACCGGTAGCCATGCTCGAAAAGCTCGTCGCCCTTTCCATCCGCTTTCGCAAGGTGATGGCCGCGCTCCTCGTCGTGGTGCTCGTCCTCGGAGTCGTGGCCGCGCGCAACCTGCCCATCGACGCCCTCCCGGACGTCTCGAGCGTGCAGGTCGACATTCTGACGAAATGTGGGGGGCTCTCCCCCGTCCAGGTCGAGCGCACCGTCACGGTCCCCATCGAGAAGGCGCTGAACGGCATCCCCAAGAGCGTCGAGATGCGCTCCGTGTCGCGCTTCGGGCTCTCGTCGGTCACCGTCATCTTCAAAGACGGGACCGATCTCTGGTGGGCGCGCCAGCTCGTGCTCGAGCGGCTCCGGCAGGTCGAAGGGGAGCTGCCCCCGCAAGCCTCCACGTCCGAGCTCGCGCCTCCGTCCACCGGGCTCGGCACCATCTTCAAGTTCGTGGTGCGCTCCGATCGCCACTCGGCGATGCAGCTCCGCACGCTGCTCGACTGGGAAATAGGCCCACGCCTGCGGAGCGTCGCCGGCGTCGTCGACGTGAACCCCTTCGGCGGCGAGCTCAAGCAATACCAGGTGGTGGTCGACCCCCAGAAGCTCCGGGCCCGCTCCCTCACGCTCACCGACGTGACCTCGGCGCTCTCGGCGGCGAGCGTGAGCGTGGGCGGTGGCTATGTCGAGCGCGCCGGCGAGTCCTACACGATCCGTGGCAGCGGTCTCGTCAAGAACGAGGCCGACATCGGCGACGTGGTCGTGCGCACCACAAGAGACGGGCCGGCCGTGCTGGTCAAACACCTGGGCGAGGTGCGCATCGGCTCGGCGCTCCGCTACGGCGTCGTCACCTTGGACGGCGAGCGCGAGGCCGTGTCCGGGCTCGTCATGATGCTCGCCGGCGGAAACAGCCGCGACGTCGTGATGGCGGTAAAAGAGAGGGTCGCCGAGATCGAGAACGACCTACCTCCCGGCGTGCGGATCGAGGTCATCTACGACCGCTCGGACCTCGTCGGGCGCACGCTCAAGACGGTGGGCACGAACCTCGTCGAGGGCCTGCTCATCGTCACGGTGGTCCTCGCCATCATGCTTGGCACGGTGCGGGGCGCCGTCGTCGTGGCCCTCGGGATCCCGGCGTCGATGGCGATCGCCCTCTTCGGGATGCACCTCTTCGGGGTCACCGGCGACCTCATGAGCCTCGGGGCGATCGACTTCGGCTTCTTGGTCGACGGCCCGATCGTCATCTTGGAAGGGATCATCGCCGCGACGGCCGGCAAAGAGCTCATGGGCCTCGCGAGGGCGCGAGCCTACGAGGACGTGAGCAAGCTCGTGGTAAAGCCCGTGGCGTTCGCGGTGGCGATCATCATGCTCGTGTACATCCCGCTTTTGACGCTCGAAGGCGTCGAGGGGAAGATGTTCCGCCCGATGGCCATCACGATGGCGTGCGCGCTTTTCGGGGCGCTCGTCTACTCGGTGGTCTTCTTCCCGGCGCTGGCGACGCTCTTCGTGCCGCCCGCGAAGGGGCACGGCCCCAAGTGGCTCGAGGCGATCGCGCACGCGTACGAGCGCATGGTCGTCGGCGCGATTCGGAAGCGCGTGGTCATTGGCGCCGTGACCTCCGCCGCGCTCGTGGTGGTCGGCTTCGTCTTCTCGCGTGCGGGCGCGGAGTTCGTGCCGCGCATCTTCGAGGGCGACTGCGTGCTCGCGCTCCAGCGCCCGCCGAGCATCTCGCTCGAGGAGGCGAAGCGCCTCGATCTCATGGTCGAGAAGATCGTGCTCTCCTACCCCGAGGCCAAGAAGGCACTCGGACAGAGCGGGCGCGCCGAGATGGCGCTCGACGCCGTCGGAAACAACAACACCGACATCCTCGTACCTCTCAAGCCGATGAAGGAGTGGCAGAACGCGTCGAGCCTCGAGGAGCTCAGCGGGCTCCTCAAGGACCACATCGAGACCGAGGTCCCGTCCACGTTCGTGTCCGTGTCGCAGCCCATCGAAGATCTCACGAACCAACTCATCGCGGGCTCACGCGCCGACGTCTCGATCAAGATCGTGGGCAAAGATCTCGACACGCTCGTCCCCCTCTCGAACCAGATCGGCGACATCGTGCGCGGAATCCATGGCACGGCCGACCTCAAGATCGAGCGAATCCTCGGCGGGCCCATGATCACGGCTACGGCCGATCGCGCGAAGATGGCCAGGTACGGCGTCAAGGTGGCCGACGCGTTCGCCGTGCTCGCGGCCTCGCGCGAGGGGCTCCGCGTGGGCGACGTGTACGAGAACGAGCGAAAGTTCGACCTTCGCGTCGTCGTGCCTCCGTCGCGCCCGAACGCCGAAGCGCTCTCGGAGCTCTTCGTCGAGACCGAGCGCGGCGAGGCCGTGCCCATGCGCGAGGTCGTCACGTTCGAAGAGGGCGACGGCCCGTCCGTGGTGAAGCGACTGAACCGCGAGCGCCTCATTCGCGTCGACGTGAACCTGCGCGGTCGCGACCTCGTCTCGTGGGTAGAAGAGGCGAAACGAAAAGTGGGAGAGAAAGCCAAGTTGCCCACGGGGTATCGCCTGGAGTGGGGTGGGCAGTTCGAGAACTTCGAGCGAGCGTCGAAGCGCCTCGCTTTGGTGGTGCCGGCCGTGGTCGCGGTCATCTTCGGAATGCTCTTCTTGATGTTCAAGAGCATCCGGCCGGCGACGGCGGTGTTCCTCCTCGTCCCGCTCGCGGCCACGGGAGGCATGTTGGGGCTGCTAGGCCGTGGGATGCCGTTCAGCCTCCCGGCGGCGGTCGGTTTCATCGCGCTCGGCGGCGTCTCGGTGTTGAACGGCGTGGTCATCGCGACGGCGATCGAACAAGAGCGCAAGAAGGGGCTCGCGCTCGAAGAGGCGGTCGCGCGCGGGGCCGCCCACTCGATCCGCGCCGTGCTCACGACGGCGGCGGTCGCGGGGCTCGGGTTCTTGCCGATGGCGCTGTCGACGAGCGCGGGGTCCGAGGTGCAGCGCCCGCTCGCCACGGTCGTCATCGTGGGCATCTTCCTGAGCACCGGGCTCACGCTGCTCGTGCTGCCGGGCCTCCTCTTCGTGGCCTACAAGGGCGAGCCGGTGGCCGAGCCAACCGACGGGCGCGACGAGACCGACACCGGGCACCAAACCCTCGAGGCCACGCCATGAGGGCACCTCCGAGGCGGGGGGCGGGCCCGTACCGAACGAGCGCCGTGCCGAGGCGGGCGGGCCGGCGAGAACCCCGACCGGTCCCCGCGGCGTTCGTGCTGGCGTGGTTCCTGGTCGTGGGCCAAGCCGTGCACCTCCTGGCGTCCCATGCTGAATCGGCAAGCCTTCCGCCGCTGGGGGTCGTGGTGCTCGGGCTCGGAGCCGTCACGTTGGCGGCAGAGCTCACCCGCCGCCGAACCTGACCCCGCACCAGGTTTCGCGCACTTGGCGCCAACGTCGGTCGGATCTCCCACATGGTTTCGCGCACTTAGCGCCCACCCTCGACGCCGCTTGGGGTCCCCCCCTGAGCGGGCGGAGCCCGCGATTTGGGGGGGCACCGCAGGCGCGCAGGCCGAAGGCCGAGCACCTGCGAGGGGGGGCACCTTCTCTCCTTCACGGCACCCGGTCCATCGCCGAGCACCTGCAGAGGGGGGGCACCTTCTCCCCTACAGCCGCCCCAGCATGGCCTCGGCGCGGAGCTTCCACACCATGCCGACGGCCTCGACGAACACCTTGCGGCTCATCTTGGAGTGGCCCACCTTGCGGTCCACGAAGACGATGGGCACCTCGCGGACGCGCATGCCCTTCAAGATCGCGCGGTAGGTGAGCTCGATCTGGAACGAGTAGCCGTTCGAGCGCACCGCGGAGAGGTCGATGGCCTCGAGGGCGCGCCGCGAGAAGGCCTTGTAGCCGCTCGTGAGGTCTTTCACGGTGAGGCCCAAGATGGTGCGCGAGTAGAGCGAGCCGCCCTTCGAGAGAAAGTGCCGGCCGAGGCCCCACCCTTCGACGCCGCCGCCCGGCACGTTGCGTGAGCCGATGACCACGTCGGCGCCGCGATCGAGCTCGGCGACGAACGCCGCGAGGTAGCGTGGGTCGTGGGAGAGATCGGCGTCCATCTCGAAGAAGCGCTCGAACCCCTCGGAGAGGCCCTTTTTGAAGGCCTCGACGTAGGCCGTGCCGAGGCCGAGCTTGCCCTTGCGGTGGATGACCCGCACGTTCGGATCGCGCTCGGCGATGGCGTCGGCGATGGCGCCGGTGCCGTCCGGAGATGCGTCGTCGACGACGAGGACGTGAGCCTCGGGCAGCGCGGACCGCACCTGCGTGACGAAGCGCTCGAGGTTGTCGCGTTCGTTGTAAGTGGGCGTGACGACGAGCGTTCGGGCCATCGGGCGCCCCTCGGTCTTAGCAAACTCGGGGCCCCGCGTGGGCGAATCCCTCGCGAGAGGTGCCCCGGGGCGCTTTTTTCGCTCGACGGGGCCCCGTTCGCGGCTCGTCTCCTCGACAAGCGAGGCCCAAATCTGGGGGTTAGCAGCCCGTTGATTTTCTCCCGTCCCCCGTCGGGGACTTCCAAGGGTCGTCGGCCGCTCGCCGCCGCATCCCGACCGCCTTCGTTGCGATCCTGCGGTGCGTCCCCCGTCGGGGACTTCCAAGGGTCGTGCTCACCTACAAGAGTAGGCTCCGCGCGCTCCTCGGATCGCTCCTCGGCGGGTCGGGCGCGGACGTCGAACGGCCTCGGTCCGAAAAATCAACGGGCTGCTAGGCCAGGGGTTTTGCCTGTACGATGGGCTGTGGGCTTGAAGTCGACACGGCCGCCTCCTCCGCCTCCTGCGAGCTCCTCGCGGGACGTGAGCGCGCCTGCGAGCCCACGCCGCCGAAAAGACGACCGCACCTCGAGCGGCGAGTTCGACATCGCCTCGATCGCGAAGGACCTCGAGCGGAGCCGTAGGGTCGCGACCGCGTTCGTCGACGTGGGCCAGGCCCTCGGTCAGAGCCACGACCTCGACGTGCTCTTGGACGTGGTGCTCTCGCGCGCCATGTCCACCCTCGAGGCCGACCGGGCCACGCTCTACGTGCTCGATCGGCGGAAAAACCAGCTCGTGAGCCGCGTCATGCAGGGCGGGTCGGTGCGCCAGATCCACCTCGCCGTGGGCGAGGGCATCGCGGGCGAGGTCGCGCGCACGGGCGAGCCCATCGTCGTGACCGACGCCTACGAGGACCCTCGCTTCAACCCCGGGTGGGACCTCACCTCCGGCTACCGCACGCGCACCATCTTGGCCGTGCCCATGCGGGACACCGAGGGCAAGACCAACGGCGTCGTGCAGGTCCTCAACAAGCGCACCGGCGTGTTCACCAAGGAGGACGCCGAGCTCTTGTCGGCGCTCGCCACGTCGGCCGGCATCGCCATCGAGAACGCGATGCTGCTCCGCTCGCTCGCGGCCAAAAACGCCGAGCTTTTGCACGCGAAAGAGCAGCTCGAGAACCGCGTGCGGGATCTTCGCATCCTGTTCGATCTCGAGCGCGCGATGGGGCAGGTCTCCTCGCTCGAGGAGCTCTTCGCGTCGGTGCTCAAAGAGGCCGTGAAGACCGCCAAGGCCCGAGCCGGCGCCATCGCGCTCCGTCACGGCCCGACCGACGAGATGCAGCTCTACCTCTTGCCCGCGAACGCCCGAAAGACGCGCCACGTGCCGTGGACCCGGGGCGACGGCTTCTTGTCCGACGTGGTCAAGACCGGCGAGATCGTGCTCACGAACGACGCGCGCTCCGACGTGCGCTTCGACTCGGGCACGCTCGAGCTCGTGGGCGACGGAGAGCCCTGCGTGCTCGCGGTCCCCATCGAGGGCGAGACCGAAGAGCCCCTCGGCGCCCTCGCGCTCTTCGGCAAGGACGGCGCAGGCTTCACCGAGGAGGACCGAACGCTGCTCCTCCTCTTCGCGGCCAACGCGTCCACGTCGATTCGGCTCCAGATGCACCGCGAGGGCAAGGAGCGCGAGGAGCGCCTCACGACGATCGGCCGCCTTTTGTCGGGTGTCATGCACGACCTCAAGACGCCGCTCGGCGTGCTCTCGGGCTACCTCCAGCTCATGGTCCAAGCCGACGATCGCCCCCAACGCGAAGAGCTCGGGGAGCTCGCCCACAAGCAGTTCGGGCTCATCGCGGCCATGCAGCGCGAGGTGCTCGAGTTCGCGCGCGGCGAGCGGAGCATGTTCGTGCGAAAGGTGTACGTTCAACCTTTCTTCGAGGACCTCTGCCGCCAGGTCGAGGGCACCCTCGCGCGCGCCGGGGTCGAGCTGCGGCTCGAGCTCGCCTACAAGGGCACGGCCCGCTTCGACGAGGGCAAGGTCACGCGCGTGGTGCACAATTTGGCGCGAAACGCGGCCGAGGCGATGGCCGCCCAGGGTGGAGGCACGTTCGTCATCCGCGTCGAGCGCGAGGGCCAGGGCCCGCTCGTGATGACCTTCTCCGACACGGGCCCCGGCATCCCCAAGGAGATCCGGCACCGGCTCTTCCAGTCGTTCGTCACGAGCGGAAAGAAGGGCGGCACCGGCCTCGGCCTCGCCATCACCAAGAAGATCGCCGAAGAGCACGGGGGCACGATCGAGGTCGTCGCGAGCCCGAGCGGCACCGGGGCGACGTTCCGCTTCACGCTTCCGCAGGGCGAGGGCGCCCCGTGAGGCTCGGCGCACGTTCGTTCGTGGGGGTGCTCGGGCTCGCAGGAGCCCTCACCTGCGTCGCGGCCACGTCGCGAGCCGACGAAGGCGCGCCTCCCTGGACCGACGAGGGCGAGGTCCCGCTGGCCGAGGGCATGCGCTCGGTCATCCCGCGCAAGAACGAGAGCGCGCTCTACGCCGTCCCGGGCAAGCTCGACGCGCGGCGTGGCAGCGTCATGGGCCACGCGCGCCTGCCCTTCTTCGGCACGAAGCGCGGCCCGGGCTGCTCGGGGCGGTGGCTCTCGGTGGGCCCGCTCGCGTGGATTTGCTCCGACGTCGCCGAGCTGTCCGACGAGCCTCCCCTTCGGCCGGCACCCCCCAAGAACGCCACGGGCCTGCCCTTTCGCTATTTTTTCGCGGGACGCGACGGTGCCCGCGGGTACACGTCGCTCGCCCGCGCCGAAGAAGAGTCGGCCGACACCGACCTCGAACAAGGCTTCGGCGTCGCGGTGGTGGGCGAGCGCGAGGGCCGGAACGGAGAGCGCTTCGGGCTTACGCGGTCGGGCTTCCTCATCCCCTTGAAAGACCTGGTCGCCGCGCGCACGTCGGGCTTCCACGGCGAGGCGCTCGCGCCCGGGGCCCCCATGGATCTCGGCTGGGTCCTGCCCGACAAGGCGAGCACGTTCGCGGCGCCGAAGGCCGGCCAAAAGCCGAGCGGCGCGCGCGTCCGGTTCGAGGTCGTGCACGTGAGCAAGGTCGCGGGAGCCTTCGCCCGCACGAGCGCCGAGGGCGCCTCCCCCGAAGAGTGGATGCGGCTCGCCGATCTCGCCCGGCCGACGCTCGCCCCACCGCCGGCCGAAGTGGGCGGCGAAGGGGCCCAAGAGCGCTGGATCGACGTCGAGCTCGCCACGCAGACGCTCGTCGCCTACGAGGGAAAAACCCCTATTTTTGCGACGCTCGTGAGCACCGGCAAGGGGCCACCCAAGTCCGAGCTCGGCACCCACCTCGGGGTGCACCGCATCTGGGTGAAGCTCCTCGCGAGCAAGATGGACAACCTCGAACGGGACGACGTCGAGCACCACTACTCCCTCGAGGACGTGCCCTGGGTGCAGTTCTTCGACAAGGGCATCGCCCTCCACGCGGCCTTCTGGCACCAGCGGTTCGGGTACGTGCACAGCCACGGGTGCGTGAACCTGTCCCCCCTCGACGCCGAGCGCCTCTTCGCCTTCACGGGTCCACACCTGCCCCGGGGCTGGTCGGCTGTTTTTCCGACCGCGATCGAGCGTGGCACGGCCGTACGGGTGCGCTGACGCATAGCGTAACCTAACGAGGCCTTTACGTTTTCTACGAACGTTGTCTCCCGCGAAAATTCGGACTATGAAGCCGCGCACTCGGGGTGCGTCGCCCCGAGCTGCCATCGCGCGGTAGCGATGGGCGAAGGAGTCCGAGATGCGCGTGTCGAAGCTTGGTAACTTGGTCGTAGCCGCCGTCGTCGGCCTTCCGCTCACGCTCGTCGTGGCCTGCTCCGACGACCCGACCCCGGCCCCCGCCCCCACCCCGGTCCAGGCGTGCCCCAACACGCTCTCGATCGCCCCCGGCGCGAGCTGCTTCGACTCGACCGTCTCGTGCGACTACCCCCTCCAGTGCCCGGGTGGCTTCGACCAGCAGGTCCGCTGCTTCTGCGACGGCAAGTCGTTCGCCTGCAAGTACGGCGAGGACACGGTCAACAAGGGCACGACGCCCGAGTGCAAGCCCTTCATCAACCCGAACCCGCCCGCGTGCCTCGCCTCCGTCGCCGCGAGCGAGGGCAAGGCCTGCGCGGCCACGGGTCAGATCTGCAAGTTCCTCGGCCCGAAGTGCGCCGACGGCACGCAGAAGATCGACGAGTGCATCTGCGGCGCCAACGCCGACGGCGGCTCGTTCATCTACCAGTGCATCAAGAAGCTCTGCCCGGGCGACGGCGGCGTGATCCCCACGTCCGACGCGGGTGATGCGGGCGGCGGCGGTTGATCTCCGTCGTCTCCGCGGTCCGCGATCTCGCGAGACTCCGTGAAATTTCCACGGTACTCGTCCGACACGGATTCGGAGAAATCGTCGCTCGCGCCGGGTTCGGCCGGGCACGAAAGCCAAAGGCCGAGGGTGAGTCGGTCGAGCCCCCCAGCGAGCTCGATATCGCCGACGACGCCCTCGCCCAAGGCGAAGCAGAGAAGAAGCGCGCAGCCACGGCCGAGCGCCTGCGACTCGTGTTGCAGGATCTCGGCCCTTGTTTCATCAAGCTCGGGCAGATCGCGTCGACGCGCACCGACGTCCTCCCGCCCGACATCATCCTTGAGCTGAAGAAGCTCCAAGACGACGTCCCCCCGGTCCCGTTCGACGAGATCAAGAAAGTCGTCGAGACGTCGTTCGGCAAGCCCCTCGACAAGATCTACAAGCGGTTCGACGAGAAGCCGCTCGCCACGGCCTCCATCGGCCAGGTGCATAGGGCCTGCCTCGCCACGGCCGACGGCGACGTCGAGGTCGTGGTGAAGGTGCAGCGGCCGAACGTGGGCAACCTCGTCCTCCGTGACGTCGAGTTGCTCCACATCATGGCGGCCACCGTCGAGGCGACGATCCCCGAGTCGAAGCTCTACTCGCCCGTGGGCCTCGTGCAGCAGTTCGACCGGTCGATCACGGCCGAGCTCAACTACCTCATCGAGGCCGAGAACTGCGACCGGTTCGCCCAGAACTTCGCCGGCGACCCGAACATCCGCTTCCCCAAGGCCTACCGCGAGGCCACGTCGAAGCAGGTGCTCACCCTCGAGTTCTTCGACGGCAAGAAGCTGAACCAAGCCATCAAAGAGGGGTACGACGGCAAGCTCATCGCCAAGAAGTCCGTCGGCATCATTATCCGGCAGGCGTTCGATCACGGCTTTTTCCACGCCGATCCGCACCCTGGCAACATCATCATCCTCGGCACCAAAGAGGACCCGGTCGTCGGCCTGATCGACGTGGGCATGGTGGGCAGGCTCTCGCCCGAGCTCCGCGACCGCACGGTCGATCTCCTCATGGCGGCCGTCCGGAACGACGCCTACGGCGTGGCCGACGCGCTCTACGCCATCGGCAGGCCTACCCGCAAAGTCGACATGCGCGAGTACCGCGCCGAGGTGGCCATCCTCGCCGAGAAGTACCTCGGAAAGCCCCTCAAAGAGATCGACCTCGGCGCCATGCTGCGCGACCTCGTGCAGGGCGCCATGAAGTACGGCATCGAGATCCCGCCCGATTTCATGATGATCGGGAAGACGCTGATGACCCTCGACGGCATCGGCAAAGAGCTCGACCCGGACCTCGACATCTTCGGCGAGGCCACGCCCTTCTTCACCGAGCTCTTGATGAAGCGCTACTCGCCCCAGCGCATCGGCAACGACCTCATGCGGGGCGTCGAGCAGCTCTCGCGCGCGGGCTACGACATGCCCCTGCAGCTCCGCGAGGTGCTCGACGACCTCCGCCTGGGTCGCCTCGCCGTCCGCGCGCCCGACCCGCCCCTCGCCCTCGCCACCGAGCGCCTCGGACGCCGCGTGTTCTCGGGGCTCTACGTGGCCGCGCTCACGTTCGGCGGGGCCTACCTCCTGCGCGGCGAAGAGAAGCTCCTCGGCGCGCTCTTCCTCGTCGTGGGCGTCCTCGTCTGGGGGGGCCACGCCTTCCTCGACTGGCGCCGCGGCGCGACGCGCCTCTAACCTTCGCGGGTCGGAAGAGGTCCCACGGGCCGGGCCCGAAGCACCACCGGAGGTGCTTCGAGGCACCGCCGGCAGTGCTTCCGAAAAGCGCTCCCCTACGGCTTCCGCAGCGGAACCAAGATGCGGTTCGCTTCCCGTGGCTTGAGGCTCACCGCGATCTCCCCTTGAGGGTCTGTCGGCCGAGGCACACACGCCTCCGTCGACGACTCCGGCCCGAAGCACTTCGGAGAGTACTCCGTCTCCCCGACGGCGATCCACGCCCGCACACGCGTCACCTCCCAGAAGGGGAAGTCGAAGCAGGCATCCACGTGGTACGGCGCCCCGTCGTCGAGCACGGCCCGATCTCCGATCGCGCGGTACACGTTGCGACCGTCGCGGGCGTAAAAGAGCACGTACACGAGCCCCCGCTCTTCTCCCGCGTACGAGATTCCGGGCACGTAACATGTCCGACCGATCGGCGAGTCGTCCCCTCCGCAGGCCCCGAGCACGGCGCCCAAAAAGACCACGAGCGCCCACACCCCGCGCCTTACTCCGACTCTCCCATCTTCATGGTCACCACGAGGTCACTTCCCTCCTCGATATCCACGTACGTCTCCGCCACGATGTCCCCAGGTGCGGGCATGCACCGGTTCGACGACACGTTGGCGCTGCCCGAGCACTCCGGCCAAGGCTCCGTCACCCCAGGCCGATAGAATGCGATGAGCTTCTTCGTCCCGGTCGAAGACACCGAGAAGCACTCGCGGGTAAGAAAAACCAACCCACGAGACGGGTTCTTGTTGAACGTAGCGGCCGACCCCAACCCTCCCGAGATCACCACGCCGGTCGGCGGGTCAATCAACTTCGCCACAGTGATTTCGTCAAAAACGTCCGCTCCGGCATAGTCGATACGAATGGTGAGGCAGACATGCTCCGCCGGCCCACCCGAGCGGTAGCTCGAGCAGGCCGTGAGAACGAGCGAGAGGGCCGCGAGCGAGAAGGTGCGCGCTCGAAACCACCTCTTGGCCCATATGCGCCCTCCGGGACAGGTCTCCACCACCTTAGGGCTTTCGCAGCGGAACCAAGATGCGGTTCGCTTCCCGTGGTTTGAGGCTCACGGAGATCTCCCCTTGGGGGTCCGTCGGCCGAGGCACACACGCCTCCGCCGACGACTCCGGCCCGAAGCACTTCGGCGAGTACTCCGTCTCTCCCACCGTGATCCACGCCCGCACGCGCGTGACCTCCCAGAACGGGAAATCGAAACACGCGTCGATCGTCGCCGTGGAGCGCGCGTCGACCAGGTACCGCTCGGCATAAAGCCGATACACCATACGACCTCCTCGGTTGTAGAAGGTCATCATCACGAGCCCAGGCTCCGACCCCGGATACGCTATGCCAGGCACGAAGCACGTGCGATCGATGGGGGCATCGTCCCCCCCGCACGCTCCGACCACTACGGCCAAAGAGAGCACCAGCCCCAGCAACCCGCGCTTCACTCCGACTCTCCCATCTTCATGGTCACGAACAGGTCGGCCCCGTCTTCGATGTCGACCAAGGTCTCGGCGACGATGTCCCCCGGACCCGGCATGCAGCGGTTCGAGTACAGATCACCGACGCCTTCGCACTCGGGCCGAACCTCCGTCATGCCCGGCCGGTAAAACGCGATGAGCTTCTTCGTCCCGGTCGAGGCCATCGGGAGGCAGGCGCGAAAATCCTGGTAGATCCCGCGCGCGCCATCGTGGTCGTAGGAGAGCGCCACGGCTTGGCTCGCGTAGAGCACCTGCCCGGTCGCAAGGTCGATCATCTTCGCCACAGTCATGTCGTCGAACACGTCCGCGCCGCCATAGTCGATCCGAATCGTGAGGCACACCCACGCCGCCGGCCCACCCGAGCGGTAGCTCGAGCAGGCCGTGAGCACGAAGGTGAGGAGCCCGCCAAAAACGAGCAGCCCCACCGCTTTTGGACGAGACTTTACCATTCTGGATGCAAACACAGCTTAGCTGCCGAACGCCCAAAAACCGCTGGGAACGAAATCGTATCGAACTTCTCGCGCATACCTTCGATCCCATGACGCCCGCAAGAACCAACGACCTGACCAAAGTGCTCGTAGGTCCCCACGAGGGTGTTCAGCCGGGTTTCATATGCAGGCCAGGCCGGTGAAGAGCCTTCGATGGCAGATCTTTCGCCCTTTGCGCGAGCCATGAGGGAAAGGCGCGGCGCCGTCACGACCGAAGAAGATACCGCTGGCACCTCCACGACGGTTGGCATGCACACACCTCCCCCTGGCGCCCCAGCGCAACCTGCAACGACTCGCGTATTGGGAGGCGCTGGCGGAGGGGTCACCGACGTAACCGATTGTGCGCCGAAGATCATCGAGAACCCCGGAACGGGGAGCACCTGCGGCATGAACCCGCTGCACTGCCGGAACGGAAGTGTCATCTCCTGGTGAAGCTCTCCGAGCACGCAATTCGCGCCGTAGCTGAACTGCACCGGGATGGGCGGCCGATCTTGGAGGTGAATGACCCCCTCTTTGCCCCCGAGCAAGGCAAGGACGGGATTCGATACCTTCACGAAGTCCATCGATTCGAGCGTCACGTTCTTGGCGTAGCCCACCTCGCCCACCGTGACGATCGTGAGCGCGAAGCCCACTCGCCCGTCGGCCTCTTCCACCTTGCGGGCGTTGAAGTGCTCCACCAGATAGGCCACGATATCGTCGGAATTTCCGAAGCTCGCGCCCGTGTCGGCGACGTCGAGCAAGGGGTGGCCTTCGGTCCCGTCGAACACGATGACACCGGGCTCGGGCCTCTCGACCTTCGCTCAGGGAGAGCCCGACGAATCGCCCTCCTTGCGCAAGAGATGAACCTGCTCGGAGAAGGGAATCTCCACGCTGATCCCGGGATCGATCGTCGGTTCCGACGATTCGAGCCCCTGCTCCGAGAGCCCAGAGCGCTCGGGCTCCGAGAAACTGGAGCACGCAGACGAAGAAAAAACCACGAACATGAGCCCCGTCAGGGCCACGAGAGAACCACGCATCGAGGGTGTATGCTTTCCCACCTCACGCGAGAGACCGTGTTTGCCGCACGGCGACCCCTCACGCGACTCTTTCTGCCACGACGAACCCGTTCAAGCAAGAAGAATGTACGACAGTCGCTCATTGGGGCCGCCATGGCAAACCCGACCAGGCCGAGGTGAAGAGCCGATAGGGCTGGGGCCCGAACGGCGCCTGTCGCACGGGAGATGGGTCGGCGGGCTCTTGGCGTTCGTTGCGCGATTTCTTCACGGCGTGTCGATTTCTCGCGGCCCTCGAGGAGTGGCCCGTGGGCACTGGCCCCGCGGGCGGGCTCGAGCGACGGGCGTGCTCGGAGGGGCGCGCTTCTGGCGGCGACGAGCCTCTGCGCCCATGCTCGCGTCTCTCGCTCGCGCCGCCTTTCGCCCCGTCCGACACGTCCTTCCAGGCATCGCAAGGGATGCTTTTCTAGACCCTCGGAAGAAAGCTCACGGGCCCCTGTAAGGCCCGGGTGGCCGGCGCGTTCTTCGGGCATGACACGCCGACGAACCTACGGTCGCTCTTCTCCGCTCCTCTCGGCGCTCCTCGTCGCCCTCGCCGCGAGCTCGGTCGCGTGTGGCGCGTCGGCGCGAGAGCCCATGATGCCGTCCGCCGCGATGGCCTCCCCGGCCTCCCCGCCCGCCCCTGCCTCTCCCTCGGTCGAGGCTGCTCCGGGAGGCGCTATGGCTCCCTCCGCCCCGATGGCGGGCCAGCCCGCTCCCGCCCAGGCCCCTTCGCCCCACGCGCCAGGCGCCACCAAGGCGAACGCCGCCGCCCCCGCGCCCGATGCGTCTTCCAAGAAGGGCAAAGAGGCTCCCCAGGCAGACGGTCGCGCGGCCTCCCTCGTCGTCTACACCGGCCAGCTCGCGATGCTCACCGAGAACGGCAAAATGCCCGAGAGCATCGACGCCATCATCGACGTCGCCGAGTCGCTCGGCGGTGGGCTCATGGGGCGCCGCGACGACGGCGTCGACATCCGTGTACCTTCTGCCCAATTCCGCGCGGCGCTCAAGGGCATCGAGAAGGTCGCCCCCGTGACCGCGCGCTCCGTGAAGGCCGACGACGTCACCGAGCAGGTGCACGATCTCGAGGTGCGCCTCTCGAACCTGAAAGCGACGCAGAAGCGCCTCCAAGACTTCCTCTCCCGCGCGCAGAACGTCAACGAGGCCCTCACCGTGGGCCGTGAGCTCGAGCGCGTCGCCCAAGAGATCGACGTCATCGAGGGGCGCGTAGGCTTCCTCCGAAACCGCGCGAGTTTTTCCCAAATCTCGGTCGCCCTCCGCGAAAAGCCAAAAGAGCAGCCGCTCGTCGTGGTCACTCCGCCTCCTCCGCCACCCAAGGTCATCCCCCCGTCCGAGGTGCCGAACCTGCCCGTCCCGTGGCTCGAGCGCCTCGGCGTCGACCCCGTGCTCTCGATCCCCAAGCCCTGAACGCCTCGGAGCTCGCCATGAAAAACTCCCTCTTTGCCCTCGCCGTCACCGTCACCGCCGCGCTCTCGGCCCTCCAAGGCTGCGCGAGCGTCGCCAAGCTCGACACCCCGTCGGGCTTCGCCACCGTCCCCCACGATGACACGTTCGCCTACCGCTCCCTCTCCGCCAAAGGCGTCGTGCTCGCCACCCGCACCGAGAAGAACGACCTCCGCGGGAACACCGACTTCTGGAGCGAGAGCATCGACCTCAAGCTGACGCGTGCAGGATACACCAAACAGGCCGACAAAGAGGTGACGACCGCCCGCGGCCTCAAGGGGCGCCAGCTCCGCTACGCGGTCGAGCGGCGTGGGCGCGAGCACCGCTACTGGGTCACGGTGTTCCTCAAGGACGACCGCGTGGTGCTCGTCGAGGCCGCGGGCGACAGTGAGCACTTCGGCGCTGCCGAGGCTACCGTCGAGCGCTCGATCGCCACGCTCCGCGTCGACTGAGCGCTCACTCGGGCACTTCGACCTCGGAGGGGCGCATGGTGCGGAAGTTCTGGTCGACGTAGTCGATGACCTCGTCGAACCACGAATCGAACTGGGGGCCGCCCTCGCGCTGCGCGTCGACGTAGAACGAGCCCTGGATGCACTCGGGTTTGCCCGTGGTCGGGTTCGAGCGGCAGCGTCCGTCGACGTACACCACGATGAACTTCGGGAGCCTGTTCTCCGACGCGCGTGTGCCGTCGTTCATGAAGTTGTTCGTCACGAGGGCCACGGCCTCGAGATCGCGGGGATCTTGGCCATACCCGTGGAGCACGTAGACGACCGGATAGCGCACGTCGCGCGCGCGGTTGTCGGCGTTGGCGTACCCGGGCGGGAGGGTGATGGCGAGCGGGCCCGTGCGTTTCGTCTTGGGGCCGGTGAAGAACGTCTGGCAGCGGCCGAGCACGAGGCAATCCACGGGGAAGGAGCTCCCGCCGGCGTCTGTCATGGGGTTCGCCGTGGTCACCTCGCTGCGTGTGCGGTCGGCGTCGGGCCAGGCGTGCGCCACGTAGTAGAAGCCGAAGAGCAGGCGGTTCAAGAGCTGCGCGGGCGTGCCCACGTGCATCCCGTCGCCGAGCTTGATGGCGTCGGGCGTGGCGTCCACCGTGCCGTACCTCACGTTGGGCACGTCGGCCATGTCGGCCCAGAGCAGGTCGGACGGGGCGAAGTCCTTCGGGCGGGAAGGGTCCTGCCCGGGGAGCATCTCGTAGCCGCTGTAGAATGCAACGGACTTGAGCGGTTTGCCCGTGGCGTCGCGGCGGGACGACACCGCCCCCGCGAAGTGGTTCGCGACCGACGCGAAGTTGAAGAGGTCACGCACTCCGCCGTCCGTCACCACGTCGAGGCGCCGGAGGGCGTCGTCCGTGAGGGGGCCGCCAGGCACGTTGGTGGCCCAGCGCGAGACGATGGAGTGGGCGTCGAACGAGCGCATGTACGACAGGCCCGACGCTTCGGAGTACACGCCATCGCCCTCGCCCGGATCGCCGGCGATATGGCGCGATTTCGTGTTGGGTACGCCGTCGAGGCCGTCGTCCCGGAATTTCTCGCCGAGCTCGTAGTGGTGATTGCCCTCGGTGCCGTCGGGGGAGAGCGTGTAGTCGTAGTCGTCCTGGTTCGGGTCGGGGTTCGTGAGCGGGTCGTAGCCGGGCTCGTCCTTGTCGCAGAGGCCGTCTTGCCCGCAGTCGTCCCAGGGCTCGTGGCCCGAGCGGATGATGGGCTCGTTCTCGTCGCGGATGCCGTTGTCGTTCAAGTCGACCGCGACGGCGAAATTGACGGGCTGTTTGCGATCCTCGGGGGCGTCGGTGAAGGTGTTTTTGTACGGGCTCTGGCCGCGCTGCCCACCATCGCAGAAGGTGATGACGGGCTTCGAGCCGTCCGGGTTGTACTCGTCGTCGAAGTACCCGGTCTTGGCCTTCCACTGGTTCTTCGGATCGCAGCGGAAGGCTTGGCAGGCCTGCTCGATCTTGCGTTGGCGCTCCACGTCGGTCGCGTCGCTCACGCTCGACACGGTGAACGAACAATCGAGGCCGGGCGGCAGATTGGGGATCTCGGAGAGATTGCCTTTGACCCAGGGGTCGTCTTTCTTGGGCCCGGCGACGAGATGAAGGAGGGATTTGTCCTGGTTTTCGCTCGCGAGGCTGCCGAAAGCGAGCGAGAGATCGTTGAAGATCTTCACGTACGAATCTCGCGGGAACGAGCCGCCGTTGCCGCTGCCCTCTTCGTACCAAAAGTGGTTGTAGTCCATCGTGTGCGCGAAGGGCTCGGCGATGGGGTAGAGGTTCGGCGGCACCTTGGCGCAGCCGGGGTTCGACGCAGGGCAGAAGCCGCCGCTCACGTACGTCTCGACGAACCAGGTGAGCCACGTGTAGTCGGACACGCCCCCCAAAGGGGCTATCGCGTCGAGCTTGTCGTGGTGGCGCATCCCGAAGCTCGCCGCGCCGCCTCCGCCCATCGAGAAGCCGAGCACGGCCCTGTGCGTGAGCTTGCGGCGCCGCACGCCCTCTCCCGCGCCCTTTCGAACGACGGCTTGGTACGAGCCGAGCCACGGCGTCGAGAAGGCGAGCAGATAGCCCCCTTGGCCGTCGGGCACGATGCGCGGGCTCGCCACCGGGACCACACGCGGCTTCTTCGCGCGCGGGCCGGAATAGAGCACCTCGACGTGGCGAAGGCGCGCGAGCCTTGGCATGGCCGCGGGGTTCACGGGCAAGGTGACGTCGATCTCGCGGCGGAGCGGGCCGAGGGAGGTGTACGGGGCGCTACCCTCGAAGGAGACGGCCGGCCCGAGCGCCACGAAGCCGGAATTCGCAGCGAAATCACCGTTCTGCGCGCAGGTGACCGAGGCCCCGAACGGCTTCAGGCCGAGCTCGTCGGTGCGAACGAAGGCCTCTTTGGTGGTCGCGACGGAGGCCGTGGCGAGCGGCCCCGTGCCGGTGACGCGCACGGCCTCGCCCGACAAGGTGGCCTGTCCACGCCCCTCGCCCGCCGAGCACGTGGGCACCGCCGCGTCGCGCACGTCGATCGGGAGCGTCGCCTCGGCCACCTCGGTTCGCTCGGGGTCGTTCGGATCTTTGCGCACGATGCGCGCCGTGATCGTCGTCTTGCCGAGGCTCTTCGCCGAGACCTCGAACGTCGCGCTCGGGTGGCGGAGATCGACCTTCACCTCGCTCGTGGCCGACACGGCGGAGGACGCGGCGACGAGAGAGATCGCGTGCGGCTCGCACAGGTCCGGATCGACGACCACCCGCACGGGGCGAGAGGCACCCGGGGAGACGACGAGCGTCGGAGGATCGAACCGGATGCGTAGCGCGGCCGAGTTGTCGGGCTCGCAGATCTCGCCTTTCGGGAGCTCGGTCTTCGGGAAGATCGGCGCGACCACCGCGGGGTCGTCGCCGCACGCGGCCGAGGCGACGACGAGACCACAGAGCAGAGACCGAGGGACGGCGAGGCGGTGGGAGCGAGAGGTCACCCGTGAACGGTACCGTCAAGCGCGCCCACGCGCACGTGGGATGCGTCGAGATCTCCTCGGGATTTCGGCCACGTCAGGCGATCGGGACACGAAAAAGACGGCCCCCGGGAGGGCGCGTGCCGCCTACTTGGCTTCCACGCAGTCGAGCGGGTAGCGCATCCCCGAGACGAGCGCGCTGACCCGAAGGTGCGAGCGGACCGGACCGCCCTTCGGCGACGTGACGAGCGGGTCGTCGGTGCCGACGTTGAGCATGCCCGAGGCCGCCTCGACACACGCGTGCGACGCGGAGAGGCGCACACGCGCGAGCACTCCGGTGAACGACAGCGTGCCCTTCGGCCCACGCACGCGGAGAGCGCCGGCGGGGAGCGGCGCGTCGAGCACGTACCCTTGTTCGTCCCCCGCGCACACGGCGAGTCCCGTGTCGCGGTAGTCGGGAGAGCCGAGCGACACGGGCTCGGAGACGACGCCGGTCTCGAGATCGACGGGCAAGACCCAGCGCTCCGAGCGCCCGCGCGAGCCTGCGCCCGCACTGTCGACCACGTAGCCTACGCCGCGCCCATCGCTTCGACGCGCGAGCTTCCCTTGGGCTCGCGCCCCGTCGATCGGAGCCGCGCGGGGGATGCGCGCGAGCAGGCGCGCGGTGCCTCCGTCGATCACGAAGAGGAGCGTGGCCGCGCCGCCCAGACCGACCATGCTCTGGCTCTCGGGCGTGGCGACGACCCATTTGCCTTCGACCCTCACGGCCGACTCGATCTCGGTGAGCTCTTCGCCGTCGACGCGTCGCACGGGCACGGGGCCGCGATCGGCTTCGAGCTCCCAGAGGGCGAGGCCAGGGCGTGCGCCATTTCCGCGCGCGGCGAGCAGCGTGTGCGCGCCATCGTCGCCCACGCCGACCTGCCACGACGAGGTGTAGACACCCGGATAGTACGAGCCGTACATGCCCCCCACGCCCGCGCGCATGCCCTCGAGCAACGTGGGCGGGAGCGCCGAGGGGGCGGTGGAGTGCACCTCACCGTAACCGTCGTAGGGGGAGAGCCAGCGCACGAGGAAACGGCTCTGCGGATCCGGGTCTTGGCCTTTGGGACCGAACGCGTAGATCTTGGCGAGAGGCGCGCCTCGCACCGCCCTGTCGAACGGATCGTAGGCGTCGGCGTTCAGGAGCGGGCGCTCGCCAGCACGGAGCTTCGGGGCCGCGCTCGCGAAGAACGACGTGAGCTCCTGCGGGAACCGGTTCGCGCCGAACCCACTGCCCATGTAGAGGCCACCGAAGGAGGGGCGGATCACGGGTGGCGGTGGCTTCGCCGAAGGCACGGGAGGCTTCGCGACGGCGACCTTCACCTCGGGCTCGCGCTCCGGCGGCGGCACCTTCGGCGGTTTGGCGCGCCCCTCGCACGCGAGCACCACGGGAGGCGCGGGCTGCGACGTAGGCCGCGGCGCTTCGTTCGGCTTCGCGCGTGTCGCCTCCTTCTTGCCGTCTCGTTCTCCCCACCCCACGCGGAGCCAACCTGCCGCGAGCCCACCGATCGGGCCCACCGCGCGCGAGCTCACCTTGGGGAGGGCGACGAGCGGCTCGGGGGCCTCGCGCGAGGTCCACGTCATGCCTCCGTCGAGGGTCTCGTAGAGGCGGCGCGCGTTGGTGAACCCAAGGCCGTATCTGCCCGAAACTACTGGCAAACCTGCCTCGCGCACGTACTGCCCGACGGTCACGGTCCCATCGACCGCGATCTCGAGGCCGAGCACCGAGCCGCCGGCGTCGACCCACGCGCCGAGCACTCCGGGGCGGCGCTCCTCGACCCCTTCGAGCCACACGCCGTGGCGGAGCACGCGGGCCACGTCGGCCGTGATGCGGGGGAACGTGAGCGGCACGGTGCGCGCCGCGCCCTTCGTGTCGAGGAGCGTGAGGCGCGCGGTGGTGACCTCGCCCTGCGGCGGCGAGAGGATGGCGATGCGGCGATCGGCGAGCACGACGAGGCGCTCGGAGCCGACGTCTCCCTTCACACGAACTTCGCGGAAGCGGTTTTCGTAGTCGAGGATGCAGTAGGTGTGCTGCCCGTCGACCTCGGTTGGAGCGGCGGCCGAGCACGCGCCCTTCACCGCGAGCGAGCCCTGCCCCGACGAGAGCACCACGCGCGGCGAGTCGAAGCGGCGGAGGAGCACGAGCTTCCCGCCCATGGGATCGTAGGCGTAGATGTCGGTCTTTCCGCGAGGCTCGCCGCACACGAACCCGAACGCGCCCTTCGCGTCGGGCCGATGGAGCGAGACACCGTGGCAGCGCGACGGAAAGAGCGAGTACGCGCGCGGCACGGCCTCGAGCAGCGCGCCGTCGTCGAGACGAATACGGGCGAGGGCGCCGTCGCGCGCGACGATGGCGACCCCGTCGGTGAGGGGCCACCCGTCTTCGATGGCGGCAACGAGCGGCCGCGGACCGAAGGCACGCACCTCGGGGGGCTTCGCGTCCGCGCCGTCGTCGTCGTCGTCCGGCTCGGCCTGCTGCACCTTCGGCGACTTGGCTCCGCGGGGAGGAGGGCGTGTGGAGGTGGCCGAGAGGCGCACGGCCTGGCCCCCTTCGCGCAGCTCGTAGAGCACGTTCGTGCGCCCCTGCTCGATGCCCGAGACCACGAGGGAGCCCGCGGCGTTCACGGTGACCGTCTTCGGGTCGATGCCGAGCTCGAGCTTCTTCCAGGTGGCGCCAGCGTCCTCCGTGGTGACGAGCCCCACCAGGTCGGCGATGGCCGCCGCGCGCCAGCCGTCGCGTGCGCCGTACGCGACGACCTGCGGACCGGGCGGGAAGGGGCCGATGTCCTTCGGGGCGCCGGTGCGAGGGTCGATCGCGACGTGCCCCGTGGGTGTGCGCACGTACACGCGATCGAGACCCACGAACACACGGGAGATGGTGCCTTGCGCGGCGAACACCGGTACGGCCTCGGAGAGCCAGGTGTCGGAGCGGAGCAGCGAGCTGCCCACCACGTACAGGTAGCCGCCACCGAGACGTGAGGGCACTTCGAGCGTGGCCTGAGGCGCCTGCGCGAGGCGCTCGTCGGACACGTGGACCGCGCCATCGGGCCGCGCGAGCACACGGTACCCCGCGAGCACGCCACGACGTGAGCCGTCACCGTCGGCCGTGAACGAGGCCGTGTCGACCTTCTCGGGGACCATGCGCGCGCCGTGAACGGTCGCGTCCTCGAACGCGCCGACGCCCGTATGCTTCAAGCGAGACGTCGGATCGGCCGACGGGTCGGGCGTGCGCGCGCCCTCTCCGCCGCACCCTGCGAGCCCGGCGAGCACGAGGGTGGAGACCGGCACCACCTCGAGGGAGAACCGGCGCGATCGACGAATAGTTTTCAGCATTTGCGGTATTCGTTCCGGTCTCGCGATTTGGCCCTAGAGGACGGCGTCGAGGATGGCGATGACCACACCGAGGAAGCCGAGGCCCCCGCCGATGGCCGCCATGATGATGCCTCCGAGGAGGCCCCACTTGAGGTTCGCGACGAGCTGCTCTTCGGTCTTGTTGGTGAGAATGAGCTCGTGCACCTCGCCGGGGCCCGGGTAGAGCACGAGCTGGCTCGAAGGGGCCATGCGGTAGCCGTCGTGGACGGGAGGGCCCGCGTCGCGGCGGGAGGGCCCGAGCGCGTAGAGAGGATCGCCGGGGGCGAGCACCTCCTCTTGGTAGCGCATCGACTTGTTGAACCCGAGGAACGACGTGGTCGAGTGACCGCGCGACGCGAGGAACGCTTGGAGGTGCGGGGGCGCGTCGTTGAAGGTGCCCGAGCTCGCGATCTGTTGTTGATCGAGGATGACCTCGGCCCCCGCGGGGATGATCTTCGCCATCTGACCAGACCCGTCGTCGACGAAGAACTCGCGCTGATCGACCTCGCGCAAGATGGTGACCCAGTGCCCGCTGCGGCCCGACGATCGGTACTCGAGCACCGAGACCCGGCACCACACGGCGTGGCGACCGGAGAACGGCGTCTGGAGGACACCCTGCTCGCCCGGCACGATGCGCCCCTTGATCTCCACGGGCGCGTTGCCCGGGGCCTGCGCGATCGCCGACGTGGGCGTCGCCAGGATGCGCTGCCTGCGCCGGTAGTTCTTGAGCCCGGTGAGCGCGACGATCACGCCGACGATGAAGAGGATGCCGCCGAAGACGAGGAACCCGACCATCGCCCCAGCGTAGCTTTCCCCGAGCGAGGGAGGAAGCGCCTCGCCATCGGGTGAAATCCGCCGTCTTTACGTCGCTGGAGAAAAAGTACGCAACGAACGGGAGCTGGCCGCCGACCCACGCGCACGGAGGTTCCACGTGGACGCGACGACGACGGGCTCGGCCCCCGACACACGAAGCACGGAGAGCGAGGCACGCAGGGTGACGGGATCGCGGGCGGTGCCCGTCGAGGTCCTCGTCGAAGAGGCGCGGCGAGCCGCCGACGTCCTCGAGAGACACGCCTTCCCTCGCCCTGCGACGGACGAGGGCCCGGCACACGAAGGGCTCGCCTCGGCCGATCCTTCCCTGACCCCCGCGCTCGCCGACGAGATTCGTGTACTCTGCACGCGGGTCGAAGGCTCGACGCGGAGGGTGCTCACGCCGTTCTCTCCTGGCATCGTCGCGGAGGGCCGCCAGTGTCTCATCGAGGCCCTCGCGGTCATGCGGGCCCGAGCGCGCCACTGCCCTTCCCTCGGCAAGGCGCTCGAGACACACCGCCGAGTGCACGTACGACCTCGCGCGGCCACCACGGTGCGAGACGCGCTGACCTCGCTCGTCGCGATCCTCACGACCCACCCGGACGCCGGCCCCGGGCTACTCCCCGTGATCACCGCTCGAAGGGACGCGCTCGCAGGGGAGATCGCGGCGCGCGCCACGCTCCGCGACCAGCACGAGAAATTCCCGAGCGCACGCATGCTGGCGATGGGCCGCATCGCCACGCTCCTCGCGAAGATACGGGCGGCCGCGCGCCGCGTGCTCGCCCAACACCCGAGCCTCCGCCTCGAGGTCACGAGCGAGTACCAGAGGAGGGTCAAACGCGAGCGGCGCGCCCGAGGAGCGAGATGAGCGCCTCTCCGCGGGGCGGCGACGTCACTTCGACTGACCTCGATTGTCCTGGAGGACGATTGGCTGTCCTGGAGGAGGATTGTCCGAGACCCCGCCAAGAGGCCACTCCATAGTCTGGCTGCGCCCGGGAGCACTACGGGCGCAGAAGGGATACTCATGATTCGTCATTCGGCATTTCACGTCTCGTGCGCAGTCGCATTGAGCACGATCCTCGGGTGCAGCTCGGCCGATACACCGAGCCACTCGACCGAGACCTCGACCCTCGCCACGTCCAGCCTCGAGCCCTATCAAACGGCCCCCGAGTCCGGGAACCGTCCCAGCGCTTGGATCACCCCCAGGCTCGACGGATTCCAGGCCATGCAGGCGGGGGCACTCCTCGATCTCGTGGTCGAGTCGCCCGAAGGAGACCTCCTCGGACAGACGATCGACGTCTACGTCTCGGAGCTCGGCTTCGACGGTTGGTCGGTGCGCCGGCACGTCGGGTCGTGGGTGGTCGACGGCCCCGAGACCACCCTTCGGATCGACCCGATGTCCCTCCCCCTCCGCCCCGTGGGCTCGGTCGCCGAGGTCCGCTTCGAGGCGCAGTACACGCCCGTCCGCGACGAGGGGGACCCGGAGGAGCCGAAGGTGGTCCGTATCCCGTCGGCCGCCATCAGCGTCGCGTACGCCCCGGACGAGACGGAGGTCTACGTCGCGCCGGCCTCCCGCGTTCTCACGGTCGAAGTGGCGGCCCAGATCGCCGCTACGAACGGCCACGCCGCCCCGGGGGACGTGACCGACCTCGTGACGGCTGCCGTCGCGGCGCCCGGTAACGCCCGAAAGAAGGCGCTCTCGCTCGTCGAACGCTCCCTCGGCGACCTGAGGGGCACCATCATGGCGGAGGACGGGAAGAGCTACCCCATCGAGGCGGCTCCTCGAGAGGGCATTCCCGGCTCTCCCGAGTCCCGAGGGGAGATCGGCGCGGGCTCTCCGCTCGCGACCGTGCCAGGCTCGTGGATCACGCCGAAGACCGTCTACCCGGCAGAGCCACCGCGCCCGGGTGTTCCTACGAAGCTCGCGTTCTTCTCGTGGTCGACCATGAGCTTCCGCGACTCCGACCTCGGCGAGACGACGCTGCCAGGGCCGAACTCGAGCGCCATTTTCCCGAGCCGCGGGCGCGCTCCCATGTCGTACGCGGAGGTCACGGGTTTCGCCCTCCGAAGCGACGGGCGGACCGACTTCGCGAACGGTTACACCTACCACCTCAACTCGGCAGGGTTCTTCGTCGAAGAGGTGCGTCCCTCGAGAATGGTGCTGTCGTTCCGTCATCGGGATATCTACGACGCGACACGGAGGGTGACCATCGTAGGCCTCGACGCAGGGGGCCCCGCCAGCGGCGACGACGCGCTCGTCGACCTCCAGCGCATCGACCTCGGTGACACGCGCCCCGTCCACGTGACGATGGTTCGTGAGTCCGTCGCCACGCGCGCCGCGGCGGTGACGAGCTCGTTGCTCGTGACGCAGGGCCTGCAGGTCCCGGCGACCTTTACGATCCGTGCGGGGGAGGGCTGCGGTGGGCCAGGCCTCGAGGCGATTGATCCCGCGACGGGACAGGCCGTTCCAGCCGAGGCGTGTGTCGGTCAAGGCACGGTATTCCTCGGTCGCAACGTCACCCGAGACGCCAACGGACGACGCATCCTCGGCCCGGGCGACACGAGCGAGGAAAAGTTCGTCGTCGCGCACGAGCTCGGACACGCCCTCGAATACCAGACGCTCGGGAGCACCCCGGGCGGCGTCTCCTACGACGCTGCGCTATGGGATGGCGACCTCTGCGCCTGCAACCACGTGAAGGACGCGAACAGCTACCACTGCCTCCAGAGCAAGATGTCCATGGCGGGCGGATACCAGGAGGGGTTCGCGCACTTCGTGGCCACGGCCATCATGAACACGAACAACCACAAGGCGGCGACGTTCGCGTACTATAAAGAGGTCTTGAAGCCTCACTGGAACCCGATGGTCAGCACGCCCCCCAAGAAGGTCCAACCGCCGTTCCGCGTCGACGCGGGCAAGCCCGTCGCGTGGCAACGCAACCATTGCGACTCGGGCGTCCAAGCGAATCGCTCCACCGAGTACGACTGGATGACGTTCCTCTGGGGCATTCATCAGCGCGAGACCGCGGGCAGCATCGACTACGCGACCTGGATGGGCATCGCGAGGGACGGCTGGTGCGGCGGCGGCACCTGTTCGGGCCGAGGCACGCTGACGTGGGAGGCCGTGCGCGCGAACGCCTTGAGCAAGTTCGGAAACAACTTCAATGACCCGCGAATGGTTCGCATGAACGACCTTGGACGCGACAGCGCGGTGACCAACTGACATGCGGACCGCGGCCTTCATGGCGGCGGGCCTTGTCGGGCTGGGCCTTCTCCTCGAGTGCTGCACTTCGGGAGAGGGCCCTCGCCCTGGCGCCGCGCCCACCCTCGACGCAGCCTCCAGCGACGGCGCAAGCCCTCCCCGTGACGCTGCGGATCCCGACGCGGCCCCCTTCGTCCTCCCTCCTCCCGCGCCCTACGACAGCCCCACCTGCCATCACGGCGCCATGCCCGCACGCTGCGACGACCGCTGGTGCACCCTCCCCAAAGGCTGTTTCCTCATGGGCGCTCCTGAGTCCGAGAAGCGTCGCTCACGCTACGGCGAAGAGCAACGCGAGGTGTCGTTCACCCACGATCTCCTCATCTCCAAACACGAGACCACCCAGGCCGAGTGGGTCGCTACCGGCCTCCCCAACCCCAGCAAGGCCAACCAACGCCCCGACCTGGTCAGCGACTGCCTCGAGCCGCGCTGCCCCGTCGGCGACATCACCTGGTGGGACGCCTGGGTCTTCGCCAACCTCGAGAACGACCGCGCCGGCCTCCCTCACTGCGCCGAGCCACGCGACTGCAAGGGCACACCCGGGAATGGCCTCGTCTGCCAGCGCATCGAGCAGCTCGTCCCCTCCCTTTACGACTGCGAAGGCTTCCGCCTCCCCACGCGCTCCGAGTTCGAATATGCCGCCCGCGGCGGCACCCTCACCGAGTTCTACTCCGGCAAGATGACGGGCGACGGCGAGGGGCCCGAGCCCCACCTCCGCGAGATCGCCTGGTTTACCCAAAACTCGGGCCACACCACCCATCCTGTCGAGCAGAAGCTCCCCAACCAATGGGGCCTCTTCGACACGCTCGGAAACGCGGTCGAGTGGGTCACCGAAGAAGAGATCAGCTCGGCCAACCCCCCGGGGCCCCTCGTCGACTTTCGAGGTGTCCTCCACCCCACGGACGACTCCGCTCTCGTCCGCGGCGGTGCTGCCAATGCGCCCCCCTGGAGCCTTCGCGTCGGGAGCCGGGCCCTTGGCGCAGTCCGGTGGGCCCACGGTCCGGGGGGCAGCGTGCGCCTCGTCCGCTCCCTCCCTCATCCCACCGACGCCGGCGCCCCGGACGCGGCTCCCGCAGACGCCTCGCCGGACGCGGGACGATGAACCCTCGGCGCGTCACGGCGGGCCTCGTCGGGCTGGGCCTTCTCCTCGAGTGCTGCACTTCGGAAGAGGGCCCTCGCCCCGGCGGCGCGCTCACCCTCGACGCAGCCTCCAGCGACGGCGCAAGCCCTCCCCGTGACGCTGCGGCTCCCGACGCTGCCCCCTTCGTCCTCCCTCCGCCCGCGCCCTACGACAGCCCCACCTGCCACCACGGCGCCATGCCGGCACGCTGTGACGACCGCTGGTGCACCCTCCCCAAGGGCTGTTTCCTCATGGGCGCCCCTGAGTCCGAGAAGCGTCGCTCACGCTACGGCGAAGAGCAACGCGAGGTGTCGTTCACCCACGATCTCCTCATCTCCAAACACGAGACCACCCAGGCCGAGTGGGTCGCCACCGGCCTCCCCAACCCCAGCAAGGCCAACCAACGCCCCGACCTCATCAGCGACTGCCTCGAGCCGCGCTGCCCCGTCGGCGACATCACCTGGTGGGACGCCTGGGTCTTCGCCAACCTCGAGAACGACCGCGCCGGCCTCCCTCACTGCGCCGAGCCACGCGACTGCAAGGGCACACCCGGGAATGGCCTCGTCTGCCAGCGCATCGAGCAGCTCGTCCCCTCCCTTTACGACTGCGAAGGCTTCCGCCTCCCCACCCGCTCCGAGTTCGAATATGCCGCCCGCGGCGGCACCCTCACCGAGTTCTACTCCGGCAAGATGACGGGCGACGGCGAGGGGCCCGAGCCTCACCTCCGCGAGATCGCCTGGTTTACCCAAAACTCGGGCCACACCACCCATCCTGTCGAGCAGAAGCTCCCCAACCACTGGGGCCTCTTCGACATGCTCGGAAACGCCGGCGAGTGGGTCACCGAAGAAGAGATCAGCTCCGCCAACCCACCGGGGCCCCTCGTCGACTTTCGAGGTGTCCTCCACCCCACGGACGACTCCGCCCTCGTCCGTGGCGGTTTCGCCAATGCCGCACCATGGAGTCTTCGCGTCGGGAGCCGGGCCCTTGGCGCGGTCCGGTGGGCCCACGGTCCGGGAGGCAGCGTGCGCCTCGTCCGCTCCCTCCCTCATCCCACCGACGCCGGCGCCCAGGACGCGGCTCCCGCAGACGCCTCGCCGGACGCGGGACGATGAACCCTCGGCGCGTCACGGCGGGCCTCGTCGGGCTGGGCCTTCTCCTCGAATGCTGCACTTCGGGAGAGGGCCCTCGCCCCGGCGGCGCGCTCACCCTCGACGCGTGCAGAATACCGCAAAACCCCTTGCCACGAGGCACGGACGGGGGAAGATCCGAGAGGCGCCGATGTCTCAGCCTCTCACCCAGTACGCGACGCACGCGAACGTCATCGCCGACACGGTGCGCGCGGCGTTCGCGGCCGCGCGTGTCGGCGGGTGCGCCGTGGAGCTGACGGCGCCCGAAGGCTCGACCCTCGGCGGCAAGCTCGCGCTCCAACACGTCACGTTGAAGGGGGAGCATCCCTCTCCCCTCGTCGTCGGCTCGGTCGACGCCGGACGCAAGGTGGCCAAGGTGCGCTCGTACCGCGAGGTCGCGCGCATGCACGAGGAGCGCTTCAAGGCCCCAGCCCCTTTCGACGAGACAACGTACCTCTCCTTCACGAAAGACCTCGAGGGCGTGCTCTCCGCCTTCGGCATCTCCATGGCCCTCGAGGTATCGCCCCCCGAGGTGGCCACGGCCGAGCCCATGCCGGAGCAGCCTCCCCCTTGGCGGCGACCTCCCGTGCTCGCCGGCGTGGTGGCCTTGGTCGTCGTCCTGGGCATCGCCCTCATGGCAGGGCTTCGCTGAGTGGCGCGCCATCGGGGGGGAATCGCCGTCGCCGGCCTCGTGATCGTGATGGCGGTCGCGGGCTGCAAATCGTGCTCGCGGCGCGAGTGCGAGCCCGAGACGCTCCCCGCCCACTGCGAGGGCCAGACGCTCGTCTTCTGTGCCGTCGAGGGCCACGCCTATGGGCACGATCTCGGCACACGGCGCACGCGCGTCGACTGCCTCGCCACGGACACCTGCATCGACGACCACCAAGGCCACGCGGCGTGTGTGCACGCGCCCGCCACGCGCTGCACGCCAGAGAGCTTTCGCGGCGCGTGCGAGGGCAACACACCGCTCGTGTGCATGCCTCCCTCGGCGTCGGTCGAGGAGAGCTACGTCGTCGCCGGGAGCGTATGCGTCGGAGACCTCGTCTGCCGCACGACCCCCGAGGGCGCGCTATGCGTCCGTGACGGCACGCCGTGCCCGCTCCCCGAGGGGCGCATCTCCGCCTGCGTGGGCGGCGAGCTCGTGGCGTGCGGACCCGGAAAAACGGGCCGCGTCGAGGTCCTCCGAGCACGATGCGCCTGCCGCGAGATCGCGGGCCCCGACGGCGGCGCGACCGCCGTGTGCGACCGCTGATCGCAGCCGACCTCGACGCTCCGCTCTCTCCACCACGAGTCGATCCCTGCCTCGGAGCCGATATCGCGGGCAACGGAGCGCGCTCCGACTTCGACACGAGCGTCAGCGAAAAAGAAATCGTGACGGCAAAAAAAAGGACGCAACGGCCGCGTCCACCCTGCCGAAAGGAGGGGCGAAAGGCAGGTACGTCATGAAGATTCTCTCGGATTGCGTATTTCGGACCATCGCGATCGGACAAAACGGCGCATCGCGATCACCCAAAACGGGGGATGCCGATCACCCAAAACGGGCATCGCGATCGCGGCATGAGGTGACGGTCTCCTGGGGGCTCCAGCCCATGGCGTCTACGACGGCGGCATGGCGACCGAGAGACTTCCGATGCACCGTCTACGAGAGATTTTAAGGCAAAAGCTGGCCCTCGGCCTCAGCCACCGGGAGGTCGCGCGCTCGGTCGGCGTGAGCCCGAGCACCGTGGCGGCGGTCTTCGCCGACGCGAGGTCGCACGGGCTGACGGCGGCGAGCGTGGAAGCGCTCTCCGACGCGGAGCTCGAGACGTACCTCTATCCCCCAGCTCCACCGTCGTGCATGCGTCCTGAGCCCGACTGCGCGGCGTTGCACGTCGAGCTGCGGCGACCGGGGGTGACGCTCGCGCTCCTGCACATGGAGTACCTGGCGGCCCAGCCGGACGGGCTACGGTACACCGCGTTCTGCGATCGCTACCGGGCGTGGCAGAAGCGACGCTCACCCGTGATGCGGCAGACGCACGTCGCGGGCGACAAGATGTTCGTCGACTACGCCGGGATGCGTCCGCGATTCGTGGAGCCCGAGACGGGAGAGGTCGTCGAGGTCGAGCTGTTCGTCGCCGTTCTCGGGGCGAGCAACTACACGTACGCCGAGGCGACGCGGACGCAGCAGGTGCCCGACTTCGTCGCGAGCGTTGCGCGGGCGCTCACGTTCTTCGGCGGTGTGCCGCGCGCGATCGTGCCCGATCAACTCAAGAGCGCCGTGGTGAAGGCGTGCCGCTACGACCCTGGCGTGCAACGCACCACCGCCGAGCTCGCGCGCCACTACGGCACCACGATTTTGCCGGCGCGGCCGAAGTCGCCGCGCGACAAGGCGAAGGTGGAGGTCGGCGTCCAGGTTGCCGAGCGGTGGTTGCTCGCGCGCATCCGGGACGAGAGGTTCTCGAGCCTTGGCGAGCTCAACGCGCGCCTGCGTGAGCTCGTTTCGGACCTCAACACGCGGACGATGAAGACGTACAAGGCGAGCCGCCGCGAGCTCTTCGAGCGCCTCGACAAGCCTGCCCTCGGGCCGCTCCCCAGCAGGGAGTTCGAGACGCAGACGTGGAAGAAGGTTGGCCTCAACGTCGACTACCACGTCGCGTTCGACGGCCACTTTTACTCGGTCCCGCACGGCCTGCGTCATGACGACGTCGAGCTCTGGCTTCGGGCGACGCCAAGCGCGATCGAAGTCTTCCACGGGCGCGAGCGCGTTGCCGCGCACGTGCGGAGCTACAGCCGCGGAGGCTTCACGACCACGACCGAGCACATGCCGAGCAGCCACCGTGCTCAGGCCGAGTGGACCCCCTCGCGCATCCTCGACTGGGCCGAGCAGATCGGCCCTCACACACGCAGCCTCTGCGAAGCCATCCTCGGAGGGCGTCATCACCCGGAGCTGGGCTACCGCTCGTGCCTCGGACTGTTTCGGCTCGCGAAAAAGTGCGGGAACGAGCGACTCGACGCGGCCTGCCGTCGAGCGCTCTACGTGGGCGCGCGCAGCTACCGCTCCGTGCTGACGATCCTGAAACACAACCTCGACACGCAGCCGCTGCCCCAGCCCGAAGCCCCCGCCGCGACCGGTCCAGTCCACGAAAACGTCCGCGGCGCCGACTACTACCACTGAGAGAAACAAGGAGAAGACATGCTGAGAGAACCGACTCTAGAGAAACTTCACGCCATGCGGTTGGGCGTGCTCGCCTCCGCCTGGCTCGAGCAGGACAAGTCTCCCGACACCCTCGCGATGGCCTTCGACGATCGCTTCGCACTCCTCGTCGAAGCCGAGATGCTCGCTCGCGAAAATGCTCGGCTCGCGAAAAAATCTCCGCGACGCGAAGCTCCGGATCACCGACGCGTGCATCGAGGGAATCTCCTTCGCCCGTGAGCGTCAGCTCGACAAGCCCATGGTGCGCCGGCTCGCGACATGTCGTTGGGTCACCGAGCACCAGACGGTGATCGTCACGGGAGCCACCGGGACGGGCAAGAGCTACCTCGCATGCGCCCTCGCCCATGAAGCGTGCCGCAAAGGCTTCCGCGTCGTCTATCGACGCGTGGCGCGGCTCTTCGACGAGCTCCGCATCGCGCGCGCGGACGGCAGCTACCACCGCGTCCTGTCTCGGATCGCGAAGGCGGACGTCCTCGTGCTCGACGACTTCGCGCTCGCTCCCCTTACCGAGGAGGCGCGCCGAGATCTGCTCGAGATCCTCGAAGACCGCTACGGCCTTCGCGCGACCGTCTTCACGAGCCAGATCGGACCCGACCGATGGCACGCGTACCTGGCCGACCCCACCGTCGCGGACGCCATCTGCGATCGTGTGCTCCACGGCGCTCACAAGATCGCGCTCACCGGGCCCTCGCGGCGCAAGACGCAGGAAGAATCGAAGTCAGAAACTTGAGCTCAGCAAGGCGGGCCGCTTACCCTGCTCGCGAGCCTGGAACCGATCATCCAGAGCCTCAGGGAGACGTCGCTTCGCTCCGATCGCGATGACCCGATTTCCGTGATCGCGATGCGCCGAAACGGCCGATCGCGATGGGCGAAATGCGCACTCGGATAGTGCACGTGTTTCGTCGTCGGTCGTCGTTCGCCCGCGTGGTGCTCGAATCGCACGCGCTCTCTCCCTTGTCGCGGCGCTCGGGTTCGCCACGATCACCCTCGCGTGCTCGAGCGACCCCCTCCCGTTCATGGGGAGCTGCGCCCACATCACCGTGAAGACGGGCAAGATCCGGAGCTGCTACGAGTTCTACGGGGAGGACTACCGAGACGACGCTCAGGCGCAGTGCGAGTACTTCGACAAGCCCCAGTACGGGACCACCACGAAGGTTCTCAGCGAAAAGTGCCCGGAACAGGGAAAAACCGGCCACGAAGTTCATGACTTCGAGGACGAGGCCGACGTGCGGATGGAGGCGTGGTTTTACGACGATGGTACGAAGCGCAACGAGGACTATGTGCCCTTCGGAGATTTGAACGGCGACGCTGGCCCCAAGTAAGAGGCAGCGAGACCCGAGGCGCCGAATCGCACGTCGAGAGGCGCCTCTCGGTATCTCCACTGCCTGGAGTCGGTGCCTGGAGTTGGCGCTCCAGGCGCCTGGAGTTGGCGCTCCCCGAGCACGCTCGCGCTCAGATCTCGCCGCGGAGGAGCGCCTCGAGGCGGGGCTCGTCGATGACCTCGGTGCCGTATTTTTTGGCCTGATCGCGCTTCGACTGGCCGGTCTTGTCGCCCGCGACGAGGTACGTGGTGGTCTTCTTCACGCCGTCGTGGACCTCGCCTCCGGCCGCGAGGATGCTCGCGTGGACGTCCTCGCGTTTGCGCGAGAGCACGCCCGTCACACAGAACGACTTGCCCGAGAGCGGCCCTCCTTCGACGACCTTCGGCACCTCGGCCTCACGCCCCACGCCCTTCGCGACGAGCTTCTCGTAGAGGGCGCGCTCCACCGGGTCGGTGAACGCGGCCACCACGCTCTCGACCATCTTGGGGCCGAAACCCGCGATGTGCCCGACCCGCTCCCCGAGCTCCGCCGGTGACATGGCGAGCATGGCCTCGAGCGTACGTGTCTCGGCGGCGAGCTGCTTCGCCGCCACCTGACCGATGTGCGGGATCCCGAGGCCGCAGAGGAGCCTGTCGAGCGGGCGTTCGCGCGAGGCCGCGATGCCGTCGACCACGTTCTTCGCGCTCTTTTTCCCCATGCGTTCGAGCGACGCGAGGCCATCGACCGTGAGGTCGTAGAGGTCGGCCACGTCCTTCACCATGCCGAGCTCGACGAGCTTCTGGACGAGCATCTCGCCGAGGTTCTCGATGTCCATCGCGAACCTGCGCGAGTAGTGGATGATCCGGCCCGACACCTGACCTGGGCACGCGCGGTTCCCGCAGCGCACCGCCGCCTCCTGCCCGAGCTCGGGTCGATCCTCTTCGCGAAGGCGCGCGACGACCTTCGCGCCGCACACCGGGCAGACCTCGGGGAAGGCGTAGGGCGAGGTGCCCTCGGGGCGCTCCTCGGGCAGCACCGCGAGCACCTGCGGGATGATCTCGCCGGCCTTCTCGATCTCGACGAGGTCACCGATGCGGACGTCGAGCTTCGCGAGGTGCTCGGGGTTGTGGAGCGACGCGCGCGACACGGTGGTGCCCGCGAGCTCGACGGGGGCGAGGTCGGCCACGGGCGTGAGCGCGCCGGTGCGCCCCACCTGCACGGTGATGCCGAGCACGCGGGTGCGCGCGCGTTCGGCCTGGAATTTGTAGGCGATCGCCCACTTGGGGAACTTGCTCGTCGCCCCGAGCATGTCCTGGTGGCGGTAGGCGTCGACCTTGACGACCGCGCCGTCGGTCTCGAAGGGGTAGCTCGCGCGGGCGGCGTCGATGTCCTTGATGGCAGGCACGATGCCGTCGGCCGAGACCTCGACGTGACGCATGTGCGTCGGGAGCTTCAGCTCGGCGAGCCACACGAGCGTGGCCGAGTGAGTCGGGGCGCGCTCGGGGCCCTCGACGGCCTGGTAGAACACGGCGCGAAGTGGGCGCTTCGCGACCTCCTTCGGATCGAGCATGCGCACGGCGCCAGCGGCGGCGTTCCTCGGGTTGGCGAACGGCTCGAGCCCCTCGGCCTCGCGCTCGCGGTTCATCTTCTCGAGGTCCTTGCGGTAGATGACGACCTCGCCGCGCAGCGTGAGCGTGCCCTCGTACGCGATCGTCGGAGGGACGCCGCGGAGCGTGCGCGCGTTCTCGGTGATGTCCTCGCCGACCTCGCCGTCTCCGCGCGTCGTGGCGAGCGTGAGCTTGCCGCCCTCGTAGACGACCTCGATGCTCGCGCCATCGAGCTTGGGCTCCACGGTGAACGAGGGCGTCTCGCCGTCCGGGAGGCCCTCGCGCACGCGCCGTAGGAACTCGCCGAGATCCGCCTCGGAGTAGGCGTTATCGAGCGAGAACATTCGGGTTTTCCGCTTCACCTTGACGGCGTTCGGGCGCGCCACGCCGCCGACACGCTGGGTGGGCGATGCCTTCGTGACGAGCTCGGGGTGCGCGGCCTCGAGGGCGCGGAGCTCCTTCACGAGGGCGTCGAACGCCGCGTCCGACACGGCCGGATCGTCGAGCACGTAGTAGCGGTACTCGTGCGCGAGGATCTCGTCGACCAGGGCGGTATGTCGGGCTCTCGGGTCCATGCGGGGGCGCGAGGCTAGCTCAAACGGCGGTCGGGGTCTTCGGTTGCCCGCGCCGCCCCCGCATCGGAGCTTCCCTCATCGGCACGAGCACGTGGTGCGCCGCAGATCTCCCCCCTCGCACGCACACGTGGTCACGTCGGGGTCGACCGAGCCGCCCGCGCACGGCCTTCCTTCCGGTGGCGTCCCCTTCGAGCAACCCGAGTCGGAGAGCGCTCGCTCGCAGTCGGATGGCACGGTGTGCGACGACACGACGACCGGCAAAGCACACGTGTAGCGCGGTCCGTCGGGCGTCGCGTCCACGAACGCGCCTCCCTCCGCGTCGGAGCCGAGGCTCCCTTCGGGCGGACCGTCGCTCCCCCCGTCGACGATCGCGCCTCCCTCGAAGGCCCCGCTATCCGGGCCGGGAGAAGGCTCGACTCCGAACGACGTGCATCCGACGAGCCACGGCAGCACGAACCACGACGACCGAACACGACCGACCATGACCACGAGACGATGCGCCCTCGACGCATCGCCGGCCATTGCTCCTTTCGGCCAACCCGCGATCCGGATTGCTCATTTCGGCCACGCCGCGAGGGCCCGCGCGCGACGCTCACGCGCGACGCGTGGAGGCGGCAGCTCGGCCTTCGCGATGGCGTGGCAGAGCGACGTGGCCGAAGCGAGCCCCACGGCGCGGGCGCACCGCTCCACGGACACGTCGGGCCGGGCGAGGTAGAGCATGGCCGTCGTGAGAGTGAACGACAGGCGCATCTCGCGGAACGTCTCGAAGGGCATACGAAACGAGCGAAAGAACGAGGTGATGCAACGGCGCGACTGGCGCGACGAGACGCCCATACCGAGGTCGAGCATCGAGGGGAGCCCCGTCGGCCCCGAGAGCACCCGAGACAGGGCCTCGGCCACCCGAGCGTCCTCCTCGACGTTCGAGGCTTCGACCAGCGGCTCGAGGCCGAGCGCGCGCGCGAGGTCCGTGGCCTCGGCGTGCGCCAAGGGATCTTCGTCGCGGATCGTCGTGTACGCCTTCGCGATCGTGTCGACCGAGCACGAGGCCCGGCGGGGGACGACCTCGGCGCCGTCGAGGCGGAGGGCGACGGCCCGATGAGGCTCGCCGAGCGCGACGGCCCCAGCGCGGTGCATCGCCGCGAAGCTCGGATAGATGGCCGCTTCCCCCGGACCGAAGACACCATCGTCCGTGGCGAGCACACCCGAGAGCACGACGTGGGCGTACGCGCGGCCGTCGTCGCGAGGCGCGGGCACGGTGGTCGCGTCCCACACGAGGCCCCGGATCGTGATCGCGGACGCGCGAAGGGTCGCCTCGAGGAGGGACGTGCTCGTGTAGAGGACGCGGTCGGCGGCAGCGGGCTCGGGGGCGAATCGACGGCGGAGAAAGGGCATGGGCGAGCCTCGACGAGAAGGATCCGGTCGTCGAATGTTCACCCATTCCCGCGCGAAGGGAAGCTCGGCCGACGTGCCGCCACCGCGAAGTCACACGCTTTCTTCAGGTTTCCCGCCCCGCGGCGTACACTGACGATGCCGCACGATGTCACGCCAGGGCCCCTCCCAGCCACCGCCGCCGTACCTGCTCGACGGGCGGTACCTCGCGCTCGAGCACCTCGCTCGCGGAGAGACGGCGAACGTGTTCTCGGGGAGCGACACGTGGACCGGCGAGCACGTGGCCATCCGCTTCTTGCGCTCGGATCGAAAGACCGAGGACCGCAGGTTCCGCGCCATGGCCGAGCGCCTCTTCGGCCTCACCTCCGCGCGCGTGATCCGCGCGATCCACACGGGCGACGATCGCACGGGTCGGCCGTTCCTCGTGACCGAGCTGCTCATCGGTCGCGGCATCCACACGCTCGGCAAGGTGCGCTGGGAGGTCGCGTGCGAGCTCTCGCGCCACGCCGCGCTCGCGCTCCGAGACATGCACCTCCAGGGCCTCTCGCATGGCAGCGTCGGGGCGCGGAGCTTCTTCGTCGCGTCGTCGGCCGAGGCCGGAGCGCGCGTGAAGCTCCTCGATCTGGGCGTGGGCACACGAGGAGCTTCGCCGCGGCGCGATTTGGTCGCACTGGCCGGTGTGCTCCACCACCTGCTCACGGGCGAGGCGCCGCACCACCTCGGCGTCATCCCGCGCATCCCGGGCGCACCTCCGGAGCTGCACGAGGCGCTCGAGGGCTGGCTCATGGCCGAGGACCGTGCGACCGAGATCACCGCGGTCGACATGGCGCGCGCGCTCCGAGCGCTCATCGACCCCCACGTCGAAGACCGACCGCGGGACGCGATGCCCTCCACCACCGGAGAGATCGTGCTCCCCAAGCTCTCCCGCGTGGTCTTCGGCGGCGAAGAGCCCAAGATGCCCGAAGACGACTGACCGCCCCGAAAGGCCGCTCCCGGCGCGCGGCCACACCGAAGCTAACCCGACGATACTTCGAGCTTTTTCGGGGGCCGCCGCACGCGCACCGAGCGCCCCGCCGGCTCTCGGCGCGAAGGCCTGAAGAGGGCGCACGCCAGCACGATCATCGCGGGGGTCGCGACCACGTGGTACCGATCTTCGCCGAAGAAGATCGCGTGGGCGAGAGCCGTGGTGCCGAGCAAGGAGGCCACCATGGCGAGCCCTGGACGGAGCTCGGGGCGGCCCGGGATAGGCAAGAACGGCAGGAGGCAGGCGAGCACGGCGAAGGGCCAGAACGTAGGCTCCTTGGCCGACACGCTCACGTACACAAAGAGCGCGAGCGCCGCCCCGAGCGCCACCTGGGCCCGCCTCCGAGGCGCGAACGCCACGGCGCCGAACGCCGCGATGACGAGCAGAACGCGGTGCACGTTCGAGAGCAAATCGCGCCCCTTCGCGCGCTTCTCGTCGGGCCACGCGGCGGGCTTGGCCTCGTGCAGGTACTCGACCTGGAACGACTCGTGGTCGAACGTGTACCCGAGCTTCTTCGGGACGAGCCCGAGGAACCGAAGGGGGTCCTTCCGGATGTGGAGGAGCCCGTACTCGAGCCAACACCGGTCTTGCTGCACTTGGCCCGTGACCTCGCGGCAGCCGTCGGCCGAGCGCAGCGTCTCGAAGCGCCCGGTGGCGCGGGGGAACGCGCCGATCGCCAAATTCCAGCCTGCGTTCGTGCTCACGAGCGCGCACCCGTCCATGACGCGGCAGTTTCGCGCGGTCCACGGGAGCACGGGCGCGAGCGTCGCCGCGAGGACCACCACGCACGCGAGGAGCCACGTGCGCACCCGAGGGACGAACGACGCGATGTCCCGGAGCGGCGCGTGTGCCCCGGGGACGATGGCTCCGAACGCGAGGAACGGCGCGCAGAGGAGCGCCGTGGGCCGCACGAGCACCGAGAGCCCGAGCACGAGCCCCCCGAGCACGAGGCCCACGTAGGGCCGCCGTGACGATCGCGCCGCGAGCGTGAACGCGAGGAGCGTGAGGGTGGCCGCGAGCGGCTCGCTCATGGCGAGCGCCGAGTAGAGGACGAGCCCCGGGTGAAACGCGGCCACGAGCCCCGCGAGGCGAGCCCGCGCGCTCGAGAGGCAGGTGCGCGCGGCGAGCCACGTGGCGACCGGCAAGCACGCTCCGGTGACGGCGTTGACCGCGTTGGCGACGGCGAGCTTCTGGCCGAAGACCCAGTAAAAGAAGCCCAGGAACGCGCTGTAGCCCACCGGGTAGTGGCACCAGGGATGCCACACCGGGTGCCCGGCGACCATCACGTCGTCCGAGTAGCCGAGGCCCGCGGCGATGCGTCGCGCGCCGAACTCGTAGTAGTGCCCGTCCCACACGGGCTCACCGGCGTACGCGTGCACCGCCCACACACGAGGGGCGAGCGCGGCGACGAAGAGCACGAGCCCGAAGACGACGTCGGGCACGGCGACGCCGCGGAGAGCGCGTCTCGTCACGGGCCCTCACGCATGCGACGGAGGTACGTCTTCTGGACCTGCATCGGGTCGAGCTTCAAGAACTTGGCGAGCTCGGTGACGAAACCGCGCACGTAGACCATCGCCGGCAGATCGGCGAAGCGCTCCTCTTCGATCGCCTCGAGGTGCGCGCGCGTGATCTTCGTCTTGGCGCTGATCTCGAGCACCTCGATCCCTTGCGACTCGCGCACCTTGCGGAGGAGCGCGCCCGAGAACTCGCTGTCGGGGCCGATCTCGCGCAAAAGCTCGTTTTTGAGCAGGATCTGCTCCATCGCCAGGGCCGGGCGAGGCTCGGCGTCGGCGGGCTTCGCCTCGGGCTCGGGGAACGCCGAGAGGTCGTACGCACGGCGGCGGATCGGATCGAGCAGGGTGTCGTAGGCCTCTTCGAGCAGCGTCTGCTCGCGCTGCATCTCGGACTCGTCGAGCATCGACGAGGTGGCGAGGCCTCCGGTCGCGTAGATCTCGCGTTTGCGCTTGTAGGCGCGCCGGATCTCCTCGTCGCTCGACGAACGCGAGAGCCCGAGCGCCGCGTAGAGCGACTCTTCGGTCTCGGGCATCGGGGGCGGAGCCATGACCGACTCTTTTCGAGTGGCCGTGAGGGCGACCACGCGGCGCGCGATGCGCTCGATGTTGCGCGCGGCCTTCGACGTGGGGACGTCCGTCAGGAGCGGGCGCCGGCGCCGCACCGAGACCCACACGGTGTCGTCGTTCTCGACGTTGCCGAGCTCCTCGAGCGTGACGCCGTAGTGCCGCTTCGTGAGCTCGCTCATCCAGGTGCCGAGCTCCGCGTCGGTGCGGACACGCGTCTGGTTCACGACCAGGTAAAACTTGAGCCGATTCGCCTCGATCCACGCGAGCTCCGCGAGGCCGCGGTCCATCTTGACGAGGGCCCGCACGAGCTCGAGCGGCTTCGGGAGGACGGCCAGCTCGACGAGCGCACGCTCCATCATGGAGAGGCGGAAGCGATCCTGCGAGAGCGCGCGGCGGAGGGCGCGCCTGTAGGCCGCACGAACGAACCTGTAGGTGGTCTCGATGGCCGGCGGCTCGGGAACGGTGACGCAGATGGGGACGTCGGCGGCGAGCATCATGTCGACCGCGAACGGCGTGACACCGGGCCCGACGTCGACGACGAGCACGTCCGCCGGAATGCTCCTCAAACGAGAGAGCCAGCGGATCTTGCGCCCACCGCGGAGGGCCGGGGCCGGGGTCACGGCGTCGACCGCCGCCGGGAGGAGCTGGAGCCCCGGGACGAGCGTGGTGACGAGCGCCTTCTTGAGCGCCGAGTCACCGCCGTCTTCGATGTCGTGGGGCTCGCGAGCGGCAGGGAGCCCGAAGTGCGCGTGGAGGTTCGGGCCGGTAGGGTCGGCGTCGACGAGCACGACCGACTTGCCGAGCTGCGCGAAGTACACCGCCAGGTTCTCGGCGACGAGGCTCTTGCCGACCCCCCCGCGCCCACCGCCCACGACGAAGAGGCGACGCGCGCCTCGCACGGCCTCGGGGGCCTCGAAGCGCCCCGACGGCGAGTCGACGTCCGGATCGAAGTCCGACGTGTCGACCGGAAAAGAGGGCTCGTCCGGTGCCATGAGGCGCGCGGTCTTAGCACACCTTGTGGAGCGCCCGTGCCGGCGCGCACGTCCCGTGGGCGGACGTTCAGGCCAAAGGCTTGCGGGTTTGCCGAGGCGAAGGCGCGGAAAAAAGCGCAGACCAAACCTTGACAGTAGGCGCTGTCACAATCACAACTGTCACCGTGATGACTGGCGCAGCTTCCCTCCTCTTCGGCGCTATCCTCCCGTCTCCCGAGATGGCACGCGACCGAGAGCAAGAGCCCCACCCCGACGCCGCGGACCCTGCGGCCGAGCGCGAGCTCACGATCGACGAGCTCGCCGAGCAGACCCGCGTACCGAGCCGCACGATCCGGTTCTACCAATCGGAAGGCGCGCTCCCGAAGCCCACGATCCGCGGGCGCGTCGCGTACTACGGCCAAGCCCACGTCGAGCGGCTCGCTCAGATCACGGAGCTCCAAGATCGCGGCCTCCGCATCCGCGCCATCCGCGACGTGCTCGCGCGCACGGCGAAGGGCGAGTTCTCGCTCAACGAGTGGATAGGCTCGCACGACCAGCTCTCGTCGCCGTGGGCCTCGGATCGCCCCAAGGTCATGACCGAGGCCGAGCTCGCCGCGGAGCTCGAGGGGCGTCGCCCGGGCCTCCTCGGGGAGCTCGTGAGGGTGGGCGCGGTCGAGCGGCGCGGCGACGCGTACCTCGTCGAGAGCCCGGCGAGGCTCGGCCTGCTCCTCCGCCTCGACGCGGTCGGCATGCCGCTCCACACGGCCGAGGGCGCCTTCGCCATCATGCAGAAGCAGCTCGGCCGCCTCGCCGAAGACCTCACCTCCTACTTCGTGAAGAACGCCGACGCGCTCGGCGACGACGTCGACGCCACCTACGCCGAGCTCCGCCCGGTGAGCCTCGAGGCCGTACGCCTCGTGTTCGCTCGGGAAATGGAGCGCTCCCAACGCCGCGCCACCGAGAGCGGCGCGGCCGCCGTGCTCACCAAGCAAAAGCGCCGAAGAACCCGGCGCTAGCCCGCGTCGGCGTACCTCATCGAAGCTTCTCTCGCGGGCCTCGTAGCTCCGCGAGCCATGTCTCCTTTTGCCCGGCGCGCCCCTCGCGTCAGGGCCCGACGTTCCACCACCGCCGCCTCGCGCGGCACGGAGCCTCGCGCCGATCGCGCGAGGTCGAAAGGCACCCTCATGCTCGATCCCCTCTCGTGGGGCGCGCGCCTCGCGTCCGCGCTCGTCTACCCTCGCACCCTCGACGACTTCGTCGGCCTCGTCGCGCCGCTTCGTTCGCGCAGGGCCCACCACGCCGAGGTCGTCCTCGTGCGGCGCGAGACCTACGACACGGTCACCCTCGTGCTGCGCCCCGGTCCGCATTTTCCAGCCCACAGAGCCGGCCAGCACACGGCCCTCACCCTGGAGATCGACGGGGTTCGACGCACCCGGGTCTTCTCGATCGCGAGCGCCGAGCCGCGCGCCGGCGAGCGACACCGCACGATCGAGCTCACGATCCGCGCGCGGCCCTCCGGCCTCGTGACCCCCCGGCTCACCGGGCGCGATGCGCGCGCCCTCCGCGAGGGAGACATCGTCGAGCTCGGCGCACCTCGAGGGGACTTCGTGCTCGGCACGCCCGTCCCGGACCGCCTCCTCCTCGTGAGCGGCGGGAGCGGGATCACCCCCGTGATGGCGATGTTGCGGACGCTCGTCGCGCGGCGGCACCGCGGCGAGGTGGTGTTCCTCACGTGGGCGAAATCGCCCCGCGATACGCTCTTTCGAGCCGAGCTCGACGCGATCGCCAAGGCCGCGCCCCTCACCTGCCCGGGCCTGCGCATCGCCGTCGTGCACGGCCCCATGAGCGAAGGAGACCTCGCCGCGCGGGTGCCCGACCTCGCGTCATGGGAGGTCTTCGCGTGCGGCCCCTCGGGCATGCTCGACGTCGTGCGCGCCGACCTCCGGAAGCACGGTGACCTCACGAAGCTCCACACCGAGCAGTTCTCGGCCCCGACGCGGCCGCCCGCTCCCGAGGGCGAAGGCGGGGAGGTCACGTTCGCGCGCTCGGGCAAGACGGCCGAGGGCCGCGGCCCCATCCTCCCCATGGCCGAGGGCGCGGGCCTTCGCCCGAAACACGGCTGCCGCATCGGTATTTGCCATACGTGCGTGTGCCGAAAGGTCTCGGGGACGACCCGCGACACGGCCACGGGCGCCCTCTCCACCGACGGCGACGTCGATATCCGCATTTGCACGAGCGAGCCCGTGGGGCCCGTCGTCGTCGATCTCTGAACCACCGTACGAGGAACACCATGACCCACACCACACTCTCCCCCTCCGAGCTCGAGTCCTTCGGGGCCGAGATCGACGCCCTGCTCACCCGCACCAAAGCCGATCTCGGCGAACGCGACACGCGCTACATCCGGCGCGTCGTCCGGGTGCAACGCGGCCTCGAGGCCGCCGGCCGCGCGCTCCTCTTCGCGAGCGGGTTTTCGCCCCTGTTCCCCGTGGTGTGGGCGCTCGGCACGGGCGCGCTCGCGGCCTCCAAGATCCTCGAGAACATGGAGATTGGCCACAACGTGCTGCACGGCCAATACGACTTTACCAACGATCCCACGCTCTCTTCGCAGACCTACGAGTGGGACATCGTGTGCCCGTCGGAGCAGTGGCGGCACTCCCACAACGTGCTCCATCACACCTACACGAACGTGCGCGGCGTCGACCACGACCTCGGGTACCGCATGCTCCGCGTCGACCCGTCCCAGCCGTGGACGCCCCTCGCCCTGCTCCAGCCACTGTCCACCCTCGTGCTGGGTCTCCTCTTTCAGTGGGGAGTCGCCGCGCACGACATCGACATGCCCAAGTACCTGTTTCGCCCGAGCGAGCGCACCGAGGAGCAGCGCGAGAAGGTGCGCGAGCTCTTCGCGAAGGCAAAAAAGCAGCTCCGGAAGGACTACGTGCTCTTCCCGCTCCTCGCGGGGCCCTTCGCCCTCCACGTGCTCGCCGGCAACCTGGTCGCCAACGTGGTGAGGAACGTGTGGTCGTTCTTGGTCATCTTCTGCGGGCACTTCCCCGAGGGCACCGAGACGTTCCCCCCCGAGGCCCTCGACGGCGAGACCCGCGGCGGGTTCTACCTGCGCCAGCTCCGCGGCTCGGCCAACTTCGAGGGCTCGTGGCTGCTCCACGTGGCGAGCGGGCACTTGAGCCACCAAATCGAGCACCACATGTTCCCCGACGTGCCCGCGCACAGGTACCCGGAGATGGCCCGCGAGGTCCGCGCGATCTGCGGCAAATACGGCGTCGCCTACAACTCGAGCTCCCTCTCCTCGCAGGTGTGGAGCGTCGCGAAGAAGATCGTCCGCCTCGCGTTTCCCTCCGCGGGCGGCGACGCCACCCCGACGGCCGCCTGACCTCGCAGCGCCTCCGTCACGGGCGAGCCGGCCCCGAGTGGCCCGCTCCGACCGGCACGTGCACCGGAAATGGCAACTTCGTGTGGGGCGTAGGTGGCATAGGCCCCACCGGCTCGCCGCGCCGAATCCAGAGCCCGAGGAGCCCCGGGCTCGCGCGGAAGGTCACGTGGCCTTTGGGCAATCCCGGGGGCTCCGCGTGCGACGTGTACGTGCCTATCAACGTGCCGAAATCGTCGATTTCGCACGCATAGCCGAGGCGCCAGCCGAGGTCGGTCCCGCGGCGAGAGTGCCGATCTTTGTAGAGGACCTCGCACACCACGTCGCGCTCTCGCCCCGCGGCGCCGATGCCGTTCACCGCGTCGAGGAGGGCATACACCGTGAGCGCGCACGGCGCCGTGGCGAAGGCGGCCAAGAAGACCACGACCTTGAAGCCCCCCGGCTCTCCGAAGGCGTCGATCGCGCGCGACAGCACGAACCCCGCCCCCAGGCCGAGCACGAGCCCCGCGACGAGGCACGGAAAGAAGAGCCCCGAGCTCTCTTGGCCACCGAGGCGCTCGCTCCCCGAGGCCACCATGAGCCCCCGCCCACCTCCGAGCACGAGCAGCAGCGCGAGACCCGCGGCGAGGCCCTTGCCCCGAAAATCGTCGGCCTCGGGCACGTCGAAGCGCATGGGCTCGACCGGCTTCGCTTCCCGGGCCGAGCCACGGTACGGCACGGCTCCCTCTCCGCGAGGCTCGTCGGCGCAGAACGGGCACGTGTCGAAGGTGGTCGAGTAGAGCCGCGTGCACGTGGGGCAGCGCTGCGCCTTTTCGCCTCGCGCGCTCGCGGCGACCTTCGGCTGCTCGGCCCCGCAGAACGGGCATTCCAAGAACGCCACCGACATCGGGCGCGCGCACGCCACACACGGCTTCACCTTGCTCACCCGCCGCCTCCCTCGCCGAGTCGAACGTAGCGCCGATCGCGCCGAAGTGCGCCTCGCGCGACGTCCCGTGCCGAAGTAGGTGAAGGTGCGAGGGCGCGGATCCCGGAGGGCGCCGACACGGCGAACGGCGCGGAGCTCACGCGCCCGCAGCACCCCGACGCCTCGCCGCGCCGCAACGGTGGCCGCGGCCGTGGTGGACGAGCGCGCGCGGCTCGAACGTGACCGAGCCGCCGAACACCGCGTCGGTGGATGCGCCGTCGATCGCCACGACATCGGCGTGGTGACGCCGGGGAGCGGGGCGCTCGCCCCAGGGGATCTCGAAGAGCGTCGGGCCGTCGACCACGAACGTGCGACGCGGTGGGCTCGCCTCGGGCGCGTCTTGCCCCTCGACGAGGGCGAGTGTCATGGAGAGGTGATCCCGATCCGTGTGGGCAAGGAGGGTGATCGTTCGGTCCGCGTGTTCGTCGATCGTGAGCGTCGCCGAGCAGACCGGATACCGGATGATCGCGCGCGCGAACGACCGGACGAGCGGGCGGTCGATGTCGCACCGTAGGGCGAGCCACGCCGGCGCTCCGTCGACGGCGACACCGAGCCGGTAGAGCACCTCTTTGTAGTCGAAGCGTGGTGGGAGCCGACCGAGCCCGAGCCCGCTCATCTCGAGGGCGAGCACCGAGGCACTCGCCCTCCCCGCTCCATCCCGCTCGAGCACGAGGGGCGCGGGGACGCGGAGCGCCATCGCGTCCGTCGCCGCGAGGTCGAGACGCGCGGAGAGCTCGACGCTCACCGACTCGGTGCCCACGAGCTCCACGGTCCGCCTCGATTCAGCGGTAGGCGTCGAGCGAGCGGCGGAGGAGGCCGAGCACACGTGCGCCGAGCTCGGCGCCGCGGAACGGGCGCGCGAGGTAGTCGTCGCAGCCCGAGGCGTAGGCCTCGACCACCTCACGGGAGCAGCGCTGACCCGAGACGAAGAGCACGGGCAAGCCCGAGGGGCGCTTCTCGCGGATCTTGCGGGCGAACGACTTGGCGGCCCCCTCCGGGAGCCCGTAGCTCACCACCGCCGCGTGGAGCGGACCAGGCTCGGCCAACGCCTCGGCGCACGTCGCGAAGGCCACCACGTCGAGGCCTTGGGCGCGGAGCGTCGATCGGAGCTCGTCGCGTGTGGCGGCGTCGTCGTCGACCACGGCCACACGCACGCCCGGGGTGCGCAGGCTGCTCGGAGGTGCGTCTTCGTCGGCCGCGAGCTCCGCGGACGCCACGGCCACGCGCGAGACGCTCCCCGGTCGCGAGCTCGACGGCGCCGTGAGACCCCCGATGCGCTCCCAATCGAGCGCGCCGAACGCCACCACGGGCCCACGCTCCGACCTGCGCCCCACCGCCGCGGCGGCCGAAGACCGTTTCCCCTCGGCGACCTCGACCACGGCGACCACCCACTCCCCGTCGCCCACGTAGGCGCCCTCGGGGACCGGGAGGGTCGCGTCGGGCGAGCCGTGCATCACCTCACTCAGCGCGAACGAGCTTTTGTAGGGCAAGACGAGGCTTCGCATGGAAAACCCGGGGTCTTTAGCGCGCTTTCGACCCCGCGCAACTCCGTTCTGAGGAACGCATTTTCCGTACCCGTTCCGTGCCCGGCGCGCGTCTTTTCCGCGCCTCGGAGCCCGCGCTGGCCCGAGAGGCCGAGGTGGCGCCCCTTTTTGGCCCGTCACGCGACGCCCACGCGGGCCCTGTAGCCTCCTCCGACCCTGTGGTAAGGGAGCAAGGGCCATGGCCATGAACGCAAAAAGTGTGAGCCTCGTCGTCGCCTTCGTCGCGTCGCTCTCGGGAACGTCTGCCACGTGCCAGAACTCGTCCGCCCCGGGCGACGCACAAAAAGACAAACCCGAGGTCGCCGACGTGAAGGTCGAGGGCATCGACACGAGCTCCCTCACCACGCGCGAAAAGAAGGAGTTTTCGCAGTACGTGAGCGAGTTTCTCTCGCCCTGCCAGAGCGTGCCCGTGCCCATCGCCCAGTGCGTGAACGAGAAGCGCGCCTGCACGAAGTGCCTCCCCGCGGCCAAGTACGTCCTGAAGGGCGTCCGCGACGGCATGAGCCGCGAGCAAATCGAGAAGGCCTACAAGAACCGCTTCGACCCCGAGAAGGTGAAGAACGTCGCGCTCGACGGCTCGCCCGCCAAGGGCCCCGACGCGGCCCCCATCGTCATGGTCGAGTTCGCCGACTTCGAATGCCCCCACTGCGGGCTCATGGCGCCGATCATCGAGAAGGCGTGGGAAGAGCACAAGGCGAACGTCAAGTTCGTTTACAAGTTCATGCCCCTCGGCGGCCACCCCCACGCCGAGCCCGCGGCCCGCGCGGCCATCGCGGCCATGAACCAGGGCAAATTCTGGGAGATGCACGCCAAGCTCTATGCGAACCAGCAGCACCTCGAGCAGGGCGACCTCGACCTTTACGCGAAGGACCTCGGGCTCGACATCGGCAAGTTCAAGGCCGACATGGTGGCGCCCGCCACGAAAGACCGCCTCGATCGCGACCGCAAGCAGGCCGACGCCCTCGAGGTGAAGGGCACGCCCACGCTCTACATCAACGGGCGCGAGTACGACATGAAGACCGACTTCGCCGAGTGGTTCTCGCAAGAGCTCGCGGCGACGGGCGGCGGCACGGCGGTGGTGGCGAGCGCGCTCGTGGCCCCGGGCGACGCAGGCGCTCCCAAAGGTGACGCAGGCGCGCTCAAGGGCGACGCCGGCCCCAAGGTCGACCTCCTGAAAGACGCAGGCGCGAAGCGGTGAAATCCACGTCGGACGGCTGCGGCTGCTTCCCGACGGGGCGCCACTACCCGGGCATCGCGCACCTGCTGCGCGTCTCGGTGAAGGGCCTCGCCGAAGAGCACGCCGCCGACGTCCCGTGGGACGACGTGCCCATCGCCATGCTCGACGTCGAGACCACCGGCCGCGACGCCGGCCAAGACCGCGTCATCGAGCTCGGCATCGTGGTCGGGCAGCGCGGCGAGATCGTGGCCAAGTACAACTGGATGGTGAACCCGGGGCGGCCGATCGCGGCCGAGGCGCAGGCGGTGCACGGCATCTCCGACGCCGACGTGGCGAACGCCCCCTCGTTCGAGACGATCGCCCACGAGGTCAAAAAGGCCCTCGAGGGGTGCGTGCCCGCGGCCTACAACGCCGCGTTCGACAAGGCCTTCCTCCAGGCCGAGATGTCCCGCGCGAAGGTCACCGCCCAAGACGTGCCCGCCATGCGCCGTGAGGTCGAGTGGGTCGACCCGCTCGTGTGGGCCCGCGAGCTCCAGAGCGACGAACGCTCCCGCGCCCTCGGCGACGTGGCCGCGCGCCTCGGCGTGAAGCTCGAGAACGCCCACCGCGCGAGCGACGACGCCGAGGCCGCATTGCATGTACTTTACAAGCTCGGGAAGGACGCCCGCGTCCCCCGCGCGTACGGCGCGTTCGTGCAGGAGCAGCGCAGGCTCGCCATGCTCCAGGCGGACGAGCGCCGCATGTGGCGAAACAGCTGACATCGGCGACCCGGGCGGTCGGACCGGAGCCCTCTCGGCGCGACGAGCGGCACGGAGCCGGGTGATGCGCTACGCTAGGCCCCGATGAAGACGCGCTTCTCTTGGATCCTCGGATGTGCGGCGGCTCTCGGCACGGCGGGAGCCATCGTGCTCGCGTGCGTGGGAGACGACCCGGTCCCCGCGCAAGACGCAGCCGCGCCCACCTCCACGCCGACGACGACGTCGACCGCGCCCCCGCCCGACGGATCCCTCCCCGACACGAGCGTGCCCGACGCCGCCACCGCCGACGCGGCCGAAGCCGGGCCCGAGACCTTCTGCACCAAGCTCTCGCCTCCCGGAGCGAACCAAGACCTCTTCTGCGCCGATTTCGACGGCCCGTCGCGGATGTCGGCGAACTGGACCATCGTCTCGCCGGTCCCGAACGGCGACCTCGGCATGGGCCCCCAGTTCGACGCGGGCGGCGGCCTCTCGACGGCCCAGTTCGCTTCGCCCCCCCGCTCGCTCACGTCGCAGGCGCCCTCTGCCGCGCAATTCCAGACGGCCGGCTCGCCGTACACGATGCGCGTCACCGGGCCGAACCAGATCCGCAACGTCACGCTCGAGATGAAGGTGAACCCGTTCCCCTCGGGAGGCGTGCGCCCTCCCTTCAATGGGCGCCAGGTGCTCGCGCAGATCAAGTTCTCCACGCTGAGGTACGAGCTCGCGTACTACTTCGGCGGCAAACCCAACGGCACCGATACGTACACCGGGTACGGGCTCGAGCAGGTGCAGTCGGGCGGAGGTGTCGCGCGGCTGTGGGTCCCGGTCACGGGCACGCCCCTCGCCGACCGCTGGACCACGGTCACGATGCGCATCCCCATCGCCCCGCAGAACAACGCCGACGTCGTCTTCTACGACGGGACGTCCGTGTCGAAGATCACCACCGTGAACACCACCGCTACGGACGTCGAAGTGTCCGTCGGCCTCCGCAACACGGACGCCCCCGCGAGCTCGATTCGCCTCGACGACGTGGTCATCCGCGTCGAGAGGAACTGACGCTCACGAGCGTTTGACGTCGACCACGAGGGGCGCCACGGCGAGGCCCGCCGCGCGCGCCGCCTTCTCGACCTCGGCGTACGTGCCGGCGGAGTGAAAGCCCAGCTCCCACTCTTGTTCGTCGGCCGCGTACGCCGCGAGGAGGGACTCGGCGTCGTTGCGCGGGCTCGCCCACACCTCGAACACCCCATCCATGGCGTCGTCGTCGACGAAGTCCTCGATCGCGTCGAGGAGCGCCGCCGCGTCGACGTCGTCGTCGAGGTCGGACTCGGCCTCGGGCAGGGCCGCGAAGAGATCGAAGCCCGTGGCCGCGTCGTACACGAAGACCGCGCGATCGCCGAAGCGGGCGACCGCGGTATCGGGGATGTCGTGCCCGGGGAGCGCGCGCGCAAAATCACGCACGGTGGCCAAAAACACGACCTTCGGAGCGGCGTTCGTCATGAGCCCGCGTGTAGCACGCTTCCGACGAACGCCGCACCAACCTCACGCGGCGCTCACTTCGGAGGGACGGCCACGCCGCGGAACTGGGTGTTCGCCGCCGCGGTCGCGAGGGTGACGGCCGCCGGGTTCGCGCCGCCGTCGTCGACGAAACGAACGAGCTTCGCGGGGTTGTCGAGCGTCGTCGCGACCACGTGCGTCGCGCTCCCCACCTTGGCCGCGGCGACCTGGATCGGCGCGCCGGTGAGCCCCGTCTTGAACGTGGTCGCGAGCGTCCACGTGGCGCCGTCGAACGTCCATTTTTGCACGCCGCCCTGCGCCGCGAGCGAGCGGGTGTCGGCGACGTACATCGTGTCGATCCCCGCGACCGCCGCGTTCAGGTCGAGCGCGACGAACCCGTTCGGCGAGGTGTTCATGCTCGTGATGCCGGGCAAGTTCGTCCCGGTCTGGCCCGCCGCGGTGGGCAGGCCCATGCCGATCGTGAAGAGCCGGAGCATGTTCCCGGCGGCACCCGATTGGGTATCTCCGTAGAGCTGACCGCCGAAGATGCCGAGGCCGCGCATGTTCTGGGGCGCGGCGAGGATTTGAGTGCCGCCCTGGGTGCCATTGGCGATGTAGTAGACGCCACCGCTCGTGTTGGCCCCGTTTTCGCCGGTCACCCAATACGAGGTCCCGTCGTTCGTGACCGCGGCGCGTACGCTCACCATGGAGAAGGCGGCGTCGAGGCGGGTGCTCGTGTCGATCGCGGCGTTTTTGTCGATGCGCGCGACGACGCGGTTCGTCGCCGCCGAGTCGGTCCCGTTGACGGCGGCCGTGTCGGGGATGGCCCCGTATCCGGCGAGCGTCACGTATTGGCCATTCGCCGACGTGAGCAGCATTCCCTCCGTCGACGAGTTGCCGGCCAGCGTGAACGGCTGATTCGCCCCCGCGGCGGCCACCGGGAGCGGGATCGTGCGCACCACCGCTCCGTCGCTCGACTGACGCTCCTCGACGAACACCGGCGCGGCCGCGGCGCTCAGCACCGCGGCTCCCCCCGTGCCGATGCGCACCACCATGAACGTCGCCCCCGCCCCCGCGTCGACACCGCCCCCGTCGCTCGCGTCGGTCCCCCCTCCGTCGCTCGCGTCGGCCCCTCCTCCGTCGCTCGCGTCCGGGGTCGAGGAATCGGGCCGAGACGAATCGGGGCGAGACGAGTCCGGCACGGACGTGTCACGGCCCGCATCTCTCGAGGCCGCGTCGACACGCTGGATGGTCGCGTCGCTCTCGGTGCTGGCGTCATCCTCGCCACCGCTCGAGTCGCCACAGGCGACGAAGAGGGCCGAGGGGAAGAGGAGCGCCGAGGCGGCGATGGAAAGACGAAGCAGGGTGCGCATGAGAGACCTCCGAGGGAGCGAACGAGGGGACTGGGAAAGGTACCTTGTCGCTTCCGTTCGGTGCGTCACCTTCCTGTGACATTTCGCGGGGGTAGGAGACCTTGCCACGTCTCGTCACGTCTCGCCACACGCCCCGCGCGACGGGCACCGCGATCCGCGAACGACGTGCCGCCGAGGCATCTTCGGGGAGCGCGACCGTGGCCGGGTGCGAACTTTTCCCACGGTGTGGTGCTTCGGCGGGCCCGCCCGGGCGGCGAGTGTGCTTGAGTCGCGCCATGCACCTTAGGCGCTCCCTCTCCGCACTCGCGCTCGTTCTCGTATCGGCACCGACGCTCGCCCTCGCCGAGGGCCCCGAGGGGGCCAAGCCGGCGGCACCCGAGCCTTCGACCGAATACGAGGGGCGCGTCTCGTTCGTGTTCCGCCCTTCGTTCCCCGTGTCGAACGGCAACGTGTTCGCCAACTCGGTGGCCGGCGGCGGCCTCGAGTGGCAAAAGGGCGGGGGCCTCTTGCGCTACCACGCCGCGGCGATGATCGTCGGCACCATCGACATGCTCGGCGCCCGCGTGGAGCCGCTCAGCTTCGGCCTCGGTTTCCCCATTTACGACAAGGGCGGGGCCCGCGTGGAGCTCGAGCCCGTGCTCCACCTCCTGAACCCGCAGCTCGTGGCCCCCACCGACCGCCGCGGAACGCTCGTGCCGAACCGCGGAGACACCGCCACCTTCCAGCTCTCGACCGGGGCCGACGTGCGGGTCAACTTCTCGAAAGACAAGTTCACCTTCGGCATCTCGCCCATCGGGTTCGACGTTCGCTGGCTCAACGCCGGCCTCGCCACGGGCGCCAAACAAGAGCTCCTCGCCGGGGTCGACTACCAAATGCGCCTCACCCTCGGGTACCAGTACGGCGGCGTCGAGAAGGCCGAGCGCGACTGCCCCGACGGAACGAAAGTGGCACTCGACAAGGAGTGCCCCAAGGCCGTCGCCAAAGACTCGGACAAGGACGGGATCCCCGACGACGAGGACGCCTGCCGCGACGTGGCCGGCCCGAAGACCGACGATCCGAAGACCAACGGCTGCCCGCCCGACGCCGACGGCGACGGCATCGCCGACAAGGACGACGCCTGCCCCGAGAAGCGCGGTCCCCGCACGACCGACCCGAAGACGAACGGCTGCCCCCTCGCGACCGACGCCGACGGCGACGGCGTGACCGACAAAGAAGACGCGTGCCCCTCCGTCGCCGGCATCGCCTCGAGCGACCCGAAGACCAACGGCTGCCCCGACCCGGATCCCGACAAGGACGGCATCCTCGGCGACAAGGACGCGTGCCCCAACGAGGCCGGCAAACCCGACCCGGATCCCACGAAAAACGGCTGCCCGAAGGCCTTCGTGCAGGGCGGGCTCATCAAGATCCTGGACCAGGTCAAATTCCAGACGGGCTCGGCCGCCATCGCCGCCGGGAAAGACAACGACGACACGCTCCAGGCGGTCGTCAACGTGCTCCAGAAGCACCCCGAGATCAAAATGCTGAGCGTCGAGGGCCACACCGACAACAAGGGCTACGCCGACCAGAACAAGAAGCTCAGCGCGGCCCGCGCGGCTTCGGTCGTCGACGCGCTCGTCAAGAAGGGCATCGCCAAGGAGCGCCTCTCGAGCGTCGGCTTCGGCCAAGAGAAGCCCATCGCCTCGAACGACACCGAGGCGGGCCGCAAAGACAACCGCCGCGTCGAGTTCCACATCGTGAACAAGTAAGGCCAAGTTGAGGCCCGCCGACCTCGAATCGAGGTCGCGCTCCCTCAACTCCTCGTTAGCCGAACCATGCCGCGTCGCGCTCGCTGCCGACGCGGCATTCGTTTGCCATTGCGCCAAGGTTGGTTCGGTCGGAATATCCTCCCTCCGGGGTGGGAGCTTCCCATGAGCGACCCGCATCGAATAGGCAAATACGACGTCGTGGCCCGGTTGGCCCAAGGCGGAATGGGCAACGTGTACCTCGCGCGCACCCAAGGGGTCGCGGGGTTCGAGAAGCTCGTCGTCGTGAAGACGCTTCGCGCCGACTTCGCCGACGACCCGAAGTTTTGCGAGATGTTCCTCGACGAGGCCAGGCTCGCGGCGAAGCTCAATCACCGAAATATCGTGCAGACCAACGACGCCGGCGTCGATGGCGGCACCTACTACATGGTGATGGACTTCCTCGATGGGCGGAGCCTCTGGCGGATCCAACGCCACTTCGCCAAAGAGGGCGCCCACCTCCCGCTCTCCACGAGCGTCCGGATCATCGCCGACATGCTCGCCGGGCTCCACCACGCGCACGAGCTCACCGACGCCGAAGGCAAGAACGTCGGCGTGGTGCACCGCGACGTCTGCCCCGCGAACGTGTTCGTGACGGTCGACGGGCAGGTCAAGGTGGTCGACTTCGGCGTCGCGAAGGCGAAGACGCACGCCCACGAGACGCAGGCCGGCACCATCAAGGGGCGCGTGGCGTACATGTCGCCCGAGCACGTGCAAGCGGGCCCCATCGATCGGCGCGCGGACGTGTTCTCCGCGGGCATCCTGCTGTGGGAGGCCATCACCCGAAATCGGTTCTGGGAGGGGCTGAACGAGACCCAAATCTTGGGCCGCCTCGTCCGTGGGCAGCTCCCGACGCTCGATCACGAGGGCGCCGATCCCAAGCTCCAGGCCGCGTGTGTGCGCGCCCTCTCGCCGAGCCCGGACGACCGCTTCCCCACGGCCCACGCCATGCGGCTCGCCCTCGAGGAGTGGCTCGAGCGCAACGAGCCGCGGAACGGGCTCGCCGACCTCGGGGCCACCCTCCTCGAGCTCACGGCCGAGGAGAGGGCGAAGATCGCGCGCCTGCTCGAGGCCGCGCCCGACGCCGATCGCACCGCCCCCTTGCCCGCGCTCGATCCGACCCGGATCGCGGGGACGAGCGACTCGGGCGCGAGCGCGCCTAGGGGCACCTCGGAGCGCAGCGCGACGGCCCCGCTCACCCCGCTCGCCACGACCACCCCCATCGCGAGCCTCCCCCCGCCGAGCGCGCCGTCGAGGCCTCTCCCCCGTGTGCTCGCCGGCGCCGTCCTCGTGGCCCTCGTGGCCGCGGCGGCGACGTTCTTCGCCACCCGTCCGCGCGCGCCGATCGAGCCCCCGAGGGCGAACGCGAGCGAGGCCCCGCCACCTCCCAAGGGCCCCGTGGTCGAGGTCGCGCCACCGACCGCCACGCCGACCGACACGAACGTGACGCTCGACGTCGCGATAAGCCCGCTCTCGGCCAAGGTGTACTTGGACGACCGCCCCCTCGGCGCGAACCCGTTTCACGGGCAGCTCGCGCGGGACGGCAGGTCGCACGTCCTACGGGCCGAGGCCGCCGGGTACAAACCGAGGGCGTTCACGTTCGTGCTCGATCGTGATCGCGCGGTCGACTTCGCGCTCGAGGCCTACCCGCAAGGAGGGCACGCCCCACCGCCCACGGCCACGCCCTCCCCCTCGCCGGAGGGGCCGTCCGCCGCGGCCAACGCCGACCCGAAGGGGATCCGCGAGCTCCCCGTGAAACCCACCGACGCCCCCAAGCCTGCGCTCGACACCGATGTCTTCAAAAAGTAATCCCCTTATGGCCCGTCCAAGGCGACTCCCCTCTCCCCGCTTCGTCTTGGCCATCGCGCTCGCCGGCGTCGTCGGCGCCGGATATCCCTCCGTGGCCTCGGCCGAAGACACGAAAGAGGCCGTCGAGCGCTTCGAGAAGGGTGTCGGCCTCTACCAGGCCGGGGCGTTCGAGGGCGCGCTCATCGAGTTCGACGTCGCGTACAAGTCGAGTGGCAACTACCGAATCCTCTTCAATATCGCCCTCTGCAAAATGGAGAGCCGGGACCCGGTCGGCGCGTTGGCGGCGTTCCGGCGCTACCTCGCCGAGGGCGGTGACCGAATCGACGCCGCGCGGCGCGCCACCGTCGAGGCCTTCGTGAAGAAGCTCGAGCCCGCCGTGGTGTCCCTCGTCGTCCGCACGGACGCCCCACCGGGCGCCGAGGTCACGGTCGACGACGAGCGCGTGGCCACCACGCCGGTGTCGGGCCCCGTCGCCATCAAGGCAGGCCGCCACCGCGTGTCGATCCGGTTCGGCGAGCGCCGCGTCGAGAAGACGATCGAGGCCCCCTCGGGCGAGTCGGCCACGGTCGATCTCCCGCTCCCGCCCGCGGCCACGCGTGGGGCGAGCTCCGCGTCCACGGCGGCGCCCCCGACGACCACGAAGGGCAACGAAGACGGCGCGAGCCTCTTGTGGGTCCCTTGGGCCGTGGCGGGCGGACTCGGGATCGCGTCGATCGCGACGGGCATCATCGCCGTGGATTCCAGGAACGACGCCGAGACCGCGCGCGCCACGTACGGCGCCACGCGCGCCGACATCGACACTCCGGCCGACAAGGCGCGCGCGCTGGGCCTCGCGACCGACGTCCTCCTCGCGTCGACGGTCGTGGCCGCGGGAGTCGCGACCTACTTCACCATCAAGGCGGTGACGCGCCCCACGGACGACGGCCACGGGGCGAAGCCGACGGCGCGCGTCGGGCTCGGGCCCTTCGGGCTCGGGCTCGCCGTCCGAGGTGAGCTGTGAGGGCCGCGCGCGCCGCAGGGGTCCTCGTCGTGCTCGCGACGGGGCTCTCTGCCTGCGTCGACGACTCGCCCATCGTGACCACGGGGCGTGACGCCGGCGCTGCCCCGTCCGCGCCGCCGCCCATCCCGGGCGATCTCCCCCCGAGCGACCCGGCCACCTGTCTCACCTGCGGCGACACGATCACGCGGGGGGTACGCCCTGGGGCCTGCCGAAGCGACGGGAACCCGGGCTCGGCGGCGCTCCTCGGCGCCTACGTCGACTGCGTGTGCCGGACGTCCTGCACCGAAGAGTGCTCGCTCCACTGCGGAGGTGTGCCCGCCGACGCGACGTGCGCGAAATGCGTGACCGAGAAATGCGGGGCCGCGGAGCGCTCGTGCCGCGCAGGGAGCAGCCGATGAGACACGGCGTCACGAAGGCGTTCCTCCTCGGGCTCTTCACGCTCGGCCTCGCCTCCCCCGCGTGCAGTCTGCACGTGTCCGGCGAGGCCGACCAGTGCACGACCGACGACGACTGCCGCGGGCGAGGCCCCGACTTCGCCGGCACCGGGTGCGCCAAGGCCGGCCCACGCGCGGGCTTCTGCGTCGACTCGGCCGAGCCGCTCGCCGAGGGGGAGTGCGCGGCGAACGCCGACTGCGTCGATCTCGTCGGCCCCGGGGCGATCTGCGCCTCCACGTCCGCCGAGCGCCGCCGCTGCGTGCAGGTCCTCACCCCCGAGTGCCCGATCGTGCTCGGGAACCCCTTCGTGGAGGGGACGCACATCCTCGGTGTCATCGGCGAGGTCGCCCCCGACGACCCCGCGTACGCGAGGGACTACGCGCACCTGGCCGGCGCCAAGGTCGCCCTCGACGAGCTCCAATCCGAGCGAGGCGTGACGCTGCCGGGCAAGCGCCGCTTCGCGATCGTCGGGTGCACGAGCTCCCGGCCGCGCGCCGCCGGGGCCAGGCTCGCCGCGCTCGGAGCGAAGGCGATCGTAGGGCCGACGACCGAAGAGGCCCTCCAGAAGGTCGTCGAGCAGACGGCCCCAGCGGAGATCCCCGTCCTCGCCGGCGCCCTCGGAGACAACACCGCCTCGGGCGTCAAGGGCGCCGAGTCGACCGTCTTCCTCTTCGGGCCCGGGCGCGACGCGATCGTCTCCGCGCTCGGCGCGGCCTTGCTGGACGTCTCTCCCGAGGCACGCACGCCCCAGGGAAAGGTGCGGCTCGCCGTCGTGCTCGGCCGTGGGCGCGAGCTGCTCGGCCAGACGCTCACCGAGAAGCTCGTCTTCAACGAGAAGACCGCGGTCGTCAACCAGAGCGACCCGACCTGCGGCGCCGGCGGCTGCTACCGAGCCTTCGACGCGGCCAAGCTCACGCCCGCGCAGCTCGCCGACGAGCTCACCACCTTCGCCCCCACGGTCGTCGTCCCCCTCACCGACGCGACCTGGGGCTCCACGATCCTCCCCCTCGTCGAGCAGCGCTTCGCGGCCGCGACCACGAAGCCCATCTACCTCCACGTCGTCCTCGACGAAGAGGACATGGGGTACCGGGTGCAGCCGAACGATCCCGCGTTCAGGAGGCGCGTATTCGGCATTTGGCCCGCGCGCGACGAGGGCACGTTCGCGAGCTTCCGAGATCGCTTCCGCAAGGCGACCTCGGCCGGCGCGGGCTCGCCGGGACCTACCCCGAGCCTCACGGCGGCGCGCGCGTACGACCTCACCGCCCTCGCCTTCTATGCCGCGTACCTCGCGTCGTTCCGCGGCGCGGGAGGGGCGTTCGGAGGGGCCGACGTCACCCGGGCGCTCTCCGACGTGATGGCGGCCGGCGCGCGACGTGTGGGCCCGGGCCCCGTCGACGTCCCGAGCGCCATCGCCGAGCTCTCCAAAGGGGCGGCCGGGAGGATCGACTTCGACGGCGTAGTCACGGCGCTCGACCCGATGAACGGCCGAGTCGCCCCCCCACGCTGGCAGACCTTCTGCGTCGACGCGCAGGGGGCGTACGTCGGCGGGGCCCGCACCTACAAAGACGGAAGGGGCGAGGGCGGAACGCCCGGCCTCTGCCGATGAGACACGGAGAACCGCCGATGCCCATTCGCTCCGATGCGACGCGCCCCGCTCGACGACAGGCCACGATCTCGCGACGCACAGCGTTCGTCGGGCTCGGCAGTGTGGCGCTCGCGCTCGCCCTGCCCGGGTGCTCCAGCACCGAAGGAGGTCCGGCCCTGCCCAAGCTCCGCGTCGGCACCGTGCCCTGGGCCGGCTGGAGCCCGCTCGACGTGGCCAAGGCCAAGGGCTTCTTCGAGGCCGAGGGGCTCGACGTCGAGGTGGTCAACTTCGAAGCCGGCGGAGATACGAAGCTCACCGACGCGATCGCCGACGGCTCGGTCGACTGCGGCTTTTACATGCAGGGCACTCTCCTCACGTATGCCATGCAGCGCAAGTCGCCCATCGTGTTCTTGGGTGAGGTCGACTGGTCCTACGGCGGAGACCAAATCATCGTCCGCCCGCCCGTCGAGGCGGCGATCGAGGCCATCCGCGCCAAAAAGAAGAAGGTCGGAACGTACTCGTCCGCGGCGAGCAACATGCTGCTCCTCGACTACTACTTCCGTGACACCTCTCTTCACGCCGGGTGGTCTTTGGACGTGACCACGACCGACGTGGTCGAGCGCTCGGCGACCGAGCTCGTCGACACCTACCTCTCCGGCGAGGACGCCGTCTCCCTCAACGCCGATCCCGACTCGAAGCCGCAGATCGAGGCGGGCGGCGAGGTCGTGGCGACGAGCGCGACCTACCCCGGCATCTTGGCCGAGGGGCTCATGGCCAACCGCGAGAGGTACGTCACCGTCGGCCCCGACGCGTACAAGAAGCTCTTTTCGGGGTGGATCCAGGCCGTCCGCTACATGTACGGCGCCGACCACAAACGCAACACCCTCGACCTCGCGCACCGCGACGAGGTGCTCGACCTCGTGAGCCAGGGGACCTTCCTCGGGAACGTGACGACCGACGAGGCCTCCGGCTACTTGGGGAACGTCCGCATCCACTCGCTCTCCAAGCTCGAGACCGTGAACCTCGACAAGCGCGAGGACGTGCTCCTCGCCGAGTACGGCACGAAGGGCCTCCAGCCGCTCCGTAGCCACATCCGGGAGGTCGCGGCCTTCGTCAAGCGCACCGACCCGAAGGCCGACGACTTCGACCTCGCGAAGGGCATCGACACGGGTCCGCTCGAGGCCGCCATCTCCGAGCTCAAGGCGCGGTGACGGCGGGCGCGGGAGCGCGCACGACGGAGGCACCACCTGTAGGCACGCGCCCGACTCCCGCGCATACCCCACGACACCACCGTATCGACCCCCGTTCCATCCCCCCGACGCCGCCGAGGGCCCGAAATCACCCCCGCTCCCATCCCCACCATGGGTCAGGGGGCATTCGAATCACCCCCGCTCCCATCCCCACCATGGGTCAGGGGGGCATTCCAATACCCCCTCTCCCATCCCCACCATGGGTCAGGGGGGCATTCGAATACCCCCCTCTCCCATCCCATAGATGGGAAAGATCGGGATTTTTGTGGTCTCCCGCCCACTCGCGCGAGCCCGGTCGGAGACTCGTTTCACCCCGAAACACCCCTTTCTGCCGCACCTCCCCCACCTAGGTGAGGCACATAGCGCCGAGGTAGGCAGGGCAAAAAACCCGACAAATTCGCCCTTTTCGCTTGGCACGGGAGCCGCCGGAGGGGGCTCGAGGTGCCGTGTGCTCCGATCGGGTGACATCCCGCTCGGAAACAACGTCGCGATGCGCGTCCCGGCTCGTGTCGGCGGCGCACACGGCACGAAGCGCGCGGACTCTCGCCGCTGGAGCTCGCGCCATTTCACGCGCGAGCTCGGCCGTGGTCCGCGCCGAAGGAGGCCGTGGTAACGTGAAAGATCGCCGGGGGGGGCGGGGCGCGCACATGGCGCACGTCCACGCCCGTCGGTGCAGGAGCCGTCGTGGAGCATAGGGGTGTCGTTCGTCGGTCGATCACGGTCATTCTCGGCCTCGGGCTCGTGTTCGGCGCCATGGTGCCGGTCGCGTTCTCGGCGAGCTTCGGGGGTGCGCCGGGGCTCGTGTTCGTGATCCAAGCCGTCATGCTGGTGGCCCGGCTCCTCGCGACCGGCGTTCACCTCGCGGCGCGGCTCGCCCCGGTCGACAGGTGGGCCCACACCTCGCCCGCGCACCGCACGGACGCCATGGTCCGCGACGCCGCGGTGGCCCTCCAGCACGTGCCCCGCCGCCACGCCCTGTTCGACTCGGTCGTCTACGCGTCGAGCGGCCTCGTCACGGCGATCGTGCTCGTGTCGGTCCTCCACGATCCGTCGGTGAGCTCTCGCTATTTCCTCCCGGCCCTCGGGGGCTCGCTGTCGCTCCTCCTCGGGTCGGCCGTCATCGCCCTCCCGCTCGCCGTGGCGCTCACCGCCGACGCACGCGCCGCCGTCATCGGCGAGGCGGTGACGCGCGGCATCGACCTCCCCCGCGAGCGCTCCTCGGTGGGCCGCCGCATCGCCGTGCTGGCGCTCGGGGTCGCCCTCGCCCCCCTCCCGGGCATGGCCGGCATGGGCCTCCGCGCCGTCAACGACGACGCCCGGGACGTCGCGCTGCTCGAAGCCCGCCTCCGCGCCTCCGAGGCCGCGCGCGTGGCCCAAGGTCCCGAAGAGGCCAGGAGCGACGTCGCGATCGTGCCCTTCGACGATCCCCACCCGTGCGTCGCGCGCGCGAAGGGCGCCGCCGCGGGCGAGCGCGCGTTCACCTTCCTCGACGTGCCGGCCGAGACCGCCCACGCCTGCACGAGGCTCGACGACGGCCGCTTCGTCGTCGCCAAGGTGCCCGTCGAGGTCGGGCGCACCACGGCGTTCCTGGGGGCGTCCGGGGCCTTCCTCGTCATCGTCGCCTTCTGGGCGCCGCTCGTGGCGTTCGTCTTCGGCCGGTGGATGGCGCTCCCGATCGCGCGCATCGCGGCGGCGACGAAGCGCATCGCCGAGGTCGGCGATCTCGGCGCCATGGGCGCCATTCCGGTCTCCGAGGACGACGAGCTCGGCGAGCTCACCCGGACCTTCAACGCCCTAGTCACGGATCTGCGAGGCCTCGCCGAGGGCGCGTCGGCCGTGGCTGCGGGCGATCTCACCGTGAAGGTCTCGGGCCGCGGAGACCTCGCCGACGCGTTCCGCGGCATGCTCGAACGCCTCCGGGATCTCGTGCGTCCGCTCCGCGAGACGTCGATGCAGATCGCGAGCGCCGCCACCGAGATCTACTCCGCCTCTCAAGAGCAAGAGGCCGCGGCCTCGCAACAAGCCGAGGGCATGCGCGAGGTGACGACCACGATGGAGTCGCTCTCCGGGTCGGCCGCACACATCGCCGAGGCCGTGAAGAAGGTGCTGAGCGACGCCGAGCGAAACCGGCAGAACACGGATCAGACCGCCGCCCGCATCGCCGATCTCAACGGGCACGCCGCCCGCATCGGCGAGCTGCTCGAGGTCATCCGCGACGTGGCCGACCGCAGCGATCTCTTGGCCCTGAACGGCTCCCTCGAGGCCACCCACGCCGGCGAAGCGGGCAAGGGCTTCACCATCGTCGCGAGCGAGATGCGCCGCCTCGCCGAGCGCGTCACGGCCACGGTCGACTCCGTGCGCACGCTCCTCACCGACATCCGCGCCTCGGGCAGCGCCGCCGTCATGGCGACCGACGAGAGCCGCAAGGTGGCCGCGAGCACCGAGGAGACGGCCCGCCGCATCACGCTCGTCGTCCAGCAGCAGCGGAGCGCCACGGACGCCGTAGGGGCCACGGTGAAGGACCGCGCGAGCGTCGTGGCGCAGTCGGCGATCGCGGCGACGCAGACCCGGGTGTCGACCGAGGACCTCAAGGTGCAGGCCGACAGGCTCGAGGCGCTCCTCCGGCGCTTCGTGCTCGAAGCCCACGCCTGAGCCGCGGCGCTCTCGAGAGAACCGCTACGCCCTCGTGCGACGGTGCTCGCCGTACTTCACCCACACCACCTTCTCGACCTCCGCGACGATCTCTCCGCCCTCCCCGGTCACGACGGTCTCGAGCACCGGCTCGGCCTTGCCCTCGCGGATGGCCTCTTCGCGGATGGCCGCGATCCGGTCGGCGTCGATGCGGAACTCGGCGCGCACCTTGCCGCGCCCGGGGCGCTTGAAGCGGATCGAGGCGGCCTTGTCCCACACCGTGAAGCCCTCACCGAGGGCCTGGATGAGGATGAAGGCGAAGAACGGATCGCACATGGCGTAGAGCGAGCCGCCGAAGTGCGTGCCCATGAAGTTCTGGTTCTGGGGCCCGAGCTTCATGGTGCTCTCGACGGCGAACGGCGTGCCCGGCAAGACGCGCACACGAACCCCCGCGCCCACGTAGGGCGGATAGAGATTCATGAGTGGCAAGAAGCGCTCGACCGGCAAGCGCTTGGCGATTCTCTGGTAAATACTCACCGATAGGACCTCGACCCCCTCGAGCTACGTGTCAGTCGCCGAGGAGGTCGAAGTGGAACCCGCACCCGATCATGAGGGCCACGTACGGCCGAGGGAACTCGACGCTCTCGCGGCCCGCGATCGAGTACCTGGGCCTCGCCGGCCCCACCGCGCCGAACGCGTCGGCCTGGTTGAAGTTGTACTCGACCGAGCCGTTCGCGTCCCACATGGCGCCCGCCGAGATCGAGGCGAGCGGCGAGATCACGAAGCGCGTGTGCAGGCGGATTTCGGCGCCGAGGCCAAGGCGCACCCACTCGAACGTGCTGAGCGTGAGCTTCTCTTGGCCACGCGACACGCTCACCGAGCGCATGCCGACCGAGAGATCCTGGAGGAACGCGACGCTGTCCGGATCTCCCGAGACGTGCCGTAGACCGCCGCCGTAGAACGTGGTCGAGGCGTGGGCGTCCGTGCCCTCGAAGTACCCACCTTTGGCCAAGAGGCCGTGCTCCAAGAACAAATACGGAATCCACGATTTGGCGAGGCGCGCGCCCACGTCGAGCTGGAACGACGCGCCGTTGCCGACGAGGCGCCCGGTCGTCTCCGAGTTGCCCGTGTTCAGGTCTTGGAAGAAGGCGTTGCCGAAGCCCATGTACGAGAGGCGCCCGCCCACGTAGAGCGAGAACCTCGGCGCGTGGGTGGGCACATCCGGCTCGGGCGGCGCCTGCGGCGGGGGCGCTTGCGGTGGCGGCGCTTGCGGCGGCGGATAGCCTCGTTGCGGAGGGTACCCTCCCTGAGGGGGATACCCCTGCGGCGGCGGGTAGTACTGGGGCGGATACCCCTGCGGCGGCGGATACCCTTGCGGCGGCGGATACCCCTGCGGCGGCGGATACCCTTGCGGTGGCGGGTACCCTTGCGGCGGCGGGTACCCTTGCGGTGGCGGGTACCCTTGCGGCGGCGGGTACCCTTGCGGCGGCGGATACCCTTGCGGCGGCGGATACCCCTGCGGCGGCGGATACCCCTGCGGCGGCGGATACCCCTGCGGCGGGGGCTGCTGCGGAGGGTAGGGCTGCGCGGCGGCCAAGACCGAGAGGCCCATCACCGCCGAGCACGTCGCCACGGACACGAACCTTCGAGCGCGAGAGCCAGCCATCCCGACGAGCCTACCGTGCCTCGCCCCTGGCAAGAAGGCGTACGTGTGTCACCAGAGCGCGACGCCCACGACCGCGCCGAACGCCGAGAGCGCCGCGAGGCTCACGCCCCACCACGAAGGAGCTCGCCCGTCCGCCTCGCGCGGGTATCCCGTCACGAGGAGCCAGAGCCCTGCCATGACGGCCACGCCGCCGAGCACCGCGCCGCGCCCGCCCGTGTGCCTGTGCCCTTCGGCGCGATCGAGCAGCGTGGGGGCGAGCGCGAGGGCCCCGACCACGACCGCGAACGCGCCCGTCCACCGCGGGTGGCGCGCGGTGAACGTCTGGTTCTCCCAGTACTGGCGCTCGGCGCCTCCGGGGCCCAGCAGGTCCGACGGGCGCAACCCAACACCCGGATTTCGCTCGCTTTTCGGAGCTTCTGGCCGGGTCACGATCACGGGCTTCGGCGCGTCTACGGGCGCTTCGGGCGACACGCGCGGAGAGGCCTCGCGGTACGCCGAGCCGCGGGGGCGCGGAGGGGGGAAGCGTGGCTCGTCGGCCATGCCGAGGGTCTAGCGCAAACTGGGCCGAGCGCGAGCGTCTCGGTGCGTGGACGGAGCGCCCGGGCCGACCCGCGCCCGCGGTTGAGCCGCGTGCATTTTCGTGCGACAGACCGGCGAAGCTCCCGTCTCCGCTCCCGAGGCTCCCATGAAGACCCACGCTCCCAAGGCCGTCGCCGCCCTCCTCGCTGCCCTCCTCGCCACGTCGCTCTCGGCCTGCGGAGGCACCTCGAACGTCGGGGCTGCCGTCCAGCCCAAGGCGACCACGGCGAACGAGGCCCTCGGCGAGGACACACCGGCCAAGTGCCGCGCGGTGTCCGCGCAGGCGACGCCGCTCGTGGTCGACTGGAAATCGTCGGAGCGCGTCGACCTCGAGGCCGCCATGAAGGACGGCGTCGTCGTGATGAAGTACGACTGCCAGAAGCTCGCCATCGTAAAGGGCTGCAAGCGCCGCGGCGCGTACGCCTTCGCGCCCGTGCAGCGCAAAGAGGAGACCTTGCAGCTCGCCTCGTCCGACGAGGTGCAGGCGAACGTGCCGCTCGGGCTCGCCACCTTCGGCGCCGCCATGAAGCGCGGCTCCACGATCGACATCGGCCTCGTGCTCGTGGGCAAGAAGAGCGCCGCGATCGGCGAGGTCGTCCGCGCCGATCTCGAGGGCTCGTGCGAGGGGGCGACGCACGTGGTCCGCGGCGCGAGCGTCGGCGCGTTCTCGGTCGGCACGGGGCAGCGCGGCGCCGTGCGCGCCGTGGCCGATCTCTTCGGCAAGTCGGTCCAGGGCGCGAGCGACGCGTCGCGGGCCTCGTTGAACCGCGACGGAGACATCGAGGCCTGCCGCACGTCGAAGTCGGACGCCGCGAGCCCGCCCGATCAGTGCCAGTCGCCGGTGCGGCTCGAGCTCGAGGCCATCACCGAGAAGGCGCCGGCGAAGGCCGAGGCCACGCCGTCCAGCACCGGCAACGGGCCCGCCCCCGCCGCGCGCGCGTCCGACCCGTGCCCCGAGGGCGCCTCGTTCCAAGGCGGAAAATGCGCCACGTCGACGGCCAAAGGGTACGTGTGCAAGCGCGACGACGTGGCCGAGTGCAAGGCCCAGTGCGAGGCCGGCAACGCCGTGAGCTGCTACCGCGAGGCGCTCGCGATCGACTTCAACGCGCGCTCCAAGGACGGCAAGCTCGAGAAGGGCGATCCCGTCCGGGCCGAGGCGCTCTACACGAAGGCCTGCGCGCAAGACTACTTGCCTGCATGTTACATGAAGGGCCGCACCGGGCTCATCTTCAAGACCGACGGGGCCGGCAAGATCGTGCCCCCCGGCGTGCCGCGCGATCCTTCCATGACGGTAGCGACGTGGACGAGCACCTGCGAGCGCGGGGACGGCCAGTCGTGCGCGGCGCTCGCGAACCTCTACGCGCGCGGCACCTTCGTCGAGGCCTCCGAGCCCCGCGCCACCGAGCTCTACACCCGCGCCTGCGAGCTCGGCGAGCCGGCCGCGTGCGGGGGCGCGAGCTACCGCCTCTTCAAGAAGGCCGACCCGGCGTCGGTCAAGAAGGGCATGACGCTGCTCGAGGCGTCGTGCGCGGCGGGCGACGATTACAACTGCCGGGACCTCGCCATGCATCACCTGAAGGGCGACGTGAGCCCTCGCGACGAGGCCCGCGGGCTCGAGCTGTTCGAGCTGCGGTGCAAGCGGCGCGGCCCCGCGTGCGCCGAGCTCGCCGACGCGTACGCCAAGGGCGAGCTCGGGCTCAAGAAGGACACCGCGAAGGCGCTCAAGCTCTACGTACGCGCGTGTGAGCCGAGCGACGGCTCCCGGGAGACGGCCTGCGAGCGCGCGGCCGACGCCCTCGAGGACCCGAAGCTCGGCACGCCCGACCTCGCCAAGGCCACCACGTTCCGAAAGGCCGCGTGCATCGCGGGCGACAACGCGTGCGCCAAGTACGCCGAGGCCCTCGCCGCCGGACGCGGGACGAAGAAGGACGTCCAAGAGGGCCTCGCCGTCGCCGAGCGGGCCTGCAAGGTGAACGCCGCGTACGCCTGCGCGACCTACGCGACGCTCCTCGCCAAACACGACCCGAAGAAGGCGCGCCCCTACCTCGAGGCGCGCTGCAAAGACGGGCTCATCCAAGACTGCGACGTCCTCAAGAAGCTGCGCTGAGCGGAGTCAGCGGGGCGCGAGCTGCTTCAGCGCCGTGGCCCAGTCCTCGAGGTGGTAGACGCGGGCGATCTTCCCGTCTCGCACCTCGTGGATGTCGATGGTGTCGATGCAGAACGACCGCGAGCCGTCGAGGGAGAGGCCCATGAACGGACCCGAGGGCGAGCCCGTCGCGACGCTCCGGACGACCACCTTGGTGCCGTCGACCAAGACGTCCTTCGGCTCCCAGCGGAGGTCCGGGATGATCTTCCAGAACGCCTCGAGCTGCTTCGCGAGCACGGCCTTCGACTTCGTCTCCTGTCCGTTCTTCGACTCGAAGTCGTCGGCGAGGAGACGGTCGAGCACCGTAGCGGGGCTCCCTCCGTCACGGACGGTGAGGGCCTCGGAGTAGAACGGGAGCACTGTGGATTTCGGGTCGGTCATGGGGATCTCCTTGTGTCGACCTCACCTTGGGCCGGCGGGCGACGTTCGGGTAGGGCGTGGAGATCGCCTTCACTGTTCGATAGGATCGAACACGTGCTGGAACACTTGCGCGCCATGGTCGTCTTCGTCCGCGTGACCGAGCACGGGTCCGTGCGGGGGGCCGCGCGCGCGCTGGGCCTGTCGCCGTCCGTCGTGAGCCACCACCTCGCCTCGCTCGAGACCCACGTCGGAGCTCCGCTCCTCTATCGGACGACGCGCCGGCTATCCCTCACCGCGGCGGGGGAGACGCTCGTGCCTCACGCCCGGGAGGTGGCACGCTCGGCCGTGGCGGGGCTCGACGCCGTGCTCGCGACGAGCCGCGCACCGACGGGGCACCTCACGGTCACCGCACCCGCGTTCTTGGTGGGGGCGGGCCTGGGCGCCGAGATCGCCGCGTTCGTCGAGTCTCACCCCAAGGTCCGCCTCACGCTCGGCTTCGGGGACTCTCCCCGCGATCTGCTCGAGGGCGGCTTCGACGTGGCGCTGCGGGCGGGCGCGCTGAAGGACAGCAGCCTCGTGACGCGGGGGCTCGCCCAGATGCGGCGCGCGCTGGTCGCCTCTCCGCGCTACCTGCGCGGCCGGCGGGAGCTACGCGAGCCGGACGAGCTCGCCGAGGTCGACTACGTGCGGCTCGCGTCCCGCCCCGCCGAGATCGCCCTCCTCGATCCCCGCTCCGATCGCAGGGTGTCCGTGCGGCCGCGCTCGCGACTCGCGGTGGACGACGCCGGGGCCATTCGCGCGCTCGCGCTCGCCGGGGTCGGCGTCGCGACGCTCCCGTACGCGCTCGTGCGCGCGGACCTCACCGAGGGCTCGCTCGTGCGCCTCTTGCCTCGCTGGGAGCTCCCTCAGGTCCCGGTGTTCGCGTTGTGGCCGCGGACGACCCAGCGTTCGGCCCTCACGGCGCGCTTCGTCGAGTTCATCGCCCCGCGCGTGGCGCGCGTCCTCGGGGAGGGCGGCGGCCCCGCGTGAGCGCACCTCGAGCCTCGTCCTCCTGAGCCGCCGTGCATCCGACCTCCGGCGCGGGGCTCGAGGGACGAACGAGCGACTCGCGCGATCGCGCGCCACTCCCGCTGGGGTGCCGCACTGTCAGTGAGGCACGGCCGGCACGACCTCGGGCTTCGCGGGGACCGTACCCGCCGGATCCTCGCACGTCTCGGGCTGGGACCACACTCGCGCGCCCTCGACGGTGAGATCCCCGGCGTACGACACGTGCTTCGCCACGAGCCCGCCCTGGATCCGAGCCTCGCCAGCGAACGAGAGGTCTGCCTCGGGCGCGTAGACGAGGCCGTGGAACCCGGCCCTCCCGGCGAACGTGATGGCCGCGTTCTTCCCGCCGACGTAGAGGCGGAAGGCCTCGGGCCGCGAGGGGTCGCCGAACGAGGCTTCGCCGACCGTGGTGAGCTTGCCGTCGACGAAGAGATCGAGCGTCGCGCCCGGGGCGAGCTTCACTTGGCCCTCGCCGACCGCGCCGATGTCGCCCTCGAGATAGAGCTGCACCGCACCCTCGACGTTCAGCGTCAGCTTGCCCACGGCCTGCGCGTTCGAGAGGTAGTACCGCCCCGACTTCAGCGTCACGGACGTCGTGCCCACGAGCGCGCTCGCGTCGAGCGGGAGGCCCGCGCGGACGTTGTCGTTCTGCATCTTCGCGGCCGCCACGGCCGAGGCGACGTCGTACCGCGAGGCGGCGTCGCACCCGCACGGGGCCGCACCAGGATCGACGAACGCGCCCCGCTGGCCCACGCGCTGGTCGCCCGCAAAAGAGACGTCGCCCGCGCGGAGCTGCCCGCCCACCGTGAGCGAGCCCGCGCCCGACAGACCGCGACGCGCGCCGAGGTCTCCGCCGACCGAGAAGTCTCCCGCGCCCGAGACGTCGCCTGCGGAATACAAGTGATCCGCGACGCGCAGGTCGCCCGCGAACGACATGTCCCCTCCGACGCGCAGGCTCCCGTCGATGCGCGTCCCCGAGGCCGCCGAGAAGTCGCCGAGCACGGCCACGTCGGCCGCGTCACCACCGAGGCCACGGGTCACGAGCCGGCCGGCATGCGACATGTCGCCGCAGACACACACGGCGGCCTTCGCGAAGAGCGCGGGCGCCGGCGTGCAGTGGGACGTGGGCTCGGGCACCTTGGGCTGCTCCGGGGGGAAGTACCCGAGCGCCTGGCCGCTCGAGCGCACCATGCCGTTGCCCGAGCCCGCCCCGTCGGCCGTGCCGTCTCCGTCCACGCGGAGCGAGCAGCCCGAGACGAGCGCCGCGGCGGCGAACGCGAACGCGAACGAGGGGGCGACGAGACCGAGCGAGGAGAGCTTCTTCATGATGGGACGTCCTTGGCGAGGGGTGGGCGGCGGCGGTGTGTGACCTCCCCTTTCGCACGCCCCGTGCCACGGAGGCTTCGCGCAAAGATCAACGGTATCGGCATGTTGCGAGGATCCACGTGCGTCGCGGGTGTCGCACCTCGGCCCGCGTCGCCCCTCGCCGCGGAGGGCCGTGCGTCGCCCGTGACGCCCCCGAGCCGCCCGCGCCAGCGCGTTGACCCTCGCGAGCCCCGATGCTACCGCGCCCCTCGCACCGTCGACGTGACGGGGCATGCCGCGGCCACGGCCGCGTGAGGAGCGCGCGCGTGAAGCTCAAGGCCTACGGCAAGTACGGATCGATCGGCTTCGAGCTCGTCGTGTCGATGGCCGTCGGCTACCTCATCGGAAAGTGGCTCGACCCGAGCTTCGGCGGCAAGGGCTACGTGACCGCGCTCTTCAGCGTCGCGGGCGTCTACGCGGGGTTCCGGTCGCTCTTCAAGGCCGCGAAGACCATGCAGGCCGACATCGAGAAAGAAGAGAAGCTCGATCGAGGTGAGGCGCCCTGGAAGGTCCCCATGCCCGACGTCGACTACGACGCCTTCGACGACGCCCACGACGCCGAAGAGAAGGCGAAAGAGCTCGCGAAAGAGCGTGAGGACGAGGCCGCCACGAAGGACGCGGCCGAAGCCAAGGGCGGCGAGCCCGAGACCTCGAAGGAAGACCCATGAAGAAGAAAGACGAAGGTCCCGCGGCGGGGATCCGGCCGGCGCTCGGGTTCGTGGCGGCGGTGGGCGCGGTGTTCACGCTGGGCGCGCTCGCGTTCTTCCCCGTCAAGACGGGCCTCTCGGTCTTCGCGGGCGCGCTCGTCGCCGCGTCGAACCTCTGGGTCCTCTCCAAGATCGTCGAGGCCATCCTGGTGCCCCCGGACGACGAGGACGACCACGGCGCGGAAGGCAAAGACGAACCGAAGCCCGCCCCCAAAGAGCCCAAGAAGACCTTCTCCGGGGCGTGGGGCGCGCTCGCGCTCGTGAAGATCCTGGTGCTCTTCGGCGGCGCCTGGATCCTCATGACACGCGGCCTGGTCGACCCTATCGGCTTGGTCGTCGGGTACGGCTCGCTCCCGGTGGGCGTCGCCCTCTCCGGCGTCTTCTCGGGGCTCAAGCCCTCGAAACGCCCCCGCACCTGAACCGAAGAACCCCTAAATTCCCGTGGGATTCTCCCAAATTGACGCAAAATTTTCGTTCGGTGCGGCGCGCAATCGAATGATCCTTTTCTCGAAAAACCTGTGATAGGAAGCGCCCGCGCATGCCCGAGCACACGTCGTTCTTGAGCTACCTGGTCGCCATGTTCCCCGCCCTCGGGAAGAACATGGAGAACTTCGGCAAGACGTTCGTCGGCCAGCACCCCGTCGGGGAGCACCAGGCCGAGCCGATCTTCGCCGTGGCGCTCGTCCTCCTTTTGCTCGTCGGCATCGCGTTCGCGGCCCGCAAGCAGATCGCCGACTACGACAAGTCGGTCGTCCCGGACGAGAGCCTCTCCCTCCGCACCATCCTCGAGGTGGTCGTCTCGTACTTCTACGGGATGATGCGCGACATGATGGGCCCCGAGCGCGCCAAGCGGTACTTCCCCGTGATCGGCACCTCGGCGCTCTTCATCCTCATGTCGAACTTCCTCGGCATGGTGCCCGGCTTCCTCCCGCCCACGTCGAACCTGAACGTGACGGCCGCGTGCGGCATCATCGTCGCGGTCTCGTTCAACTACTACGGCGTGAAGGAGAACGGCCTCGGCTACTTCAAGCACATGATGGGGCCGATCCTCCCGCTCGCGATCCTCATCTTCCCGCTCGAGCTCCTGACCATGTTCGTCATCCGCCCGGTGACGTTGGCCATGCGTCTCATGCTCAACATCGCGGTCGACCACCTCCTCACGTCGATCCTGGTGGGCATCTTCTGCCTCTTCCTTCCGATCCCCATCATGGTGCTCGGAACGCTGGTCGCCCTCGTCCAGCCGCTCGTCTTCTGCCTTCTCTCGTCGATCTACATCACGCTCGCCACCGAGCACGAAGATCACGGCGACGGCCACGAGGCGCACGGCCACGACGATCACCATGGAAAGAAGGAGGTCGGAGCGAAGAAGGCTCACGCCTGATTCGCCCTCGCCTCGCACGAATACCGCCCCCAACTTCGGGGGTAGTCAATCCCCTCGAAACCGACTAAGAGCGCGCACGGTCGCGAAAGCCCCGAACAAGGCGCGCTCCCAACAAACCACGAAGCCCCCATTCGGATTCTCTAAGGAGCCTTTCATGTCGACCTCGAAGAAGCTCGGTCTCATGGCCTTCAGCGCCGCCGCCACCCTCCTCGTTCCGTTCGCTGCGTTCGCCGAGGAAGCGGCCTCGCACGCGGGCGCGAACGGCAACGACGTGAAGATGTGGGCCGCTGCCGGCGCCGGCTTCGCGATCGGTCTCGGCGTTCTCGGTGGTACGGCCGCTCAGGGCCGCGCTGCTGCCGCCGCCCTCGAGGGTATCTCGCGCAACCCGGGCGCCGCCGCCCGCATCCAGACCCCGATGATCCTCGGCCTCGCCCTCATCGAGTCGCTCGTCCTCCTCAGCTTCGTCATCGCGTTCTTCCTCACGGGCGTCGCGCAGAAGTAGTCGGAGCGGCCTCTCCGAGGCCCACGCGTCGAGGCGCTCCCCGCGAGGGTGGGCGCCTCGCGTCATTTCGGGGGGCGCGAAGGAACACGGGGCCTCACGTCGACGTACGACCTCGAGCCCGACCGAGCCGACTTCGACCGAGCCTTTGACGCTCGCCGCCACGTGAGGCATTCTGAAACTATGCGGAAGTACGCGCTTTTCCTCCTTGTTTGCGCAGCCCCCTTCGCCGTGCATTGCGGCGGCGACGAGCCCGCGGGCGACCCCACCGCCGACGGCGCGGCGCCCACCGGCACGGCCACGGCCACCGGCACGGGAGAGCCCGGTCAAGACGGCGAAGCCCCTGCCCTGACGCCTCTCTCTCTGCCGAAGACGAGCGCGGGCTGCGGCAAGGCGGCCACGCCCTCCGGCGCGAAGGGCGAGCGGCGTACGGTGACCTCGGGCGGCAAGGAGCGGAGCTTCGTGCTCTTCGTGCCCCAAGGGTACGACCCGAGCCGCGCGTACCCTCTCGTCTCGGTGTTTCACGGCATCGGCGCCACGGGCGCGCAGATGGCCGAGTTCATCAAGATGCAGGAGTACTCGGCGGGCAACGCGATCGTCGTCTTCCCCGACGCCTCCGGCGGCCGCTGGGACATGACGGGAGAGACCGACCTCGCCTTCTTCGACACGATGCGCGAGAGCCTCGAGGGCTCGCTGTGCGTGAACCGTCAGCGCGTGTTCGCCGTGGGCTTCTCGAACGGCGGGTACTTCACGAACCACCTCGGCTGCAGCCGCGCGGCCACCGTGCGCGCGATCGTCCCCGCCGACGGGGGCTTCCCCGGCTCGGCCTCCAAGTGTGGCAAGACGGCGGCGCTCGTCTACCACCGCGCCGAGGACGACGTGGTCTCCGTCTCCAACGGCCAGAAGACCCGCGACGCCTGGGTGGGCATCAACACCTGCCAGAAGACGTCGAAGCCCTTCGGCGAGCACGGCTTCGACGGCAAGGGCTGCGTCGCGTACGACGGGTGCCCCGGGACGACGCCGGTCGTCTACTGCGAGGACGCCGCGAAGAGCCCATACAAACACGACCTCCGCGACGTCTACCGCGTGCCGATCTGGAAGTGGCTCGACGCCTTTCAGTGACGTGTCGCAGGGAGCTTTCGTGACGGCTCGGGCCCCTCGCAGCGCGGGCACCGCACCGTCGCGCACGTGCGCAAGCTCGGCTCGGCGCGCAGGCCTCCTTGCACCTGGAAGTTGTCCCAGCAGCCGGTCCTCGCGGCCTCGTTCCCGGTCATCTTGCGCAAGCAGGCCATGAGCGAGGCGCGCGCCGCTTTGCACGCGGGGTCGTCGTCGCACGCGCCGATCTCGCTCTCGCAGTCCTCGGCGAGGCACGGTGCGCAGGGTGGGTCCGCGTCTCGAACCCGCGGACCGTCGCACACGCCGCGCTCGCACGTGACGAACCTCCGGTGCTCGCTCATCATCCCGAGCTGACCGTCGCTCGGGCAGTCGCTCAGGGTCTCGCACGCGATCGCCACGGCGGCGCCCGGGCAGCTGTCGGCGCAGAACCGCTCGCCGCCGAGCGAGACGCAGCAGAGCCCGCCGTGGCACTCCGCCCGCCCGAGGCACGTGTGCCCTCCGTCACCTTCGTGACCTGCGTCGGGTGGCGAGGCGTCGCTCACGCCCTGTGCAGGATACACACGAACCGGAGGGGCCGACGACGGCGGCGGCGGCACGAGCGCCTTGGGGGGCACACGCTCCTCGCATGCCCCGAGCGCCACCGAGGCCACGACGACCACACGCACGAACGCCCGCCATTTTCGGTCTCGTTCGCTCATTCGGCCTCGAACGGGTTCCGGTCGAACACGAGCGGCTCGATGCCGACGGCGGCCCCCGAGCCCACCGGCACCGCCGCGGACGACGCACCGGACGGAGCCCCCGACGGGGCCTGGGCGACGCCCCCCGCGACGACCTTCGTCCACACGAGGAACCCGGCGACGGCGAGCCCACCGAGCACGAGGACGAGGACGAGCAGCACCCCCACGACGCTCCCCTTTCGGCGCCGTGGCGCGTGACCGGGCGGCCCAGGAGGGACATACGCGGGCGCCGACGGAGAGGGCCCACGAGCCCCGGGCGCGACGTAGGGAGGCTGCGCGGGAGGCGCGACCGCGGGAGGCGGGCCGAGCCTCGCCCCGACGAGCGTGGGAGCGACGTGCGACACGACCTCGTCGCGGAGGTCGAACGTGATCGTGGTCGCGCCGATCCGGAGCACGTGCCCAGGCGTGACGAGCCCTCGACGAAACGGTGCGCCGTCGAGCGTGACGCCGTTGGCGCTCCCGAGGTCGGACGCCTCGACGCCGTACGGCGTCCGCTGCACGACGAGGTGCCTGTGCGAGACCCCCGGGTCCTCGAGCACCACGTCGCAGTGGGGATCACGCCCGAACACGAGCGGGCGGTCGGCGAGGACGACGTTCGCGCGATCGTGAGGTCCCGTGACGCGGAGGTGCACACGAAGGCATACGCACGCCCCGTGCCCACGAGCGACGCGCGCGCGGGCGGCCTCACGGGGCGCCGGGCCGGCAACCCATGCGCCCCGCTGCAGCTCTTGCGGGGCGCCACGACGGCCCCCTGCAAACCTAGGGAACTACTCGAGAATCACTCGAACTGAGCCACGTCCCCCGCGCCCGCGCGCACCACCGTGGGAGGGTTCGTGGTGAGGTCGACGACCGACGTGGGCACGAGCCCGCCCGCGCCGCCGTCGATCACGAGGCCGAGCCCCTTGAACGCGTCGTCGATCTCGTTCGCGTCGACGAACGGATCCTCGCCCGCTCGCTGCGCCGTGGTCGAGATGACCGGGCGCCCGAGCTCCTTGGCGATGGCCTGGATGATGGCGTTGTTCGGCACCCGGATGCCCACGGTCTTCTTCTTCATCTGCACGAGCTTCGGCACCTCGCGCGTGGCCTCGAGGATGAAGCAGTAGGGCCCCGGCAAGAGGTGCTTGAGCACGCGGTACTGGTGGTTCTCGACGATGGCGTACCGCGCGATGTCCGACAGGTCGGAGCAGACGAACGCGAGGTTGTGCTCCCGATCCATCCCCTTGATCGCGTAGAGGCGATCGATCGCCTTTTTGTTCATGAGATCGCAGCCGAGGCCGTACACGGTGTCGGTCGGGTACGCGATCACCTCGCCGGCCTCGAGCGCCTCGACGGCGCGGCGAATTTTCCGAGGCTCGGGGTGGTCCGGGTAGATCTCGAGCAGCATTTCGCTCGGCGGAGTAGCCGAGAGGGGGCGGAGTGCGCAACGGCAAGTTGAGAGGAATCCTCGCGATTTCGCCGATGGTCCGCCGGCCTTGGGGGCGCACGCGCGGGCTCGCTCCGCCGCTCGATGCCCTCTTTGACGGAGAATTCACCCGCATCGGCCAGCCGCGGTGCTCCTTTTGCGGTCCGCGAGCACCCCGCGCGCGCCCCTTACGACCGAGCATGAAAACGCTGCAACGCTGGATCGAGACCGCCTTCGAGACGTTCCTCTTCAACGCGCGCCTCATCGTGATCTTGGCGGTGCTCGGCTCGCTCACGGGCAGCTTCCTCATGTTCGTGAAGGGCGCCATCGCGATCTTTCACACGGCCGTCGAGTTCGTGAAGCACCCCATGGCCCACTCGGGCCACGGCGACGGGGGCGAGGACCTCTCGGTGTCGCTCATCTCGTCGGTCGACGCCTTCCTCTTCGCCACGGTGCTGCTCATCTTCGCGATGGGCATCTACGAGCTCTTCATCAGCAAGATCGATCCGGCGAGCCGCACCTCCGAGTCGCGCCCGAACTGGCTCCAGATCCACTCGCTCGACGACCTGAAGGGCGCGGTCGGCAAGGTCATCCTGATGATCCTCATCGTCCGGCTCTTCGAGTCGGCGGTGAAGATGAAGTACGAGCAGCCCGCTCCACCTGCTCTACCTCGGTCTCTCGGTGCTCTTCGTCGCAGCCGCGCTCTACCTCCAGCACCTCGGCCACAAACACGACCCGAAGGGCCACGGCGACGAGTCCCACGACGGCGACACGAAACACGATCACGGCGACACGAAGCCCGACGAGAAGCCCCTCACCTTGGTGCCCGAGCCGCACCACGCGCACGCCCACGCGCACGCTCCGAAGCCCGCGCACGCCCACGCACAGGCCCACGCCCACGCGGTCGCTCACGCGCCCATGGGGTACGCGCACGCGCAACATGGACACCCGGGCCACAGCCCGTCGATCCCACCCGGCATGGCCCCTCAAGGGTACGATCCGTACGCCGCGCAGCGCGCCGCCCAAGCTCAAGCCCAGGGCTACACGCCGGCCCCTCCCCAAGCGCAACAAGCGCAACAAGCGCAGGCGCCCCAGGGGTATGGCCAATTGCCCCCGCAGCAGCGGCGGTAGCGGCGCGGGCCGAGAGAGGGAGAGCGGGAGAGCGGGGTGCCCCCACCCGCCCGGCGGGAAAAAGCCCGTGAGCGTCACGGTCGTCCGGTTTTCCCTCGGGCTTCGTGACCATCGCTATTTTGCTTTTTACCGCCGGTCGGCCTCCCCCAATATCCGTTCTCGGCTTTGCTTCTCCTCGGCTCGGCGCGACATCCCACGTGCGCAAAGCCTGCGAGCGGATAGGGGGAGGCAAAGAGCTCGTGGCCCCTCGTAGAGGGCGTCCCCGTGCGAACGACCCGAGCCGGCGGATGCCCGGAGCCCCGCACGAATCGCCGGGCTCCGGCAAAATTCGACCACCCTCGGGCGATTTCGCGAAACGAACGGGAACGACGCGCCGACCCCGCCCTCGAAAGGTGGTCGCCATGAAGAAGTTCTCGTTCGTCCTCGGTCTCGTCGGGCTCTCGGTGCTCGGTCTCGCGTGCTCGGGAGGCGACGATCCCGGCGCCCTCCCCGTGGGCGCCGCAAACGACCCGCTCGCCGCGCGCATCGCGGAGCTCACCGGCGCCGAGGTCCTCGGTCGAGCCGACGAAGGGGCGAAAGAAGCGCAAATGTACGTGGCGACCACCGGCGGGAGCCCCGTGCTCGGGAAGCTCGCGCCGAGCGAGGCGCTCGCTTTCCTCGGAAACGTAGGCGGGCGCGTGCCTTCCGCGGGCGAGCTCGCGACGCCGACCGAGTGGCGCTCCCCTGCGGTGCCGCCACGCTCCGCTTTCCGCGCATCGTCCCCGGAACGGACGTGCCGGTCTTCGACGCGGCGGTGGTGCTCTCGGGGCACGACGACGGCTCGTTCGCGTTCCTCGGGCTCGACCCGCTCCCCGACCTCCACGGCTTCGACGTGACCCCGTCCATCTCGAAGGAGCGGGCACGCGCCGCCGCGCTCGCAGCCCTCGGCCTCGAGGACGCGGCGGACCTCCCGGTCACGGTGAGCCTCGGCGTCCAGCGCGAGGGCGCCCCGCGGCTCGCCTACCGCGTCGAGGTCTCCACCGAAGAAGAGCCCCTCCGCGTCCACGTCGACGCCAAGACCGAAGAGGTCCTCGAGCAAGGCGCCATCGGTCTGAACCTCACCGTGCAAGCCAGCTCCGCCGCGAGCTACTACTTCGCCGGTCGTCCCGCTGCGAACGCAACGACCCCAGCGATTCCGAGGGATCCGTACTACGCGGAAGGTAAAACACTCCCCTTCACGCTCGATGCTTCCGGACGTCCGTGGGTCACGACCCTCCGCGCCCAGCCCCGTTTCGAGACCTCATGAACCCCGAAAACCCCGACGCGCTTCTTCCGATCGCGAACCACGTCAACGCCAAGTTCCAAGGCTACATCTCCGCGCCGGGAGAATCGAAGGAGCGGGCTTTCGCGAACACCCTCGACAACGAAGCCTACTTCCGCTCGGGGCTCGTCTCCCACACGTGGGCCCTCCTTGCTGCGGGCGGAGCGAACCGCCGGTCCAGCATCGTCATCGACAAACCCATCGGAGTGGAATGGGCAACCGCCATCTTCGGCCTCGGAGCGCTCTCGTTCCGGCCCGGCCAGTCCCCCCTGCGAGCGTTCGCCGACGCGACCGTCGCCGCCAACCTGCTCCCCGAGCCCCGCCGGCAGGTCGCGTGCGCGTGGGCCGCCGTTGGCGTCTATTCGAGCGCCGACCTTTCGACCTACCGGGTCACCTGCACCCACACCACCACCAGCGCTGCGCCGACGCCGAGCTTTGCCTGCGGAGGCAAGAAGGATGGCTACTACTGCGACCCCGAGCAGCCCTTTGCGGCCGTTCGGTGTGTCGCGGGCTCCATCGGTGGTGGGCTTCAATGCGCGAGCGGCCTCGTGTGCCAGCCGAGCGGGGCATCACCTGACAGCCAGGCCATCGTCGAGAACGGCGCCCTCCGCTGCGCGACGCCGAAGGGGACTCCGTGAGGCCACGGCAAACGCTCGCGCTCCTCCTCACCGCGTGGGGCGCGCTCACCCTCTCCCGGCCGGCGCACGCGGCCATCCTCTCGGTCGTTCAGCCGGAGATCGCCAGCATCGTCGCCGTGACGGCCGGCGAAGATACGTGGGTGTCGGTCACGGCGGCCGACCCTCGGGTGAATAATGTCGTTCGAGTCGTGCCCCTTCCCGAGGGCGCGACCGACGTTCGCCTCGCCCCCCAGAGCGTCGTGTGGCTCGTGCCCAAGTACTTTCGTGTCGAGCAACCCCCGCTCTGCGATCCCCACTGGTCATGCGAGGCGCCGCGCGCCTCCATCGAGCCACCCGACCGCCCCCAACCGAAGTGGACACCTCCCAAACAGCCACCGAAGGCGTCCTCGAAGGAGGAGCCCATACCGAACACTGGCTGCTTATGTGCTGGCAGGCCCTGCGGCGACCTCCCACCGCCCCCTCCCACGCCACCCCGACCGCCGCGCCTCCTCCGCGTCGTCGCGCGGAGCGCCATCGAATCGACGGTCAGGGAGCTCACGGCGACTATCGATCCCCACTACTACGAGGGTCCCGACGGCGGAGCCGACATCGCGGCGCGTGCACCAAACGTCTCCCGCTTCGCCGTCGTGGTCGGCGACGCCAATGTCGCGTTCCGCGTCCGCGGCCCGTTCGTGTGGCCCATCCTACCCCGTGACCGCGGCGGCCCGAGCGAGACCATCATGATCGTTATGGCCGCTTCCACTCCGACCACCCCATTTCCGCGCACTTTGCTCCGAGCCGAGCCCCCAAGGCTCTACCTTGCGCCGCTCGACGCGAACGGCCATCGCAACACCGACGTCGACACGCTCGCCACCATCCTGGCCGGGCAGCTCGCCGCCGAGGGCAAAACGGCGCACCTCGAGCGTGCCATGCCCATCGACCCGAAAGCAGCAGGGTACACCGACATGGGGGCGAGGCTCGGGTTTCCGGAGGTCTCCCTCCCCAAGCTCGCGGGCGCGTTCAGGCTCTTTCGCTATCGCTTCCGCGACACGCCGGACCTCGGATTTTCACCGACCACCCAAGCCGAGCTCCCTCACCCCCGCGAGATCGCCACAGCCTTCGTCGCTGTCGACTCCCACCGCGCCGAACCGGGAGATCCCCGCTGCCCTGGCAAGTTCGGCGCCTGTTACAAACCTCTTGTCCACGCCAATGGCTGGCTCGTCGAATCCGGGTTCGGCCCCACGCGCGCCACAGTCGACCCCTCGAAACCCGCGCCACGCATCGTCGAGGCGCCCTATAGCCTCGCCACCCCGGTGATGCGCGATCCCTCACCATTCCCCGCTCTCCCCGCGTCGCCCGCGTCCTCCGCGCCCGCTCCACCCGCCCCCCTCCAACCCACTCCGCCCAAGGCACCGGCCCCCGGCACGATGCAGCCCGGGCCACGCGGCTGCGCGTGCGACACCGCGGCCCCGCCCACGACCGACGCGGGGGCCGCGCTCGTAGGTATCGCGTTTGCTTTGATAGGGGCCGCCCGGCGCAGGCACTCCGAACGAGAACTGCGATGAGGTTCCACCATGCGCTCGCGCTCCTCGCGGCCTCCATCGCTACGAGCCATCCGGCGCTCGCGGCCCTCGTTGCGCCTCGAGCCTCGGACAGCGGGCTCGTGACCGTCGGCCTCCTTGCCGCAGGCGGCTCGACTGTCGTCAGCGTCCGCATCCCTCGCGACGCCGTATGGGTCGTGCCGCTCCCTGCGCATGCCCGGAACGTGCGGATCGTCGACGCCGCCCAGCTCACCGCCCTCGAGGCACGCACGGCGCCTCGGTACTTTCACCTGACGAGGCCGCCCGCGTGCGACCGCTCGTTCTCCTGCGCCACTCCGCGCTCTCCCATCGAGCCCGCCGAGCCCGAGGAGCCTCGAGCGCCCCAGGTGGCCGCGCTACCTGCTTTCTCTAGGACGCCAGCGCCACATCCGCTCTGGGTACCGATCGCGCCCTCTCCAAACGGCGCCGTACCGGGCGAGTCCGAGCGCACACAAGCCCACCTGCAACACGATTTCCCGGTGCCAGCGCTTCCCCCGGCCATCTTGATGACCGTTCCGAACGCGCAGGTCGTCGCGTCGCTCGTCGCACGAGGCGTGAAGCTCGCTCCCGGCCGTTTCGAAGGGCTCCCAAACAGAGGCGAGTCCGTGATCGTCGGGTACTATCCGACAGATGTGACTCTGCGTTTCGAGGTCGACAGTACCTTCTCGTGGCCTATCGTGCCCTCGGATTCGGGAGGGCCACGAGAGCTCGTCATCGTGCTCGCTGCCACGATGGACACCGGAGGCACTTTCCTCCCGAAATGGATCGAACGAGCCGAGCCGCCGCGCCTGTACGAGGTTCCGCGTGGCGTCGAACACCCGGAGCGTAGCCCTGCGCACCTCGCGCACGCGCTCGCGGCGCGAGGCCTGAGGGTACACCTCGAACGCAACACGGCTCTCTCCGTGGGACACGAGACCACGGACCCCCGCGCCGCCGCGACGGGCGTCCTCGAGCTCCCCATAGCGAAACGTCCACGCGGGCTCGCCCTCCTCCGATTTCGGGCGTCGCGGCTGACCGACATCGGCCTCGACGCCGCGCCACTGTCGGGGCTTCCTCGCTCGAGGGAGACCGCGACCGCGTTCGTTCGGGAGACGAACGGCGCTGCGTCCGCGGAGTGTTCCGGCGAGTGGGGTGCGTGCTACCGAGCACCTGAAGGCCCGTGGACGGCGACGCTCTGGCCCACCCTCCCGGCGCTCGCGGGGCCACCGCTCTCCGAGGCTCCCTTCTCGACGGCAACGGGTCACCCCCGCGATCCTTCTCCTGACACACCGGCCCCCGCGTCCTCGGCGTCCGCCTCTCCGGCGCCCGGTCCCCCCGCGCCGAACAAAGCCCCCGTCCCCAGCCCGATGCAACCCGGCCCACGCGGCTGCGCATGCGACACTGCGGCCCCACCAACGACCGACGCGGCGACCGCGCTCGTAGGTATCGCGTTCGCCGTGATGGGGGGCGCCCGACGCAGGCACTCCAAAGGGCGACTGCGATGAGGTTCCGCCATGCGCTCCTCGCGCTCCTCCTCACCGCGTGGGGCGCGCTCACCCTCGCCCGGCCAGCGCACGCGGCCATTCTCTCGGTCGTCCAGCCGGAGGTCGCGGAAGTGATCGCGGTGACTGCAGGCGATCAAACATGGATCGTCGCCGGAACCTCAGCCTACCGGGCCGCTGACACCGTCCGTGTCGTGCCGCTTCCCGAGGGCGCGGAGGACGTTCACCTGGTGCCCACGCGTTTCCCGGAGCTCGGGCCGAAGCTCTTTCAAGTCGAGCAGCCCCCGCTGTGTGACCCTCAATGGTCGTGCGAAGTCTCGCGCCCACCCGTGGAGCCGCCGGACCGTTCCCCGGCGAAGGTGCGCCCAGCCCCCAGCCCCTCGACGACCGCTCCACCGGCGTCGCCCCCCGGTCTCTGGGACGGTATCCCCAGCGTGCCGCTTCCGCCCCGACCGCCGAACGTCCTTCGTGTGGTCGAGCGGAGCGCCATCGAGTCGACGGTGAAGGAGCTCACCGCACGCATCGATTCCCACTACTACCGTGGCCCTGACGGAGGCGCGGACATCGCCGCCCGCGCACCAAGCGTCTCGCGCTTCGCGGTCGTGCTCGGCAGCGACACGGTAGCCTTCCGCATACGTGGGCCGTTCGTCTGGCCCATCACGACACACGCCCAAGGTGGCCCGAAGGAGGTTGTCGTGACGCTACTCACGCCTTCTCGTGGCACCACTCTCTTTCCGCGGGCGCTTCTTCGGGCGGAACCGCCGAGGCTCTATCTCGAGCCTGCCGCAAGGGAGGGTAGTCGCTACCTCAGCGCAACCGACCTCGCGGAGGTGCTCGCAGACCAGCTCGCGGCCGAAGGGAAGCCCGTTCACCTCGAGCGCGCCATGCCCATCGACGCGGACGAGCGGGAGGACCCGAACGCTACCTTGGTCACCGACTTCGGCCTCCGCGAGCTCCCACTCCGAGGAAACCCGCGTCACTTCAAGCTCTTTCGCTATCGTTTCCGTGGCATATCCGACATCGGATTTTCGTCTACCGCGGAGGCCGACCTCCCTCATCCTCGTGAGATCGCGTCGGCCTTCGTCTCCGTCGACGCTCACCTCGCCGAGCCTGGCGACCCACGTTGCCCGCGCAAGTTCGGCGCCTGTTACAGGCCACTTCGCCAGGCCACAGGCTGGCGCGTCAAGTACGGCGGCACCGTCACCTTCCCGAATCCTGACCCCACGAAGCCTCCGCCACGCATCGTCGAGGCGCCCTATAGCCTCGCCACCCCGGTGATGCGCGATCCCTCGCCGTTCCCCCCGCTCCCCACACCGGCCCCCGTCTCGTCCGCGCCTTCCGCGTCCGCCTCTCCGGCGCCCGGTCCCGCCGCGCCGAACAAAGCACCCGCCCCCGGCCCGATGCAGCCCGGCCCACGCGGCTGCGCGTGCGACACCGCGGCTCTGCCTACGACCGACGCCGCGACCGCGCTCGTAGGTATCGCGTTCGCTTTGATAGGGGCCGCCCGGCGCAGGCACTCCAAAGGGGAACTGCGATGAACGCCCGTGCCCTCCGCTACGCGCTCGGTCCACTCGGCCGATAGGGCCCCGCGCCCGCCGTCACGTCACGCCGTACTTCTTGAGCTTGTCGTACAAGGTACGAAGGCCTATCCCCAGCTTGGCGGCAGCCGCGCGGCGATTCCCTCCCACCTCGGCGAGCGTCGCCTCGATCGTGCGCCGCTCGACGTCCGCGAGAGACTCGCCCGCACCCACGTCTGGCCTCTTCGCCTCGGGAGAGGTGGCGCTCGGCTCCACGTAGAGGTGCGCCTCGCGGAGCACGTCACCGTCGGAGAGGATCATCGCGCGCTCGAGGGCATTTCGGAGCTCGCGCACGTTGCCGGGCCAAGGCAAGGCCACGAGCCTCGCGCGGAGGTCGGCGTCGAGCTTCGGCGTCGGCCGGCCCGCCGCACGCGCGAGGTCGGCCACCAACGACTCGGCGAGCGGCACGATGTCCTCGCGGCGCTCGCGGAGCGGAGGGAGGCGAACGGGGAACACGGCGAGCCTATGGTAGAGGTCCTCGCGGAACCCTCCGTCGCGCACCATCGCCCGCAAATCGCGGTGCGTCGCCGCGATCCAGCGCACGTCGACCTCGATGACCTGCGAGCCGCCGAGGCGCTCGAACTTGCGCTCCTCGAGCACCCGCAAGAGCTTCGCCTGGAGGGAGGGGTGGAGCTCCCCGACCTCGTCGAGGAAGAAGGTGCCCCCGTCGGCGAGCTCGATGCGGCCACGGCGCTGCGCGTGGGCGCCCGTGAACGAGCCCTTCTCGTGGCCGAAGAGCTCGCTCTCCAAGAGGTGCTCGGTGAGCACGGCGCAGTTGATCGCCATGAACGGCTTTCCCTTGCGCGGGCTCCACTCGTGCACGAGCCGCGCCGCCACCTCTTTGCCGGTGCCGCTCTCGCCCTGGAGGAGCACCGTGGCGTTGCTCTTGGCGACGCGCTCGAGCGCCGCGGTGACCTGCACCATGGCGGGCGCGCCGAAGGTGAGCACGGAGCGCTTCGTGTCACGCGTCGAGGGCACGGCGAGGCCCTCGCGGCGGTCGAGGGCGCGCATCACGAGGTCGCGCACGGCGCGCGGGCTCTGCAGGGGTTTTTGCAGGTAGTCGAGCACGCCGAGCTTCATCGCCTCGACGGCCGTGGCCACCTCGCCGAACGCCGTCAGCACCACGAGCTCGACGTCGGGTTGCTCGGTGCGCAGCGTGCGCACGACCGTCATGCCGTCGACCTCGGGCATACGCAGATCCGTGATGACCACGTCGAACGGCTCTTCGCGTGCGGCGGCGAGCGCGGCCTTCCCGTCGGCCGCGGTGACCACGTCGTGCCCGTCGCGCTCGAGCGACTCGGCCACGAACGAGCGAATGCCCTCTTCGTCGTCCACCACGAGCACCCGCCCGGTACGTTTTGCGCTCATGCCGTCTCCATGGTGCCTGCGAGCCGCATCACGAACTCGGCTCCACCGTCGGGGTGATTGTGCCCCGTGAGCGAGCCGCCGTGTTGCTCGGCGATGCGGCGCGCGACGGGCAGCCCGAGCCCCACCCCCCGCACCCGCGTGGTGATGAACGGCTCGAAGATTTGCGCCTCCGAGCCCGGCGCGAGCCCCTCGCCACGGTCACGCACGCGCACGACGAGATCGCCCGCCTCGGCCGCGAGCGTGAGCTCGACGCGGGCCGGCGCTTCGCTCGCTTGTAGGGCGTTTTGCACCAGGTTGTGCAGCGCGCGGGCCACGCGTGTCGCGTCGAGCCGAACGGTCTCGGGCGCGCGCGCGAGGTCGACCTCGAGCCGCTCACGGGGCAAATCCCGGAGGGCTCGCTCGACGAGCTCGGTCGGCGCGATCGCCTCCACGTCGACGGGCCCGTCGCGGACGAAGTCGAGCAGGCTCGTCGTAAGCTCTTCGATTCGCTCGGCCTCCGACACCACGCGCTCGGCCTTGGCCCGCTGCTTCGTGTCGTCGAGGTCCTCCGCCAGGAGCTGCGCATGGCCCTTGAGCGACGCGAGCGGGTTGCGGAGCTCGTGCGCCATGACCGACGACATCGTGCCGAGCGCGACGAGGCGCTGCTCACGCGACGCCTGCGCCTCGACCTCGGCGAGCCGACGCGCGCTCCTCGAGAACGCGAGCGCAAACGCGACGAGCACGGCCCCGGCGACGCTGGCCGTCACGGCGATGCGCGTGAGCCCGCTCCGGAGACGCGCGAGCACCGGCGGCTCGATCTCGATCGCGAGCAGCGTGGGGAAGAACGGCGGCCGCTCGAGCCCGGGCGGCCTCGCGCCCTCGGGGTGAGCCGGATCGAAGGGCACCCGCGTGCCGTCCGGAAGGACGCGTGTACCGTCTGGAAGCATGCGAGATCCATCGGGAAATTGACGGGACCCGTCGGGCAGGTGGCGCACGCCGCGGGGCCTATGGCGCGGCATCATGGGCACGACGACGCGCGCGCGCTCGTCCGACAGAATGGGGGCGCCCGGGGTGCTCGGCCTCCCCGCGAGCCGAGCCTCTCCGACCTCGACGAGGGGCTTTCCGTCCCGCTCGAGGATCGCCACGTAGCGGAGCCCCTTCGCGGCGTGCTCGGACAGCTCGTGCCCGAGCTCGTTCGCCGTGGGTGGAGCCTGCGATTCGGCGAGATCGGCCAAGACGAGGCCCACGAGCGAGTCGGCCTCGCCGCGCACGACCACGTCCGAGGCCTCGGTGAGGGTGCGGTGCGCGACGAACACCGTCGCCACGAGCGCGAGCGCCGCGAGGAGCGCCATCGGCAAGCTGCCGCGCGCCGTCCACGAGGCCGGCTGCGAAGCTCCACGCATCTTGGCGACCGGTTTCGACGGGCTCATGCGGCGCCTCGCATCGCAAGACGCGTACCACGCCTTTGGCCTACGGAGCCCGCGCAACATCGAAGGGCCGACCCCCTCGGCCCGCACGACGACTGCAGAATCCGCACTCGTGCGGTGCGGACCTCGCACCCCACGCCGCACAGCGGGCCGAAATTCCCGGGAGATCCGCGTGGCACGGCCGCTGCATAAAGCTCATTCGGCTCGGCGCGGTACACCGGCGAGCCCTTGGCCCCGACACACCGGGCCCACTTCCTCCGCTTCGAATGCGTCGCGAATCCCAAGGAGCCCCTCGAAATGAAATCGTTCCGTATCTCGACCTCCCTCTCGATCTTCGGCCTCCTCGTGACCATGGCGGGTTGCAGCGCCAACACGGCCCCCGCCTCGGGTGAGCCCGCCACGGCGAGCCAGGCGCAGGCCGCGAACGCCGACAAGGCGCGACCGATGCACCACGGGTTCTTCGGCCCCGAGCACCTGCTCGTCGTCGCGCTCCACGAGGACATCGGCCTCTCCGACGCGCAGAAGACCACCATCCGCACCGCGCTCGACGGCGCTCGCCCCGCGCCTCCTTCGGGCATGGAAGAGAAGATGAAGGCCCACTCGGCCAAGCTCGCCGCCGCGGTCCGCGCGGGCAAGATCGACGTCGCCACGCTCGCGGCCGACGGCCCCGGGCAGCCCGATCAAGCGGCCATGACCGCGCACCTCGAGGCCGCCAAGAAGGCCCTCACCACGCTCCACGCCACGCTCACCCCCGAGCAGCGTCAGAAGCTCGTCGCCGCGGTCGAGAGCCACAAGGGCCCCGGCGGGCACGGCGGACCGTTCGGCCATCACGGCGGTCACCACGGCGGCCCGCCCCCCGAGGGCCGCGACGGCGAAGGCCACGGACCTCGCCCCGAGGGCATGCACGGCGCCTTCGGCCTGCTCCAAGATCTCGATCTGACGGACGCTCAGAAGGAGCAGATCCGCACGAAGCTCCAGGCGAACCGGCCCGCGCCGCCCTCCGAGACCGACCGTGAGGCGATGAAGACCAAGTTCGAGGCGATGCGCGCCGAGCACAAGGCCCGCCTCGAGTCGTTCACCAAGGACACCTTCGACGCCAACGCCTTCCTCGCGAAGCCCGCGAACGCGCCCGAGCCCGGCAAGGGCATGAAGGGCATGCACGAGCACATGCTGAACGAGCTCGCGGCCATCACCGAGGTGCTCACCCCCGCGCAGCGCGAGAAGCTCGCCGCGAGGATCGAGAAGGGGCCCGAGCACAAAGGTCCGCCCCCCGGCGCGCGCTGAGCGCGAGCGGCTGCCGCGAGCGCCTTGGGTAGGAAAGAGGTCGACGACCGTCGTCGGCCTCCGAAGGGGCCGAGACACACACGACGAGGCAGAAGCTCGGGCTCCTGCCTCGTCTTCTTTTGTCGGTCAATCCGGCGTGGCGAGCCTCACGCGACGGCGGTCATTCGGCCGATCGCCGCGCGGAGGGCCGGCAGATCGCCCTGCATCTCGGAGCGGAGGTTCGCGACCCGTGTCTCGACGGGAGACCCTCGGGACAGATCTTGGAGGACCACCGCGTAGAGGTCCTCGTCGGCGTCGAGGGCGGCGACGAGGAGCGCGCGTCGCATGTCGTGCGCCACGAAGGGGCGAGCTCGCTCGGGCTCGGCCGAGGCCAAGAGCTTCGTGCCCGCGTCGAGGAGCGCGAGCTCTTTCTCGGTGATAGGGAGCCGCGCGGCCCAGAAAGGGTCCCCCGTGGGCCCGAAGAGAAACATTTGCCGGTAGGCGAACCGCGAGAGCACACGCTGCAAAATCGCGTCGACGATGGCGCGCGGGTCGGAGTCGTTCATCGTCGGAGCCTAGCCCTTGCCGAGCCATCGCCCCGTCACACTTCACCCCGAGCCGCCGATTGTCCCGAAGGGCCCCTATTCCTCGAGGTTCTTCGGGGTCTGCGCGTGTGGCCGGTGAGCGGCGTCAGCGCCTCTGGCGACTTATCGCCTTCGAAAGCATGTCGGTGACCTCGCGCGCCATGGCGACGAGCCCCTCTTCCGTGCCTCCTGCCATCGAGCGCACGGGCCCCTCGCCCTCGAGCCACAGGAGCGCGAGCCCGTGCACGGACGTCCACGCGACGAGGACCGCGCGGCGCACCTCGTCCTCGGTCGCGCCGGGCCCGACGGCGGCCGTCGCCAAGTCGACGAGGGTCGTGTACGCCCGCAGGGACTCGGCGAGGCACTCGTCGCTCGGTGTCTCGGAGGGCGCCTTTCCGAACATGACCCGCACGTGCGCGGGGTGGGTCACGGCGAACCGCACGTACGCCATGCCGGAGGCGGCGAGCCGCTCGGTGGGGCTCGCGTCGAGCGCCTTCGCCGCGAGCATCGCGTCCGCGAGGCCACGGAACCCCTCGGCCGCGATGGCGTCGAGGAGCGCTCCCTTATCGGCGAAGTGATGCGAGGGAGCCCCGTGCGAGACCCCGAGCCGACGCGCAAGGTCTCGGAGCGAGAAGTCGGCGCGGCCGTCGACCGTGAGCATCGCGACGGCCTGATCGAGCAGCGCACGGCGGAGATCGCCGTGATGGTACTCGTCCCGCTTCTTGGCGCGCGGCGCCCCGCGCGAGGCCGTACGGGGAGGCCTCGAGGAGACCCTCTTCGTCGAGCTCGTGGGGCGCGCGCCTTTGGTCGATGCCACGACCTCATGCTTATCGCGCCCCGATTCCTGCGGCAACGACGTGCCCATCTAGACAATGACAAAATTGATCTAGACACTGACCAATATGGAGCTACACGTCCATCTAGACACTGACCAACGAGAGGTTCCATGCCCCCCAAGTCGCTCCGCATCGCGCAGGTTCGCCTCGCACCCGTCCTCGCCGTCCTCGCCGCCGCCGCCGCGGCCTTCACTCAGGGAGGGTGCGCGAGCATCGCCGTGGCCGTAGCCCCTGAGAAGAAGGCCGAGGTCGACGATACCCCCGAGTTTCACGCCGCCGAGTCGGCGTTCTGGGGCGCGCTCCACGGAGGCGACTACTCCCGAATCGGAGACACCCTCGAGCTCTACCAACGGGCCTACCTGAAGAACCCGAACGCGCCCATGACGGCCGCGCGCATCGGCTGGCTCCACACCTGGCGCATCGCCGAGCGCAGCCGCAACCCCGCGGCCCCCGCGACCATCACCGACGACATCGTGCTCGCGCGAAAGTACTTCGGCGAGGCCTCCCACCTCGCGCCGAACGAGTCGCGGTTCAAGGGCTTCTTCGCGAGCGTCACCATGGCCGAGGGAGCCATTCACAAGGACGAGGCCACCATTCGGCGCGGGTATTTCATGATGAACGACGCGGTCGACGCGTGGCCCGAGTTCAACTACTTCACCGCGGGCATCAGCGTGGCGAACCTCCCGGCGAGCGACCCGCTCTTCGACGAGGGCCTCGAGCGCCAGTGGAAGAACCTCGACGTGTGCGTCGACGGCTCCATGGACCGCGGGGGCTCGTTCGCGAAGTTCATGCCGCTCGAGACCCGCGAGGGGAAAAACCGCGCCTGCTGGGACTCGTGGGCCGCCCCGCACAACCTGTCGGGCTTCTTCCTCCACATGGGCGACATGCTCGTCAAAAAGGGCGACGTAGCCAAAGCCAAGATCGTCTACGCGAACGCGAAGCTCCCGAAGAGCTACGACGCGTGGAAGTACAAAGACGTGCTCGACGACCGCATCGCGCACGCGGCCGAGTACGTCGAGCCCTTCCGCAGGGCCGAGGGAAAACCCGGCGAAAAGGCCCCGTTCTGGCGGTCCGACTTCGCCTGCACCGGTTGCCACGCGCAGTAAGAGGAGCCCCGGAGCGACGAGCCACGCCGCTGCTCCGATGGCGAGCGAGGGGCGCGTTTACGCCTTCGTGGCGACGAGGGCGTGGCACGAGGCGTCGAGGACGAACGGGCGACCCAGGCCACCCGCTCGTGTCTCGAAGCTCGCGACGACCGAGTCGCGCACGGAGGAGAGCTCGCTCGGCGTGCACGCCGCGAGGAGCGCGCCCATCACCGGGTTGTCGAGCATGGCCTCCCACGTCGCGACGGGGCTCGGGAGCACGATGCTCGCGCGGAGCACGTGCACCTCGACGTCGACGAAATCTCCCGACGCCGACACCTCGCGAACGAGCGCCTCGGGCTCGGCGATGTCGATCCAGCTCCGCGCGGGCTGAGCGCGGAGGCGCTCCGGGAGCGCGGCCATGACCGGGGCCATCTGCGCGGAAAGCATGGGGTTTTCGACAGGCCCACGCCACACGGTGGTGCCGAGCACGCCCCCCTTCCGAAGCACACGAGCCGCCTCACGCCAGCCGGCCACCCGGTCGGCGAAGAGGAAGATGCCGAACGACGAGAACACCGCGTCGAACGAGCCATCGGGGAACCCGAGCGCTTGGCCGTCGTGCACCTCCGCGTGGAAGAGCGCGGTATCCCCCGATGCGGCCGCCGCCCGGCGCGCAGCCTCGACCATGCCTTGAGAGAAGTCGGTCGCGACGACACGACCTCGCCTGCCTTCGGCTCCCGCAGCGAGAGCCTCTGCGCGCGCACGACGGAGCGCGTGGACGGCTACGGCGCCCGGGCCACACGCGACGTCGAGCACGTGGGAAAACGGGCGGATCCGAGGCTCGGCGATCCGAACCATCGCCTCGCCGAGGAACCCGGTGAGCGGCGCGAAGAGGCGCGAGTACGTGTCGACGTGGTGATCCCAGCGCGCGGCGGCGTCATCCATGGTCGGCGAGCCTACCTTGGCGCTGCCTCCAGGCGAAGGCTCAGTCGCGGCCGGCGTCTTTCGGGCAGGGGGCGCCGCCGGTGTCGTTGCCGGGGTCGACCGGGAAGGGCTCGGTGCGCGTCTGGCGTTCGACGCCGTCGCAGCCGCAGATGGGCGGGAACGCGAGCCCGGAGTCGGGGCAGCGGGCCCACGGGAGGCATTTTCCCTTCGGATCGGCGCAGCCGGCCGCGTAGATGCAGTCGAGCTCGGCGGGGCACGGGGCCTTCGGGCTGCACTCGTGGTTCAACGACGGAGACGCCATCGCGCACATGCAGCGATCGCCCCAGCACGAGCCCGTCGGCCTCGGCCGGCGAGGCGTCCCCGGCGGATCACCACCCGCGTCATCGCCCCCATCAGCGGCGTCGTTCGCCGTGGTGCAGCCATCGAGCGCGGCCGCGCCCACCACGGAGGAGAGAGGAACCGCGAGCATCACCAGCCAAGAAGAAAAGGATAGTCTCATGACTTACAGATACCACCGAGCTCTGCGCAGTCGACGTCGAAAAAAAAACTCTAACGCGCGACGCGAGGCTCAGACGCCTTGGGTCTCGGGGCTCCAGATGTACTTGTGCATCTGGAGCTGCACCCGCACGGGGAGCGCGTCTTCCATGACCCACGCGACGAGCGCGCGCGCGGCGAGCTTGCCGAACACGGTGCTCGCGAGCACGTTCTTCGTCCGCGAGAGGACGCCCCGATCGCGCAGCACCACGCGCATGAACTCGTAGTCCTCGCGGCTCGCGAGCACGAACTTCACCTCGTCGCCCGGGCCGAGGTGCTCGAGGTTCGACCAGCGGTTCCGGTGCGACTCGCCCGAGCCCGGGGCCTTGATGTCCATGATTTTGTGCACCCGCGGGTCGAGCCCGGAGATGTCGGCCTCGCCGCTCGTCTCGATGAGCACCGTGCGATCGGCGTCGCAGAGCTCGCGGAGGAGCAGACGCACCCCGGGCTGCAGCAGCGGCTCACCGCCCGTGAGCTCGACGAGCTTCGTGCCCGTGGCGAGGGCCTTCGCGAGTACCTCGGCGCGAGGCATGCGTGTGCCGCCGTAGAACGCGTGAGGCGTGTCGCACCAGGTGCAGCGCAGGTTGCAGCCCGTCGTGCGCACGAAGGTGCACGGAAGGCCGGCGAACGTCGATTCGCCCTGGATGCTCGCGTAAATCTCGTGGATGACGAGGGTGTCTTCTTTGGCCACGGCGCTTGGGCGTTTAGCACTTCTGCGCCGAAAGCCCACACACGCCGCGCAGAGCTCGCCCTACTCGACCTCGATCGGGATCTCGCTCGGCGCGGGCGCGGGAGCCCTCGGGGCGAGCATCGAGGGCCGCGGCACGGTGTAGTAGCGCCACACCCCGTAGGCCGACGCGAGCACGCCGATCGCCGCGAGCAGGTAGGTCCGCACGAGCGGGAACGAGAAGCTGCTCGGCACCGTCGAGGCGCGCTTCTTCTCCCTCGGGGTCGTGACGCTGGGCTTCTTCTTCTTCACGGCTCACTCGGTCATTCGACGGGGAGCTCGAGGGGCAAGCCGAAGCGCGGGAACAAGGTCTCGACGTCGAGGAAGGTGGTCCACGAGGCGATGGCGCCCTCGCGGACGTCGAGCACGATCGCTCCCCACGCGACGTGTCCCCCTTCGGGTTTGGCCCGGTACTGCGCGAACCCCGGCGCGCCCGCCACGTCGATCGGGAGGAGCCGCGAGCCACGGCAGCCCGCGCCGCGCCCGAGCAGCCACGCGCGCACGTGCTCACGCGACGAGAGCCAGAGCGCGATCGGCGGCATGTTGAAGGTCACGTCCTCCCGCACGAGCGACACGAGCGCCTCGACGTCGTACGCGTGAAAGGCCGTGACATACCGCTCGAGCAGCGCGGTTTTTCCCGCGTCGAGGCGCTCGGGCTCGGGCACGGGCGGCGTGGAGAGCGTGGCGCGCGCGCGCTGGAGGGCGCTCGTGACCGACGCGACGCTCGTCTCGAGGCACGACGCGGCCTCGTCGGCCGAGAGCCCGACCACGTCGGTCAAGAGGAGCGCGGCCCGCGGCTTCGGCGGGAGGCTTTGAAGCGCCGACACGAACGCGAGCCGCACGCTCTCGCGCTGAACGAGGGCTTCGGCGGGCGTCGCGCCGTCGACGAGGATGGCCGAGGTGGGGACCGGCTCGAGCCAGTGCTCCCGTGGGCGGTCTTCGATGGCGTCCTCGGGGGTGCCGGGCGAGGCCTCGTCCATCGGGCGAAAGCGCCGCTTCTTCGCGCCGAGCGCGTCGATGCACACGTTCGTGGCGATGCGGTGGAGCCACGTCTTCGGAGACGAGCGCCCGTCGAAGCCCTCGAGCCCCTTCCACGCGCGCACCATGGTCTCTTGCACGGCGTCGTCGGCGTCGACCACGGAGCCGAGCATGCGGTAGCAGTGGCCGTAGATCGCCTTGCGGTGGGTCTCGAGCTCTTCGAGGCGGGGCGCCATGCGCGCACTCTACAACGCCACACGCGCGACGCCCACGCGGGCGGGCAGGCGGAAGGACCTCCGCCCACCTCACCCGGAAACACCCGTATCTTTACGGCTTTTTGTTCTTGATGGCGCAGGCGAGCGGGTCTTGTTGCATGCACGCGCGCTCGATCTGGCTCTTGGCCATGGGGTTGTTCGTGGCCGTGCCGACGAGGCCCGCGAGCCCGCAGTCGCGCGCCGAGCCCGAGTTGCACTTGGTCGTGAGGTCCATCGTGTCGGGCGTGGGGAACACGGGGCGCGTGCCGCCGTAGAGCACCTTCATGGCCGAGCACGAGAGCGTGTCGTTCCGCATGCAGCCCATGTCGAACGCGCGCTTCGCCATGTCGGCGTTGCCACCTTGGCCGAGCTCGGCGCGCCCCTGCGCGAAACACGCCTTCTCGTTCCCGCGGAAGCAGCCGCGCTGGAAGAGCAGCTTGGCGAGGATCGGGTTCTTCGGCACGTCTTTGCCGGTCTCGATGAGGAGGCCGAGATCGACGCAGGCCTGTCCTTGGCTGCCGTCGCACGCGCGCTTCAAGAAGTCGGCGCCCTTCGTCACGTCCTTGGCCGCGCCCGCGCCGTCGACCAGCATTTTTCCGGCCGTCGCGCAGGCGAGGTCGTGCCCACCTTCGCAAGCCTTCGAGAGGAGCTGCGCGGCCTTCGCTTCGTCCTTCGAGACGCCCTCGCCCGTCTTCGTGAGCATGCCGAGCGTGCCGCACGCGAGCGCGTCGGCGTCGGCGCAGCCCTTCTCGAGCTTCTTCGCCGCGCCCGCCGCGTCCTTCGCGCCGCCGCGGCCTTGCGCGAGCATCACGCCGAGGTTCGAGCAGCTCTTCGTGTCGCCGCCGTCGCACCCTTTGCCGAGCAGCTCGCGGGCCTTCGCGTCGTCCCTCGTGGCGCCGCCGGTGCCCGAAGCGACGAGCGCGCCCGCCGCGCCGCAGCTCGCCGTGCTGCCTTTTTTGCACTGCTCTTGGCACTCGGCCACGTCCTTGCCGCTGCACGTGTAGGCCGCGGCGCTCTTCGGATCGGCGCACTTGCCCTCGGTCATCACGAGGCCCTTCGGGCACCCGGTCTCGACCGCGGCGACCTCGGGGGCCTTGGGCGCCTCGGGCTTGGCCTCGGTGGGCTTGGCCTCGGTCGCCTTGGGCGCGATGGCCTTGAGCTCGAGGCGAATGAACGCCTGGCACTGCCCGGGGGCCTTCTTGTCGTCGGGGGAGGCCTTGGAGCAATCGGCGACGTCGCCGTCCTTGTTTTTGACGTTCTTCTCGCTCGACGACTGGCCGCTCGCGCCGGCGCCGAACATCTGCGCGGCGGTCTTCACCTCGCCCTTGGTGCCCGTCTCCATCACGAACGCGCCCACCATGGCGCCCTTCACGAAGTGCGTCGCGCCGGCGCAATCGCCCTGGAGCTCGTCGGCCGAGATCTTGGCCCACGTGGTCTTCACCTTGCCGACCATCACCATGGCGACGTCGAGCGTGGAGCCGCCCGCGAGGCTCCCGGCGATGCTGGCCCCACCGAGCGGGAGGTTCGCCTTCACCTCGTCGGCGCTCGTGAGGCGCACGACCTGCTCCTTCTTGCTCATGCCGAGGAAGCCGTATTTGCCGTCGACCTTGCACTCTTTGAGGAGCTTGATGCCCTTGCAGCTATACGCGACGACGGCCACGTTCTCTTTCATCACGAGCTCGAGATCGCCGCGCTGCTCGGGCTTCCAGTCGACGACGAGCGGCTCGCCGGAGCTGTCGGCCTCGCGGCACGCGCCCTCGCCCAAGCCCTCGGCCGCCGTGGTCTCTTTCGGGCGAACGGCGTTGCCGGCCGCGCCGGTGCCACACCCCACGAGGGCCGAGGCGACGAGTGAGGTGACGAGCGCACGCGCGAGCACGATCTTCGAGAGCGACTTCATAGCGATGGGATCCCCGTTCGTAAGGTCTCGCCGACCCCCTCGGCCGGCGGCCCGAGGGTAATCGAAAGAGCCCGACCGTACGCACGGCCCGAGGTGACGATTCCGCAACTCCGGTGCGATAGTGTGGGCAAGCATGCCGGAGGCACGCGGGCCTTGCGCCGCCCTTCGCGCCGAGCGCGGGGATTTCGCCCTCCGCGGGCAGAACGACGGCGAAAACTCGGCCACCCGAACGGGGGCAGCTACCCTGGAGGGGCCCGAGTAGGCCATGCGACGCCCGAACCCCTTCACCTTCGCGCTCGTGCCGCTCTGCACGGCCCTCTCCGTGGGCTGCGCCGAGGATCCGATCGCGCCGCAGACACCTCGCCCGCCGCTCGTGGTGCGGCAAAAACCGGCGCCCGGGCCTGCGCCGGCCGAGTGGTCGTACTGGGAGCGCATCGAGCCCGCGCTCCGCGACGACACCCAAAAAGTGACCGCGCTCCCGCTGCTGGGGCCGCAGGTGACTCACCCTCTCGGCGCCGAAAAACGCTGGGCGAAGCTCTCGGCCGCGCAGCGCGAGGCCTTCTTGAAGGACGGCTTCGTGGCGCTCGAGAGCAAGTCCGTGGTCGACGACGAGGGCGACTCCCCATCGCTCGCCGAGGCCTACGAACAAGCCGAACGCGACAAGATGCCGGCGGTCGTCACGGTCGATACGCTGCTCTTCGTCGCGCAAGCCGCGGTCGATCGCGCGGTCGCCGACCTCGAGGTCGCGGCGTTCCGTCCGGCGCTCCTCCGCCTCCTCGCGAGCCTCTCGTCGGCGCTCACCGTCGAAGAACGCAGCGTGCCCCTCGACCTCGCCGACGGCCTCCGCCTCGCGCGTGGGTTCGTCGCCGTGGCGCAGCGGCTCGTCTCGCCCGACGCGGCCATCGCGCCCGATATTTCCCCGGGTGTCGGCGAAGAGCTCCGCCGCATCGAGGCCCACACGGGCATCGAGCGGAGCCCCCTCTTCGGCGTCATGGTCGACTACGGGGCCTTCGCGCCGACGTTCGCCCTCCGCCCGAACGACGACGCCGCGAAGCCTCGCCTCCGCTTGGCCCAGGCCATGACGTGGCTCGCGCAGGCCCCCTTCATGCTCGCCTCCAGAGGAGACACGGCGGGCGCGACGCTCTCCGTGCAAACTGCACGTGTTCACGCGCGCGCCGCGCTCTTGCTCGGCAGGCTCCTCACGCCGGCGTCCTCCGCCGAGCGCGCGGCCGACTACACGACGCTCCGGCGTGGGCTCACGTTCCTCTCGGGCGCGGCCGACGATCCCTCTCCCGTCGACGCCGCGCAGACCGCCGCGAGCGTGGGGGTCGCCCTCGACACACCGCAAGCGATCGCGAACGTGGCGAAGCTCGATCACGTGCGCCGCGCGATGCTCCAGCGTTTTCAACCGGGCACGTACGACGGCGTGGCCGAGGTGAAGATCCCCGAGGCCTCGAGCGGACCACAGGCCGGCGGCGTAGGGCGCGCCGCGCACGGGGTGAGGTTCCTCGGGCCCGCCGCGCCCGCCGACGCCCTCGCGCTCCAGAGCCTCACCTTTCCGTACGTGGGGCGCGCCACCGGCGAGGCCCACGGCCTCACGGCCCAAGCGGGGCACCGCGCGTTCGCGACGGCCATCGACGTGGCCGCGTGGCTCGGCTCGGCCGAGGCCGACAAAATCAGGCACGAGAGCGGTGACGACGCCTACGAGGGCTTCCGCGAGGCCAAGGAGCGCGCGCAGAAGAACCGCCCCGCGGAGCTCGCGCCGGAGCGTCATGCGTCGCTTCATATGAGCTCGCTCGACGTGCTCGTCACCTACCTCGCGCCTTCACGTGGGGAGGTGGCGGTGCCCGCGAGCTTCTCGGCGTCGTATGCGCGCCGCAAGGTCGAGGTGGCCACGGTCGCGTGGGCGCACGAGCGCCACGACGCGCGCACCTTCGGGGGCCCTCCGCCGTACGCGCCGCTCCAACCGAAGCCGCGCCCGAAGCTCGAGGTGCACGAGGCGCCGGTGTTCGTCGAGCCCCACCCCGAGGCCCTCGGGCGCCTGCTCTCGTACATGAAGCAGGCTAAAAATGGCCTCACGGCGCTCGGATTGCCCAAGGGGTCGCGTGGCGAGCTCGCGCTCGTCGAGGTGACCGCGCTCGTCACGGCCGCGTACGACACCGCCACCCGCGCGACGAACGGCGAGCCTGCCCGCACCGACGACGCCGCGCGCCTCTCGACCCTCGCCGACACGCTCGAGTGGCTCGACCACGAGACCGGCATGCGCATCGGCGGCGTCATGGCCGCGCACGTCCACCAGGACGCCGTGTCGGGCCGCGTGTCCGTCGCCGGCGTGAGCGGCCTCACCGAGATCCACATGGCCGTCCGCGATCCGCGCACGGGCGATCTCGTGCACGCGGTCGGCGCGCGCCTCGTCGGCCTCGACGGCGTGTGGCCAAGGAGCCGCCCCACGCACGACGGCGCGCTCAAAGAAGACTTCGGCAAGAGCCCCCAGCCCCCCCCCACCTGGACGCGCAGCTACACCGTGCGGTGAGCCTCTCGGCGAGGTCGCGTCGTACAGGGCGCGCCGGACGCGTGGGCGAGCTTCTCGCGCCAAGAGATGGCCGCAGCCCCAACGCTTGCCGCGTCTTTCGACATGGCGTAAATTTTCACGACATCGATGACGTCGGCAACGGTCCCAGCGAGGCCCCACGAGCGTTTTCTCCCGCCGAGACGATCGCGCGCTGTTCGGCGGATACCGTGAACCCGAACGGACAACGTCGTGTCGCGTGGCGAAGGGTCTTGGCCTCCTTCGTGGCCGTCGCGCTCTGTGGAGTGGCGCTCGTGGGGTGCACCATCACCGAGCTCCTGCCCACCTGTGAGCAGGCCGTCGTCGTGTCCTTTCGAGGGCTCGACCTGAGCAGGTCCCCGAGCGCCAGCGTGTGGCTCAACGAGTCGCGTCACTGCAAAGAGGCTGTCCCCCTCGACAACGCCGAGTATGCGCGAGACCCGCGCGGCAGCCCGTGCCGACTCCTTGGCACGGGAGAGCTGGTCATCCCGATCCCCGTCGAAGGACCCGTGACCGTCACGGTGCGCCTGAACTACGACGAGACGCCCGGACCCAGTCGCACCTTCGACGTCGATTTCGACGATGTCGACCCCGACGCGAACGGGTGTCAAAGGGCGTCCGTGCTCTTCTGACACGGGTGTCGCCCACGCCGGGCGCCCGGCGCCCCCGAGCCCAGCCGTAGGGTTCCCACGTCGAAAAACGCGCCGACTTCGCGTGATTTCTGCCGTTTCCGGGCTAGAACGCGGCCACCATGTCGCTCCATCCCTACGCCCACATCGTCCACCGCGTGCAGAAGCCGGCGCGCTACCTCGGCGGCGAGTACGGCGCGAAGAAGAAAGCGTGGGACGCCGAAGGCCTCGAGGCCCGCGTGTGCCTCGCCTTCCCCGACATCTACGACATCGGGATGAGCCACCTCGGCTTCAAGATCCTCTACAAAATCCTGAACGACGACCCGCGCACCCTGGCCGAGCGCTGCTTCACGCCGTGGGTCGACATGCAGGATCTCTTGCGCGCCGAGGGCCTGCCGCTCGTGTCGCTCGAGTCGGCCCGCGAGCTCCGCGCGTTCGACGTGGTCGGCTTCTCCCTCCAGTTCGAGCTCACCTACACGAACATCCTCACGATGCTCGATTTGGGCAAAATTCCCCTCAAATCGGCCGATCGTACGGAGGGCTGCCCCCTCGTGATCGCGGGCGGCCCCTCGGCCACGCACCCCGAGCCCATCGCGCCCTTCGTCGACGCGATCGTCATCGGCGACGGCGAAGAGCGCACGACCGAGCTCGCCCTCACGTGGGCGCGCCTGAAGCGCGAGGGGGTGCCGCGTGCCGAGCGCCTCCGCGCCCTCGCGAAGCTCCGCGGCGTGTACGTGCCCTCCCTCTACGAGACGGCCGCGTGCCCCGACACGGGGCATTTCTACGTGAAAAAGCCCGCCGAAGGCGACCTCCCCTTCCCCGTCGTGCGCTCGCTCGTCGACGATCTCAACCGCTTCCCCTTCCCGGACGACGGCCCGGTCGGCGGCCCCGAGGCCATCTTCGATCGCATGTCGATCGAGATCGCGCGCGGCTGCACCGAGGGGTGCCGCTTCTGCCAGGCGGGCATGATTTACCGGCCCGTGCGCGAGCGTGATCCCGAGCAAATCGTCGAGACGATCGTGTCGGCGGTGAAAAAGTCGGGCTACGACGAGGCGAGCCTCACCTCGCTCTCCACGGCCGACTACTCCTGCATCGCGCCCCTCATCAAGAAGGTGGCCGACCGGCTCGCGCCCGAGAAGGTGAGCCTCGGGGTGTCGTCGCTGCGCGCGTACGGCCTCGAAGAAGACGTGCTCGACGACATCACCCGCGTGCGCGCCCAGGGCGTCACCTTCGCGCCCGAGGCGGGCAGCCAGCGCATGCGCGACGTGGTGAACAAGAACGTCACCGAAGAGCAGCTCATGACCACGGCCGAGCGCATCTTCGCGAGGAACTACGCGAGCATGAAGCTCTACTTCATGATCGGCCTCCCGACCGAAGAAGAGAGCGACGTCCGCGAGATCGTGCGTGTCGGCGTGCGCGCGCTCCAGGCCGGCAAGCGCATCTGGCGCGAGCGCGGCAAGCCCGGCGCGCCCAAGGTGACCGTGAGCGTGTCGACGCACGTGCCGAAGCCGCACACGCCCTTCCAGTGGTGCGCCATGGACGCCCCCACCAGCGTGCGCGAGAAACAAGCCTGGCTGAAGGACGAGGTCCGCACGACGAACGTCGACCTCCGCATGCACGACAGCGAGACCTCGTGGCTCGAGGGCGTGTTCGCGCGCGGCGATCGCAGGCTCGGCGCGGTGCTCGAGCGCGCGTACAAGAAGGGCGCGCGGTTCGACTCGTGGGAGGAGCACATGCGCCTCGACCTCTGGGAAGAGGCGTTCCGCGAAGAGGGCGTCGAACCGGGCATGTTCCTCGGCACGATCCCCATCTCGGCCAAGCTCCCGTGGGATCACATCGACGTGGGCCTCGAAGAGGGCTTCCTCGCCAGCGAGTACCGAAAGGCCGTGAAGAGCCGCCTCTCGCCGCCGTGTGGCAAGGCCGCGGGCGCCTTCATCCACCACACGAACCTGGAAGATGCACGCAACGACCCCCGCAAGCTCGTCTGCTACGACTGCGGCGTCGGCTGCGATCTGTCGGCCATGCGCAAGGAGCGCCTCGTGTTCCTCTCGCGCCTCGGCGCCGAGAAGAAGCGCGTGCGCACCGAAGAAGAGATCGCCCTCGTGCGCGCCAAGGTGCCGAAGGGCCGCGCCGCCCCGCCGCGCGTGGTGCAGGGCGAGCCGCGCAGGTTCCGCTTCGCGTACGAGAAGCTCGGGCCGAGCGCGTTCCTCTCGCACCTCGATTTGATCCGCGCCATCCCGCGCGCCTTCCGCCGCATCGACGTGCCCATGTTCCACTCGTCGGGCTTTCACCCGAAGCCCGACATGGTGTTCGGACCGGCCCTCTCGCTCGGCATCTACAGCCTCGACGAGTACATCGACCTCAAGCTCACCTGCGACGTCGACGATCCGAACGAGCTCGCGAAGAGCCTCACGGCGCACTCGGCCGAGGGGCTCGTCTTCACCGCCGGCGTCGCGCTCGGGGCGAACGATCCGGGCGTGAACAAAATCATCGACTCGGCCCGCTACGTGCTCTCCTTCCCGAAGAGCGCGCTCCCCGGCGGCCGCGCCTTCCTCGACGAGCGCGCGGCGTTCTTCGAGGCCCAGACCGAGCTCAAGACGCTCCGCAAGATCGAGGGCATCGGCAAGTGGGTCGACGTGAAGGCGTTCGTGCGCACGCTCACGGTGGGCGACGCGCGCTGCGAGCCCATCGTCGCGAGGGCCGGCATCGACGGCGACATGGTGCACGTCCTGGTCGACGTGGCCATCACGCCGAACGGCGCGGTGAAGGCCCACGAGGTCGGCGCCGTGCTGCTGGGAGAGGCCCACGCGCACGTGCCCTACGTGGTGGTGCGCGCGCGCATGGGCGCCTACGAGGCCGGCGAGATCCACACCCCGCTCGACACGCCGAGGTTCCGCAAGGTGAAGACCGAGCGCCTCGTCGAGCCGGAGCACGACCTCGCCCCGATCGCCGAGGAGCGCGCCGAGCCCGAGATCACCCTCGCCCCGTGACGTCGCCCACGCTCACGCCGAGCCTGCTCGCGACGCTCGTCGCGGCGGCGTTCTCGGCCGGGCTCGTCGACGCCATCGGGGGTGGCGGTGGCCTCGTCACGGTGCCCGCGCTGCTCGCGCTCGGGCTCGATCCGCGCATCGCGCTCGCGACGAACAAAGGCCAGGCCGTGTTCGGCGCGGTCGCGTCGGCCGCGTCGTACAAGCGGCGCGGAGAGATCACGCAAGACCGCGTACCTGTTGCGTTTTTCGCCGGACTTCTGGGCTCTCTGTGCGGCGCGCTCTTGCTCACGGCGCTGCGCCCCGAGCCGCTCCGGCCCGTCATCGTGGTGCTGCTGCTCGCGGCCCTCGGCGTGGCGCTCGTGCCGAGAGACAAGCTCCCGAAGCTGTCACCCTCGCGGCCGAAGCTCGCGCTCTTCGCCGTGGCCTTCGGGCTCGGGGCGTACGACGGGTTCTTCGGGCCAGGCGTCGGGAGCATGCTGCTGCTCACGAACGTGATGCTCTTCGGGGACTCGCTCGTGCGGGCCTCGGGGAACGCCAAGGTCGTGAACCTCGCCTCGAACCTCGCGGCGTTCGGCCTCTTCGCCGCCAAGGGCACCATCGTGTTCGCGATCGCGCTCCCCATGGCGGCCGCGAACGCCACCGGCGCCTACGTGGGCGCGAAGCTCGCGATCAAGGGCGGCGACCGCGTGGTGCGCCCGGTCGTGGTGCTCGTGGTGCTCGCCGTGGTGGCGAAGCTCCTGCGCGATCTGCTGCACCGGTGAGCAGGAGCACGCGCAGAACCTGCGTCTTACGAAAACGTCGCCTGAGAAACCGGGAAGAGCACCGCGTCATGGTGAATGTCGCGTGCAGCTCGTCCGTCGCGTTGTATTCGAACGAGGCGTCTTCACTCGGACCGGGTGGGGCCACAACCGCGGAGCGCGAGCCCAATGTCGATCACCAAGAAGTTCTCTCTTTTCCTCGCCACGATCGTGGCCATGGTCGCGCTGACCTCGTCGGCGCTCGCCGACGACTGGACGACCACGGGCTGGGGCGTCCGTGTGAAGACGATCGCCTTCATCGACGTGAAGGTCTACTCGATCAGCCACCAGATGAAGGGCACGCTGCCCGCCAAGAACAAGCAGGCCGTCATCGACGCCGACCAGGACAAGCGCTTCCTCTGGCAGTTCCTCCGGGACGTGCCCTGCGAGAAGATCCAGAAGGCCATGCGCGACGGCTTCGCCCTCAACGGCTTCGGCGACCAGGGCAAGATCAACCAGTTCGTCGGCGCCTGCAACGGCGGCGAGGTCAAAGAGAAGTCGAGCGTCTCGATCTCGTACAACGCCGCCAACAAGACGACCACCGTGTGGATTCAGGGCATGGGCTCGGCCACCATCGGCGGCGTCGACTTCATGAAGGCCGTGTGGAGCCTCTGGTTCGGCAAGATCGATCAGCCCCGCCTCGGCGACGACCTCATGTCGAAGATGCACTGAACCGGGCATTTTAGCCCTGGCGCTCTCCCGAGGGCTCACGCTCACCGCGTGGGCCCTTCGTGTTTCTGAGCGCCGATTCGGCAAAAAACGGATCGAACGGTGTGCCGACTTCCGGCACCCTAGGGGAGTGCAGAAGGTCCGCCGAGCCCCGTCTCCAAGAGCATCGCCGGCGATGCCTCGAAGCATCGCCGGCGATGCTTTTGGCAAGGGTGTGCTCGGGCGCCGTCTCGCCTGGGGAGCCATGCTCGCGGCGACGGCGTCCTGCTCCGGCATGAGCGACGATCCCCCTTCGGCGAACGACCCCTCCTCCAGCGCGAGCCATGGCGGCGCGACGCCGACCGTGGGCCAAGGAGACGCCGGCACACCCCCGGGCGACACCCCGTCGGGCACGTTCGTCCTCGAGACCCTCGGCGCGTGGGCGCGGGGGAGCGTCCACCCCGTCCGATGGGACCCTCCGAAGGACCTCCCCTCGGCGAACGAGTCGGTCGTGCTCGAGACGAGCCGCGACGGGGGCGCGAGCTACGCCCGCGTAGGCACGGCCATCGCCCAAGAAGGGTACGCGCGGTTCACCGCCCCCGAAGACGGCCCGAGCACGCTCCGTGTGCGTGTCACGTTCCGCACGTTCGACGGCCGCGGCAACGAGATCCCCTTGCGCCGCCTCGTCTCGAACGACATCACGCTCACCGCGTCCGCGAAGCGCGCGTACACCTGGCAGAAGGTGACGAGCGCGGCGCCCTTCGGACCACGCGACGGCGCCGGTGGCGTCGTGCACGCGGGCAAGATGTGGCTCATCGGCGGGTGGAACGGCGAGCGCTTCCCGCTCCAGACCGCGAACGACGTGTGGAGCAGCACCGACGGCGCGACGTGGACGCGCGAACGGGACAACACCTACCTCTCACGCCCCACGTTCGACTACACGAACGACTGGGAGGGCCGCCACTTCGCCGGGTACCTCTCGTTCGGCGGCAAGATGTGGATCGTGGGGGGAGACCCCAACCAAGGCCACTACCAGACCGACGTGTGGAGCAGCATCGACGGCCGCGTGTGGACCCGCACCGACGCCTTCGCGCCACGCCAACCCTACACCACGCTCGACACCGACCCCGCCAGCCCGACGTTCGGCACCTTCGTGTGGAACCCGCGCGCTCGCGCGTCCGAAGAGTCGCAGTTCGGCATGCGCGCGCTCCACGTCGCAGGCGTGCTCGGCGATCGCATGTTCGTCCTCGGGGGTCAGCGGATCGCGCAATACGTGAACCCCGACTGGCCTGGGAGACCTGCCAAAATCCTCGACGACGTGTGGACCACCCGCGACGGCGTCACGTTCTCCGAGGCGGCGCGGGTCGGCCCTCGCTGGGCGCCACGCGGGCTCGTCTCGGAGGCCGTGGAGCACGACGGGCGCCTCTGGCTCGTGGGCGGCGGCGCGCTCGACGACCCCGGAGTGGGCGCGACGAAGCGCGAGTACCGCAACGACGTGTGGTCGACCCGCGACGGCTCGGCGTGGGAGCGAAGCCCTGGCGAGGCCCCATTTTCGCCGCGAATTTGGCACAACGTGAAGGTGTTCGACGGCCGCCTATGGGTGCTCTGCGGCTACGACGGCTCCGAGCCCGGCGCGGGCCGCATGGCCGACAACCTCGCCGACGCGTGGTACTCGGCCGACGGCACGAACTGGTACGAGGCCTCGCCGCCCGCGGGGTTCGTCGCGCGTCACGCGGCCACGGCGTGGGCCTACGCGGGCTCGCTCTTCGTGGGCTCGGGCAACGCGATCGGGCCCGACCCTGCGGCGCCGAGCGGCCCGGGCGTGTGGTACGCCGACGTGTGGAAGCTCTCGCCTGCGCCGTGACCTTCACCCCGCGAGCAGCTCGGGCGCCACGAGGAAGAGCGCGCCGAACACGACGAGAAGCGTGCCGCTCACGCCCTTCAGCACCCGCGCCGCCTTCTCGGTCATGGTGACGCGCTTTCGCAGCGCGACGAACCCCACGACCACCACGACGAGCGGCACCACGTAGGCGACGTTGTAGAACGCGATGTACCCGAGGCGCGCCCCGCGCGAGAGCCCTCGCAGCGACAAGATTCGCGTGTAGACCGCAGGCAACCCGAGCGTGCAGCCGAGCTCGACGAGGTTCACGACGAACGCGAGCGCCACGATGCCGGCCATCGCGGCGGGTGTCGACCCCGCGCCGGCGATCGCGCGCATCCTGCGAAAAAGACCGGGCTTTTGGCTCTCGGGGATGACGAGGGACACGCCCTTCTTGAACCACACCACGTCCTTCAGGTTCACGAGCCCCATGCCGAGGAGGCCTACACCGAGCACCGTGGTCGCGACGCGCGAGAAGCCGAGCAGCTCGAAGAGCGTCGACCACGCCACCATGAACACGAAGTACACGAGGCCGCTCATGACGACGAACGTGCCCGCGTAGAGCACCATGCGCTTCGTCTCGCGCACGTGCATGAGGATGCCGAGCAGCACGACGAGCACCCACATCGCGCAGGGGTTCACGCCGTCGGCGAGGCCCACGACCAGGGTGAGCCAGGGGAGCGAGACGCTCTTCGGATCCACCTCGCCCAAGAGCGGGAGACGAACGTGCGTGTCGCCCGCGTCCGCCGCACGATCGCCCTCGAGCTCGCGGCGGCGTGTCTCGACGAGGGAGCGCACCTGGGCCTCGGTCTCGCCCTTCACGAACCCGGTCACGTAGCGCTCGCCCACGACGAACGTGGGCACACCGACCGCGCTCGCGCCGAGGCCGTTCATGGTGTCGACGAAGCGCCTGCGGCCCTCCGGGTCTTTGCGGGACTCGACGCGCACCACACGGAGATCGGGGCGCTCACGCTCCAGCGTGTCGACGAACGGCTTCGCCTCTTCGCAGTGCGGGCACCCGACGCCCCAGAAGAACACGAGCTCGAAGACGGCGCTCGGCGCACGCACCCCCGCATCCGAGGGGATCGCCACGGGGCCAGGCTCGTCCGCGCAGAGACCGGCCGCGGCGTCGGCGCACGACGTCTCCTCCGCGCGCGCGCTCCGCTCCCCCACGAGCAGACCGAAGGCGACGATGAACGACGCGACGAGGAGCGCGACGAACCGCGGCACACGGAGACCCTACCACCGGTCACACGAAGCGTCACGCGTGTTACTTCTGGAATTCTCGAAGAAGCCCTTGACCCCTACTTCGAGAAGATTAGAACTAGGGCGTGGCATCCCCCCTCGACGAACGCGCCGAGCAGCTCGCGGCGCTCGGGCACCCCGTACGTCTCCGCGCGCTCCGGTTCGTGGTGAAAGCGGGGGCCGACGGCGCCTCCGCGGGAGACATCCAGGCCCACCTCGACATGCCCGCGTCGTCGCTCAGCCACCACCTGAAGCGCCTCGTCGACGCGGGCCTCTTCACGAGCCGCAGCGAGGGCACGTTCCACTTCTACACCGCGCGCTACGAGGCGCTCCGCGCCCTCACCGACTACCTCTGGGAAGACTGCTGCAAGAACGGCCGCACGTCGGCCAAATGCTGCTGATTTCCTCGCGCACGAAGCTTCGATTCTTTTCGAAATAGGAGAGCCCCATGAACGTGCTGAAGCCCCACGTCTCGCTGAACGTCTCGAACATCGACGCCTCGGTCGCCTTCTACGAGAAGGCCTTCGGCACGAAGCCCACGAAGCGCCGCCCTGGCTACGCCAAGTTCGATCTCGTGTCGCCCGCGCTGAACCTCACCATGCAAGAGGCCGAGCGCACCGGCGTGAACGCGAGCCACTTCGGCATCCAGGTCGCCACGTCGGACGACGTGGCCGAGGCGTGGGCGTCGTTCAACAAGGCCGGCCTCGTCACCAAGACCGAGACCGACACGACCTGCTGCTACGCCGTGCAAGACAAGGTCTGGGTCACCGATCCCGACGGGAACGCGTGGGAGGTCTTCTTCGTGAAGGCCGACGCCGACACGATGGGGCGCGGGCCCGACCTCGGCGCCGAGGCGAGCACGTGCTGCGCGCCCAAGGTCTCCGAAGCACCCGCGATCGCCGAAGCGCCTGCGAAGCGCGGCTGCTGCGGCTGATCTCGCGCGCCTTCAACCGTCTCCGAACCGAGGAAGAACCATGACCCACGTGACCGTCTTCGATCCTGCGATGTGCTGCTCCACCGGTGTGTGCGGGCCTTCGGTCGACCCGAAGCTCGTCACGTTCGCCGCCGACCTCGACTGGCTCGCGAGCCAAGGTGTCACCGTCGTGCGGCACAACCTCGCGCAAGCCCCCGCGGCCTTCCTCGCCGACCCGGACGCGAAGGCGACGATCGAGACGAAGGGCGAAGAGGGCCTCCCGCTCGTGAAGATCGACGGCGTCGTGAGGTCGAGCGGCGCCTTCCCTGCGAGGGCCGAGCTCGCCGCGTGGGCTGGCCTCGGAGCGGCGACGGAGAGCATCTACTCCGCCGCGGTCGCCGAGCTCGTGGCCCTCGGCGCGGCCGTCGCCGCCAACTGCGACACGTGTTTCAAGTTCCACTACGCCGCCGCGCGAAAGCTCGGGGTCTCCCGCGCCGACATGGCGCTCGCGGTCCGCACGGCCGAGGGCGTGAAGGCCGCGAAGGCGAAGGCCATGAGCGAGCTCGCCGCGCGCCACGTCTCCCCCGAGGCGGCGAAGGACGAAGCCCCGAGCGAAGCGCCCGCAACGCCCAAGTCGGACTCGAGCGCGGCGCCCGCGAAGGCCTCGTGTTGCGGCCCCAAGAAGTCGTGCGGCTGAGCGAATGATCGACCTCACCCAAGGGCTCACCCCCACCGTCTTCTTCACCGGGAAGGGCGGCGTCGGGAAGACCTCGATCGCGTGCGCCACGGCCATCGCGCTCCGCGACGCGGGCCATCGCGTGCTCCTCGTCAGCACCGATCCGGCCTCGAACCTCGACGAAGCGCTCGGCCAGAAGCTCGGCGGCGAGCCGGCCGAAATCTCAGCACTTCCAGGCCTTTACGCGATGAACATCGACCCCGAGGAGGCCGCGCGGGCGTACCGTGAGCGGATCGTCGGGCCGTACCGGGCGCTCTTGCCCAAGGCCGCCGTGACCAGCATGGAGGAGCAGCTCTCCGGGGCGTGCACCGTCGAGATCGCCGCCTTCGACGAGCTCGCGCGCCTCCTCGGTGGGTCGGGCGCGTCGTTCGATCACGTGCTCTTCGACACCGCGCCCACGGGGCACACGCTCCGCCTGCTCGCGCTGCCTTCGGCGTGGACGACGTTCATCGACGAGAACGTCGGGGGCACGTCCTGCCTCGGGCCGCTCTCGGGTCTCTCCGCCCAACGCGACCTCTACGCCGAAGCGAGCCGCGCCCTCCGCGATCCGGCGCGAACGACGATCGTGCTCGTGACCCGGCCCGACGCGCCCGCCGTGCGTGAGGCCGAGCGCACCCGGGTGGAGCTCGCCGCGCTCGACGTCACGAACCTCAGGCTGGTCGTGAATGGAGTGTTCGAGGCGACTCGCGCCGACGATCCCGTCGCCGTCCACCTCACCCTCCGTGGCAAGAGGGCTATCGAAGCGCTCCCGGCGGGCCTCGCCTCCCTCCCCCGTGTGCTCGTGCCCCTCCGCCCCTTCGGCCTCGTGGGCGTCGAGGCCCTGCGCGCGATGACGCGAGACGGAGCGCCCGCGGCCCATGCGCCGACCGCCGCGAGCACGTCGCCGTACGAGAGCCTCCGAGACCTCGTCGACACGCTCGCGCAGCGCGGGCACGGCGTGATCATGACCATGGGGAAGGGCGGTGTCGGAAAGACGACCATCGCCGCCCGCATCGCCGCGGCCCTCTCCGCGCGCGGCCTCCCCGTGACCCTCAGCACGACCGATCCGGCGGCCCACGTGGCCGAGGCCGCGCGCGATCTCGGCGTCGCCCCGGGCACCTTCGAAATCACGCGCATCGACCCCGAGCTCGAGACACGCCGCTACGCCGAAGACGTGATGCGCACGGCCGGCGCCGGGCTCGACGCGCGCGGCAAGGCCCTCCTCGAAGAAGACCTCCGGAGCCCGTGCACGCAGGAAATCGCGGTCTTTCGCGCGTTCGCCGACACGGTGGCGCGGGGCGAGGGGCGCTTCGTGGTGCTCGACACCGCACCTACCGGGCACACGCTCCTCCTCCTCGACGCGGCCGAGGCCTACCACCGCGAGGTCGCGAAGAAGCCGAGCGGGAGCCCCGAGGCCGTGAAGCAGCTCCTCCCGAGGCTCCGCGATCCCGAGGCCACCTTCGTCCTCCTCGTGACGCTCCCCGAGGCGACCCCGATCCACGAAGCGAAGCACCTCGGAGAAGACCTCGCGCGCGCCGGAATTCGCCCCTTCGCGTGGGTCGTGAACGAGAGCCTCACGCCACTCGACGTCAAAGACCCGATCCTCGTCGCGCGCCGCACGAACGAGGCCCTCCACCTCGACGAGGTGCGAGCGACCGGTGCACGCGTTTACCTCGAGCCGTGGCGCCACGATCTCTCCCACGAGCCTGGCCCCCACCACGTCGCGCCCTCCCCTGCGCCGCTCGCGTCGCCCGCCTGATCCTCTCTTCACGAAGGACCGCGTTTGTCTACCCTTCCCCACACCGAAGCCACGACGTCTCCCGAGCCGTCGATTGGAAAGAAGCTCTCGTTCCTCGACCGTTACCTCACCGTGTGGATCCTCGGCGCGATGGTGCTCGGGGTCGTGCTCGGGGTCGTCGCCCCGGGCGTGCCCAAGGCCATCGCGAAGCTGTCCGTGGGGACGACGAACGTGCCTATCGCCGTGGGCCTCGTGCTCATGATGTACCCGCCGCTCGCCAAGGTCAGGTACGAAAAGCTCGGCGAGGTCTTTCGGCGAAAGCGGGTCGTCGCGCTCTCGCTCGTGCAGAACTGGGTCATCGGCCCCGTCCTGATGTTCGGGCTCGCCGTGCTCTTCTTGCGCGACAAACCCGAGTACATGCTCGGGCTCATCGTCATCGGGCTCGCGCGCTGCATCGCCATGGTCCTCGTGTGGAACGATCTCGCCAAGGGCGACACCGATTATTGCGCCGGCCTCGTGGCGCTGAACTCGGTGTTCCAGGTGCTCTTCTTCTCGGTGTACGCGTACCTCTTCGCGACCGTGCTCCCCCGCGCGCTCGGGCTCCAGGGCGCGGTGGTCGACGTCGGCATGGCGGACATCGCCAAGAGCGTGGCGGTCTACTTGGGTATCCCGTTCGTCGCGGGCTTCCTCACCCGAAAGCTCCTCGCGCCGAAGATCGGGCAAGAGGCTTACGAGAAGCGCTTCTTGCCGAAGATAGGCCCCATCACGCTCGTCTCGTTGCTCTTCACGATCGTCGTCATGTTCTCCCTCAAGGGGCACGACGTCGTCGCCCTCCCGCTCGACGTCGCGCGGATCGCCGTGCCGCTCCTCGTGTATTTCCTCGTGATGTTCGCCGTCTCGTTCGTCATGGGGCGCGCCCTCGGGGGCACCTACGCGCAGACGGCCACGTTGTCGTTCACGGCCGCGTCGAACAACTTCGAGCTCGCCATCGCGGTGTCCATCGCGAGCTTCGGGATCCATAGCGGCGCGGCCTTCGCGGCGGTGATAGGCCCCCTCGTCGAGGTGCCCGCGCTGATCGGCCTCGTCAACGTGGCTCTTTGGGCCAAAAAGAAGTACTTCGCGAGCGAGGCAACCTCATGAAGATCGAGAAGGGTGTCGTCTTCTTGTGTGTCGCGAACTCGGCGCGCAGCCAAATGGCCGAGGGCCTCGCGAAGAAGCGGTTCGGCGATCGATTCCCCATTTCGAGCGCGGGCTCGGCGCCGACGCGCGTGAACCCGTACGCCGTCGAGGTCATGCAAGAGGTGGGGGTCTCCCTCGAGGGCCACGCGTCGAAGTCGGTCGACACGATCCCGCCCGACAGCGTCGATCTCGTCGTCACGCTCTGCGCCGAAGAGGTGTGCCCCGTCTTCCTCGGGCCCGCGCGCAAGCTGCACCTCGCGGTGGCCGATCCGGCGAGCCCCGATCCCTCGATCCCGCGCGAAGAGATGCTCCGGCGGTTCCGCGCGGCCCGCGACCAAATCGACGCGCGCCTCGCCGTGCTCGAGAGCCTGCTCGACCTCCCCGAGGGCCCCTCTCCCCGCGAGTTTCACGCGAGTATCCGCGTAAGCGAGCTCGGGCGCACCGCGCGCTTCTACGCGTGGCTCCTCGGCACGGAGCCCAAAGAGTGGACCCACAGGTACGTGACGTTCGTCAGCGAGAAGCTCGCGCTGAACCTGGTCTTCCTCGTGTCGGACGGGAAAACACTGGGCAAAGACACGCTCTACCACCTCGGGATCGACGTGGGCGACAAGGCCTCCGTCGTGCGCGCCCACACGCTCGCGCTCGCGCTCGGGGCCACGATCACGAAGCCCCCGCGCACCACCTGGCGAGGCACACCGCTCCACGAGCTCTGGCTCGAAGACCCCGACGGGAACCTCGTCGAGATCTACGCGCGCCTTACCCCCGAGGAGCTCCGCGAGATGCCCGCCGATCAAGAGCCCGTCTTCCTCGTGCCCCCTCCGCCCACGGCCTGACCATGCGACATTCCATAATTGCATTCTGCACATTTTTCGCCGCCCTCGCCGCGACGGCCTGCTCCCCGCGCGCCGAGCCCCCTGCGACCGCCGGCGTCACCACGCGGAGCGGAAGCGCCCCTCGGGCCGAGGTCGTGGCACCGCTGTTCCCGGCGCTCGAGGCCAAGCTCTCGGGATGGGAGGGCATGGGTCCGTCGGGCACCCCCGAGCACCGCGCGAAGCTCGAGGCGCTCGCGGCGGTGATACGCGAGCAACGGCTCGCCGGCCACGAGGCGCAGCTCGTGTTCGTGTGCACCCACAACTCACGCCGTAGCCAAATGGCCCAGCTCCTCATGGCCGCGGCGGCGCGGCGCGCCGGGCTCTCGGGGGTGACCACCTTCTCGGCGGGCACCGAGCGCACCGCGTTCAACCCACGCGCGGTCGCGGCCCTCCGGCGCGCCGGGCTCGCGGTCGAAACGACGGCCGCGGGCGACAACCCGCGCTACACGGTGCGGCTCGGCGATGGGGGCCCCGCGCTCTCGGCGTTCTCGAAGCGCCTCGACGATCCCGAGAGCCCCAAGGCCGGCTTCGTCGCGGTGATGACCTGCTCCCAAGCCGACGCGGCGTGCCCGTTCGTGCCGGGCGCCGACCGACGCATCGCCATCCCCTACGACGATCCCAAGGTCGCCGACGGCACTCCCGAAGAAACGGCCCGCTACGACGAGCGCGTCGAGCAGATCGGGCGCGACATGATGTGGGTCGCGAGGGCCGCGGCGAAACAGACCCATTGACACGAGCGTCCCGTCGGCGCGAGCATCCTTAGGAATACGAAGGCGGTGGAGTCCGCCGAGAACCGCGGGAGCGTGCCCGCCAATGACTCCTACGTCGTGCCGATTCACCCCCGGCGCCGTAGGCCATTTCGCTCACGGCGCCGCCCCTCGCGAGACGCCGATGCCGAGACCTACCTCCACGAAGACAGTCGCCGAACCTCTTCGCGCACGAAGCTCGCGGAGGAGCCCGTGAAGCCCATGGGGCGTGCGCGTCGATTGGGGGAGACCGCGCTCCTCGGGGCGCTCGTGGGGGTCGTGTGCGGCGCGGCGTCGGCGCTCTTTTTGTGGGGGCTCGACGGCGTCACACGCGTCCGCACGAGCCACGAGGCCATCGTCTACGCTTTGCCCCTCGCGGGCCTCGTGCTCGGCGCGATCTACGAGAAGCTCGGCAAGCCGATCGAGGGCGGGAACAACCTCGTCATCGACACCCTTCACGACGATGGCGCGGAAATTCCCCTGCGCATGGCCCCCATGGTGCTCCTCGGCACGTGGCTCACGCACCTCTTCGGCGGCAGCGCGGGCCGCGAGGGCACCGCCGTGCAGATGGGGGCTTCCCTCGCCGACTTCGTCGCGCATCGCCTGAAGCTCACGAAGAGCCTGCGGAGGCTCGTGCTGGCCGCGGGCATCGCGGGCGGGTTCGGCTCGGTGTTCGGCACGCCCGTCGCTGGGACGATCTTCGCGCTCGAGGTCGTCATCTTGGGCAAGCTCGACACCGAAGCGCTCGTGCCCGCCCTCGTCGCAGCGATCGTAGGAGATCTAACCACACGCGCGCTCGGCGTGGGTCACACGCACTACCCCGAGCCCGCGAGCGTGCCACTCACGCCGTGGCTGCTCGCCAAGTGGGTGGTCTTCGCGGCCGCGGCGGCGCTCACGTCGGCCGTGTTCATCGAGCTCCTCCACGCGCTGAAGAAGCACGGAAAGCGACTCGTCCCACGCCTCCCCGCGCGCATGTTCCTCGGCGGCGTGGCCGTGGTGGTCATGTGGAAGCTCGTCGGGACGAGTGACTACTTGGGCCTCGGAGTGCCCACGATCGTGCGTGCGTTCTCGGACCCGAACCTGCCCGTCATGACCTTCGCCCTGAAGCTCGTGTTCACGGCGGTGACCCTCGGCGCGGGCTTCGTGGGCGGCGAGGTGACGCCCCTCTTCTTCGTAGGCGCGGCGCTCGGCAGCGTGCTCGCGCGAGCGCTCGGCATTCCCCTCGAGCTCGGGGCCGGCGTGGGGCTCGCGGCGGTGTTCGCGGCGTCGTCGAACACGCCGATCGCGCTGTCGATCATGGCGATGGAGCTCCTCGGCGGCCACGCGTTCCCGCACGTGTTCATCGTGTGCGCGCTCGCGTACGTCATGGTGGGGCACAGGAGCATCTACACGGCGCAAAGGCTCGCGCGAGGGAAGGGAGGCACGCCCCTCCCGCGAGCCCTCCCGCTCCGCGACGTAGGGGCGCACGGCTCCGAGCCGCCAGACTCGAAACACTCCGAGTGATCACGCCGCACTTCGCGTACGCTCGTGGCATGGGGTTTCGCGCTCTCTTCTCGGGCCTTTGGCTGCTCGTGCTGTCGCTCGTCGTGTTCGAGCGCGCGGCGATGGCGTACACACCACCACCGATCGCCGGGGCCGTGAACGACGGCGCGAACGTGCTCGGCGCGGACGAGCGCGCGAAGCTCGAGGCTCGCCTGAAGACCCACCGCGACACCTACGGGCACGAGATCGTCGTCTTCACGGTGGCCTCGCTCGGCGGCGAGTCGATCGAAGATGTGGCCTACGGCGCGTTCAACGGCTGGAAGATCGGCAAACAGGGCAAAGACAACGGGGTGCTGCTCGTCATCGCGCCGAACGAGCGCAAGACGCGCATCGAGACGGGCAAGGGCGTCGGGGGAGAGATCACCGATCTCCAATCGAAGCGCATCTTGTCGGAGCGTGTGGGACCTCGCCTCAAGGAGGGCAAGTTCTACGAGGGGATCTCTGCGGGCGTCGAGTCGATCGCGTCGCTCCTCACGGGCGGGCCGCTCGTCCCGGACGGGGGCACGGAAGCCCCGGTAGCCGAGAAGAAGAAGCCCGCGGGAGAAGAGAGCATCCCGCCCACGAGCGTCTTCGTCGACACCACCGGGAGCTTCCCGGAGGCCGAACGCGCACGTTTCCTCGCGGCGTACGAGGCACGCGTGAAAGCCAAGAAGGCGGCCTTCGCGGTCATCGTCGTGCCCGACACGCGCGCCGGCGAGCTCCCGAGCCTGTGCGGGTGGAACTCGGCGGACTACCAAAAAGCGCTGCCCAACGTGATGGCGCTCGTCGTGGCCACGCGGAGCGGCAAGTACATCGTGGGGTATCCTGCGTACGGCGCCGAAGGTCCAGGCGCGAAGGCCCTGCCCGACGAGATGTTCGCGCTCTCGGCGAAGATGAAGAAGGAGCGAGGCGCGGGCGCGGACACGGTGCTCGTCGACGGGCTCCTTCAATCCCTCGGCACGCTCGATATCGAGCTCCCGGGGTTCTGGGCGGCCCGAGACAAGGACGGGACGATTGCCTATTTCATCGTGGGGGGGGTGTTCGTCGCCATTCTCTTTTTCGGATGGCTCACCTCCAAGCTCGGTATCTCGAGCGGCGGCGGCGGCGGCAGCTCCGGAGGGTCGTCGTACTCCGGGGGCTCGTCGTACTCGGGAGGTGGGGGCGGCGGCTACTCGGGAGGTGGAGACAGTGGCGGTGGCTACTCGGGGGGCGGTGGCTCTTCGGGGGGCGGTGGCGCGAGCGACAGCTACTGAGCACCCGGCTGGGCGAGCACTCCGCGCTTCATGGCGTAGGCCATGAGAGTACCGACGACCAGGCCGATGAGGTACCCGTACGAGAAGCCCACGACCATAGCCGCCACGGCGACCGCGATCCACACCTTGCCCTTGTCCGAGGCTACGTCACGGACGAGCGCCATGAGCGCGACGGCCTCGAACGCGAGCACCACGCCGAGCACCGGCATGGGGAAGAGGCCCACCACCTTGCCCAAGCCCGGTGCCAGAAACAGACCGAAGATCAAGTACATAGACCCATAGATGACCGGGGCCCCGCCCGTGCGCGCGCCGAACCCGTAGAAGCCCACGAGGCCGCCGCAGCCATGGCACGCGGGCGCCCCACCGAACCAAGGAGCGACGAGGTTCATGAGGGCGTACGTGACGCCGATCTTGCGCACGGGCACGGGCCGCTCGGGGAAGAGATCTTGGGTCGTTTGGCTCGTCGCGAGCACGGAGTTGCCAATCGACAAGGGGAGCTGGGGGAGCGCGAGGAGGAGCGCGCCCTGCGACAGCTCGTGGGGAGTCGGCACGGTGAGCTTCGGGAGGCGCAGGCCGACGACTCCGTGAAGGTCACGGAGCCCGGATTTCGTCGCGAAGGCGTACACGAGGCCGAGCCCCATGACGACGAGGGGCGCGGGGATCTTCTTCTTGCCACGCATCGACAGGAGCAGCGCGGCCGAGACGGCGGCGATCACGTACCCGGGCACACCATCGCTCACCACGTATTGTTTGAGCGCGAGGGTCGCGAGCGTGATGCCGAGCCCGAGCTGGATCCCGCGCACGACCTCCCGGGGGACGACACGGGCGAGCCACTCGAGCGCCCCGGTGAAGGTGAGGACGAGCATCGCCAGACCGATGACGATGCCGCCGCCGGCGAACGTCCCCGCCGAGAGCTTCTGGGCGAGCATGATGGCCGCCATGGCCTTGAGCGGCTGCACGGGCATGGGCAAGCCGTAGACGAGCCCCGTCACGATCTGGAGCAGCCCGAACATGACGAAGATGCTGGCCGCGTCGAGCCCACACGTGGCCACGAGCGCGACGAGGAGCGGGAGGTCGGTGCCGATGTCGCCGAACGCGCCGGCGAGCTCGTGCCTGTCGAAGCGAATGCGCGGCGTCGCGGGGGGCATGCAGGCATCATGGTCGAGATCGGCGCGATTCGGAACCGCGAGCCTCACGAGGGCCACAAGAGCCTTCTCGAAGGCACGCGACGACGCACGACGGGGCGAAGCCCTCCTTGACACGGATCGCCCGAGAGGCGACCCTCGGGCTCGGGTGCGTGCCGCGTCGGCGCGCAGGCAACTGCGGAAGGTCGGGCCGCCGTCCGCGTCGGAGGAGCGCTCTTCAGGGTGCTCGTGAAGTCGCTTGCCGTCGTCCCGCCATCGTGAGCCCGAGCTACCGCCCCCGGAGGCATGGGGACCCGCCCTGCGCCTCGCCCGGATCGCGCGCAAGCCGCTCGAGAAATTCCTTCAAATCCAGGCCGCGAGCGGCATCCTCCTCATCGTCTGTGCGGTGGTCGCGCTGGCCGTGGCGAGCTCGCGCTTCGGCGCGTCGTACACGCACTTCTGGCACCTCCCCGTCGGGATCCAAGCGGGACCGTTCCACTTCGAGAGGCCGCTCGAGTGGGTCGTGAACGACGGGCTCATGGCCATCTTCTTCTTCGTCGTGGGCATCGAGATCCGGCGCGAGATCCACCAGGGAGAGCTCTCGGAATGGAGGCGCGCGGCCCTGCCCTTCGCGGCGGCGCTCGGAGGCATGATCGCGCCCGCCCTGCTCTACACGTTCGTCGCGCGCTCGGCCGCCGAGGCGCACCGCGGGTGGGGTGTGCCCATGGCGACCGACATCGCCTTCGCCGTGGGGGTGCTCACGCTGCTCGGCAAACGCGTGCCTCCGGCGCTGCGCGTGCTTCTGCTCGCGCTCGCCGTGATCGACGACCTCGGCGCGATCGTGGTCATTGCCATCTTCTACTCGAAGGGGATCTCCGCCTCGGGGCTCGCGGTCGCTGGGGTCGGGCTCTTCGGGATCTTCCTCTTGCGCACGATCGGCGTGCGCCAGAAGCTCGCCTACGTCGTGCCCGCCGTGGTCCTTTGGGCGGGTACGTACATGGTAGGAGTACACCCTACGATTGCCGGTGTGATCGTCGGAATGCTCACTCCGGTGCGGGCCTGGCTCGGCACCGAGGGCGCGCGGGAAGGGCTGAAGGACGACGTGGCCATCTTGTCGCGCTCGGGCGAGGACATCTCGTCGCAGGAGCTCGCCCAAGTGCTTCGGCACGTCGATACGGTGCGTCGCGAGACCTTGTCGCCGGCCGAGTCTCTCATCGAAGCGCTCCACCCGTGGGTGGCCTTCGTGATCATGCCCATCTTCGCGCTCGCGAACGCCGGGGTGGCGGTCACCGGCCTGTCGCTCACGCGCGGGTCCACGCTCGCCCTGGTCGGCGCCGCGGTCGGCCTCTTCGTGGGCAAACCACTCGGCGTCCTACTCGCGAGCTTCGTCGTGGTGAAGGCTCGGCTCGCCACCCTCCCGCGGGGGCTCGGGGCGAGGCACCTCGTCGTGCTCGGGTTCGTCGCGGGCGTGGGCTTCACCATGGCGCTCTTCGTCGCGCAGCTCGCGTTCGTCGACGAGGCCATGCTCGCGGCGGTCAAGATGGGTGTGCTCGGGGCGAGCGCCGCGGCCGCCGTCGCCGCGCTCGTGCTCGGTCGTGTGCTCCTGCCGGCCACTCCCGAAGAGCCCATCGCCGAGACGGCCGACGAGGCCGAGGCGTCGACCGAGACCTGAAAGCGAATCGGCCCGCGCGCCGTTACCTCGGCAGCTCGACCGTGAAGAGCCAGTCGGACTGGTTCTTTCGTGCTTCGTGGCAGTCGACGCAGATCTTGGGTTTTCCCGAGAAGAGGGCCTCGCCATCTCCCGAGTACTCGGCGAAGTACCACTCCCCCGCGCGCTTCTCCATGACCGCCACGATGGCCAGGTCGTCGCTCGTGCCCGAGTACCCTTCTTTGACGACCATCGCGCCATCGGGGAACTGCTGGAGCGGGGCCTTGCCGTCCCTCGCGGCGGCGAGCGCGGGGCTCAAGAAGATCTCGACGCTCCCACCGTGCAGCGTGAAGCTCGGCTCGCGCTTGGGGTACGCGCGGGCGCGGGTCCACTGTCGGTAGCCCGACTGGGACACCCTCGCCCAAAGCGCGTCGGCGCCTTGAGGATCTTGGTTGTCACGGCAGCCGGCCGAGACCGCCGCGACGACGAGGGCCACGGCGCAGGCGAACGAACGTCGGTGGAGGCGCTTCATTTCGGGACGAGCTTACTTCGGTCTACTTCGCGAGCGCCGCATCGATTTGCGAGAGCACCTGCGCCTTCGAGAGGCCGTGCTCCTTGTATGTAACCACACGATTCTTATCGAGAAATGCGGACGGAGCGGTGTAGTTCGAGGTCTTCAGCTTGGCGAACGCGACGCCCTTCGGATCGTCGTAGACGTACACGTTGGTGATGCCGGCGAGCTTGTAGGCCTCTTTCCACTTCGCGCACGAGGTCCCGTTGTCGTCGTAGACGAGGTGCACGACGGCCACGTCTTTCCCCGCGACGGCCTGGGCGACCTCGTCCGTGAAGCCGGCCGTGCTTCGGCACGTCGGGCAGTGCGTGTGGGCCGCGAAGATCCAGGTGGCCTTGGCGCCGCACGCCTCGTCGACCGTGGCAGGGGCTCCCGTCTCGCAGTCGCGCACACCGAGATCACCGAGCGTCTGCCCTACGGCGAAGCCCTTGTCGGCCGCGCTTGGGCACGCCTCCGCGCCCCATCCTTGTGGACGGCTCACGGCGCCCGGAGCGGGCGGAGCAGGCGAGGTCGACGAGCCGGTGGGCGAGGGCGCCTGCGGGGCCGAGGGCGTGTTCGTCGAGCCCGCGCCGTCCGCCGGGGGGACGCCACCTTCTTGCGTGGTGACGCTGCAGGCCGCGACCGAGAGGGACACGGGGACGACGAGCGCGAAGAACGAGGCGAGGCGGGCTCCGGAGTGCATGGTGGCCCCTACGCGGCGGAGCCCGAGAGGTTACGAGGTCGAGAGCTTTTTTTTCGAGATGGCCCGTAACCCCGGGCGCCCACGCGCGTAGGCGGCGTGATGTCCTTCTTTTTTCGGTGGATCGGCGTAGGGCTCCTCGGCCTCGGGCTCTCCTGTACGGCTGAGCCGACCAGCGAGGCGCCTCGGGACGCTGCCGCCCCCGACGCCGGCCCGGTGGTGTGCGGACCTCCCCCGGGCGGCGTGTCGAGCGACACCGCGCGATGTGTGAGGCGCGTCGAAGGCCGGCTCTCGGACGACCGAGGCGCCCCTGTTCCCGACCTCACCGTGACCGTGTGCGGGCTCGTGTGCTTCGCGGCGCTGAGCGACACGGGCGGCAACTTCTCCGTCCCCGTCGACGCGTTCCTCCCCGAAGGAGGGTACGCCGTGACCGCGAACGGTCGGCCCACGTTCGGTGGAATCTACACGCGTCTCCCCGCGGGGGCCGAGGGCACGGTGCGCCTCGCCGAGCCCGTCGTGCTCCCCCGGTTCGAGGCCGGAGCCCCGCTCCTCCCAGGCGACTCGGTGGGCGGCGTCGTGCGCGCGGGCCCGCTCACGCTCGAGATCCGCGAGGGCACGACCTGGGACCTCGAGCTCGAAGACCTCACCGATCCCGTCGAAGGGAGAAAGCTCCGCGTCGCGCAGGTGAAGACCGAGGCGCAGCGACCGGCCTTCGCCAAGGGCGCCGCGCTCGTCTTGGCTCTCGGCCCGTTCAAGGCGAAGCCCTCGAAGCCCGTCCCCGTCACGCTCACGACCGACGCGCTCCCCAAGGGCACGGCCGTCGACTTCGTGGTCATGACCGACGACGGCCTCGCCGCCAAGAACGACGCGGGCCTCGGGCGAGTCGTGGCGCGAGGCCGCGTGTCCGACGACGGCAAGACGGTGCGCACCGATCCAGGTCAAGGCATCGACAGGCTCACGTGGCTCGCCGTGGTACCCTCGAAGTAGCGGCGCGCCGCTCACGCCCCGAGCGACCCGAGGCCCGCCGTATTTGCGCCGACATGCCGATTGGTCTGGCGTAAGCTGAACAATACGTTAACTTACATCGACGTATGGAGAAGCTCGTCAAGGGCGTGCACGCCTTCCAAGAAGAGGTCTTTCGATCCGAGCGCGAGCTCTTCCAGCGCCTCACCGCAGGGCAGAGCCCCGAGACGCTCTTCATCACGTGCTCCGATTCGCGCATCAACCCGAACCAGCTCACGGCGACCGACCCGGGTGAGCTCTTCATCTTGCGCACCGCGGGAAACCTCGTGCCCTCGAGCAACGAGCACCCCTCGGGAGAGGCCGCCACGATCGAGTACGCCGTGTCGGTGCTCGAAGTGGAGGACATCATCGTGTGCGGCCACTCGCTCTGCGGCGCGATCGACGCCCTCCTCGACCCCGCGAAGACCGAGAACCTTCCGAACGTACGCTCGTGGCTCGCCCACGCCCGCGAGACGAAGCAAATCGTGGATACGAGCTACCCGGGCCTGAGCGAGGCCGCGCTCGCGAGCGTCGCCGTGCAGGAGAACGTGCTCGTCCAGATCGAGCACCTGAAGAAGATGCCGTGTGTCGCCGAGCGCATCGCGGCGGGCACCCTGGGTCTCCACGCGTGGGTCTACCGCATCGAGAGCGGCGACGTGTTCGCGTACGATCCTAGTGCCGGCCAGTACGTGCACCTCACCGAAGAGGTCGCCCGCGCGGGAGTGAAGAGCCGCGGCAATCGAGCGATTCGCCCGATCTAAACCCGCGTTCGGGTATGCTCGCGGTCGTGCGAGCCATGACCATCCACGGGTACGGCGGGCCCGAGGTCTTCCGCGAGGAGGACGTGCCGAAGCCCACCCCCCGCCCGAACGACGTGCTCGTGAGGGTGTGCGCGGCCGCGGTGAACCCGGTCGACTGGAAGATCCGCTCGGGTGGCCAGCGCAACATCATTCGCCTGGATTTTCCCTGGATCCTCGGGCTCGACGTGTCCGGCGTGGTCGAGGCCGTGGGGAGCCGGGTCACTCGCTTTCGCGTGGGCGACGAGGTGTACGCCTCGCCCCGGCACACCCGCCCGGGCTGCTACGCCGAGCACGTGGCGATCGACGAGCGCGAGGCCGCGAAGAAGCCCAAAAACCTCACCCACGACGAGGCCGCGTCGATCCCTCTCGTGGGGCTCACGGCGTACCAGTGCGTGCTCGAGAAGGGCAGGCTCGTGCGCGGGCAGCGTGTGCTCGTCCACGCCGGCTCGGGTGGCGTCGGTGCCTTCGCGGTGCAGCTCGCGAGGCACACCGGGGCGCACGTCGTCGCCACGTGCAGCGGAAAAAACGCCGATTTCGTTCGGGGGCTCGGGGCCGACGAGATCGTCGACTACACGAAGGGCCCGTTCGAAGAGGCCACCGGCGACATCGACCTCGTGCTCGACTCGCTCGGAGAGCCCGCCTTCGAGGGCAACCTGAAGGTCACGAAGCGCGGCGGGCGCATCTCGAACATCACCGTCGACGTGACGGCGCACGTCGAGAAGTACGGCGCGTTCTTCAGCCTCTTCTCCCTCGGGTACGCGATGGCCCGGTTCCACGTGGTGCCGTACCTCCGGAAGCGCATCGTGTTTCGCCACGTGATCAAGCGGTGCGACGGCGCGCAGCTCGGGGAAATCACGAAGCTCGTCGAAGAGGGCGCCATCGTTCCCACGCTCGAGAAGGTGTTCCCGCTCGGTGAGGTCGGCAAAGCCCACGAGCTGTCGGCCTCGCACCGCGCGCGAGGCAAGATCGTGCTTCACGTCGCCGACGGGTGACGAGCACGACTACTTGGAGCAGTTCACGAGGGGCGCGAGCGGGGCGAAGTCGTACCCGTCGCTCTTGGTGATCGTGTCCACGTCGACCATGGCCGCCTCGAGCGCCGCGCGGATCTGTGCGTAGGTCTGCCCGAGCTTCGACGCGGTGTCGGCCTCGGCCACGCACACGAGCTTCGACGCGGTGCAGACGTCGACCGTCTCGCAGCCGGGAGCCGCGGGGACGAGAGGTCGTAAAGCCACGTCACCATAGAGGATTTTGCCTCCCACCATGGTAAGTCGTACGTCCTTCGGGCGCGCCGAGAGCAGCGACGCGAAGGGATCTTGGCCCGCGCGCGGAACGACCATGAGGTCGGCGTAGTAGCCCGGGGCGAGCGTGCCGATCTTGTCGGCGAGGGCCACCGCGGCCGCGGCGTTCACCGTGACCATCGCGAACAAGTCTTTGGGGGTGAGCACGTTCCCGAAGTGCGCGTTGTCCCACCCGTCGGCGAAGCGGAGCTCGTCGAGGAGGTTCTGGCTGCCGCCCATGGACCAGTCGGGGGCGAGCGTCACGGTGACCCCGGCCGCGCGCGCGAGCGGGATGTTCGTGCTGCTGCCATAGAGGGCCACGTTCGACGCGGGCGACCACGTGAGCTTCATGCCCGCGGCAGCCATGCGCGCAAACTCGGGCGCACCGAACGCGGTGCCGTGGGTGACCGTGGTCTGCGGGGCGTAGAGGCAGCCCGGCGTGGTCGACACGGTGCCGAGCCTGTCGAGCTCTCCTAGCGAGCGAGCGTCGACGCCCTCGCCCACGTGGATGAGATACGCGTCGGTGCGCGCCGACGTGAAGTTCGAGCACACCCCGTCCGCGGCCGAGCGTGACGGAGGAAAGAGCGCGCTCGTCTGGATTTTGTCTTGTCCGAGGCCGTTCTGCGGGGCGTCGAGGGTGCGCGCGACCGACGAGAAACATGCCGAGGTGGTTCCCGAGAGTCCCACGATCGACGTGGTGCCCGCGACGATGCCCTTGAGCTCGCCGAACTTGTCCATCTCGCACTTGAGCGAGCCCGCACCGTCGTACGTCGCCGGGCACCAGGTGGGCTTCCCTTGAGAGGCGTCCTCGAGGCACTGCTTCACGTCGAGCATCGCCTGGTATTTCGCCTCGTTCGGCCACTCGTCGTGGTTCGCGTAGCGGCGCGCCGGGAGCCAATCGCTGTCGTCGAAGACGTCGAACAAAATGTGGTTGTGCGTGTCGATGAGCCCGGGAGAGATGACTCCATGGGTCTCGATGACGCTCGCGCCGTTCGCCCCCGGGGACGCCGCGCACGAGGGCCCGACGCACGTGATGCGATCGCCTTCGACGAGCACCTCCCCTTCGATGGCGCCGCTCGTCGCCAGGATCGTGCCTCTCAGCAAGGTGCGGCCAGCCACCCCGGGGATCACCGTGAGTGGAGCGCCGCCGTCGCCCGCGTCGGTCGAGGCCTCGGGGCTCACCTGGACGTCGGCGCCACCGTCGCGCGGGACCGGAGGCCCGATCTGGGGAATGTCGGTCGAAGGCGAAGCGTCGGGAGACGGCTCGCCGCCCCCTTCGGGGTCGGCACACGCGACGCTCACGAGGAGCAGAGGGATGACTGCGAGGAAGCGCGCGTACATGGCTCGTCGCCTCCGGGCGAGCCTATGTCGTACATGACGTCGCACTCGCGTGCCACCGCGCTCTTCGGCGACCTTTGACGCAAGAGGACACGAACCCCGCGTGTGGAGGACGACGCGCGTTCAGCTCATTCGGTATCGAATGGACGCGCCGTGAGGGCGCTCTGCGGAATGCCGTTTTTGTGGGCTTGGTAGCGCCAACCGAGGCCTCCGAGGAACCTGTAGAGGGACTCGGCCATGGCCTTGTCGGCCATCCCTTCGATGGCAGCCTCGGGCACGTTCTCGCCGCGTGCGAGCGCGTGCACGGCCGAATCGAGGGCTTTTTTGACGTGTTCCATGGGGCCTCGCTGCGCGTCGATGGGCCCCTCGCCGACCATCCCTCCCGCGCCGAGGGCGAGCCCACCCGCGAGGTGGTAGTGGGCGCGAGCGGCAAAATGGCACACGATGCGGAGCGCGGTGCGCGCGTGCTCGGGCTCCGGGAACCCGCAGTTTACGAGGGCCGCGAGCTTCCCACGTTTGGGCCCCGCAGCACGGACCGTCGCGATCCGCTCGAGCGCCAACGTGGTCAGGGCGGGGAGCGCGTCCCAATAGAGCGGCGCCGCCAGGACCAAGAGATCGGCCGACGCGAGCGCCTCGAGCTCGGCCGACGTCCTCGTGTTCTCGTGCTGGAGATCCGCGACGAAGTGCACTTCGCTCCCGACGCCCTCGTGCTCGAAGCGCTGCGCCATCGCCGACGCGAGGCGCTCCGACACGCTCGTCCCCTTGGGTTTCGCGCTGCCGACGAGGAACGCCACGCGCGCGGGCGCACGCATCGCCTCCGTCGAGAAGTCGCCCTTTGCGGCCTCGAAGAGGGCCGCGCGCAACGAGGCGCGATCCACGAGGCGGGCCCCCGGGACCTCTTCGGAGACGAGCATGCCCGTGAGCGCGTCGACCCTGGCCTCGGGAGACGACGTGTCGTCCACGACCACCGCCCCGACACGCGGCGAGATGAGGTTGATGGCGTTGGCGTCGGCGAGCCCGAGGAAGGTCTCCACCTCGGCCTCGTCGATCCGCGGCATCCACCCCACGGCGTGAAAGGAGGGCGCCCTCTCGTACCGGGCCGCGTGATGCGTGAGGAGTGCACGTTTCTCGAAGAACGGAGACAAGAGGCACAAGAGGCGGTCTTGCGCGCGCTTCACCGTGGAGCTGTGCCCGCCGAAGGTGACCGCGTCGAGCAACACCACGCGCGAAGCGTCGTGAACGGCCTTGGCGATCTCGTTCTCGGCGTCTTTCGCGCGGCAGGTCCCGGGCGACCTTGCCCAACAGTCGAACTCTCCGAGGCAGTGGGCGAGCGGGAGACCGGCGAGCTCGAAGGTGCGCACCTCGGTCTCGCCGACGGCCGCGAGGGCGCGCGCGAGCTCTCCGGCGATACGCTCGAGCGCGGGATACCGAGGCGAAGCAGCCGAAAGGACGACAGTGGACATGCTGCCCGTGAAGCAGGCGGCGTGCCGCACGAAGAGACGCGCAGGACAGCGCTCGCCGTTCACGGAACGAAGGATCGGCACCAGGGGCGCACCCTTTGCGTACAAGACGAGCCGAGGTGGCGGAAATGGGGCGTGCTCCGCCTTGGCCCGATGCTCGCATAGCGGGGGGCATGAGCTACCACGCCGCCGTCTGGATCGATCACTCGCAGGCCAAGGTCTTCCACATCGATCGCGAAGGCGAGATCGAAGACGTGCTGAAGGGGCCCAAGCACCATCGCGAGCGCGGCTCGGCCGAGATGGAGCACTTCTTCCACGACGTGGTGAAGGCCGTGTCCGACGCGCAGGAGATCCTCGTGTGCGGCCCGGGGTCGGCCAAGCTCGAGCTCATCCGGCACGTGCATCGGCACGACAAGCCGCTCGAGTCGCGCATCGTGGGCGTCGAGTCGGCCGATCACCCGACCGACGGACAGCTCGCCAAATACGCCCGTGCCTACTTCCGCGAGAAGGATCGCATGACCGGCGGCGGCCGCCTCTGATTCAGGCCTTTCCGTCGATCACCTTCGCGGCCGCACGAAACGCCTCGGCGGCCGCGGGGAGACCACAGTAGACCCCAGCGTGCAAGAGGACCTCGCGGATCTCCTCCGGCGTCGCGCCGTTCGTGAGCGCGCCGCGCACGTGGCCCTCGAGCTCGGTGGGCTTCCCGAGGGCGACGAGCATGGCCACCGTCACGAGGCTCCGCGTCCTCGTGTCGAGGCCGTCGCGTTGCCACACGTCTCCCCAGGCGTGGCGGGTGATGAGGTCGGCCAAGGGCGCGGTGAAGGGCGTCTCGGCGGCCTTGGCGCGATCGACGTGCGCGTCGCCCATCACCCTCCGTCGCATCGCGTCTCCGGCCGCCCACGCGTCGCGTTCGTCGTGTTTCATGCGCGCACTCTACCTCGGGAGCTCACGTCACTCGCCGAGCACGTGGAGCACGAGCTCGCGTGTATGCGGGTGCGACCTGTGCTCGAAGAGGTACACGGCCTGCCATGTGCCGAGGAGGAGCGCTCCGCCAGAGAAGGGCACGGCGAGCTGCGTGGCCGTGAGCGCCGCGCGCACGTGGGCCGGCATGTCGTCGGGGCCTTCGGCGTCGTGGCGGTAGCTCGGGTCGCCATCGGGGACGAGCCGCGCGAAGAACCGGAGCATGTCGCCGAGCACGTCGGGATCGGCGTTTTCCTGAATGATTACGCTTGCCGACGTATGACGAACGAACACGGTCACGAGCCCCTCCTGGAGGCCGCTCGCGCGAACGGCCGCCCTTATCTCGTGGGTCACGTCGACGAGGGAGCGGCCACGAGTCGGGACCTTCACACGTACGAGGTGTTGCCTCATCGGCGGTAGCGTACGCGATCGCCTCGTGCGCGGGCGAGCTGGGCTGGACGCACGTTCCGGGCTGGTTTCGCGCGGGTCTCTTCGCGTACCATGAGGCTTGGCGCGTGGCGCGGGCGGTGGGCCTTCGCGCTCGGAACCCCCTATGACATCGAGCCTGACCTTCGGATACTTCGCCCAAGAAGAGACGACACGCGCCGCCTCCGAGCGCCTCCGCGAGTGGATGAGCGAAAAGCTCGGGTTTCGCTTGGAGCTGCATTTTGCAGGCGGCTACGAGGCCCTGACCCGCGACGTCGAGTCGGGCAAGGTCGACATGGCCTGGCTCCCTCCGGTCGCTTACGTGAAGGCCGACCCCACCAAGGTGACCCCGCTCCTCGCGCTCGTGCGTGGGCGCCAGACCGGCTACCAAGGCGCGCTCGTCGTTCGCTCCGACGCCCCCTACGAGCGCCTCGAGGACCTTCGAAACGCGCGCGCGGCGTGGGTCGACGCCTGGAGCGCGAGCGGCTTCGTCGTGCCTCGCGTGGGCATGAAGAAGGCCGGGATCGACCCGAGGAACTTCTTCCGCACCGAGTCTTTCCACGGCTCCCACAGCGCAGCCCTCCGCGCCGTCATCGATGGTGCGGCCGACGTGACCGGCTCGCACGCGCGCCCCAAGGCGAGCGGCGACGAGGGCTTCGAAGGCTCGTGGACGCTCGTCGATGGCGTGGCGATGCGTGTACTCCGCACGTTCGGAGAGGTCCCCTCGGACCTCATCTGCGTGCGCTCCGCCCTCGAGACGCCCGTCCGCACCCGCCTCGCCGAGGTCTTCAAAGAGGCGGCCACGGCGCAGCGCGCGGAGATCAAGGCCATCTTCGGCGCCGATCGCTTCACCGACGCGTCCCCCTCGGGGTACGACGAGCTCCGCGCTTCGCTCGCCGAGGCGAGCAAGGCCGGCCTCTTCGACTGAGACGAGCGAGCGAGCGCTTCACGCGTTACGTTGGCCGCGGATGGGACGTTACCGCGCGCGCGATCTGGTGAACGCACCGACGTTGGTGAGCCTGCTCAGGTTCCCGCTCGCGGCCCTGTTCCCGTTCGTGCACGAGAGCGCGCCCACGAGCCTCGTCGTGCTCGCCGCCGCGGCGCTGACGGACGTGGTCGACGGCGCCATCGCCAGGCGCTTCGGCCTCGCGACCCCGACGGGCGCCGTGGTCGACGGCGTGAGCGACAAGGTGTTCGCCTTCGCCGTGCTGGCCACGCTCGTGACGAAGGGCGTGCTCACGCCGCTCGACGTCGCGCTCCTCGGCACGCGGGAGATCGGCGAGTTGCCCCTCGTCGTGTGGCTCGCGGTGAGCCCCGAGGCCCGCAAGCGAAAGGTCGACGACCGAGCGAACCTCCTCGGCAAGGCCGCGACGGTGCTCCAATTCGCCGCGATCGCGCTCGCCATCACGGGCTCGCACTTCAAGACGCCGCTCGTCGTGGCGACGGTGGTCGTCGGCGCCGCGGCGGCCGCGAGCTACTGGCGTCGCGCCTTGCTCGCGCGGCAACGAGGCTCTTCCGACGGCACGTAAGCGCCCGGATTCGTGAGGCTTTTTGTTTCGTCCGTCGGCGCGAAACACGGGAACTTCCGAGGCCGTCGTACCTCCAACGGGGCCATGCGACGCCTCTCCATCTTCGCGTTCTCGTGCTTCACCCTCGCCGCCCTCGCGCACACGACCTCGTGCCGCACCTCGCCGAGGCCAACGTCCGAGGTCGACGCCACGACGCCGGTCGACGCTACTTCGGCCTCGAGCGCGCCGGCCGATGGGGGCGTGCCCAAGCTCACCGCGTTCGCGTCGGCCGACGACCTCAGGGCCTACATGAAGAACCTCGTGCGCGAAGCCGACGAAAAGCGCAACGCGCAGAAGGCCAAGCGCCTCGCCGCGATCGAAGCCGGCGCCGAGGCCGGTCCTGGCGGGCTCTGGGGCGACGAAATCGGCGACGAGCTCGGGGGCGGAGGGCTCGGCCTCGGAGACATCGGGACGATCGGACACGGCACCGGCACCGGCACCGGGCAGGGGTACGGCGCTGGCTCGGGCAAGCTCTCGGGGCCGAGGCCTCCGGCGCCGCGACCCGCCGGCGCGGGGGCGAGCGCGTCGATCACCAACACCCAGGTCGATGGGATCGACGAGGGAGACATCGTCAAGGCGCACGGCGATCACCTCGTCGTGTTGCGCCGCGGACGCCTCTTCACCGTCCACGTCGGTGGAGGCGCGCTCGCCCCCGTCTCTACGGTGGACGCGTTCGGGCCAGGGATCTCGCCGAAGGGCGCGTGGTACGACGAGATGCTCGTCGCGAAGGACACGGTGGTCGTGCTCGGCTACAGCTACGAACGCGGAGGCACCGAGCTCGGCCTCTTCGACATCGACGCCGGAGGCAAGCTCACCTACCGCGCGACCTACCACCTTCGCAGCGCCGACTACTACTCGGGCCGCAACTACGCGACGCGCCTCGTCGGGGACAAGCTCGTGCTCTACGCGCCGGCGTCGTTCTCGGCGCGCGCGGAGGACCCGCTCGCGAAGCTCCCGGCGTTGCGGAAGTGGTCGGCCTCGGCGAGCCCCTCGGCGTTCGCGGGGGTGCTCGACCCCTCGCGGATCATGAAGCCGATCGTGCCCGACCTCTTCATGACCTTGCACGCGGTCACGATCTGCTCCCTCTCGACGCCCGAGCTCGAGTGCACGTCACGCGGCCTGCTCGGCCACTCGGGGCGCGTCTTCTACGTGTCCTCGTCGGCGGTCTACGTGTGGACCACGCCGTTCTCGTGGCTCACCCCTCGGACGGGCAAGGACGCGGGCGCACCGACCACGATGCCTCCGCGCTCGTACGTCTACAGGCTCCCGCTCGACGGTAGCGAGCCCTCGGTGCTCCGCGCAGGAGGCGCGCCCATCGACCAGTTTTCGTTCCACGAAGAGAACGGCCACCTCGACGTGCTCGTCCGCGACGAGGGCAACGGCGACGCCATGGGGTTCGCCGAAGGGCCGACCACGTCCGTCGCGCTCCTCCGTGTGCCCCTCACGGCGTTCACGAGCGCAGCGAACGTCGCGAGCCCCGACGCGTACACGGCGCTCCCGAACGTGCCGGGATACGCGCTGCAGAACCGCTTCGTCGGAGACCACGTCCTCTACGGATCGAAGCTCGAGCGGAGCGCGCGCGAGCCCAAGAGAGCCGAGCGGAAGCTCGTCACCTACCGCTACGCGAGCCGGTCTTCGGCGGCCGCACAGGCCCTCGCCCTCGACCATGACGTCGAGCGCATCGAGCCCATCGGCTCCGACGCGCTGGTCGTGGGGTCCCAAGGGGACGACCTCGTGTTCTCGTCGATCGCGCTCGGGACCGACAAGGCGGACACGAAGGGGCGCTACGTGAGGAAGGGCGCGGCCCAAGGCGAGACGCGCAGCCACGGCTTCTTCTACCGCCTCGACGGAGACCAGAAGGGCGTGTTCGGGCTCCCCCTCCATATCGTGAACCTCGCCGATGGCTCGGCGTTCGACTCGAGCTACCACTCCGGGAGCGCGGCGGTCGTGTTCGTGCGCAACGACGGCCTCGCGTTCAAGGAGCTCGGAACCCTGACGGCGCCGCCCGCGAAGACGAACGACGGATGCCGTGCATCCTGCGTGGATTGGTACGGCAACTCGAGGCCGATCTTCCTGGGCGACCGCGTGCTCGCGCTCATGGGGTACGAGCTCGTCGAGGCCAAAGTGGACGGAGACACCCTGCGCACGGCCCGGCGTGCGTCGTTCGCCCCACAGGAAAAAACGCCGTAGTTTCGGCTATTTGTGGCGCTTTTTGGCGACCACGAGCGGGCCTCGGCGCGGCCAGCCCTCGGAGAGGACGCGCAGCGACGAGCACACGTCGGCGTCGCGGCACTCGCCCACGGGCTCGCGGAGCGGGGCCCACGGCTCGACGCGGGGTCGAGGGCCGCGCATGTCGGGTCCACGCCAGGTGGGAGGCGCGTGGGCGAGCGAGGCCTCCCGATCGGCCATCTTCCCGGACTGAGGGCTCTCGAAGGGCACCTCGAGCGTCGGCAAGAGCCCGACCCGCTGGACGGGAGCGCCGTCGGGGAGCGCGTAGAGCAACGTGGTGAGACGGAGCACGCCGGTGCGCGGCTCGTCGTCGAAGTACTCTTGGGCGCAGCCCTTGCCGAACGTGCGCATGCCGAGCGAAGGCCCGCGCCCGTACGCCATGAACGCGCCGGCCATCATCTCGGCGGCGCTGGCCGTCGCGCCGTCCACGAGGGTCGCGACGGGGCCTCGGAAGCGATCGTCCTCGGAGGGCTCGGTGCTGCGCTCGATCTCGATGGTCCCATCGCGACGTTTCATGGGGAAGAGCGGCACCCCCGGCATGAAGAGGCCGAGCGCCTGCATCGCGCCGTCGGTCGAGCCGCCGCCGTTTCCGCGCAGATCGAGCACGACGCCGGCGAGAGGCCGCTTGCTGCTCGAGCGCTCGTCACGAAGGACGTGCGTGAGATCGTCGCCGAGGTCGTCGCGTACGTCGTGGATGGCCACGACGAGCACGTCGTTCGAGGCGCCCCAGGAGATGCGCTCGGTGGTCAGGAACGATTCGGGCTCCTTCTTCGGAGCGCCCGCGGCCGGTGGACCACCCACCGCCAGGGACACGAGCTTCTTCCCGCGCAGGACCACGGCAGGCACCTTGGTCTTCGCGTCCGAAGCGACGAACCCGAGCTGCTCGATCTGCTCGAGCGGCAGGCCCGCGGTCGGCAGATCGGCGATCGAGAGCACCACGTCGCCGACCTCGAACGGCGCGACCGGTCCCTCGACGATGGCCACTCCCACCGACGTGAGATCCCCGCGTGCCCAGAGCGCCTCGGGCGCGTTCGCCGCGAGATCGACGTCGTACACGCTCGCCTCTTCGTCGTAGGGGGCCCACGCGCCGTGAGGATCGACGAGCGGGACGTAAGCGCGCACCGCGGCCGAGAGCACGATCTCGCCCCACGCGTGCGCATCTCCTTTGGGGAAGAAGCGCTCGCGAGCATAGTCGCCGTACTTCTTTCCTTCGGGGCCGAGCGCGCGCTCGAACGCGCCGACCTTCGCGCCGAGATCTTTGGCGACCTTCTTGGCGTCCTCCGAGGTGGGGAGCGGCGATTTCGCGGCGTCGGCGTCCGCGTCTTTGGCGTCGCGACGGGCGGCGTCGAACGTGGCGCGTAGCTCGTCCACCCACGCCGCCACCACGGCGCCCGAAGCCTCGGAGGCGCGGCACGCCCCACGCGACGACTCTAGCTCGGGGAGGAGCGCGCGGAGCTCGCGCGTGAAGGCGTCCTTCGGCGAGTCGGGGGCGACGGTCCAGAGGGCGTGGGGATCGAGCCAGTCGGAGGCCGAATCGACGAAGGCGCGCGGATCGACGGGGGCCGGGGGCGCCGCCATCGTCGAACGGACCTGAGCCACGATGCGCTTGGCCTCGTCGCACGCCACGGCCGTGGGCCTTCCCGAAGGCATGTGAAACGCGTACCCCGAGCTCTGGCCGTCTTCGTCCTCGTCGTCCCGAGGGCCCGACGGGGCAGGCGCAGGAGCCGGCTTTTCCTTGTGTTCTTGAGAAGTTACAGGATGGCTCGGGAGGGTCACGTACGCGTGTTTCGCGTAGAGGCCCCCGCACACGCCGGCTCCGAAGAGCGCGGCGGTCAGAGCGATGGCCAAGACGGTGCGCGACCTCACGAACCGAAGGGTACCAGGCCTCGGGCCCAAGGTCTCTTTCTCGGCCAACGCTGGTAGTCTCCGCCCATGTACCGCCAAGACACGTGGGGGTGCCCGTCGTGCGAGAGCCCGATCACGCCGCTCGGCTCCGAGCTCCCCGCGCACGGCTGCGACACGTGCGGGGGCATGTGGCTCGGCCCCGAGGCGACGGTCCACGTCATGCGCGGGCTCGACGACGCGATCGATCGCCGCCTCGTGTGGAGCTCCCACACCTTGGCCGAGAAGGTTCGGAACCTGTCCCGCCTCGGGCACGAACGTGTCCCGAGCGTCCCCGAGGACGGGCGCGCCTGCCCTGCTTGCGCTCAGCCGCTCTCGCCCATCGTCGTCGGGGGAGTGCGAATCGACTCGTGCGCCGCGCACGGAGCGTATTTCGACGCCGACGAGGTCGCGCGGGTGGTCACGACCTGCGTCGCCTTGCGCGCCTACCGAAACGTCGAGAAGAACGTGCTCTTGGCCGGACCGCGCGATCTCTTCCGAGCCATCGCGCATCTCCTCTCGGAGAGATGGTCGTGAGCTACCGGGCGCCTCTCCACCGTCACGCGGACCCGACCTCCGAAGCTCGCGCGACGGAGGCCTCGCCATGAAGGACAGGGGCAGCCTCGCCGTGGGGGTGGCGGCGCTCGCCGTGCTCTTCCTGCTTTATTTCGCCCTCAAACGCCCGCAGGAGGCGCCGTACGCACGCGGCAGCACGAGCACCGATGAGCCGCTCTCGACCGTCTCCCGAGGGACCTCGGCGCCGACGCTCGACGCGCGCGACCTCGCCGACGCCCGAACGAGCCCCCGCGCTCGGCTGAGCCCCGACGAGCGAAGAGAGCTCACGAAGAAGATCCACGCGGCGCTTTGGGCCGAAGCGGGAGAGCGGCCGCCCGAGCCGGGAGCGCCCGCGCGTCTTCCGGACAAAGTGCCTGCGCTCTCGCCCTCGTACATCCAGGAGCGCATGCGGGAGGACTTCAAGCCCATGGCGATCAAGTGTTACGAGGAGCTCCTCGCGCGCGCGCCCGACGCGGGGGGCACCGCCAAGCTCGCGTTCACCATCGTCGCCGACGACGAGCTCGGGGCGATCGTCGAGGACGTGTCGCTCGGCGAGGGGACGACGCTGACGGACGGCTCCTTCGCGACGTGCCTTACGGAGTCGATGACGACCGTGCGGTTCGCTGCGCCCAAAACGAGCGGCAAGACCACCGTGCATTACCCGTTCCTGTTCTCGCCCGGTGACGAGCCCCCCGAAGGGCCGAAATAGCCAACGAGATCGCGCCTCTCCAGGGTGGGGTGGGGCACGTTTTCCACGCGATCTCGGCGCGCTCCGGGGGTACCCTCGGGGGGCCTTGAAAGCGCACACCGAGTACTTCACCTACCGCCTGAAGAAGCGCGAGCTCTTCCACATGACACCGACCCTCGAGGAGGTCCTCGAGCGTTCGGGCATCACCGAGGGCTTCATGCTCGTGTCGGCGATGCACATCACGGCGGGAGTGTTCGTGAACGACGACGAGAGCGGGCTGCACCAGGACATCTGGAAGTGGCTCGAAGGGCTCGCGCCTTCAGGTGTAGACTACAAGCATCACCGCACGGGAGAGGACAACGGGGACGCGCACCTCAAGTCGTTGCTCGTGCACCACGAGGTCACGGTGCCGATCACGAAGGGTCGCCTCGATCTCGGCACCTGGCAGCGTGTGTTCTACGCCGAGTTCGACGGAGAGCGCCCGAAGCGCGTCATCGTCAAGGCGATCGGCATTTGAGCGCCCGCGCCTCTCTGGCCCTCCTGGCCCTCTCGGCCGTCGGCGTGGGGTGCGCACCGCCCGCCGTGGTCCCTCCGAAGGCGCCTCCGAGCCCGGTCGTGGTCGACGACGGCGCGGCGTTCGTCCGCAGCGAGGACACGCTCCTCCGTGTGCTCGCGCGAGATGGGCGGTTCGCGGCGCGCGTCGGCCTCTTCTCCGAAGGGGGCGCACCCGACGACTACGATCCCTTCGACGGGAAGGCACGCGCGCAGGCGATCGCCGAAGCGCTCCGAACGTTCGAGGAGGCGACGAAGGGCTCTACGGCCCCGGAGCGTCGAGCCGCCATTCTCACGGCGAAGGCCGAGGCCGCGCGCGCAGGGCTCGAGGCGGAGCTGACCGTGTACGGAGCGGAGCTCCTCCTCGCGTTGGCCGAAGCGGCGAGCGACTCCCCCGCCGCGGCGCGGGAGGCCGCCGACGACGCCACGCTCGCCGAGCGCATCGGGGACGTGAACGACGCCTTCTCCACGACGAAACGATCCCTCGCCGAGCGCCGCGAGGTCGAGGACGCGCTGGATCCGCTGGAGCGGCTCCTCGTGCGGCGAGGAGGCGGCGCGCGCTACGCCAAGTCTCTCTCGGCGCTGACGAAGCTGCGCGAGACCACCGGCGAGGCGCGCGCGCTGGGAGACGCTCCGCTCCCGGATCCACGGCCACGGCCCCTCGACGCCGCGCTCGTGGTCGTGGGCGAGGAGCTTCGCCCCGACGAGGTCCTCGCGACGCTCGGCGCGGCCGAACGAACCCTCGAGGGGCTCGCGAAGGCGAAGCTCGCCGAGCTCGGAGAGAAGACCGCGACCTCCGTCACGAGCGACGCCGGTCGGAGGCTCGCACTACGTGCATCTTGCAAGGTTTCGATCCCGACGTCCACCTTGCGGAGCGCGGCGGCGAGCCCCGAGCGCGAAGCAGGCTGCCTCGCCGTGCGCGAGCTCGCGTTCGCGAAGACTCCGGCCGAAGAAGCCTCGGCGCTCGTCGCCCTCCACGACAGGGTCGCCGTGGCGCTCTGGGCTGCTGCTTTTCACACGTCGAGGGAGACGCTCGGCGCCGTGCGGGGCCGGGTACACCTCCTCGCGACGACGGACGATCGCACACGAGACGCCCTGCTTCGCCGCGCGACCCTGACCCCCGCGCTCGCCCTCGGCTCTGGGCTCGTGGCCGCGCTCGTGGGCGCGAGCGCAGAGGGCACGAAAGAGCGCGCCACGCTCCTCCAGCGCTACGGGGACGCGCCGATCGTCATGCTCCGCGATGCCGTGAAGGCCTCGTCTCCCAAGTAAGCCACCACCCCACATATGCGACGGCAGTGGTGAGGCTCACGCGTCGCGGAGGAAGGTCGCTACCGGCTCGACGACGAGCTCGGCCGCCGAGCGACGGAGGCGCCGCATCGCCCTGTCGGCGAGGTAGGTCCCCGCGCGGAGGCCGACCCACCGACGCCCGTCGCCGAGCCTTCCGTAGAGCCAGGTCGCGACGTTCGCGTCACGAGGGAGCGCCGTGAGCTCTCGAACCCACGAATCGACCTCCGGCGGGTACTCCCCCCACGGAGGTCGCGCCCCCGCGGCGTCGCGCTCGAACGCGGTCGCGAGCCCCTCGGCCACCATGTGGTCGACGAGCGTGCCGCGGGGGATCACCGTGTCGCGGACCAGGTGGTGGAGCTCGTGGAAGAGGCTCGCGCGGAGCTGCGACGCGACCACGCCGAGGACACCCGAAGGCCCTTCGGGGCAAACGACCCACGCGACCGTGCTCGGCGGGATCGCTGTCGCCGTCTCTCCGGTCTCGGGAACGACGTCGCAACCCTTCGTGACCGTGAACGTCAGGCTCGACCCGAGCGCGGGGAGGAGGGCGCGGACCTCCGAGAACGTGGCCTCGACCTTGGCGACGATGGCGGCCCGCTCACGTGCTCCGAAGCCGTTCGATGCGAAGTCGACCCTGACCGGGGAGCTTCGGCACGCCGCCGTTTCGACGAGCAGCCCGAGGCCGAGAGAGGCGAGCGCGCGACGCGAGACCCTCGCCGGACGGCTCATCGCGCGGTCACCCGCCGTCGCGCTGGCGCGATTCGATGGCCGCGACGGCCTTGTCGAACGCTTCGCCGCGAACACACGACGGATACGCCGCCCTCTTCTTGGCGGCCTTGGACGGCACGAGCTGCAGCACGGCGAGGGCGCGTTTGTCGCCTGCTTCGCCTGCGCGATCGACGTACTTTCGCATCTCGCACGTGCCGAGCGTGGCCCGGAGATCGAGCGCGACACCGAGCGCCGCGTTGCCCTTCGAGCGCACGTCCGTCTGCTTGAGGAGCCCCTGGGCGCGCTTCGCGGCCTTCGTGTAGTCCTTCGCGTAGTCGCCGAAGGCCATGTCGTAGAGCACGTCGGGACCGGAGGCGCCGAGCCCCGACGCGAGCAGCGCAAACGCCTCGTTTTCGGCCGCGTTTTCGCCGAGCGCGAGGTTCCGTACGGTGACGAGCACGTCGATCGCGGAGCGCTCTTGGGGGCGGCGCTCGACGAGCTTTCGCGCGTGGACGATCGCCTTCTTCGGGTCCGAGTCTTTGTAGGCCGTCATGAGGGCGCGGTGCACCTGGGAGGGGCACGAGCGCTTCTCGGCGTAGGGTGCGAGGATCGCGACGGCCTTCTCGGTCTGGCCCGCCTCGAGCGCGGCGAGGCCCTCTTTGATCTTCGGGTCGACGACGGGCGGCTCGGGAGCGAGCGGATCGAGCTCGATGATGGCCGCGGGATCGTCCCCGTCTTGGGGCGCGGACGACGCGGAGCTCGGCGCCGATACGAGGCCCGAGGGCGTCGCGTCGGCCTCGGATGCGGGGGGCTTCTTGCCCCCGAGCGCGAGCGCCATGACCACCACGAGCAGCACGACGACCGCCGCGCCGCCGGCGACGATCGCCTGCTGCCGAGGCGAGATGGGCAAACCCTTCGGCGCCGGTTGCGCGGGCTCCGGAGGTGGCGTGGGAACGAACCGCGAGAGCGAAGGAGCCGTGCCGCGGAACGCCGTGGGGAGCGCGCCCCCTTCGACCCGACCCGACGCCACGAGCAACAAAAAGAGGCCATCGAGCTGCTCGAGCAGCGTCTTCGCGTCGGGCGTGCGATCCGAGGCCTCTTTGGAGAGGAGGCGACGGACCACCTCTTCGACCTCGGGGGGAACGTCGGCGCCGCCCTTGTCGGCCATCTTCGGGACGGGCGCGGTGACGTGCATGCCGAGGAGCCGGATCTTGCTCTCGTCCTCGAAGGGGCGCGCGCCGCAGAGCATCTCGAACATCATGACGCCGAGCGCGTAGAGGTCGGCGCGGGCGTCGATGTCTTGGCCGAGCGCCTGCTCGGGCGCCATGTACTCGGGGGTGCCGTAGACCATGCCGGCTTGCGTGAGCACCGGCGCGCCCGGCTCGCCCTTCTGGGTCGACTTGGCGAGCTCGCCCACGGGCACCTTCGCGATGCCGAAGTCGAGCACCTTGACCACGTCCTTGTCGCCCTCGCGCTCGACGAGCATGACGTTCTCGGGCTTGAGATCGCGGTGCACGATGCCGAGCCCGTGGGCACGAACGAGCCCCTGCGCGATCTGCCGCACGATGCCGAGCGCACGCGCCACGGGCAGCTTGCCGCCCGCGAGCACCTCACGGAGGCTCTGCCCTTCGAGCAGCTCGAGCGCCAAGAAGAAGCCCCCGTCGGGCAGCTTGCCGAAGTCGGTCGCGGTGGCGACGTTCGGGTGGTCGATGTGCGCCGCGGCCATGGCCTCGCGCTCGAACCGCGCGACGACCTCGGGCATGTGGCTCATCTCGGGGTGGAGCACCTTGATGGCGACCCGCTTCCGCATGAGCGTGTGCTCGGCCAAGTAGACGGCGCCCATGCCCCCTTCGCCGAGCACGGAGAGGAGCTTGTAGCGGTCGGAGACCGTCGTGCCCACGAGGCTGTCGGGGCCCGTCTTCGCGAGGGTCGCCGAGCCGGCCACCGAGGTCTTGGTGCTCTTCGGGAGCTCGGCGCCACTGTCCCACGGCTCGGGGACGGGGGAGTCGATGGGATCCGAAGGCGCCATGGGGACCTCTCATCCCCTACCACAGGGAAGGCGGAAATGGGCGCGGAGCTGGACGAGCTCGACCACGCCGCCTACGCGCAAGCAACCATAACCATTAAGCATTTTGCGAAGGTGAGCGGGCGCGACCGTTCGCGGCTCACCAATCGGCCAGGAGGCCCACCGCGAGCGAGAGGCCGACCCCATCGGCGCCGCCGGCCCCCGAGTAGGCGCTCCCATGGTGCCCGACGCCGAAGACCGACTGCACCTCGCCGAAGAGGGAGAACGGCTTGCGAAACCTGTATCCTGCACCGACTCCGAGCGGCACCTCGACGAACCCGCCCGAGAGCGCGCCCGGTCCCGAGATCCACGTGCGCGCGTAGCCGACGCCCACGCCCAACCAGAGCGAGAACGCCTCGGTGCGTGGGACGGGCGAAACCAAGCGAAAATGCGCGCCGAGCGACCCCGTGTGGCGACCTTCTCCTGCCTGGGGAGCGAACGCGTAGGCGCCGTACGCGCCGACGCGGACGAACGGGAAGAGGGCGACGTGCCCGCGGAGATCGAGCCTCGGACCGGGCCCCGCGTCGGGGACCCCTGCCCCGCGCGACGACAAGAACCGCTTCTCGAGGCCGGCCGAGAGAGACGCGTCGGAGTGGAGCTGGGCCGAGGCCTCGGACGACACCACCACGACCGAGACGAGCACGAGCGCCGAGACGCACACGCGCGACGAGAAGGAAGCCATCTCGCTCAGCGTACACCACGGCGCGCGGTGCCAACGACCTTGCCCGCGCGGCGATGCCGTGAAAAGAAGCGACCATGTCGCTCCGCCCCGTCGTCGCCGCTGCCGTCGTCGCTCTGCTCGCCGTGGCGTGCGAGATCGAGCCCTACAAGGGGGACGCGGGGTCGTCGAGCACGTCCACGACCACCGACTCGGGGAAATACGATTGCTCGAAATTCTCGGGCTACAAGAAGATTTGCCCGAACGATCCTTCGCCCGCCGAGAGCCCGGTCACGCTCTGCCAACGGCACACGACCCACCCGAAGTGCGGGGACCTCGGGGCGGCGATCATGGAATGCTTGTGGGGGCTCCAGGGCCGCAAGGACATGTGCGGCGCCGACGGGGTCACGCTCGCCGGCCGCGTGCAGACCCTCTGCGGCAGCGCGGACGACGCCAACGAAGAGTGCCGCGCGAAGAACCCGTGATCCGGAGCGTGCCAGTGGCACACCTGGTCGGGCGAAGCATCCTGTAAATTCGGGCACTTACAGTGGCACACGAGGTGCATAGGCGGGTGCCATGTCCACGAGCCTTCGCCTCCACGCCCTCTTCGCTTCTCTCCTCGGCGCGACCGCCGTCGCCGTCGGCTGCAATGGAACCATCGCCACCGAGGCGGACGGCGGGGCGCAAGACGGGGGCACCGTGCTCCCCGACGGCGCGGTCGTGACCGACGGGGCGGTCCTTCCGGATGGGGCGGTGGTCACGGACGGCGGCACGCTTCCGCCGTTCGAGCTCGAGGTGTGCCTCTCCGAAGCCGAGAGCACCTACCTCTTCCCGAAGGACGCGACCTTGGCGACGGGCGTCGACTTCCTCGGAGGGTACGAGCTCGGCGGCGATCAAGGAGGCACGCCCTCGACGATCAAGGCGTCGGCGCACCTCGTCGGAAAGGCCTGTGCGACCGCGAGCGACGCGGCCGCGTGCGAGAAGGCGCTCGGCACCCTCGACGCGACGACGCCGTATTGGGGCTGCAATGGGTTCTGCCCACCGTTCCCGGGGTACCAAGCCCGAACGACCAAGGGCGACACGGTGTCCGTCATCGGCGACCGATCCAAGGTGAAGGACGCGTTCCTCCCCATCGACACGCCGAGCGAAGCGCTCGCGGCGGTCACCGCGCTCCACTACGCCGGCTGCGAGCCGGGCAAGAAGAACGTGAAGAAGCACGCCGACGGCAGCTACTCGGTCAAGGCCGTAGAGTCGCGCTGCGCCCAAGACCCAGCCGCTCCGACGAAGAGCATCGACTCGACCGACGAGGTGTCGTACCGCGTGACCGCGAGCGGCGCCGTGACCGAAGAGGCGCGCGTCCGCGTGAAGGAGCAGAAGAACGACCACGGATGCCCGGTCGCGGGGCGAAAGCCGATGGGCCTCGTGCCCGCGAACGAAAACGGGGGCTCCTGCGCGGGACAGTACTTCGCCAAGATGGCCCACCTCGAGGCGGCGAGCGTGCTCGCGTTCGCGCACATGGCCGAGGAGCTCCGGGCGCACGGGGCCCCCGAGGAGCTCGTGGCGAGGGCGGTCGCGGCGATCTTCGACGAGCAGCGGCACGCGAGCGCGATTGGCCAGCTCGCGCGTGAGCGAGGGGCCCGGGTCCCCGAGGTCGTCGCCGCGGCGCCGCGTACACGAACGCTGCTCGAGATGGCGATCGAGAACCGGCGCGAGGGCTGCGTCCGCGAGACGTACGGCGCGCTGCTCGCCCACTACCAAGCCGAGACCTCCGTCGACCCCCACGTACGCCGCGAAATGGCGCGTATCGCGCACGACGAGACCCTCCACGCGGCCCTCTCGTGGGACCTCGACACCTGGCTCGTGTCGAAGCTCGGAGAGGCCGAGCGCGCCCAGGTCCGCGAGGCGGAGCGCGAGGCCATCCGAGAGCTCACGATCGAGTGCGCGCAGCTCTTCGACGCCGAGACCCGCGCGGTCGTGGGCCTCCCGTCGCCCGAGCTCGCTCAGAGCCTATTTTCCAGCATGCGCGCCGGTCTGGGCCTGGCCGCGTGACGAGCCACCACCGCCACGCGAACCGTTGACCCTACCCCGTCGTGATGATTGCCTCGAGGAACACCCCATGAAGACGCCTCGCCTCCGCTCGCTGCTCCTTCCCCTCGGGGTGCTCCCCTTGCTCGCGGCGACGCTCGCGGGTTGCCCGGACGACCCCACGGTCGTGCCTCCCATCCCCGACGCCTCTCCCGACGTCGTACCCATTCCGGGCAAGGCGACGTGGCACGACGTGACCACCGAGCTGCCCGAGGCGCTCCTCTCGGTGAGCGGTACGTCTCGTGACGACGTGTTCGTGGTCGGCGCCGACAAGGGCAAGGGCCCGCGCGTCGAGCGGTTCGACGGCACCACGTGGAAGCCGCTGGCCACCGGTCAACATGGGGATCTGTGGTGGGTGCACGCGCTCCCCGGCGGCCCCACCTTCATGGCCGGGGCGTCGGGCATGGTGCTCCGCTACGACGGCCAAAAATTCGAGCGAATGCCCACCCCGGGCCTCGCCAAACAAACCGTATTCGGGGTATTCGCCCGCTCCGCCACCGACGTGTACGCCGTGGGCGGGGCGAGCGGTCGCGACGGCTTCATTTGGCACTACGACGGGAAAGCCTTCACCGAAGTACGGCTCCCCGACACGATGCCGCGCCTCGAGAAGGGCGAGATCCCCGGCCTCTTCAAGGTGTGGGGAGAGGGCGACGATCTCTGGGTCGTCGGCGGTGGCGGAACGCTCCTCCACAAGAAGGGGGACGGCCCCTTCGCGGTGGTCGCCACGAACATGACCGAGACGCTCTTCACCGTGCACGGCGCCAAGGGCAAGGTGTACGCGGTGGGCGGGGCCTCGAACGGCAAGGCCCTCGAGATCGACGCGGCCACGCTCGCGGTGCGCGACGTCTCTCCCGAGGGAGCGGGCCTCCTCCAAGGGGTGTTCGCCACGGGAACCCGGGTCGTCGCGACGGGCGAGCGCGGCACGGTCTACGAGCTCGGCCCCACCGGGAAGCTCGCGGCCGCGTCGGCCCAGCCGGGCGCAAAACCGCAGTCGTACCACGCCGCGTGGGCCTCGCCGGACGGCGAAGTGTGGGCCGTGGGCGGCGAAGTACTCTCGCCGGCGCTCGCGCAGGGCGCCATCGTGCACTTCGCGGAACGTGCCATTCCCGGAGTGAACAAGACGACCCCCGACGGCGGCACCGACGGGACGGTCCCCACGCCGGTATGCCCGCCCGAGGTGGTGAGCATCGGCGCCGACAAGTCGATCGCGCGCCGCTGGGACGAGCAGATCCTCGCGTCGATCCGGCGCGATTTGCCGCGCCCCACCGTGCACGCGCGGAACCTCTACCACCTCTCGGCGGCCATGTGGGACGCGTGGGCCGCCTACGACACGACGGCCGACGGCGTGTTCGTGAACGAGCGCCTCACGGCGGGTGACATCGAAGCCGCGCGCAAAGAGGCTATTTCGTATGCCGCTTATCGCATCTTGACGAGGCGCTACCAGAAGGCCGCGGGCGGGCCGGTCTCCGTGGCCTGCTACGACGCGGTGATGAAGGACCTTGGATACGATCCGAGGGACACGACCGACACCGGCGCGACCCCTCGAGCCCTCGGGAACCGCATCGCCAAGGCCGTGATCGCGGCCGGAGACAGCGACGGTTCGAACGAGGCCAACGACTACGCCGAGCTCACACCCTACACCTCGCCGAACCCACCGCTGGTGGTCGACTCGGCCGGCATCACGATGAGCGATCCGAGCCTTTGGCAGCCGCTCAACCTCTCCGTGGCCGCGACCCAGAACGGCATCATCTTGCCCGCCGGCGTGCAGGGATACATCGGTGGCAATTGGGGAGGGGTGACCCCATTTGCCATGAAACGAGCGTCGAGCACCGTGCCGTGGCACGACCCGGGGCCTGCACCCGACTTCGGCCCTGCGATGAAGCCGTGGGTCATCGACGTCCTGCGTACTTCGTCGAAGCTCGACCCCAAAGACGCCGAGACGATCGACACGTCTCCCGGGGCCTATGGCAATAACTCCCTCGGCGCGAACGACGGCAAGGGGCGCCCTCTGAACCCCGTGACGGGGCAACCGTACGCGCCTAGCGTCGTGAAGCTCGGGGACTTCGGCCGAGCCCTCGCCGAGTTCTGGGCCGACGGCCCCAAATCGGAGACCCCGCCGGGCCACTGGAACGTGCTGGCGAACGGCGTAGTCGACACCCCGACGGCCCCCAAGAAGCTCTTCGGCGCCGGCCCCGATCTCGCGCCGCTCGCGTGGGACGTTCACATGTATCTTGCACTCAACGGCGCGCTCCACGACGCGGCCATCACGGCGTGGGACGTGAAGCGTCGCACCGTGCGCGCGCGGCCCATCGCCCTCGTCCGGTACATGGCTCAAAAGGGGCAGTCGAGCGATCCCCAGCTCCCGAGCTACTCGGCCGACGGGCTCCCCCTCGTGCCGGGCTTGGTCGAGCTCATCACGAAGGAGAGCTCGGCGCCCGGGCAGCGCCACGAGAAGCTCTCGCTCTTCGTGGGGCAAATCGCCATCAAGACGTGGCGGGGCGAGCCCGGTGACCGCACGACGGAGCTCTCGGGCGTGGGCTGGGTGCGCGGCGTCGACTGGATGCCTTACCAGCGCCGGAACTTCGTCACCCCCGCGTTCCCGGGGTTCATCTCCGGGCACAGCACCTTCAGCCGCGCGGCCGCCGAGACGCTCACGCAGATCACCGGGAGCCCGTTCTTCCCGGGTGGGTTTGCGGAATACACGTGCCCGAAGGACAAGTACCTCTCCTTCGAGATCGGGCCGAGCACCGAAGTGCACCTCCAGTGGGCGAGCTACTACGACGCGGCCGACCAGGCCGGTCAGTCGCGCATCTGGGGTGGCATCCACATCGAGCCGGACGACTTCGTCGGGCGCAGGCTCGGGGCGCTCGTGGGGACCGAGGCCACGGCGCACGCGCGGAAGTTCTTCGACGGCACGGCCATTCCGTAGTCCGCCGGGCTCACGACTGCCCGAGGATCCGGAGCGAGAGCGCGCGCTCGGCGAGCCACACGACGCCGAGCGCGGCCAGCGCGAGAGACCCTACCGTGAGCACTCCGCGCCGGTAAAAGAGCGTACGGCGTAGGGCGAACGCGACAGGCAAGAACACCGCGACGACCGCGAGCTGCCCGAGCTCGACGCCGACGTTGAAGCCGAGGAGCGAAGCCACGAACGTGCCCTTCGCCAGCGCCAAGTCTTCGAGGGTGGCCGAGAAGCCGAAGCCGTGCACGAGGCCGAGAGAAAAGGCGACCGACCACCTTCCTTCGCGGAAGAGGGGCACGACGTTGTTCAACGCCGCGAGCACCACGCTCGCCGCGATGACCGACTCGACGAGGCGTGAAGGGAGACGCACGAGGCCGAACGCCGAGAGCCCGAGGGTGAGGCTGTGGGCGATCGTGAAGGCGGTCACCACGCGGAGCACGTCACGGACCACCGGGCCGAGCGCGACGGCGGGATCCCAGGAGCGCTCGCGCCTCACGAGCACGGCGGGGAAGAGCAACGCGAACAGGAAGGCCAAGTGATCCGTACCCTCGGCGATGTGCTCGAGGCCCGTCCTCACCATGGCAAGGAAGCTGCGCGTCGCCGAGGGCCCCTCCCCTACGTCCAGCGTGCACGATGGGCGCGTGGCCGCGAGCACGCACGTCTTCGCCCCCGCTCCCGAGCCGAGCGCGACGATGCCACGGTGCTGGGGATCACGGTCGAAGAAGAGCGAATACGTGAGCCCGAGCGAGCGCGGTGGGGCCGGGCAGGCATAGTCGACCGTGAGCACGAGATACGCCCCATCCGCGTGCCGAACCACGCGTGCCTCCGCGTCCGACGGGGGAGCGACGGGGCAGGGGGAGGCCCCCGAGCCGACCGTGAGCCCCGCCTCGGCGAGGGCCCGTGCGCGTGGCACGACGTGTTTCGTCTCGGCCCACGTCACCTCGCCGTCCTCGTTGCCGTCGAGCTCGGTCGCGTCGGCGAGGTCTCGTAGGGAAATGTCCCACCGCGCGCGCACCCGCGAACCTTCGACCGAGAGGTGGAGGTAGGCGTCGCTCGGCTTGTGAGCTTCGGCGCGGCGCACGACCAACGTCGTGAACAAGAACACGAGCGCGACGAGGAGCCAGGTGCGAATCACCGCGAGAGCTCCTTCGCGAGGCGCACCAAGGCGGGCTCTTCGCATCGTGAAGCGGCGAGCCAGGCGAGCACCGGGGCCGCGCGATCGGGCCTCTTCGCGGCGAGGGCAGCCTCGAGGAAGACACGCGCGTCGGCGACCTCCCGTTGGACCGCCCAGTTCTCCGCGGCCAAGCCTAGCGCACGATCGGCGTCGCCCTCGAGCACGAGACGAAACCGGGCCTCTTCACGCCGATGGACCACGTCTCCCCGAAGCGCGCTCGCGCGAAAGCGATCGGCGAGGAGCGCCGTGTGCGCCGCCGCATCGGGGTGGCCGAGCGCCTTCTCGGCGAGCGCGAGCCGCAAGAGGAGCCCGTCGTTGTCCTCGTGGCCTCGGAGCCTCGCCACGACGTCGCCCGCGCGACCCGTGTCGAGGTCGAGGTCCGAGAGAGCGCCGAGCACGTAAGGGTCACCGGGCTCCGCGAGCAGCGACGCGGCAAAATGCGACCTCGCGGCGTCGTTCTTGCCCGCGCGCACGGCGAGCTCCCCGAGCACGGACGAGGCCCACGCGCGCTCCCCGGGAGAGAGCGTGGACGCGGTGGCCGCCTCTCGGAGCGCGAGGCGGGCGTAGGCACCGGCCGCGTCCCCCGTGAGGCTCGCGATCGTCTCGGAGCACACGGCCACGACGAGCGCTGGCGCGCGGCGAACGAGCTCGTCGCAATCGGCCTTCGCCTCGTCGTACCGCGCGAGCACGGTTCGCACCACGGCGCGCGTGAGCCACGCTTGCGCGTCGTCGGGGGTAGCGCGGAGCACGACGTCGAGGTCGGAGAGCGCGCCCTCGAAGTCGTGGCTGCTCTGACGAATCGTGGCCCGGAGGACGAGCGACTCCGTGGGCGGCGAGGGCATCTCCCAGAAGGGCCGCAACGCGGACTCGGCCTGCCCCAAATACCTGGGATCGCTGCGGGCCCGCGACAGCTCGATCGCCGCGCGTGCCACTCGGAGCGCGAGCGTGAGATCGCCCGGCCGCGCCGAGAGCTCTCTGCGAAGGCGACCAAGCTCCCGAGAGCGCGGCCCCTCGGTGAACGAGGGGAGACGCTCGAGCACGACGCCATCGCCCGAAGGCACGAAGGGCCCCGCGGTCGCGGCGGAGGGCTCACGAAACCCTACGACGAGCGCACCGACGACGGCGAGCACGACGAGCGCGACGCGATGCCGCTCGACGAAGGCGCCGCGAGGCGCGCGAGTGCCGGTTCGAGCCCCCATGACCCGATTACTTCTTGGGCGCCTTGAGCTTCGCGAAGCCCTCGACGATCTTGGCGGCGAGCGCCTTGTTCTCGGGGCTCGGCTTCCCGACGCGGAGCGTGAGCAGCGTGGCGCCGCTCCTATGCACCTCGCGCCCGGGGATATTGGAGAATCCTTTTTTGGATATGCCTTCACCTTCGCGAGCAGCCTTTTCGTCGACGTACTCGCACACGTCGACCACGAAGTCCTCGGAGGGATTCTGAGCGGCGATGCAATAGGCAGCTTTCCACGCGGCCGCCAAGTGCTGCTTCGGAGCATCGAGCGACGCCCCGACGGACCTGGCCATGTCGAACACGTCTTCGGCGGGCACCGCGCCACGCGGGCGGCTCTTCGCCTCGGCGGCGAGGCGCGGTCCGAGCCCGAGCATCGCCTCGGAGAGCTCGAGGGGCGCGGCGTCCCGCGCGTCTCCCGCGTCACGGGCGTCGCTGGCGAGGGGCGCGGCGGACGACGACGACGACGACGACGATGACGGAGCCGAGCTCGCGGGCGGCGAAGGAGGGTCGGACTTCGTGCAGGCGGCGAGGACGACGAGCGCGAGGGCGGCGAGGCGACGGAGGGCCATGACCATTCGTTAGCACGCAGAACGAAGCCCGAGCCAAGGGCAAATTCGACCTATTTTCGGCCACGAAGGCGCGTCGAGCGCCATCGTCGGCGCCGATGGATCCAGCCGGCTCGCCGACTCGTAGCGTCGGGACGCGGGGCGTGCGCCTCGCGCGTACCAAGACCGTTTTTCACATGTTTCGGAGGATCGAATGCGAACGAGATTCATAGGGTGCGCGGCGGCTGCCATGCTGGCCGCACAGCTCGTCGGTGCGCCGGAGGCAAACGCCTCGAGCCACCGCGAGGCCCCGTTCATCACGAAGAACCCGAAGGTCGACAACACCGACTTCTACATGTTCCGGAGCTACGAGGCGGACCGCTCGGAGTTCGTCACGATCATCGCGAACTACATCCCGCTCCAGCACGCGTACGGCGGCCCGAACTACTTCGCCATGGACCCCGACGCGCTCTACGAGATCCACATCGACAACACCGGAGACGCCCAAGAAGACTTGACGTTCCAATTCCGGTTTCAGAGCCCGCTGAACGACGCGACCGGGAACACCGGATTCGCCCTCCCGATCGGCCCGGCCGGAAATCAGAAGACGGTATCGATCCCGCTCATCACGGCAGGCCCGATCTCCGACGCGAACGGCCCATTCGACGGCCTGAAGCGAAACGTCAAGGAGACCTACGACGTCAAGGTCGTGCGCGGTAACCGCCGCACCGGCCAGTCGGCGGCCGTCACGAAGACGACGGGCCCGGGCGGCGCGGTGTTCGTAAAGCCCATCGACTACATGGGCACGAAGTCGCTCGGCGACGCGGCCGCCTACAAGGCCTACGCGGACGCGCACATCTACAACGTGAACATTCCCGGCTGCACGGCCCCCGGGGGCAAGAGCGCGCGGGTGTTCGTGGGTCAGCGTCAAGAAGGGTTCGCCGTGCTCCTCGGCAACATCTTCGACCTCGTGAACGCCCCCGCGGGCGCCCTCACGGATCCCACACTCGACGTCCCGAACCCGATCGGCAAGACGAACGTCACGTCGATCGCGCTCGAGGTCCCCATCTCGTGCCTCAAGGGCGCGGCGACCGACGTGGTCGGCGGATGGGCGACGGCGAGCGTCCGGCAGGCGCGCGTCGTGAACCCGCAGCCGGGCTACCTCACGCCCACGAAAGAAGGCGGCGCCTGGGCCCAGGTCTCTCGCCTCGGGAGCCCGCTCGTCAACGAGGTCGTCATCGGCCTCAAAGACAAAGATCGCTTCAACGCGAGCGAGCCGAAGGACGACGCGCAGTTCGCGGACTACGTGACGCACCCCACGCTCCCGGCGCTCGTCGAGGTGCTCTTCGGGCCGACCGTGAAGGCCCCGACGGCCTTTCCCCGTGCCGATCTCGTCGCGGCTTTCCTCACCGGCGTGCCCAACGTGAACGCCTTCCCGGCGGGCGCGAAGGCCGCCGAGATGCTCCGGCTCAATACGGCCCTCCCCGCGCGGAGCTCGCAGTTCCGCGCGGCGGGCGCCACGGGCGGCGGCCTCGGCGCGGCGGGTTGTTTCAAGCCCGGCCCGAACCCCGCGACCGACGCCAAGGTGCTCGACACGGCGCTCCCGTCGTGTGACCCGGCGGGGTTCCCGAACGGGCGCCGGCCCGGCGACGACGTGGTCGACATCGCGCTCCGCGTCGTCATGGGATATCTCCTCCCGAACGACGCGGCGCCTGCCGGAAACCTGCCCTGGGGCGACGCCGTCCAGCAGCACGACGGCCAGTTCCAGGCGAGCTTTCCTTACCTGAATTCCCCGAACCCGGGCGCGGACTTCCCCCCGCTCCCGTACTGAGGAACATTCATGAGAAAGCCCATCCTCGCACTCTCGCTCGTGGCGCTCCTCGTGCCGCTCGCGACGGCGTGCGGCGACGACGACTTGCCCGTGGTCGTCGACGCCGCCGCGCCGGATTCGTCCGGTCCGCCCATCCCGACGGGGACGAGCACGAGCACGTCCAGCCCCGACGCCGGTGACGGCGGCGGCGGGCCGGAGCTCTTCACCGATTTCGTGAAGGACATCGTCGCGCGTGACACCGCGCCCACGACGTTGCCCCGAGCGATCAACGGGAAGACCTTCGCTCCCGATCCGGAGGACCCGCGCGCCTTCCCGGCCGCGTTCTTCCAGTAGCCCGACACCGAGGGCCCCGCGTCGCTGCGGGGCCCTCACCCCTCCCGCGGGGCCAACGCAGCGCGACGGACCTCGTCAGTCGCGCTTCATTTCGACGGCCCTCAGGGTACGCGCGAGCACGTGGCCGCCCTCGAACCCCGGGGCGTCGGTCGTCCAGAGTGGCGCTTTGGCACGCCCGAGCGCGCTCGCGACGATGGCGTGGCGCTGAGCTATGGCGTCGGGGTTCGCCGTGGTGTTCGCGGGGAGCGCCGAGACGGCCTGACGCGCGAGGATGCCTGCGTCCCGCGCGAGCGCCGCCCACCACGACGGGACGTGGCCGAGCTCATTGTAGAATGCAAGCACTTCGGGATCGCCGATGTCGGAGGCTTTGGCCGCGACGATCGGGAGCACTCCGGCCCCCACGGTGAAGAAGCGCGTGTGGGCGGCGCGGTCCGGGATCTCCGCGTCGAGGGTGGCCGCGAGGAACGGGGGAGCTCCGGTCCGGCGTGCGCCCATGATCTTGAGCTCGGAGATCACGTCCGATAGGCAATCCCGTGGCCCCGCGACCACGAACGCCGACACGTCGGCCTTGGCCCAGGCCGTGATCGGAAACCGCGGGAGGCCCGGCCGCGGCGGAGCGAGGTCGCACCCCACGGCGTCGAAGGCCTTCGTGAGGCCCCCTTGAGAGAGCGCACCGTCGAGCGACGATCTCCCCTTCGCGGGCGACGACGAGATCACCTGCGCCGCGCGCACGGAGAGGCCCGCGAGCGCGCGCGAGAGCACCGAGACCTGAGCCTCACGGGACTCTCCCACCACGTATCCCGCGCGGTCGGGCAGCGGCTCGGCCATCGGCGGATGCAGCAGGATCACCGGCATGCCGTGACGCTCGCCCCACCTTAGCGCGCGGTCGGCCGAGGGGCCGTCGAGCCCCGCGATGATGACGGCCGCGCCCTCACCGAAGAGCTCTTCCATGGCGAGATCCGAGCCTCCGTCGCCTGCGCCACCCGCGTCATTTCGCACGACGAGGCGCACGGCGTCTCTCCGCTCCCCCGCGGGCTTCGGGAGCTCGAGCGCCCACGAGACCCCGCGGAGCACGCTCGCGGCCGCGTCGCGCAGCTCGGGCTCACGAATGGGCAAAAGAAGCCCGATCGTGCGCCCCTGCACCTCGCGGAGGCCACGGCGGCTCGCGGCGAGCTCGAGCACGTGCGGGCCTGCGTCACCGAACGCGTCGGCGCCGCCGGGAGTGACGTCGAGGAGCCAGCGGGCGAGCTGCGGATCTTCGTTCTGGATCGCGATTTTGGCGAGGCGCGCGGCCACGAGGCGCTGGATGTCGGAGGAATACCCACTCCCGGCCTGCGCGCGCATCGCGCGGTACGTGGCTTCGATCACGCCCGCGGGCATGGCCTCGAGCGCCTTCGCGATCTTGGCGCGGCTCGCCTCGCGTTTGTCCTCCGAGACGCCGCGCAGCCACGCGTCCATGTACGCGATGGCCTCGTAGTCGTCCCCCGAGCCGAGAGACGCGAGGGTCAGCTCTTCGAGGAAGATCCCGCGCACGGTCTCGTCGACGGCCTTCCCCACGAGCGGACGGAGGAGGTCGAGCGCCGCTTGGTTGTCGCCGCGGTGCCGGAGCGACTTGGCGCGCGCGACGGCGAGCATGTCGGCCTCGGGGCCCGGGTGGACCGCGCTCGGCTCGCTCATGAGCAACGAGAGCTGCGCGTCGGCCGCGTAGAAGTCACCGAGCTGCATGTGGGTGAAGACGAGGTAGAGCTTCGCCGTGGTCGCGCTGCCGTCCTTTGGAAAACGCTTGAGGTGGCGCTCGACGAGCTTCAGGAGGAGCCGCGGCTCGACGTCGCGACGCTCCCACGCGTCGCGCACCTCCTCGAAGCTCTGCGTCGCCTCCACCGAGCGAGACGTCACGAAGACGGGCGTGGGCCCCCTCCCGGACGAGCCACACGACACGACGAGGGGTGCCAAGACCAGGCCGACCAGGCCGACGCCGAGGCGCACCCGAGCGGCACACATGCGCCGTCCCGGGCTCGTGGTTCGTGGCAGAAGGGCCTTCACCGCGCCCCGAGCTTAGCAGCCTGGGCATCGACCCGGCGCCTCGCAAAATCGGTGGCTCCCCGCCCGACACCGGGCCGAGCGACTCCAGCGGTCCGCTGATTTTCTCCCGCCCGAAGGATCACCGGGGCGAGAGACCGCAAATCGTGCGGGAATTTCCGGCATTTCGGGGGCTTGGAACCTTGACCTTTGCGGCCCCGTCTTCTACATGCGGACCCCGTGCGCGAAGGTCTCGGCGAAGCAACGGGTGAGGAGCGAGCGTCGTCGCGGCGTGCGTTCTTGCTCCGCCGCCTGCACTCGCTCTCCGGCGTGCTCCCGGTCGGGGTCTTCCTCGTCGTGCACCTTTGGACGAACGCCTCGGCGCTCGGCGGTCGTGAGCCGTTCGATCACGCGGTCGACGAGATCCAGAAGCTCCCGTTCCTCCCGTTGGTCGAGGTGGTCGGGGTCATCCTCCCGCTCGCGTTCCACGCGCTCTTCGGGGTCTACCTCGCCACTCGAGGGAGCGCCAACGTCGGGCGGTACAACCATGCGCGCAACTGGGCCTACGTGTTCCAGCGCGTCACGGGCGGCGTCGCGTTCCTGTTCGTGCTCGCCCACCTGTGGGAGCTGCGTATCCAGAAGTGGCTCTTCGGGATGTCGCACCACGCGTTCTTCGACACCCTCGTGTCGCACCTCGGGTCGGTACGATTCGGCCTACCACTGACTGCGATTTTTTATCTGATCGGCATCGGAGCGAGTGTGTTCCACCTCGCGAACGGCCTCGTCACGTTCACGATGACCTGGGGCCTCGTCACGTCCCGCCGAGCCCAAGGGCGTCTCGCCCTGGTCGCCGCGGCGTTCGGCACCATCCTTTTCCTCGTCGGAGCTGGTACGGTCGTGTCCCTCTCGACGGGGTCCGTGATCCCTCCCGCCTCGCCACGCGAGGCCCCCTGCCCCTGAGCTCTCTGCCCATCTTGGGCGCCATCGTCCGCTAGTTCGTCACTTCGAGGAGTACCCCATGGCCAAGGCCGCCATCACCACCAGCGAATCCGGGAAAGTCCGCCGCGTCATCGTCGTCGGCGGAGGCCTCGCGGGCCTCACCACCGTCATCAAGCTCTGCGAGGCGGGCGTCCCGGTCGACCTCTTCTCGCTCGTGCCGGTCAAGCGCTCGCACTCGGTGTGCGCGCAGGGCGGCATCAACGCGAGCGTGAACACCAAGGGTGAGGGCGACTCCCCCAAGGTGCACCTCGAGGAGACGGTGTACGGCGGCGACTTCCTCGCGAACCAGCCGCCCGTCAAGGGAATGGCCGACGCGGCCCCCGGCATCGTCTTCATGCTCGACCGCATGGGCGTGCCCTTCAACCGCACCCCCGAGGGCCTCCTCGACTTCCGCCGCTTCGGCGGCACGCTCTTCCACCGCACGGCCTTCGCGGGCGCCACCACGGGCCAGCAGCTCCTCTACGCGCTCGACGAGCAGGTCCGCCGCTACGAGACCATCGACGTCGAAGACGACAAGGGCGTCGTCATCCGCGGCGAGAAGATGGTCCGCAAGTTCGAGTTTTGGGACTTTCTTTCCATCATCCAAGACGACGAAGGCCGCGCGCGCGGCATCGTCGCCCAAGACCTCAAGTCGATGCAGATCGAGTCGTTCCCGGGCGACGCGGTGTGCCTCGCGACGGGCGGCCCGGGCATCGTCTTCGGGCGCAGCACGAACAGCGTCATCAACACCGGCACCGCCGCCGGCGCCGTGTACCGCCAGGGCGCGTGCTACGCGAACGGCGAGTTCATCCAGGTGCACCCCACGGCCATCCCCGGCGCCGACAAGCTCCGCCTCATCTCCGAGAGCGCGCGCGGCGAGGGCGGGCGCGTGTGGGTCCCCAAGGATCCGAAGGAGAAGCGCCGCGGCAAAGACGTGCCCGAGAAAGACCGCGAGTACTTCCTCGAGAACAAGTACCCCGGGTACGGCAACCTCGTCCCGCGCGATATCGCGAGCCGCGAGCTCTTCCTCAAGTGCTTCCACGAGGGCAAGGGTGTCTTCAACCCGAAGAGCGGCAAAAACGAGCTCGAGGTCTACCTCGATCTGACGCACATCCCGGAGCCTACGCTGCGCCGTAAGCTCGCGGGAATCCTCGAGATTTACGAAAAATTCGTCGGCGAGGATCCGTACCACAACCCGATGCGCGTCTTCCCGGCCGTGCACTACTCGATGGGCGGCCTCTGGGTCGACTTCGAGCGCTCGGCCGACGGCTCGCTCGTGAAGGGCTCGCCCAGGAACCAGAGCACCAACATCGAGGGCCTCTACGCCGCGGGCGAGGTCGACTACCAGTACCACGGGGCCAATCGCCTCGGCGCGAACTCGCTGCTCTCGTGCATCTACGCCGGCCTCGTCACGGGCCCGGCCATGGCGACCTACCGCCAGAACCTCGGCAAGAGCTCGTGGGACATGCCCTCGTCGCTCTTCGAGAAGGCCGAGAAGCGCGAGCAGACCAAGTACGACGGCATCCTCAAGCTCGACGGCCCCGAGAACCCGTACCGCATCCACAAGGAGCTCGGCGAGACCATGCTCCGCGACGTCACCATCGAGCGCCACAACGGCACGCTCGAGAAGGTGCTCGAGAAGCTCGGTGAGCTCGAGGATCGCTTCCACAAGGTGGGAGTGACCGACACGAGCGCGCGCGCGAACCAGGGCGCCCAGTTCGTTCGCCACCTCGAGAACATGCTCGTCATCGCGCGGGTCATCGCGACCGGCGCGAAGAACCGCGACGAGTCCCGCGGGGCGCACTACAAGCCCGACTTCAAGCAGCGCGACGACGAGAACTGGCTCCGTACGACGATGGCCATGTACAAACAAGACGGCAATCGCAGCGCCGTCGAGTACGTGCGCGCGGTCGACTACAACCTGCTCGGAAAGCCGCTGCACGTCACCGACGAGGTCGACATCTCGCTCGTCACGCCGCGCGCGCGCAAATACGAGACGGCAGGCGCGGCTTCGGCCGCCGCCACCGGCAAGGGCGACACCAAAGAAGCCGGAAAGGAAGCAGGCGCGAGCGCCTGAAAACGAGGCACACCATGGCAGACGGAAGCAGCCCCAAGAAGAAGTCCTCCGGAAAGACCGTGCGCCTCCGCGTGCACCGTCAAGACGGCCCGCACAACCCCGAGACCAAGCGCGTCGAGGAGTTCGAGATCGACTGGCACCCGCAGATGAACATCATCTCGGCGCTCATGGAGATCCAGCGGAACCCCGTGACGGTCGAAGGCAAAGAGGTGGCCCCCATCGTGTGGGAGTCCGTGTGCCTCGAAGAGGTGTGCGGCGCTTGCACGATGATCGTGAACGGCCGCGTGCGTCAGTCGTGCACGGCGCTCATCGACCAAATCTCGCCGAACGGCGAGGTCATCGACTTGGCGCCGATGACCAAGTTCCCGCTCGTGCGCGACCTCCAAGTCGACCGTAGCCGCATGTTCGACGACCTCAAGAAGGTCAAGGCGTGGATCAACCTCGACGGCTCGCACGAGCTTGGGCCGGGCCCGCGCCAGTCGCAAGAGAACCAAGAAGAGGCCTATCCGCTGTCGCGCTGCATGACCTGCGGCTGCTGCATGGAGGCCTGCCCGCAGGTGCACGAAGGCTCGAACTTCATCGGTCCTTCGGCCATCAGCCAGGTGCGCCTCTTCAACCTCCACCCCTCCGGAAAGATGCACGCGGCCGAGCGCCTCGAAGCCGTCATGGGCGAAGGTGGCGTCGCCGACTGCGGCAAGGCGCAGAACTGCGTCGAGGTCTGCCCGAAGGAGATCCCGCTCGTCGACAGCATCGCGCAGGTGTCGCGGCAAGCGACCAAGCAGATGCTCTTCGGCTGGCTCTTGAAGTAGTCCCGCGAGGACGACGTACCAGAAGGGCTCGCGCTCCGGCGCGGGCCTTTTTCCTTTGGCGCACTTCCACTCACTCGCGTTCGTCGACGCGAATGCTCCGCCCCGTGACCATGCCGAGCACACCCCCGACGACGAGCACGGCAGCCGGGACCAACACGGCGAAGCGGCCGAGGACCTCGGTCGAGAACGCGCCGAAGAAACCGCCGACGAGGAACCCCGCGGCGATCGTCGAGAGGAGCGCGATCTTCTCGGTCGGCGGGCGCACGGACGACGACGGCCCCACCGAGAGGCGCATGTTCACGCGGCGCGAGAGGCCTCGGCGCGCGTAGCGGAACCACCGCGCGGCCTCGATGCCCAAATCGGTGACGACCCCCGTGAGGTGCGTCGTGCGGACGACGGCCCCCGAGAGGCGCGTGACCAGGCTATTTTGTAGCCCCATCGCGCCGCAGAGGAGGAGCGCGGGCATGTCCTTCGCGACCGTCGCGCCGGGCTTCACGAGCGCGACGAACGCGACGAGCGTCCCCGCCTCGAAGAGCATGAGGAGGCCGTACGTGCGCGCGGGCGGCCCGAAGAACTCGCTCTCGATGGCCATGCTCGCGAGGAACGCGCCCACGAAGAACGCCGCGATGAGCACCACGGCCGTCACCGCCGAGAGCGGATTTCCCAGGGCGACGTCGTTCGCGAGGCGGCCGACGTTGCCCGTGACGTGCGCCGTGAACGCGCCCACCAAGAGGAAGCTCGCCGAGTTGACGAAGCCCGCGACCCACGAGAGGTACGCCGCGAGGACGCGGTTCTCTCTCGGTGTGCGATCTGCGCCTGTCTTGTGGAACACGGTCGACGAAGCCTCTCCGGGTGGGCCACGCCGACCTCGGAGCCTATGAGCCTACCACGGCGAAGCCCCGACGACCGTGCGCAGCCTCGGCCGAAATGGACGCTCGTGCGGCGTCACGCTCTCGCGCACGCGCGCACATGATGCGGGCGCGCTGCTACGCTTCGCGCATGAAGACGCTCGTCGCCGTCGTGATCCTCGGAGCCCTCGGCTTCGCGTGCTCGTCGTCGTCCCCGGAGGCTGCGCCCGCGCCCGAGGCCAAGGTGCGCGGAGATTTCGATCCGGTGCCCTTCGGCGACGCGCGCCCCGTGGAGCTCTACGTGCCGAGCACCTACACCGACGACCGCCCCGCGCCGCTGCTCGTGCTGCTCCACGGGTACGGCGCGAGCGGGCGATTGCAGGACGCCTACCTCGGGCTCCGCGCCCAGGCCGAGGCGCGCGGCTACCTCTACGCCGCGCCCGACGGCACCCCCGACGCGTCGGGAAAGCGCTTTTGGAACGCGGGCGCGTGCTGCGACTTCGGCAACGTGGGCACGGACGACGTCGGGTATTTGACCGGGCTCGTCGCCGCGATCGGGAAGCGTTATCGCGTCGATCCGAAGCGCGTATTTTTGATCGGGCACTCCAATGGTGGGTTCATGTCGTACAGGCTCGCGTGCGACGCCGCGGACACGTTCGCGGGCATCGTGAGCATCGCCGGCACGACGTGGACCGACACGTCACGCTGCGCGCCACGTTCGGCGGTATCCATTCTCCACGTGCACGGCACGGCCGACGACACCATTCGCTACGAGGGCGGCACCTTCTCCGGCTTTGCGTACGCGAGCGCCGACGCGACGACCAAGCGCTGGGCCACCCTCGACGGCTGCGGGAGCAACGCGGAGACCGCGCCCGACCTGGACGTCGACGCGTCCCGACCCGGCGCCGAGACGGGCGTCACGCGCTACACCGGGTGCCGCGACGGTGCGAACGTCGAGCTCTGGACGGTGCGTGAAGGGCAGCATTTGCCCGCGTTCGGGCCGCAGTTCGTGCCGAAGGCGCTCGACTTCCTCGACGCTCACCCGAAGCCGTGAGGGCCTCGGATCACGCCGGGTGGATGCGGAGCACGCTCTCCTCGGCGGGAACACCAAGGCGAATGGGAAACCCGTAGTGCGCCGTGCCTCGGTGCACCCAGAGCCTGTCGTGGCCGCGGCCCCAATAGCCATGATCGGGCATCTTGTTGCCGCCGAGCTTGAGGAAGGTCCACGAGAGGCCGAGGCTCACGAGGCCGAGCTGGCCCCCGTGCGTGTGCCCCGAGAGCACCAGGTCGGCTTCGCCCTCGGGCAAATCGCGGAACGCGCCGGGGTTGTGCAAGAGGATCACGCGCACGACGCCGGGGATGCGCGGGTTCTCTTCGCACACCCGAGCGAGGTACTCTTTGGTACCTCGAAAGGTGAAGTCGGTGCCGACGATTTGCACTTTGCCGCCGCGGGTGTCGACCACGCGCGACTCACCCAAGAGGAGCGGGATTCGATTGGCCTCCATGGCGTGCGCGACCGTACGCGGCGCCTCGAGATCGTGGTTCCCGTGGCAGGCGAACACGCGCCCCTCGAGCTTTTTCAAGGGCGAGAGCGCCTCGCGCAAGAGGCTCGGCTCGGGGTTCGACTCCATGGTGAGGTAGTCGCCCGTGAGGAGCACCAAATCGGGATCTTGTTCGACGGCGCGCTCGCAGATGGCCTTGAGCCGCTCGACCGACATGAAAGGGCCAATGTGCGGATCCGAGATCTGGACGATACGAATGGGGCTCTCGGTGAGGCGATTCCCCCGCTTCGTGGGGACGACGTCCCCCGCGCGATCGGCCGGTGAGCTGCGATCGGCGAGGGAGAGATCGATGGTCTCGCGCTTCGTGCGGAGAGACTGCACCATGCCTACGGCCGCGAGCACGTAAGGCACCCACGGCGCGGGGACGTGAAACCCGAGCCCGAGCGCCACGGCCCACGGGATGCCTAGGAGCGTGCCCGCCGCGAAGAACGACGCGGGCCAGCTCACCACGACGCGGTACCAAAAGGGGCGCATGCGCGGCCGCGTGAGCGCCACGAAATTCACGAACACGATGGCGTGGAGGACCGAGAACACGGGCAAGAGCGCGCCCACCTCGTGGCTCAACGCGTTCGCCACCGCGGCGTAGATGCCCACGAGGACGCCGACGAACACGGCGAAGGCGCGGCTCCGTCGCCACGCCGCGACGAACGTGATCGAGAACCCGACGACGGTGATCCACGAGAACGGTGACATCGCGAGAGAAGCTTGTAACGCGCCTTCGCCATGCGCACCGGTAAACCTACGTAAACCCGCACGGTCGAGCTCGGCCTTCCCGAGCCGAAGGGCTCGGGAGCTCAGGGATTCAGGGCCTTCGTGCGCCCTTCGCGTCGTCGGCCAGCGGGAACAGCGTGACCATGCCCCCGTCGGGTTTGGTCCAGTACACCCAGTCGACGTTCGCGCCGTAAATGCGGCTCCGGAACGCGGTGCGCACACCTTCGCTCGAGGGGCACGCGTGCTCGTGCGCGGCGACGCCGAGCGCCACGAGGCACGCGGGCGACATGCCCACGTGGAACCCGCCGACGGGCTTCTCGATGCGCGCGCCGAGCTTGGCGGGGGCCCACGTGTAGGTCACGGTGGCCACGTCGGCGTCGGCGAGGCCTTCGCGCGAGCAGGTGTACGCGATGCGCCCCGCGCGCTCCTCGAGGTACACACGCGACCAGAGGTGCTGCCCGCCCACCGTACCGTTGCCGTTCGATTCGCCGCAGAACACGTGCTCGAACGCGCCCGTACGCAGCCACGCGTCGGTCATGCGGTCGACGGCCGATTTCCCTTTGCCTTCGCCCCTCGCGAGCGCGCGCTTCATCGCGGGGCGCTCGGCGATCGTGGCGAACGTCTCGCGGATCTTCTCGCGCACCTCGGGCTTGTCGACGTCGTTCGTGTGCGGCGCGGGATCCATGAGGCCACAGAGCCCCTGGAACGCCTCGAAATCGCCCGGGAGCGCTCCCTCGATGGGCGCGAAGAGCGCGCCGTGATCGGGCCCCGCCCCGCACGCGACCTCGTGATGCGAAGGGATGCCGGGGAACGCGTCGCCGTCGGCCCTGGCGCAGAGGTCCTGAAACACGGCGTCCGTGCAGCCCGCGATCGGCGCGACCTCGGCGGCGCTCGACGTGCGCGGAGGAGCCACCTCCGGAGCCTGGCCACACGCCACGATCCCCACGAGTCCCACCACGATCCCCACGAACCTTCGCCCTCGCATGCGCCCCTCCCCGACTTCCCTCTCGAGACCGCTGTACGGTAGCGCGACCCGAACGAATGTCACTTCGAGAGCCTCGTCTCACGGAGGTCTCGCCGAGCTTGGGCAAAAACCGCAGCTGTTTCGACTACTTCGGGTCGCTCAGCCCGCGTCCGCCAGGGCGCTGACCCCGCGGCCCGTGACGCGGTAGAGGAGGCGTGTGTCGCCCATGGCGCGCTCGTCCTCTTCGCCGTCGGGGGCTTCGCCGTACTCGCCGCACGCCTCGACGAGGCCGAGATCGCAGAGCCGCTGCATGGTCTCGAGCTCGTCGCCGTCGAGCTCGTCGCCGTCGAGGCCGCCGTGATCTTCGTCGGAGATCCTCACCTCGCGGAGCAACGAGAGCTCGGCCGGAGAGAGGACCAACGTCAGTGCTCCTCGTGGAGCGAGGGCGTGCGTGGGTAGGCCTCGAAGGCGTAGTCGTAGCTGCCGTGATCGTCTTGGGTGCGGAACCTCACGCGGAGGCCACGCTCGGTGAGCTCGCACGCGATCTCGACGGGGCGCTGCACCCACGTGGTCACGATCGAGCGGACGAACGCCTGCACGTCGACGTAGAAGCGCTCGGCGAGCTGCGAGGGCGTGAGGCGCTTCGTGCCTTGTTCGACCATGTCTTTGAGCTCGCCCAGGTCGACACACGAGGCCACGAAGCCGGTGCCCGTGTCGAGCGCGCTCGGGAGCCTCGCCGCGAGGCCGGGCGCGAGCTCGAGGGCGTGCGCTTGACGCGGATCGGTCCCCCGTGACGGCCCCGGCGATTTCACGGGGGGCAGCGGCGGGAACGCGTTCTTCGCGCGCGGCTCTTCGTTCGGGGGCATGCGCGCCCATATTGGCAAACCCGCCCTCGTCCCGAAAGGGGGTGCGTGCACGGGCGTGTCTCGAGCCCCGCGGGCGCCGCGTTTCCCCCCCCCGGAGGCGTCAGATGCCGAAGCGCGCCTTGTCTTTGGCGACGAACTCGACGTAGGCCTCGCTCGGGAGGTGCGGCTCGATCTCGCCCGCGTCGACGGCCTTCTCGAGCTCGCGCTTGATGTCACCCACGAGGCGCGAAGGCGGGAGCCCGAACGCCTTCATGACGAAGTCTCCCACGCCCTTCGGGAGCGGGGGCTTCACGGCGTCCTCGGCGGCGAGCTTGGCGATGCGCTCGGCGAGCTCCTCGATTTGCTGGAGGCCTTTGCGCTTCTTCTCGGGGCGCTTCGTGGTGATGTCGGCGCGCGCGAGGCACAAGAGGTCTTCCATGTGGGCGCCGAGCTCGCGCGCGAACCTGCGCACGGCGCTGTCGGTCCACTCGGGATCGTACTGGTTCGCGCGGAGGTGGTGCAGCACGAGGAAGCGCACGGTGTCTTTCAGGGCGGCCTCGGGCGTGAAGAGGCCGAGGCGCCTGTCGAGCTTGTCGAACATGCGCGTGCCGACCTCGGCGTGCCCCAAGAAGTGCACCTTCCCGTCGGGGCTGATGCTGCGGGTCTTCACCTTGCCGATGTCGTGGAAGAGCGAGGCCCACCGCACCTCGAGCCGCGGGACGGCCTGACGCACGACCTGCTTCGTGTGCTTCCACACGTCCTTGTGGCGCCACTCGCCGTCCCCGAAGCCGACCATGGCGTGCACCTCCGGGAAGATGGCTCCGAGCGCGCCGCTCTCGAGGAGGATGTCGAGGCCGAGCTCGGGATCGTCGCCCATGACCACGCGGTCGAGGCGGGCGCGCACGGCCACGCGGTCGAGCTTCACGGCCGCCAAGAGAGACGCCGCGTCGCACACGACGAGGCTCGAGGGACGCTCCCCGCGCTCGGCGGCGAACGCGGCCTGCTCGAGCGCGTCCATGGTCGCGTCGGCCGAGCCGTTCGTCGGGGGGGTGGGCTCCTCGGGGGGCATGGGACGGGGTGCGCGTGTGTAGTGCAAGGGAGGCGTTTGGGCAACGAAGGGTGTGTAAGTCCGCGTCACATTTCCGTCTTTTGGTGGACGTCGGGCTTGCCAGGTCCTCGCGGTATGCGAAAACCACGGGGCCCATGCGCTTCCCTCGCTTCGCCGCCCCCACGCTCGTCCTCGTCGCCACCTCGGCCCTGGCCATCGCGGCCTGCGGCGGCTCCGTGCCGACCGACCTCTTCTCCGACCCGGGCGCCGACTCGGGGGCGACGGCCGACGGGAGCAGCGGAGGGGGCAACGGTGGCGGCGGAGGCGGCACGAGCGACGCCAGCTTCGAGAGCGACGCGAGCGTCCCCACCGACGCGGGCACGAACGACGCGGCGCGGCCCGTCGACGCGGGCCAGGTGGGCATCCCCTGCGGGACCGACGTCTGCGCGGTGGGCTCGGTCTGCTGCGCGAACGGGGCGCAGGCGCCCTTCCAGTACGTGTGCAAAGCCAAAGAGTCCGAGTGCGCCGAGACGTCGGTGCCTATCGCGTGCAACGGCGCCGAGGACTGCACGGGCGGTTCGGCGCGCATCTGCTGCGGCGATCGCGTCTTCGAGAACGGCCGCACGAGCTACGCCGACGTGACCTGCCGGAGCACCTGCAACAACGGCAACGTGCGCTTCTGCGATCCGAAGAACGCCGCCGCGAGCTGCGGGCAAAACGGGCGCTGCGAGGCGTCCACGATCCTGCCTGGGTTCTTTACTTGTCTGTGAGCCCGTAGGCGTCGCGATCGCGCGGGGGACGCGCGGGGGTGGCGACGGTGCGGGGCCGCGGCTACGGCACGTGAGGCGAGAGGGTCACTGACGATGACGTGGGACTCGATGCGCGCTTAGCCTCGGGCCGAGGGCACCGTGATGGCGGCGGGAGGGTACGCGCGAGCCGGAAACCCAGGGCTTGTATGCGATCCCATGTCGCCCCGAGCCGGAACGAGACAGTCGTCGCCCCGGCCGAGGACGTGACACCACCTCCCCGCTTGGTGCGTACGTCTCCCGCCCCGAGCGCTTGTCCAGGGTCGGTGTAGGGACCGGCGCGAAATCCGAGGCCGACGTACTCGTCACTCGTCCACTCGGCCACGTTGCCCAGCATGTCGAAGAGCCCCCATCCGTTGGGCTCCTTGGTCATCACGGGCTTCGTCGTCGTTGTCCGTTGAGCGAGGATAGTGGCGGTCACGCAGTACCACGCGGCGCGATCGAGGAACGGTTCGGAGAGCTCGTGACACTCCACCGTGGGGTCATACGACTTCGCGAGCATCGGCCCAGTGTAGTAGGGAGTACGAGCACCGGCTCTCGCGGCATATTCCCACTCTGCCTCCGTGGGGAGCCGGTAGCCACGGCATTCGTATACGTTCTCTGGTGCGGCGCGGACCCGCGTGCACTTGCTCCCTGCGCCACGCACGCCTTCACACCCCTCGAGGACGTAGCACTCCGCGAGGGGCGGCTCGTGACGGCGCGACGCTTCGTTCGCGTAGGCTATCGCATCGAACCACGAGAGATTCGTCGCCGGGCAATCTGAGGCGAGACAGCTTCCGTACTCGACTCCCGCCTCAGGATTCGGGGCAGTCGCCCCGTTGACGAAGCCGGCGGCGACCCACTCCCGCTGGGTGACCTCGTGCTGTCCCATCTCGAACCTGTGGCTGAGCGTCACCTGAGCCTCCTCTTCGGTCTTCGCGCCACGCCCCGCCTGGCACGACGGTTACCCCATCACGAAACAGCCAGGTGGAATCTCGCAGAAGCCTTCCTTGCACTTGGCCTCCACGGGCGGGTGCTTGCAGTCGGGGGTGACCGGGAAGGTGCTCACGCATGCCGTGCTCGGGGAGCCGGCGTCGGCTGGCGGACTTGCGTCTCCGAGAGCTGCGGCATCGGCGAGGGACCCGTCGCCCGTGCTCCCCGCGTCAACGAGGGGGCTCGAAGGGGTCGGCGAGCACGCGATGGCCAAGCCCACGAGGAGGACGGGCCAGCGGCGAGCGGTGCCGTGGGATGGCGCTTCGGGTGGGGAGCTGGGTTTTCGCGGTGGACGGCCCATCGGATCAGTCGAGTGTACGGACGAGACGGATGCCGATCCCGTCCACCCCATGCCAACTCGCCGCCACCCTCCAGGTTACTGTAGTGGAGGCAAATCCTGTCGAGGCACCACCTCCGCGCTTGGCGCGATACGGCCGAGCGCCGAACCGGGCCCCAGGATTAACATGGGGCCCGCCCTGGAGTCCGAAGTCGACCTTTTCTTCGCTCGTCCACTCGGGCACATTTCCCAGCACGTCGTATAGGCCCCACCCGTTGGGCAGTTTCTGCATAACAGGACGCGTCTCGTACACCAGCGGGCTCTCGCTTTTGGGGGTGCCGCAGTACCAGGCGATCTTGTCGAGGGCCGGCTCTTTCTGCTCGGTGCACGACTTCATGAAGTCATACATCTTCGCGACAATATCGCCTGACGGGAACGGGGTGCGTGTCCCTGCCCTGGCGGCATATTCCCACTCCGCCTCCGTCGGAAGGCGATACCCGCGGCAAGCGTAGACGTCCTCCGGCACGGCGTGGGCGCCCGCGCACTCGCGGTCGAGGCCACGTGTACCGGTGCAACCGTCGAGCGCGTAACATTCGGGGAGGGGGGGGCTGTGCGTGCGAGAGCGTACATTCGCGTAGTCGAGCGCGTCGAAGTAGGTGAGCATCGTCGCTGGGCAGTTCGGGGCGACGCAGCTACCGTACGAGTCAGGTTCATTTTTCGCTGGGACCGCGTTGTTCGGGAACCCCGCCGCCATCCACTCCTCTTGCGTCGTCTCGTGCTGCGCGATCTCGAACCGGTGGGTCAGGGTGACCTGCGACTCCGGCTCCGAGGCCGGGCCTCGACCTGCTTGACAAGGGGGTGATCCCATCACGAAACAGCCAGGTGGAATCTCGCAGAAGCCTTCCTTGCACTTGGTCTCGACGGGCGGGTGCTTGCAGTCGGGGGTGACGGGGAAGGTGCTGAAGCAGGCCCTGCTCGCGTCGATGACCGAAGACGAGTCCAACGAACCTCCGTCGGAGGGAGTTGTTGGGACAGAACGAGCAGGCGCACCCGCATCCCCGGCTCGCATGTCGAAGTCACTGCCTCGTGTACACGCAGTCGACACGAGTCCCACCCCTAGAATAGTGGCGACAATGGAGGACCGCATCAGTGTTGCGCCCCATAGTCGATGATAGCGTTTTCGACCTTCAGTTGTTTCGGCGTAAGCACGCCGAACTCGACCTTGCTCGCATTGACAATATCGTCCGGAGTCGGATTCTTTCGCAAGCAGTTACCGCCGCACGAGCGCGCCATCACGGTGGCAAGCTCGGCTACGGTGATCGCATTGGGGCCGGTGGTGGCGGCTCGCATCCAGTTCATCCAGTCCCACTCGATGCCGCGCCCAACCTCCAAACATCGCGTCTCGAGGTACTTCACCTGCTGGCTGCAGGAGACCGGAACCGGAGGTGAGATCGTCGCGCCCGTGTCGGGGAGAGCCTGTTCCTTGTAGTAGACGAAGTTGCAGTTTCCGGCGCTCGGATTCCAGGTGTTGGCCGTGACGACGTGCGCGAGCGCTTCCGTGGCTGCGCCCGCGTGGTATTCCTTCGATTGGATGCAGTGAGAGTCCTCGCTGGAGACAGCGACGTGCTTGCACGAACAATACGGCTCGGTGTCCTCATCGACCGGCGCCTTGTAGGTTACCCAAGCGTTGTCGACGTGGATCGACGGAGAAGCGCCGTACCTATCCATGAGAGAGTGCCCGAACTCATGGACGATGATGAACTTCCATTGAACATTATGGCTGTCGCGTTCGGGCTGGTTCGGCCCGAGCCACAAGGTGCCACCGAAATGGCACGCAGTGCCTACCCTCTTGTCAGGTGTCTGCGGATAGCCTTGGCAGAGGTCGAGGACCACGGGCATCGTTTGGTTGGCCTTGAGGCTGGGACCGACGGCCTTGAGCGCCTGACCGATGGCCGCCGAGGCCTGCAGGTTGTTGTCGGACACGAACGTCATCGTGATGGCGGACGTCCCCACTGGGGAGCCGACGATGGAGAACGACGTCGCGAGCGCGGTATGCACAGCGTCCCTGCCGCCAGTGCCAGGGGTGATGGGGTCACGGACGTCGACATCGACGCTCCTTGACGTGTAGCGCATGCGGCTCTCTGTCTTCAGCAGGTAGCCATGCCCGACGACGACGGTGGAGAGGCGCGGGGCGCAGCCGTTTTCGTCCGCGCTTCCGGCCCAGAGCAACGACGACGTCCCGTCGGAGAGGACCTCGTAGAGCTCGGTGCGGGCGAAGGCGGTCGGAGCCCGTCCAGCGAAGACGACGGCCTCGCCCTTGCCGTCGTCGAGGTAGTAGGCCCGCAGCCGCGCGCACACCTTGATGCCCGAGAGCTGGTCGGTGTTGGGCGAGGAGGGGGCGGGGAAGATGTCGAAGAGCGACTTGTCGACGTTGGAGAACACCTCGGTCGCGTATTGCACGGCGACCGAATCGACGAGGTTCGGGGCGAGCGTCGCGATATCGACCATCTGCGTGCCGTCCCAGATTTTGCCGGCGACGCTGCGGAGGGCGACGGCGAGGGGGCCCATGCGCGCCGCGATGTCGGCCTGGGAGGTGACGCCTTCGAGGACCGTCGGGCTCTCCCAGTTCGCCCCCGCGACGTCCACGGAGGCGTACGTCGGGTCGAAGGTGTAGGCGAGCTTCGGCGAGTGCGCGCTCACGCCGACGAGGTGCTCGTGGCCTGCTGGAGCGCCTGTGACTTCGGCGACGATCTCGGCCGTCGCTTTGGCATTCGTGGGTTGGATGGGCAGCGTCGAGTAGGCGACGACGACCTCCGTGCTCGCCGCGGGTGCGACCGACCCCGTCCAGATGGTGCGCGTGACCTCGCGTCCGTCGAGCCCCTGCGCGCGGATGGCGAGGGTGCCTGACAACGTTTGACCGGTCGTGTTGGTGATCTTGGCGATCCGAGTCGAGCCGGAGGCGAAGAGGCCAGGTGTGAGGGCGCCCCAGGAGGGAGAGAGAGGCGGCTCACTTGCGCCTTGATTGCAGACCGTATCGGAGATCCACTCGGCTTCGTTCGTCGCCGAGCCGTCCGGGGCGACCCCCCCGGCGACGAGGACGAGCCCGTTCGCGTCGGCCGTGGCCGTGTGCGCATAGCGGGCAGTGTGCAACTTGCCCACCGGTCGGCCGCTCGTCGCAGACTCGAAGAGGCGTGCGTCGTTGAGGACGGTCGTGCTCGCGTAGCCGCCCGTCGTTACCATCCCCTCGTGCATGGTCGCGGTCGCCGCCGGACGAATCGCCTCCCCGAGGAGGTTTGGCCCTTGGGTCCACGGGCTCGTCGCAGGCAGGGGCGCGTAGTCGGTACGGCTCGTCGCAGCGCCGCTCGTCGTCTCGCCGCCGGCGATGACGGCGGTGCCACTTGCGAGCAGCGCCGCCCCCGCCTTGGTGCGGGCGACGGGAAGGGACGTGAGGGTGGAGAAGGTATCCACCCCGGAATTGTACCGCACCACGGACGAAAGCACGGAGTATGCGCCGTCGTTGCGCTCGCCACCGAAGAAGGTGACGCCCGTGGAGGTCGCGAGCGAGGCATGCCAACCGCGCGAACCGCCAGGCATGGTGCGCGCGTACCATTGGTCGGCGGCCTTGAAGTAGACGGGAGCATCGGCGGTGGGCTCCCGGGCCTCGCCCGGCGACGCCCCCGGTCCGTCACTGTCAGTCCTCGGCCGTTGCCGCAGGCCGAACGAGGAAGCGAGCCCGAACGATCATGCTCTCGGGCCCCGAGGGCGCGGTGCCGAGGATGGCGTCGACCTCGTAGTCCACGGACTTGCCCCTGCGGCTGATGCCTTCGAGCTCGTCCTCCAGCGCGGCCCTCGGGTCGGAACCGAACTCGCAGACCATAGACGCGTCGAAAGACCACCGGCCGGCTACTGGACTCACCACGACGAATGTGTGCGGAACCTGGTTGACCTCTCCGCAGGGCCCGATTTCGGCGGTGAATCCAGGGGGTGGGAGGGTATAGAGCCGGGCGCTGTGGCAGCCCCGCGCGAGGGGTGTTTCGGCGACGTTCGCCAGAAGCGAACGAAGGTTGATGGCTTGGCAGACGGGGGGATGGGTTTGATTCATGGAGACAGACAGGTAAGCGCCGAGGGGCCATGCGCAAGGGGGTGCCCGGGGCATTGCCGGGGTAGGGGGCGGCCGGGAAGGGCGCCTACCCCATCGAGCACACGCCCGCATCTGACGTTGGGGCTCCTACCCTACGAACCTCGCTGCGCGCCACCGCTGGCCTTCGGGCAGCTCATACGTCACCAACACCCCCAGCGCGACGAGGCTCTCGAGCAGGTCGGCCACGGTCTCCGCCTTGGCGCCCTTGAAGGCGCGCGCCACGTCGTCCGCGGAGTGCTCGGCGCTCGTGTGAAGCACGAAGTCGCGCACGGCCGCGATCTGCTCGGGGAGCTTCTTGGGCCACGGGGTGGCCGTCGGTGGCTTCGAGGCGCGGGCCGGAGGGGGGGCCTCGTCGTCTTCGGCGGGCTCGGGCTCGGCGCCGGGGAGGGTCTCTTGTTTGGCGACGCTCGCGGTCCCCTTGGGGGCCTGAAAGTCGGGCCGGAGCCAGCGCACGAGCCCGCGGGCCTCTTCTTCGGCGCGCTCCTTGTTGAGGGCCACCAAGCGCTCGAGGATCTCGTCGTCGGTCAGCGTCGTGGGCCAGCCATACGCCTCGAACACGGCCGCGTCGAGGTCGTCGTGGATCGTCTTGAGGACCGACACGAGCCCCTGCTCGTGGATGACCTTGTCCTTCGCGGTGAGCGCCTCGCCGGAGCGGAGCTTCTCGAGGACGTTGTACATGCCGGTGATCGTGAGCTCCGGGTGCAGAGCCTGCTGGCGCTTGCGGTGGGCGTCGAGGCTTTCGGCGAGGGAGGCAAGCTTGGCTTCGCTCGCCTGCGACTGGCCGTGAGGGAATGGAAAAGTCGCGAAGCACTTGGAGTTGTTGTAGGTGAGATCGTTGCCGACGCCGTGGTGGCTTCCGACTCGCCGAGCCCACGAATCGTGGACGCGCGAGGATAGGATGCCTAGGGCTGACCAGCTCTCGAGGGCAATGGCAACGACCTTACTCTCGGCAAGGACGTTCGCTTCGACCGCATGGAAGACGAAGAACTTCGCGGTTCGACAAATGGCGACATACCAACGGAGGCCCTGGATGGCCTTCCTCATGCCCCCACGCCCCTCTGCGAAGAGCCACCAGTTCTTGCGATAGGCTTCCCGTTTCTGGAGGTCGCGTTCGGGCTTCACGAGCGAGACGAGTCGCTGGTACAAACCCGGGCATCGTGATCGCGCCTCGGCCTCCGAGAGTCCGAAGAGATCAACCACAAGTCGTCCCTTGCTCCGTCGATTGAGCTCGTTGCCGACCAGGTACGGGCGCAGAAACGTGCGTTCTGGCACCGAAACCGCACCGATCTCGTCGGGTTCGATGACGAAGCCTTGGCCGGATAGCGTTACTCCCATGAACGACAGCCCATCGTTCGAGCAGAGCCTCGCTGCGGCTCCCGCGTCGGCACCGGTGGCGATGTCGGCGTGTATCTGCCCATGGCGGATCGAAAACTCGAGAGAGGGCGCATCACCGCCGCCCGAAGGGCTTGGCTTCTCGTCGACGACCGTCATGTATTTGCCGGCAGTTGATATTCCGGGTTCGAGAACGGTCATGGCGATGCGAACCTGGGCCCCGTCTGCATGGTCGACCCATGGATGGTCGGGAACTGCGAACGCGAGGCTCGACGCGCGGAGCGCATCCTCCACTACGGAGCGGTTGAACACCTGGGTGATGCTGTTGGTCGTAATGAGGCCAGCGCGTCGGGTACCTCCCGAAGCGATGAGCTTGGCGCCCGCGTGCCACCAGTACATCACGAAGTCGACGCTATCGGAGACGTCGTTCCAGACACTTCGGAGCGCCTCGACGTAGCCCTCTCCAAGCACCGCTCGCATCCGCTTGTTTCCGATAAACGGCGGGTTGCCCACGATGAAGTCGGCCTCCGGCCAGGTCGCCTTGCGGGGGTTCGGATACGCGTAGACCGGCACGGTGGCGCTCTCGTCGGGGACCTCTTTGCCGGTGACGGGGCTCACCTTCATGGTCTCGCCGTCCCACCGGGTGATCGGCTTGCCGGCGGCGTCGCGCACGATCTCTGCGTGGGGGGCGCCGTCCCAGTCGAGCACGGCGTCGCGGCACTCGATGTTGCCGTAGTCTTGGAGCACCGGCTCGGGCACGGGCTTGCTTTTGCCGTACTGCCGAAAGTGCCACTGCAGGTAGCCGATCCACAAGACAAGCTCGGCGATCTCCTTCGCCCACGGCTTCACCTCGATGCCCAAGAACTGCCCCGGCGTGACGCGCAGGCCCTGGAGGCCCATGAGCAGCTCTTGGGACTCGCCGAGCGAGGCGCGGAGCTCGAGCACCTCGGCCTCGAGCCGCTTGAACAAGTCGAGCGTGACGTAGAGAAAGTTGCCCGAGCCGCACGCCGGGTCGAGCACCCGCGTTTTGCAGAGCTTCTCCTGGAACGCGAGCACCTGGGCGCGGGCTTCTTTGAGGCGCGCCTCCTTCACCTTGGGCTTCTCTTCGGACTCTTTGACGAGCTCGCGGACGTGGGCGCGCACCACGTCCCAGTCGGCGCGGAGGGGCTCTTCGACGGTGGGCTTCACGAGGCGCTCGACGTAGGCGCGAGGTGTGTAGTGCGCGCCGAGGCGGTGCCGCTCCTTGGGGTCGAGGGCGCGCTCGAGGAGCGTTCCGAAGATGGCGGGCTCCACGTCGGTCCAGTTGCACTCGGCGGCCTGGCGCAGCAGCATCAGGGCGTGGCGATCGAGGGGGAGCGCCGAGGGCGCGCGGAAGAGGCCGCCGTTGAACCGGAGGATCTTCTCGCCGGTGAAGAGACCGCCGCCGTCGTTCATGGTGCGCCAGAGCACCTCGACCCCCATCGTGAAGCTCGCGGGGTTCGGCTCCCAGTAGTCCCGGAGGGCCTTGGTAAAGGCCTCCTTCGGCAAGAGGCCTACGTCCTCCGCGAACATGGTGAAGAGGCACCGCATCAGGAACTTCGCGACAGACTCTTGCGCGTGGCCCTGGGACTCGAGCAGCTTCGCAAGATTCGCGAGGTACTCGGCCACCTCGCGCGTGACCTTGGCCGACTGCTTCGCCGGGTCGAGCGAGAGCGGGTCCGTCCAAATGGTGCGCAAGAGGGGCGCATGTTTCTCCAGGTCCGAGACGTAGATGCGCGAGGCCTGCGGGTTCGGGAAGGGGCGGTAGTCCCACGAGCCGTCGAACGCGGCGTAGATGTCGAAGCAGTGCCCGAGGTCGGAGACGATGAGGAAGGGCACGGCCTTCGCGAAGGCGCGCGCGTAGCCGAGCGCCTGGCCGTACGCGTCGTTCATGGCGATGTTCCACGCGGGCGTTCCGCGGCGCGCGGTGCCGAGCTTCTTCGCACCATCGTTCGAGCCTTGTTTGGCCTCGAGGATGAAGCAGCCGGCCTTGTAAAGGTCGATCTTCTTGGTCGTCGCCGAGGCGCCCTCGCGCCCGAGCTTCGCGTCCTTCTCGAAGACGTACGTGTCGCGCTCGGCGTCGCCCGTGGAGGGCTCGGGGTGAGGCAGCCCGAGGACGGTGCAAAGGTCCTTGAGGTAGCTGTCTTTGTTGGCGCGCTCGCCGACCGAGTCGGCGTACCGGGCGATGAAGGCCGCGTAATCCATGGAGGCCCGCGAGGGTACGGGGGAATGGGGGGCTCCGAAAGGTGGATAGGGGCGAAGGCGTCGCTCTTGACAGCCGGGGCACGCCGGCCCACGTGGCGCGTCGACCGAGAGCGACGTACATTCACCCCATGCCTCAGGTAGGGGCCTGGTACCCCGACGACCTGACGGCATGGGCGCCAGCTGTTCCAGGCGGTTCGCGCCGTCACCCTCGCCTCCGATCGAGGATCGCCGGCACGTGCGTGTGGCCCGGCGCGAGCGCCGCGGCCAGGCGATGGTTGCCGTCGGAGGGGACGAACCCAGGCGCCCGGTTCCCCACTATGACCGGCGGCATGGTCCACCGGCTGAACCGGGCACACGCCACCGTCCTCGAACCTCGTACATGGGCGCCGAAGCCGGTCCGGACCGCCTCTTCGGCCCACCAACGGGCGCCGAAGCCGGTCGCGACCGCCTCTTGAGCCCGTCAACGGGCCCGAAAGCCGGTCGCGACCGCCTCTTCGGCCCGTCAACGGGCCCGAAAGCCGGTCCGGACCGCCTCTTGAGCCCGTCAACGGGCCCGGAAGCCGGTCCGGACCGCCTCTTGAGCCCGTCAACGGGCGCCGAAGCCGGTCCGGACCGGCTGTTTTGGCCGAAATATGGGGTGTGGCCTCCGCGGCGGCGCCTCGAGTGCCAGGCGACGGATCGCGTCCTCGCGAGGACCGTTTCGTTCCGGCAACCTCTCGTCCTCGTGCTCGTCGGACGAGCGCGGGATCGCCTTGCGTCGCCCCTGACTTAGATCATAGCGTCTTCGCCTGGGGGGAGCGTCAGCGTGGCGGTCCGCCTGTGAAGAAAGGACCGTGCGATGGCATTGATCGATTTGACGACCCCCGAGATGGTCGACGTCTCGGGCGCTTGGCTCGACGCCGGCTCGCCCGAGGGCAAGGTGATCTCGCGGGCGAAGGGGCTCGTCCCGCTGCTCATGTTCGTGCGTGAGGCCCACGAAGGGCTGCTCGCGTCGCAGGTCGTCGCGGAGAATCCGCACGCTGCGCGCATCAAAGAGCTTACGCAGGCGAACACCGATCTCGACCGGGATCACGATCGCCACGTGCGCGGCAGCATCCTCCTCTTGGAGGCGCTCGCGCTCCTCGCCAAGAGCGACAAGCGGCGCGACGCGTACCGGGCGACGTCGCTCGCGCTCTTCCCCGACGGCGCGTCGACGACGCAGCTCTCCTACTCGGCCGAGGCCGGCAACGCGGCCATGGTCGACGAGCGCCTCAGCGATGCCCACAAGAAGACGATGGCCAGCATCACCACGCCCGAGGGCTCCCTCCCCGAGATCGTGGGTCGCTGGAAGAAGGTGGCGCGCGCGCTCGGCGAGTCCGACAAGGAGCGTACGCGGCTCATGGAGGTCAAAGCCGACGGCACGACGAAGTCCGATGGCATCCAAGCGCGCAACGCGTGGATCCGCGCGGTCGACGTGTTCCGCCGCGCCATCCCCATGGCGAAGCTCTCCCCAGAGGACGTGACGATGATCCTCGCGACGCTGACGAAGTCCGAGGAGCGCGGCAAGAACCGCGGCGGCGGAGGGGGTGGCGAAGAAGGGGGCGACGAGAGCGGCGAGGGCGGCGAGCCCACCGGAGACGGCGAGGGCTGACGACGATCCAAACTGCTCGGCGCGCTGCGCTCGGGGACCCCACGGATTCCACGAGCGCGGCGCGCCGCAGCGTTTGCTATGCACTTCGCCATGGGGACCGGTGATGCAGAGCTCTTCACGAGCGGCCAACGAAGCGACGGAACCCTGCTCATCGGCCCGGGTGTCGCGGTGTACGTCGGCGAGCGGCCGCCGCTCCGCTCCCTTGGGCGCGTGGTCGCCTGGGTCTCGGGGGTGAACGCGGGGCGTGAGGACGCGGGCGGTCCTCGTGTGCTGGTGGGCGGCGACGCGCTCGATGCACGCGATCGCACCGGCGCCGTGGACCGCATCGTGTTCGTGGACGAACGAACCGCGGCCGGCCGCCTGCTCGGCCTGACCCGGGGCCGGGCGCCTTCCGTGCGAGTGCCCAAGGACACGTCGCTCGACCTTCGCGAAGAGCGCCGCACGGTCGCGAGGCTCTTCGGCGCGCTCGGGCTCGACGCCGAGGGTTTCACGAGCGACGACTTCGCCGAGAGCGTGGCGCGGCTCGAGAGGCGATGCCTCACGTCGAGCGACACGCGGCGCGGAGGAAAAGCGAAGCTCACGCCAACCGGCAACTACGACCCTCTACCGGGCGAGCTTCAGCGGGTGGGCCTGAGCCTGTCGATGGCGAGCGAGTGGTACAGAATCGCGGGTCCACTCGTGGCGAGCTGCGCAGGCATCGCGGACGAGGAGCTTCGCCGGCACTTCACCGGGAGCGCGTTGCTGCGGTCGTCGCACTTCTTCGCGCGCCTCGGGCTCGCGGAGAGCCCGCCGGCTCACGTGGGCTTGCTCTTTGGGAGCGAGAACCAAGTGATCCCGGTCGGGAGCACGAGGATCGCCGTGACGGACTGGAGGGGTGGCTCGCCGTCGGGCGGGTGACGAGAGAGAGAAGGGGTGCCCCCACCGCCGGGTGCTCGGCCTACCGGCCTGCGCGCCCGACACCTCCCCCAAACGCCGTTCTCGGCTTCGCTTCTCCGTGACACGAACGTCACCCACGTGCGCGAAGCCTGCGAGCGGCGAGGGGGAGGTCAAGAGCTCGTGCGGCGGCGGGAGGCGCTCGGGAGGTCCCCAGAAATCGACAGGCGACGAAAGAAAACCCGCAACGTCTTCCCGGGACCGACCGAGACAGCCCCCGTGAACGGCAGGCTCGACCAGCACGAGAGCACGACGATGGCCAAGGCGAGGGCCAGGGCCGTGCCGTCGTGCGCCGCGGGCCGGAAGCAGGGCGACCGTAAGAAACGTGCCCTTCGGGCTCGAAGAGTTGCCGTAACCTGTCAGCCCCGGCGCGAATTTGCTATCCCGTACCCCGTGATGGTTGGGGCAAGGGCCGGCACGGTCGGGGCAGAGGGTGGGCGGGGCGCGACAGGGCTCACGGCGCGTCGAGGTGCGCGGTGACGGCGGCGCCGCACGCGAAGCCGAGGGAGCTCCTTCGGGGCGAGGTGATCCCGGGCACGTCGCTCCACGTGAAGGGCGTGCTGGGCCGCGGCGGGTTCGGCACCGTGTACGACTGCGTGAACGCGAAGCTCGAGTGCGACAGCGCGGTGAAGCTCTTGAACGCCGAGCTCTTCGGGCGCTCGGACCTCGAGAAGGGCATGCTCGTCGAGGCGCGGCGGACGGCGAAGATCGAGAGCGACCACGTGGTGAAGGTCCGTTCGGTCGGGCTGACGCGCGAGGCTCGCTCGCGGCTCTACGTGGAGATGTTCAGGCTCCAAGGCCAGAGCCTCTACGCGGTGCTGCGCGCGCTCGGGCGCCTCAGCGTGCTCGAGTCGGTGCTGTATGGCATCCACATGTGTACGGGGCTCGCGAGCGCCCACGCTCTCGGCATCGTGCACTGCGACATCAAGCCGGGGAACGTCTTCCTCACGCGGCTCTACGATCCGCTCACCCGCGGATGGGTGACACGCGCCGTGGTGCTCGACCTCGGCATCGCGCGCTTCGCGACCACCCTGAGGTCCGAGGGGGGCGACTTCGCGGGCACACCAGGCCTCGCCGCGCCGGAGCAGTTCGAGGGCAGGTTCTACCCGCAGTCGGACGTGTACGCGGTGGGAGTCACCCTCTTCATGATGCTCACGGGCACGCACCCTCACGCGCCCTTCACGAGCAACCGGCAGGAGCTGATGCGGGCCAAGCTCGACGTGTCGCGCATTAAGCGGCTGCGAAACGTCCTGCCCGAGGTGTCGCCGGGCTCGTACCTGTGCCCCGAGCTCGACGACCTCGTCTTCCGGATGATCCTGCCGGACTTTCGCGACCGGCCCGCGTCGATGGAGCACGTGCTCTCGGAGCTCGCGATCGTCCAACAGAAGGTCGAGGCGTGGGACCTGCGCAAGGCGCTCCTCGCGCAGGGCAAGGTGAAGCCGCGGGCCCGCGGGGCGGCGACCACGCCTGAGGCGCCCGACGTGATGGCGCACCGGGTTCGTGAGCACTACGGCCAAGAAGGCACGGAGGCTCCTGCGGGCGAGGAGCTGTCGATCGAGCGTCTGCTCGACTCGGCCGTCGAGGAGCGCAAGGAACGCACACGACGCGGCGGGACCGTACCGGGGCTCGGCGAAGCGCGGACGCCGGCTCCGATGCGCACGGCGGCGGACGTGCTTGCGACGGCGGCCGAAGAGGAGCAGCTCCGGGAGCTCGACTACAAGAAGGCGATGGACGATCTCCCGTTCCGCGGGCCCGCACTCCCGCTGGGCGAGCCGACCCCGGGCCCCGAGGCGTGGGCCAAGCTGGAGCAGGGGCTGCTCGGCGTCGACACGGAGCCTTCGGGCCTCGGGACCGAGGGGCGGCCCGAGGGCACGGGCGAGCCCGAGCCGGCGGTGATCGCGGAGACGTCGGCCGACCGCGAGTTCTTCTTGGGAAAGAGCACGCAGAAGTCGGCGGCAGGGCTTCCGATCTCTTCGGCGGAGCCCGAGATGGGCATGGAGGAGCGCGTGCGCATCGCGGCGCTCCCTCGGCCGGACCGGAGCTTCGCCAACCCGCGTCGTGTGTCGACGTTCGCCGGGAGCGTGAGCACGCCGAGCACCCCATCGCCGGTGCGGGTGCCACTCCAAGCTCGGCTCCGCGAGGTGTGGGTCACGTCTCCACGGCTGCGCGGGTACGTGTATGGCACCTTGCCGTTCGTGGTCCTGCTCCCCGCCTTCTTTTTCGTCATGGCGCGGATGGGGTGGGGTGGGCCACTCTTCCGGACCTCGTCTTCGGCGAGCGCGCAGACGGTAGAGCCGGCGGTCGTGGTGGTGAGCTCGGGCGCACCCGTGGCGCCGGAGCTCGTACCACTGCCGTCGACCGTGCCTGTCTTCGCCTCGCCCGCGCAGCCCGCTACGGGCGCGCACGGAGAGCCCGTGGCGTCGAGCTCGTCGCGGGCCCACGCCCCGCTGCCGACCGCGAGCGCTTCGGGGAAAGGCGCGCTGCCGACGGGGGCGTCGCATACTTCGAAGCCGACCGCGAGCCCCGCGCACGCCGCCGAGCCCTCCCGACCGAGCCCGCCAAGCCCGAAGCCCACCCCTACGGCTCCAGCCGTCGATCCGCAGCGCGCGTCCGACATCACCCACAAGATCGACTGAGGATGCCATGAGCCAAGACGACGAGCCCAAAGATCCGGTCCTCGAGAAGCTCCGCGCGGCGCGTGGAAGCTACACGGACGTGGCGCGTGAGATCGCGAAGGGCGTGGTCGAGTACGACCGCGCGAAGAAGCGCGCCCCCGATGGGGGGCCCGTGCACGATCCCGCGCTCTTCAAGGACGTATCGGACGCACCGGTTCGCAACGCGGAGCTGGGGATTCCGTTCCGAACAGCGCCCGGCTCCCCCGCGGAGGCCGCGGCGCAAGGGGCACAAAGGTCCGCGGAGGACCTTGGGATCTTGCCGGAGCCGAAGCCGTTCACGGTACCTCCGCGAGAGCCGCTGCGAGCGAGCCGAGAGGCCGAGACGGTGCCGGTGTCGCGCGACCCGGTGGTGGCTCAAGAACCTCGGAGGCGCGCGTGGGTGTTCCTGCTCGCGGCGCTGGTAACCGGGCTTGGCCTCATCGCGGTGGTGCGGCTCACGCAGAAGGGCGAGACCCAAGCCGACGCGGGAGCGACGGCGACGACGGCGAGCGCGAGCGCCACGGTCGTGTCGGCAGCCACGGGATCTTCCGCGCCGATCGTGGCGCCGTCGACCCCGCCGAGCGCGGTGATGGCGGCACCGAGCGCGTCGCCCATGGCCCCGAGCGCGGCTGTCTCAAGTTCTGTGAAGAGCGCGGCACATCCGGTGGCGGCCCCGAGCGTGGCGGCGCACGTCCCGACCGCACCCGAGCCCCCGACGGCCGGGACGGTACCCCCGAGCAAGCCAGCGGCGCCAGCCGCCTCCGCGTCGTCGCGGTTTGGTCAGTTCATCGAAGAGGAGAAGCAAAAGTGAAAAGGTGGTGCGTGATCGCGGCGCTCGTAGTGTTCCCGGCGGTGGCGAAGGCCGACGCCGTGTCGGACGCGGATGCGCGTTTCAAGGAGGGCGTGGCTCTCCAGAGGGCGGGCAACGTCGACGGGGCGCGCGAGAAGTTCCTCCAGTCGCTCGCGCTGCACCGGAGCGCGTCGACGCTGATCAACCTGGCGATCCTGGAGGCCGACGCGAAGCACCCCGACCGCGCGCTCGGCTACCTGCGGGAGTGGCTGAAGCACCCCGGAGCGGACGTGGCGAAGAAGGCGAAGGTGGAGCGCGAGATGCTGCCCGTGCTCGAAGCCGAGACGGGCCGAGCGGAGGTGAAGGCGCCACCGGGGCAAGAGGTGAAGATCGATGGACGGAGCCATGGGAACGCGCCGATCCGGGAGGTGGTGGATTTGATGCCCGGGAGCCACGAGGTGTCGTGTGCTGGCAAGGTGGTGACGATCACGGTCCGGAACGGGCAGGTGACGTCGGTGGACGTGACGGAGGGCACGAAGGGGCAAGGGCCTGTGACGCCGCCGCCCGAGACGGAGCGAGGCGATTGGCTATTGCCCGCGACGCTGGGCGGAATCGGGGTGGTTGGCGTCGGAGTGGGCGTGGTGCTCGGAGTGATGTCCTCGTCGGCGAAGAGCGACGCAGAGACGGCGGGCGCAGGGTTGCGATGTGCGACGCCGACGTCACGGGAGTGCGCGGACGTGCTCGACGCGACGAATCGGGCGAACGGCACGGGGACGGGCGCGATCGTGGGCTACGCCGTAGGCGGCGCGTTCCTCGCGGGCGCGGTGGTCTCGGCGCTGGTGATTCAGCCGTGGAAAGAGCGGCCGAAGAGGGTGAGTGTCGTGCCGAGCCTGGGCGGAGCGATGGTCGTGGGGACGTTTTGAAGGAGCCGACAATGAAGCGAGCCTTGACGATCGTGGGCCTTGTGGGGATGGGGTTGATTGTCGCGGGATGTCCGCAAGTGGGGCTGGACCCGTGCGAATTCGCGACGTGCGGAGCCGACGATGGCGGGGCAGACGTGAGCGCTCCCGATGGGACGAGCGACACGTCGACGGATGCGACGACGGACCGGGATCCGCCGCCTCCGGGCTGTGACACGCCGACGGAGCCCTTGAAGAACCCCGAGAAATGCTTGGTAGATTCGTTTGGGGTGTTTGTGTCGGCAGCCGGAGCCGACACGAACGACGGCACCAAGCAGAAGCCCTTCAAGACGGTCGGGAAGGCACTCTCGAGCGGCCGTGGGCGGGTGGTCGTGTGCGAGGGGACGTACACGGAGTCGGTCGAGATCAAGGCGGACGTCGAGATCTACTCGGGGGTGACGTGTGACTTCGCGAAGGCCGGCGGTAAGGCGAAGCTCGTCGCGACCAAGCCGGAGTACGCGGTGTCGATCTCGTCCCCCGCAAACACCGTGCGCTTCCAAAGCGTGGACGTCGAGGCCATCGACGGCACAGAGCCGAGCGTGAATAGCATCGCGATGCTCGTGTCGCAGGCTCAGGCCGTCACCCTCGTCAACGTCGGTCTTTCAGCGAAGACTGGCTTCGACGGCAAGAAGGGCGACGAGGGGACGGTGGGGGCCATGGGAGACGTCGGAAACGATGCCATGGGTGCCACGCCGGGGGTTGGAAAGTCGAAATTGTGCTCAGCGAACACGTCGGGCGGAGCGGGCGGAGCGGCTGGAGCAAACGGTGGACCGGGCGGACCGAATCTGCCGGAAAACCCGGCCGGCGCTACGGGGGCTGGGGGGACGTCAGGGGTGAATTGCGCCGCAAATGGATTCGCGGGCTTCGGAAAGAACGGAGCCGATGCGCCGAACGCGACACCTGCCCCCAAAGTGACGACACAAGGGACCATCGCGACGACGTGGCAACCGGCTCGGGGCCAAGATGGGGTCGCGGGCGGGCCCGGTCAGGGCGGGGGCGGAGGGGCCGGCATCTCCGGTGGCGGTGGCGGCGGTGGCACTGGGGGCTGTGGCGGATCCGGAGGTAAGGGAGGTCTCGGGGGTGGAGGAAGCATCGCTCTGCTTTCAATTGGCGCAAAGGTCTCCATGCAGGCCTCGACGCTCCGCTCAGGAGGAGGCGGAGGAGGCGGAGGAGGCGGAGGAGGCGGAGGAGGCGGCCTCGGTGGAAATGGAGGCGGCGCAGGTGCCAACGGGTGCCAAGCCGGAAGCGGTGGCCAAGGTGGCAAGGGCGGCGCAGGGTCTGGCGGCGCGGGCGGCATCTCCGTGCCTATCGTCTACAAGGGCACGAAGCCCGGAGGTGACGCCACCCTCACCTTCGGTACCCCAGGCACCGCCGGCCTCGGCGGCGCGCCGGGAGTGAACGACGGCCCTATGGGACTCGCGCAGAACGAGCTCGAGGTCCCGTGACGCGGGGAGCGGCGAGGGTTGCCGAGCGCGCCTCGCCGCACCACGGGCTCTGCGTCTCCCCCTGTCCGCTCGGAGGCTTCGCGCACGTGGGTGTGCGTGACGCTACGAGGGAAAGCGAAGCCGAGAACGGACGTTGGGGGAGACCGACACGATGGCGAAAGCGACACGAGGCGATGGCATGAAAGGACGGAACGAATCGGACGGAGCGCTCAGGAGGCGAGCCGGGCTTTCGCCTTCGTGGCGAGCGGGGGCACCCCTGCTCGTCGGGCTCGTCGTGGTGCACATGGCCTCGTGTGTCGGGGATGATCCGGTGGCCGTGGTGGCCGATGGCGGGGCAGACGTGAGCGCTCCGGATGGGGCGAGCGACACGTCGACGGATGCGACGACGGATCGGGATCCGCCTCCTCCGGGCTGTGACACGCCGACGGAGCCCTTGAAGAACCCCGAGAAATGCTTGGTAGATTCGTTTGGGGTTTTCGTGTCGCCTTCGGGAGATGACGGGAACGCAGGGACGAAAGAGAAGCCGCTGAAGACGATCGGGAAGGCGCTTCAGAGTGGGCGTGGACGAGTCGTGGTGTGCGAGGGCGAGTTTTCCGGTTCGCTCGACATCACGACGGCAGTGGAGATCTACGGCGGCATCTCGTGTGACTTCAAGAAGGCCGGAGCGAAGCCCAAGGTGCTCGCGTCGAAGCCTGGCTACGGGATCAAGGTCGAGAAGGTGGCGGGTGCGGTGATCCTCGCGGACCTCGATGTCGTCGGCATGAACGCCGCGGCGCCCAGCGAGAGCAGCGTCGGGGTGTTCGTGACGGAGAGCGCGAACGTGAAGCTGCTTCGGTCGCGGGTGGAGGCAGGAGACGGCGCGGATGCGCCTGCTGCGCGAGACGGGAGCTTCACGCTTGCCGCACGCGCACCGGATGGTCAGATGGCCGTCGCGAACACCGGCGGCGCGGCGGGAGACACCGGGGCCTGCCCGGGTGGCGGGTCGAGCAAAGGTGGCAAGGGCGGGGACATCGGACTTGAGGGGCAGGACGGCATGCCTCGGCCACCGGGCGGAGCCAAAGGGCCGGCGACTGCCGATTGTGCAGTCACGGGAACCGGATTCGGTGGCACCCCCGGCACACCGGGAATGGACCGCGCCGGGCAACCCCGGTCGCCACCCTGACCTCGACGGGCCTCACAGGTAACAAGGGCCAAGACGGCGCGTCCGGCAGCATCGGAGGCGGCGGAGGTGGGGGCTACGGGACGGCGGGAGCCGGGGGTGGAGGCGGAGCGGGAGGCTGCGGCGGGCAAGGCGGGTTCGGGGGCGGCGCGGGCGGCTCCAGCATCGCGGTGGTGTCCTTCTCGAGCACGGTCGCGCTCGAAGCCACGGAGCTCGTGGCCAAGGTCGCGAAGCCTGGCGGAGTCGGCGGCAAGGGCCAAATCGGCCAGGCTGGGGGATTCCGTGGCAACGGCTCTGGCGGTGCCTGCCAAGGCGGAAACGGCGCGAAGGGCGGCGACGGCGGCGGCGGCGGCGGCGGCGCGGGCGGCATCGCGGCTGGCATCGCGTGGGCCGGTGGCAAAGAGCCGACCAAGGACGCCACGACCAAGATCACTCGGCCGACGGGCGCAGGCCCCGCGGGTGGCGAAGGCGGTGCCGGAGCGAGCAACAAGGGCGTGGACGGCGTGCACGCCGACGTGTTCGAGGTGAAGTGAAGTAGTTTGTCTTGAAAGAGCGAGGCCCACCTGGGTCTCGCTCGAGGCGAACTTAGATTCTGGCCCATTGTCCGGGGACGGGCAGATCCTGGTGGCCGACCACGAGCTAACTTAGGGAGCTCCGTTCAGGTAACCCAAACATTCATGCCGGTAAACTCCTTCACCTGCCGCTCGACCTCAGCTCGTGTCGCGGCGGGCCACTTCATCGATTCTTGGTGGTTGACGATGATTCCGTCCGGCTCGACTTCAATGAAAAAGCCTGCCGGGTCTAGTTGAGCCGCTTTCGCGGCGACCGCAATGATTCGACGATCGTTGTTCCTGAACTTTGTCACTGATGTCACCTTTCTGAACGGAGAGCTGCGCTCGACGTTTTCCGTCGCGATGCCATGACCACTTTCGTGTGGCAGTTTGACGCTCCTAGCGAGTAGACCCAGAAGTGGAAGCCGAGCGCCGGAATCTTCCCACTCCAAAGGACTACACTGCGACACCGGGGCGGGGTGTGTGAGCGGAGATTAGCTGACCACTGTCGGTGCGCAAGTGCGCTCCTTGTCGTCTCGGTGCTGCCGGGAAATCGGGATGAGCGGAGCCGATAGGGCAGCCGGGCGATGGGCCCGCGACTGATTCCGGAGGGGGTGGGCGGAGCGGGAACGAGCACGAGGACGGACGCTGAAGCGCCGTGAGCGACCCAACCCGCCCACGGTTTCGCGAGCGGAGGTGGGATGACGGAGGAAGGGCGCCCTTCGGGCGCCCTTCCTCCCCTCACCCGAGGGCCGCGCGAATGCGCACGAGCACCGCGGGCAGCGCGCGCTCGACGTGCCACGCTTTGACGCGGAGCACCCGCACGCCGTACCGCGCGAGGTACGCGTCTCGCTCGCGGTCGCGCCACTCGCGGCCGACGTGGGACGTGCCGTCGACCTCGACGACGAGCCGCGGCTCGGGGGCGAAGAAGTCGACGATGGTGGCCCCGAGGACGACTTGGCGCCGGAATTTGACGCCGAGCCTTCGCCCACGCAGCGCCTCCCACAAGATGCGCTCCGACGCGGTGGGGTGACGCCGCGAGTGCTGCGCGCAGGGCGTAAGGAAGTTGCGCTCGTGACGAAGTGACGGAAAGAGAAACCGCATATGGACCTCCGGGCCGGCGAGAGCGCCGGCTTCGTGCCCACCGGCGCAGACGCCGTGACAGCGGCGAAGATCCGCCTCGCGACGCACCGAGCTGCCGCTGGCGCGGCGTGTGCGCCACAGCACGCAGCCGGCGCTCTCGTTGGCTCGGAGGGCGAGGGAGCTCGCGGCTAACGATGGCGAACGTGCTCTCTAGGCCAAGGTGCCCCCACTCGCAGGTGCTCTCCGCGCGAAGGTGCCCCCACTCGCAGGTGCTCTCCGCGCGAAGGTGCCCCCACTCGCAGGTGCTCGGCCTACCGGCCTGCGCGCCTGCGGTCTCCCCCAAGTGTCGAGCTCCGCTCGCCACGGGGGAGACGCAGAGCTCGTGACGCGCACGGCCCCCTCGAGCGAGCCACGAGGGTCGCGGGCTCTTCACCTCCCCTATCCGCTCGCAGGCTTTGCGCAAGCGAGTGAACGCGACGTGACGTGGAGAAGCAAAGCCGAGAACGGATTTTGGGGGAGGTGTCGGGCGCGCAGGCCGCTAGGCCGAGCACCCGGCGGTGGGGGCACCCCTTCTCTCGCTCTCGCTCTCGCTTTCGGCCGAGCACCCGGCGGGGGGCCACCGTCCCCCAAGCTTACATGAGTGTAGTCTACACGTCTCCCCCCGCATGTTCCCTTGCCGGCGCCGGCCGAGGTCGATAGCTTCGGCGCATGCCGCTCTCGAGGGGTATCGCTCGCTTCGTGATCCTCGCCGTCGGGCTCGGCGCGTGCGGCGGCGCGACCGCGGTGGACGCGACCGACACCTCGGACGCGAGCACCCCCCAAGACGCGAGCGCCGGCAGCACGGTCGACGCCTCGACCCCCGACGCACCCGTCGACGCCGGCCCGGCCGCGCGCGCGATCGTGACGGTGCATGGCGGCGCGGCCGCGGGCTGCGTGACGGTCCCGCCGATGACCGTCGGGGATTTCGGGGCTCCCGCGGGAGGCGTGCCCGCGAAGTCCGTGGCGAACGACGAGCGCGTCGACGGCAAGCGCGTCGGCGTCGCGTGCCGTGTCGCGGCGCTCTCCGATGGCTTCGAGATCGACGCGACCGTGTCGATCGAGGGAGGGCCGCGGCTCACGCTCACCGGCAAGACCGACCTGAAAGGCTCATCGTCGGCGACCGTCTTCTCCTTGGCGCAAGAGCGAACGTGGAAGTCGCCGACCTGCAAGCTCGACGTGTCGGGCATCTCCCCACAGGGCGGCGCGGCCTCCGGACGCTACTGGGGGCTCGTCACCTGCGCGGGAGCCACGAGCGATCTCGGCGCCACGTGCGACATCTTCGGGCAAATCCGTCTCGAAAACTGCCGCCCCTGACGCGAGGCATGGGTGTCTTCACCCGGTCGCACGCGACGCGCCCGCAGCGCTCGAGGGCGCCACGCCGCGCCGCGGGCTCTGCGCCTCCCCCTGTCCGCTCGCAGGCTTCGCGCAAGCGAGTGGACGCGCCGTTACGCGGAGAAGCGAAGCCGAGAACGGACTTTGGGGGAGGCCGCGGGCGCGCAGGCCGTTAGGCCGAGCACCCGCGGGTGGGGGCACCCCTTCTCTCACTCTCGCTCTCTCCCTCTCCCCCTCACGCCTTCGCGATGGCCGGACCCGAGGGCGCCGCTTCGATCAAGTGGCGCGAGGAGGGCGAGCCGGGGGGCGGCGCGAGGATGCCGTCGTCCGTGAAGAGGCGGAGCTCGTCGGACACCTTGCGCAGGTACTGCTGCTTCACGTGGAAGGGCAAAAACGCGCTCTTGAAGCCCGAGAGCACGATGGCCTTCAGGTCCTCGAGGGTGAACCCGAGGTGTGTGTGACAGAGGTAGAGCTCTTTGCTCACCGTGGTGTCGGTCACGAGGCGGTTGTCGGTGTTGACCGTGACGCGGAGCCCGAGCGCTTTGTAGAGCTTCAGCGGGTGGCTCGGCAGATCGCGGATGGCGCCGGTCTGCACGTTCGACGAGGGGCAGCACTCGAGCGCGATGCGGTGATCGTTCACGTAGTGGAGGAGATCGCCGTTCTCGCGGAGGCGGCACCCGTGCCCGATGCGGTGCGCTCCGCACACGTGGATGGCTTGCGCGATCGACTCGGGGCCGTAGGCCTCGCCCGCGTGGATCGTGACGTTGATGTTGTTGTCGCGCACGAGCTGGAAGGCCGTGCGGTGGTGCTTGGCGGGGTTGTCGTACTCGGCGCCGGCGAGGTCGAACCCGACGACGCCGCGGCCCTTGTAGGCCACCGCGAGCTCGGCCATCTCGAGGGAGCTCTCGGGCGAGACGTTGCGGATGCCGCAGATGATGACGGCCGACTCGATGCCGAAGCGCTCTTGCGCGGCGCGCAGGCCCTCGAGCACGGCTTCGACCACCGCCGTGAGCTTGAGCCCGCGCTGCGTGTGGAGCATGGGCGCGTACCGCACCTCCATGTAGCGGACGTTCTCGCGGGCGGCGTCCTCGGCGAGCTCGTAGGCGATGCGGGTGAGCGCGTCGGCGGTCTGCATCACGCGGAGGGTGACGTCGAACGCCTTCAGGTACTCGACGAGCGAGCCGCAGTTGCGACCGAGGTTCATCGCCTTGCGGAGGCCGTCCTCGTCGGACGCGGGGAGGACGATCTTCTCTTTGTCGGCGAGCTCGAGGATGGTCGAGAGACGAAGCGAGCCGTCGAGGTGAACGTGGAGGTCCGTCTTGGGGAGCTTCTCGATGAGCTCGAGCGAGAGTGTCTTCGTCATGGCGGACGCTTAGCACACTCCGGCCTCGTGACGTCGCGCCCGAATGACCCTCGACACGACGCCGCGCAGCATCCGCAACCACTGAACACGACGAGGATTTTCGCCATGGCACGCGCGCGCTGAACACGGGAGCAGACCCTCAGCGTGAGCCCCGCACGGAGAAGCGGTCGCCGTCCGTCTCGAACACCACGGTGCCCTCGAGGTCCGTCCGGTGGACCGCGAGCGGCCGCGCGGCGAACGTCGCGAGGGTCTGCACGTGCGGGTGGCCGTAGCGGTTCCTCACGCCACACGACACGACCACGTGGCTCGGGGCGACCGCGTCGACGAACGCGGGCGTCGAGGACGAGCGGCTCCCGTGGTGGCCGACCTTGAGCACGTCGGCGCGGAGGGACGCGCGCGTCGCCTCGCGTTTCACGAGGTCCTCTTCGGTGGTGTGCTCGGCGTCCCCCACGAAGAGCACCGACCGCGCGCCGTACGTGATGCGGAGGACGAACGAGTTGTCGTTGGTGCCGCGCGCGCTCGAGGGCCCGGGACATGGCGCGAGGACCTCGAAGATCGCGCCACCTACGTCGTGCTTTCCGCACAGCGAAGGAGGGCGCCTTACGATGGTCCCTCGCGCACGGAGCGCCGAGAGCGTCGCGGCATAGACGTGGGGGCCGAAGGGCGAAGCGCTCGGCTCGGACGACTCGACCTCGCCCGTATCCCACGCCTCGTCGACGCGCAGACCCGCGGTGGCCTCGGCGAGGCCCAAGAAGTGATCGGGGTGCGGATGCGAGATCACGACGGCCGCGAGCCGATCGCGACGGCGTGCGCGGAGGAGCGGCGCGAGCACACGCTCGCCGGGGTTCGTCGGGCTCCCCACGAGGCCCCCGGCGTCGATCAAGACAGCGTCTCCGCTCGGCAAATCCACGAGGGCCGCGTCCCCCTGGCCCACGTCGACGAACGTCACCCGGAGCACGCCCACCGGGGCCCCTTGGCGGCGCGCGACGACCTCCGAGACGAGGCCGACGAGCACGGCACCGACGAGGGCCACGGAGCGAAGGCGTGGCGCGACGACGGCGTCGTTCGCGCGTGGCCAGAGACCGACGAGGAGCCACACGGCCGCCACCGCCCCGAGCTCGGCGTCGGTCGGGCGGGGCAGCGCGATACGGCCGAGCCGGCTCGACGCCGTGGCGTGGGCGAGCGCGCGGACCACCACGAGCGCGCCACCTCCCGCGAGCGCGGCGCCACGCTCGGCCGCCGGGAGCGGAGAGAGCAGGGCGTGCCCGAGGCAGAGCGGCAGCGCGGCGACCTCGCCGACCGGGACGGCGACGAGGTTCGCGACGAGCCCCCCGAGAGAGATGGCGGGCCCCATGCGGAGCAGGATCGGCGCACACGGCACGGACGCCGCGACCGTGGTGGCGAGGCTCGCCATCACCGCCCGCACGACCTTGGGACCGCGCTCCGCGAGCGCCGCACCGAGCGGTCTCCCGAGCGCCACGAGGCCGAGCGTGGCCCCGGCCGACAGCACGAACGACACGTCGTACGCGGCCAGAGGATCCACGAGCGCCACGAGCACGATCGACACCCCGAGCGCGCGGAGAGGGCGCACACGCCGGCCGAGCGCGACGGCGCCGAGCGCCACCGAGAGCATGCACGCGGCGCGCACGGCCGAACCGCTCGAACCCGAAAAATCACAATAGATCCAACAGAATACGACACCCACGAACGACGCGACGCGCACGGGTGGGGCACGGAGCGCGAGCCACCTCACGCGCGCGAGGAGGGCCGCGAGCACGCCGACGAGACCGTTCACGGCGACCACGAGGTGCATGCCCGACACGGCGAGCAGGTGCGAGAGGCCGCTCTCTCGAAAGTCGCGCGCGTCGTCGCCGTCGAGGTCGGACTCGCCGAGAACGAGGGCCCGCGCGAGCCCGTTCGCGCCCGCTGGGAACGTCGCGTCGATGCGCGCGCGCACGTGAGCCCGCGCGGCGTCGATGTGTGCCCCGAGCCCGCGACCACGCGACACACGAAGCACGTCGGCCGCGCCTCCGGAGAGCACGACGAGCCCACGCGCGGACCCCGGCTCGTCGTCTCCCAGCTCGGGCACGGCGAAGCGCTGAGGAGGTCCGAGGCTCGCGACGAACGACACGCGGTCGCCTCGGCCGAGCGCCGCGCCCTCCCCTTCTCCCTCCGCGTCGGCGTAGAGCACGACCCGGCCCACGAGCGGTCGGAGCGACGAGCCCGCGGGGTCGGCCGCGTCGCACGCGAGGCGCACCTCGTCGAGCACGAGCCTCGTGGCCGCGGCGCGGCGCGTGGGAGAGACGGCGACCACGCCTTCGCCTTCGCACGGGAGAAGACGAGGTTTGCCGGGGGGCGCGGTGGGCACCTGCGCGGCGGCGGCGCGGGCGTCGACGATGGCGACGTGTGCGCGCGCGGCTCCGAGCGCCGTGGCGAGCACGAGCCCGAGCGCGAGCCCCGCCCTGCCCCGCCACGCGACGAGGGCCGCGGCGAGCACGACGACACACGCGACGACCGGCAGCGGGCCACGCGCGACGCACACGGCGCCCGCCGCGAGCGCCACGCCGAGGAGGAGAGCCGCGTCCATGGGAGGCGCCTTCGCATCGCGCGTGCCAGCGTGATTTCGCGAGGATTTACGGGGTTTCGACGCGACGGCGCCTGGCCTGGCCACCTTTGGGGGTGGCCCGGGCCACCCGTGAGATTCGGGGAGATCTCACCGACGTTACGAGGCGAGATCTCACCGACGGGGGCGAGATCTCACCGACGTTGACGCCAACCCCGCGAAACCTGGTGCGAGCACTCGACCCAAGAGCTCGGCGAGATCTCACCGACGTTGACGCCAACTCCGCGAAACCTGGTGCGAGATCTCACCGACGTTGACGCCAACTCCGCGAAACCTGGTGCGAGCCCTCACCGCGACCACCGCGCCGTCATCACCTCGACGGTCGGCTGCACGAGGGACGCCGCAGCCTGAGGCCCGGGCCCGGTCACGAGCTCGATGTCGCCCTTTCGGGCCCTCACGACCCGCGCCATGTTCGCGATGTCCGAGACCACCGAGGTCGAGGCCCCCGCCTCCGAGAGCACCTTGTGGGTGTTCACGTCGAAGGTAAACTGGATTTCCTTTCGCTCCGTCAGACCGACGTAGCTCTCGAAGGGGGGAAGCGAGGCGGTCGCTACGCCTTTGGCGAGCGGCTCGTCCGCCCCACCGACGCGAACCGTCACCGCGGCGAAGAGGGTCGGCCCATGGCAGATGGCCACCACGGGCAGCTTCTCGGCGAGGGCTCGGCTCATGAACGTGGCGACGTGCGGGTTGGCCGTGAGCCTTGCGCCCGACGGCGCCGCGCTCGAAGGCATGGCGACGGCCACGTCTTCGTTGAAACCGAGCCCACCGGCGAGATACACCGCGCCATACCGGCTCGCGTCGAGCGTCTCGGCCCCCGCCGCGCGACCGAGAATGTCGGCCGCCGCGCGCCCCGTCGGCCCCGCCGGGTCGAGGTCGGGTGGGCAGCCGAACCCGAGGGCGACCGTCTTCTTGGAGACCGAGAGGCTATCGCGCTGGAACGCAACCGGGCGCCCATCTGGCGTGAAGACCTGCAAAACGTAGCCCTTCGCGAGCATCGGCACGGCCCATCCCATGAGCTCCTGCCACTGCGCCCCATGCGAGCTCGCGATCACCGCGACCGAGCGCTCCCGAGGTGCCGAGGGGGTGAGGTCGGGCTTCGGGAGCTTCTCTTCGATCGTTCGGAGCCCCGCGTCGAGCCCGAGGCCGGGGCTCCGCGCGCTCCACACCCGCTCGAGGTGCCCACGCTCGAGCGCGTCGAGGGAGCGGTCGTTCGCCTTGGCGCGCACGGGCGCGTCCCAGAGGCCCATGCGCGGGAGCATCGCGAAGTACGTCGTGCGGTCCTTCGCCGTGAGCGCCGACGTCCGCGCGCGCGACAGCATGTCGACGAGCACCGAAACGTCCGCCTCCATGCGGGCGCCCACGAGCGACGCCACGAGCTCGGCCTCCTCGGCACGATCGAGCCGGACCAAGGGGCGAAACAGGCCGTCGCTTCGGATCGTGATCTCCGGATCCTCGTCGTAGAGCCGAATGTAGGCTGCACGTATCGCGTCGACCTCGTCGACCGAGAGGCCATCGAGGAGCCTTTTGGCCCCGGCGGTGCGCGCCGCGCGTTGCCCCGGGAATCGGTTCGTCGCGATCGACCGGAGCGCCTTCGCCATGCGCCCGGGGTCCTTCGAGGCGCGAGCCGCGTCGATCGATGCGGTCGAGATGGCGGACAGGTCGTCGTCGGCGGTCGCCTCGGGCGAATCGGCCTCGGCTCCGCATCCAGCTCCCGCGCTCACGAGGGCGAGCGCCAACATCCCGCGAAAGGCTACCGTCCCGAATTTCATCCGTTCCTCCCAATTTTCCGGCGCGGGCGCGATGTGCGTCAGCGTCGGGAAAAGGATGGCGATGAAGGACCGACACGCCACGGGCGCCACGCGACAAACGAGGGGCCTCTCACGACTCGCGGCGCTGCCAACGGTCCTTGGCGCGACGGAAGCTCTTGGGATCGGCGAACCCGAGCAGGAAGGCGGCCTCTTTCATGCTGAGGCCCGGTCGCGTCGCGACGCGCTCGGCGACGCTCCGTCGCACGGCGTCGACCACCTCTTGGAACGTCTTCGAGCGCGAGCGAAGGCGCCGCTGGAGCGTGCGAACGCCGACCCCGAGCTCGCGCGCCATACGCTCGATGGTGACCGTGCCCGAAGGGAGCGCGGAGACGATCGCGACCTCGAGAGCGGCGAGCAGGTCGTCTCCCCGTGGCAGGCGCTCGAGGAGGTGCTCGGCGCTCGGCACGAGGTACCGCTCGAGGGCCGGATCGTGCGGCAAGAGCCGGACCTCGAGGTTCTCCGAGAGAGCCCTCGCGAAGCGCACCCCGAGCAGCGGATCGGCGTGCTCGGCCGTGAGCTCCTCCCACAGGGCACACGCCGTCCCGTGGGAGAGGCGGGCGTCGGCGGCGAGGAGCGCGTCGAGCATCACGCCGTGCCGGGCGAGGACGGCCCTACGTTCGTCCGCGCTCGCGAGCTCGCGTTCGAGGAGCGCGACGGTCCACCGTGCGAGCATCGTGCCGTCTTCCGGAGGCAAAGGGGTCGGCGCGGCGGGCACGGGGCGCAGTATTCGTCCGGGGACGGCGCCGCACAAGCTCCGCGGACCTCTTCACGGAGGCGCGGGGCTCCCCTTACCGCGGCGTCGGGGGCGAAAAAAAACCGATGCCGCAGCGCGAAAGGCCACGGTTCTCGTTGGAAAAGCGCCACGGTCGTGAGATCGTTAGAGGGCCCGTGGGAGCCCCATGAGTCAGAGGTTCGTTCGCTGCCCGCACTGCGGAACCCCGCATGATGCGCGTGCGGTCGTGTGCCCGACCACGGGCCGACGCATGCGCGTGGACGGCCGTGGCGACGCCCCTCGCAAGTCCCGCAGCAGCGCGCCCCCCGCGTTCACCGCCAGCGCGCCGGCGAGCATCCAGCCCTTGACGCACGACGAGGACGAAGCGCCGCTCATCGGCCAGGTGCTCGGGAACCGCTACAAAATCCTGTCGATCCTCGGCTCGGGTGGCATGGGCATGGTCTACGAGGCCGAGCACCTCGGGCTCGAGCGCCAGGTCGCCGTGAAGGTGCTGAACCCGGTCCAGGCCAAGAAGAAGAACACCGTGAAGCGCTTCCAACAGGAGGCGCGCGCGGCGGGTGGCATCGGGCACCCGAACATCTGCGAGGTCTACGACATGGGCTGGCTCGAGGACGGCTGCCCGTACCTCGTCATGGAGCGGCTCCACGGCCAGACGCTCGCCGATCGCATCAAAAAAGCGGGGAATCTGCCCTTCCCCGAGATCGTCGAGGTGCTCTCTCAGGTGCTCGCGGGCCTCATGGCCGCGCACGAGAAGGGCATCATGCACCGGGACATCAAGCCCGAGAACATCTTCCTCGCGCGCCGCACGAACGCCGATCCCATCGCGAAAATCCTCGATTTCGGCGTGTCGAAGGGCATGGCCGGCGGGGCCGAGGAGCCGCTCGACCTCACGCGCACCGGCATGGTCATGGGCACGCCGTACTACATGTCGCCCGAGCAGGCGCGCGGCGAGCGCAACCTCGACGCACGGGTCGACGTGTACGCGTGCGGCGTGATGCTTTACGAATGCCTCACCGGTCGCAGGCCGTTCGTCGCCCCGAACTACAACGCCCTGCTCCTCCAGATCCTCACCGAGAACCCGCGCCCTGCGAGGGATCTTCGCCCCGACCTCCCGCCGGCCTTCGAGTCCGTCCTCCGCCGCGCGATGGCGCGAAACCGCGACGACCGCTACTCCACCGCGGGTGCGCTGCGACGCGATCTGCAGCAGCTCGGGAAGCAGCTCGGCTACCCCCACGAGCCCTCGGGGGCCGGCCGCGTCGACCTCAAGAAAGACGCCTTCCGGCCCGCCCACACCCCGCAGCCCCAAGCTCGCGAGGCGCAGCCCGCTCCGCCTCGTCCGACCGGCCCGCAAGAGCGCCCGCGCGCGCCCGAGTACCCGAACGTGCGCCCCGCCGCGGGTGCGCCTCCACGTGCTCCGGTCCAGGCCCCGCACCACCACGTCTCCCCGCTCGCCGCGCCATCTCCGCAAGCGCCGCAGGTCACACCCCACGCCGCGGTGCCACCGAGCGCGCCGCGTGAGCCCGCCCAAAACCTTCACGACCCGAAGCTCCGCCGCCAGACGGTGCGCATGAGCCCCCACGCGCAGGGCTTGCCTCCGCACATGCAGCCGCAGAGCGCGCAGAAGCCCCCGTCTGCGCCCGCGCCCGTCGCACGGCGCACCGAGCTCGGCCCCGTGGCGCCCCCCGCGCGACCGACGGACCCCGAGGATCTCCCCAAGCTCTTCGACACGAGCCCCAGCGCCGACGGCACGCCGAGCCCCCACGTGCGCCCGCACCCTGCAGCCAACCTGCGCGAGCGGCAGCCTCCCCCGCCCGCGATGGGGATGCGTCCCCACATCGAGCGCGTCGAGCGGTCCACGGAGCCGGTCCCTCCGCCGCGCATGAGCGAACGCAAGCCCGAGACCGTGCGAGGTGTGCCCGAGCTCCCACGTGTGCCCGAGCGGAGGACCGAGCCCGACTACGGCGACGGCCCCACGTTCGTCATCTCGCGCGAAGAAATCCTGGGCGACTTTCTAGCTGGTGGCCTCGGCGCCGACGTGTCGGACTGGGACGCCGAGACCACCGTGACGAGCGGCCCTCCCGAGTGGGTCGAAGAGACCCAGCGCGGCACGAAGCGGCCGACCTTCCCGCCGCCCGTCGCGCATTCCCCCGCGCCGGCGCCGTCCACCAAAGGGCAGACGACCGAGCGCGACCTCCGCAAGAAGCTCGAAGACGAGTACGGCGACATGCCGCTCGACGACGCGACCCTCGTGCACCGATCGCGGCTGCCGCGCCGCAAGTAGCGCCGCGCGACCGGCACGTGGATCGGGGTCGCTCGCCCAAGGAACGGCGAGGTCCTCGGGAGCGCGTGAGACGGGCCGCGAAATCCGCGAAACGCGCGTGGCATGCGTGTCGCAAGGTGAGGTGGGAGAGGCACCTTCATGCGCCGTAACTCCCTGTTCTTCCTCGTCGTTTCGCTGCTCGTCGCGTGCTCGGGCCCGTACACGGGGCAAGGGGAGCTCGCCACGGGGCTCCGCTCCGTTCCGTGCGTCGAGGGCGCGGCGTGCACCTGCGGAAACCTCACGCAGGGCACGCAGACCTGCCGCGCCCAGAAGAGCGTCTGCGCGTGCCCCGACGGCAGCGAGGTCCCGCTCGAGCCCGAAGAGAAGACCCCCGAAGCGACCGACGCGGGCCCGTCCACGCCGACGCAGGCGCCACCTCCTGCGGGCGACACGTGCGAGGCCGCGTCCCTCCAGAAGCTGCGAGTGCTCGAGCTCGCCCGCGGGGGTGAGATCCTGTTCGCCACCGACCTCGACGGCGCCACCGACACCTTCCGTTCGAGCTGCGTGCAGGCCGAGGGGCCCGACCTCGTCCAGCCGATCTACACGAAGTCGCAGGGCACGCTCGTCGTCGAGGTCGAGTCGACCTCGAGCTATACGGGGAGCCCCGTCCTCTACGCGAAGGCGACGTGCGCCGACACCCAAGATTTGAAGTGCGACTCGACGGGGCGCAGGCTCGAGATCCCGGTCGTAGCCAACAGAACGTACTTCCTGCATGTCGACGGGATCGCGCGCACCCAAGCCCCGGGCGCTCGCCTCACGTTGCGGGCGGAGCTCCGATGAGGACGCTCACCGCCGCGGCGTTCGGGCTCGTGCTCGTGCTCGGCTCCACGAGGGCCAGCGCGTTTTGTAGGGCGACGACGTGCAACGAGGCCAAACAGACCTGCGCCAAAGACGAAAAGGGCTGCATCACCGAGGGCACGCAGGTCTCGTGGCGCTCGTCGACGCTCGAGTACCACCTCCACGATCGAGGCACGCGAAAGCTCGTCCGCGCCGAGACACGGGCCGTGATCCGCGCGGCTTTCGGCACCTGGAGCGACGTGCTCTGCCCCGGGGATCTGCGCACGAGGCTAAGGTTCGTCGAGCGCGAGGACATCTCGCTCGATCCGTCCGAGTCCGCCGACCCGACCGACCCGACACGAAAGCTGAATGGTGTCTTCTTTCGGGACACGTCGTGGCCCTACGGCACGAAGAGCCCCCTCGCCTCGACGTTTCGCCTCTACGGCGACAAACAATCGAAGGGCACGATCACGAGCGCCCGCATCGAGGTCAACACCGCCGAGAAGGAGTTCTCACTCCCCGACGACGGCACGAACAAGACGGACCTCATGGCCGTCCTCGTGCACGAGATTGGCCACTTCATCGGTATCGGTCACTCGCGAGAGCCCGAGTCGATCATGATGGAAGCGTTCTGCGAAGAGGGCAATCGCTGCAACCTCGGGCGGAGGGCCTCACGAAGGCTCGCCGCGGACGATGTCGCCGCCGTGTGCGCGCTCTATCCGCCCGGAGAGCCCGAGGCCTCGGCGAGCGACGTACCCACGGCCACCCCACCCGAGGCGGGGTGCTCCGCCGGTGGCACGAGCCCCGAGGGCGCGCTCATCGCCCTGGGATTCGTCGCGTGCTTCGTCGCGGCGAGGCGTCGCCCGAGAGCCGTGAGGCACGAAGCCGCACCGTGAGCATGATCACGTAGAAGGCCGACGACGACGTACCCACGCCACCGCGAGGCCGACGAGCCCCAAACCCACGAGCGGAGCGTCGCTGCCTCCGCTGCTCGAACATCCACCACACCCGCGCACCTTCGTGGCCTCGGAGGGGGAGACCTGGGACGAGCCGCCGGAGGGCGAGACTTGGGGCGAGGCCTCGGAGCCGCCGCCGTGGAGCGCCTGCTCGGCCGCGAGGCCCGCGGGCAGTTTGCAGTAGAGGACGTCCCCTCGGTAGTTGCGTGTGAGAGGGCAAATCCATGTGTAGCCCTCGGCCTTCTGCGCGGCGTCTCGGTTCGAGGCGGCCTCGCCGGGCGACGTCGCTTCTTTCCACGGGCCGACCACACGGCACGGGGTCGGGCCGAGCGCCGGATCTTTCGCCACGATGCGCTTCGTGACCTCGGCTTGGACGCAGTCGCGCACCTGCTCGTCGGGCGGCGGGATGTCGGCGCGCGCGCCCCCCACGAGACCGAGCCAGGTGATCTGCGCGACGACGAACGACACCCCAAGACGTGCGTGCATGCCTCAGGATGCCACGCCTCTCCGGCCCCACCCGAGACCGAAATCCAGGATCGCCGCTTCAGCCCCCCGAGGCCACGAGCGCCGCGAGATCGTAACGCCGGTGACGCACGGGTGGGCAGAAGTAGTACCCGCCCGTAACCGGCCGTGAGTACGAGAAAATCGCGTCGCGAATGCCGTCGTCGAGGCCGGCCATGCGGCGCATCACGCGCTCGTAGGCGTCGAGCGACGCGCCGTAGGCGACGAAGACGAGGCCGTGCTCCTTGGTCGACCCATAGGGCATCGAGCGGCGCAGCATGAAGGCCTCGGGCGTGAAGCTCTCTTGGGCGGACCGCTTCACGTGCGCGCTCTCGGGTGCGTCGGAAAGCTCTTCGTTCGTGTCGCGCGAGCGGCCGATGACGTGGTCCCGCGCGGCGGGCGACATCGCCTCGAGCGCGGAGAGCGTGTGCACCCACCTCTGCACCGCGACGAAGCTGCCGCCTTTGCCTGGCCCCTCGGCGACGAGCGCCACCTCGGCCGCGCGCTCTTCGGGGTTCTCGGTGCCATCCTCGTAGCCCGAGAGATCCCGGCCGCCGGCGTACGAGAACGCGGGCACGTCCTCGACGACTCGCACCTCGCCGAGCGCCGCCACGAGCTCACGTGCACGATGCACACGTTCGCCACCATCGCCCCCCGAGAGGAACACGAAGAGCGCCCCTTGCGTCGACGGGACGCCCACCGAAGGCCCCGCCAAGGCTGGAAAACCTCGCAGGCCTTCGACCGCGAGGCCCGCGCCGCGCACGAGCGGCTCGCCGAGGCCGAGCACCATGTCGTCACGCGCGTCGAGGCGCTTCACCGCCTCGAGGACGTGCGCGGCGGCGCCGACGTGGGCCAGATCGAAGGTGAGGAACGTGCCCTCGGAGGGCACCTCGGCGAGCACGGCAGGCTGATGCGTCGTGGTCTCGGACATGGCGAGGTCATAGCGCACGAGGGCGCGCACGGGGAGCCCGTGGTCGCGTCACTCCTCGCCGAGCTCGTGCAAGAGGAACGCGTAGATGTCGGCGCTCTCGGCGATCTCGGCGTCGAGCGGCGTGCCCTTGCCGTGCCCGGTGCCCGCCGAGGCACGGAGCAGGATGGGCTTGTCCGAGCTCGTGGCGGCTTGCAGGCGCGCCACCATCTTGCGCGAGTGGTACGGATCGACGCGCGGGTCGTTCGCGCCCGTCGTGAAGAGCACGGCCGGATACGCGACGCCGTCCTTCACGTTGTGGAGCGGCGAGTACGCGTAGAGCGCCCGAAACTGCGCCTCGTCCTTCACGGTGCCGTACTCGGGCACGTTGAACGCTCCGTTCGGTGTGAGCTCGACGCGGAGCATGTCGTAGATGCCGACGCGGCTCACGATCGCGCGGAACGTGTCGGGGTGCTGCACCAAGGTCGCGCCCATGAGGAGCCCGCCGTTCGAGCCGCCCATCGCCGCGAGCTTGTCGTGCCGGGTGTACCCCTCCGACACGAGCGCCTCGGCGCACGCGTGGAAGTCGTCGAACACGTTCTGCTTCTTCGTAAGGTTGCCGGCCATGTGCCAGGCCTCGCCGTACTCGCCGCCTCCTCGCAGATTGGCCTCGGCGAACACCCCTCCCCGGTCGAGCCAGAGGCGCGTGAGCGCGCGGAGGCGAGGCTTTCGGCTCACGTTGTAGCCGCCGTAGCCGGTGAGCAACGTGGGGCGCTTGCCGTCGAGCGGCGTGCCCTTCTTGCGGAGCACGTTCAAAGGCACCTTGGTGCCATCCTTCGACGTGCAGGTCGTGCGCAGGACCTCCGTGTCCGAGAAGTCGATCGTCTCTTTCTCGGCGAGCGCCGTCTTGGTGACGGTGCCGGCCTTGGCGTCATACCGGAAATACGCGGGCGGGGACGTGTAGCTCTGGCTCTCGAAGACGACGTCGTCGCCATCACGGAGGATGCGCTCGACCGAGACCACCGGGGGCAGCGGGAGCACCTTCGTGTCACCCTTCTTGGTCGTCGAGACCGCGCGGATGCGCGAGGGGCCGCCCACGAGATCGACGAGGTACGCCGTGTCGCCCGTGACGACGAGCTGCTCGACCACGCCGTCGCTCTCGGGCACGAAGTACTCGGTCGAGAGCTCGTCCGCGAGGTTGGGGATACGGAGCACCTGGCCACGCGGCGCCTTGTCCCTCGAGACGACGTAGAGCTTGCCGTCTTTGCCGAAGGTCGCCTGGCCCCACTTGTTCTTGAAGGTCGAGAGGCGAGTCCAGGCCTTGCCGTCGTAGACGTGGTGCTCGACCTCGCCGCCGTCGCCGTTGGCCACACGCGCGAGCACCTTCCTGCCGTCGTCCGAGGTCTCGAGCTCCACCTCGGCGATGCGCGGAAACTCTTTTCCGATCGAGTAGTTATCGGAGCTCGGAGGCGCCCCGAGGCGGTGCTCGTAGACCTGCTGGTAAAAGCCCATGTCGGCCTCGGCGCGCTCTCCTTTGCGCGGGTAGCGCGTGTAGAAGAAGGCCGTGCCCTGCGCGTTCCACGCGAGGCTGCCCCCGGCGGTGCCGCCGTGCACACGCTCGATCGTGTCGCCCTTGCGCTCCTTGCCCGTCGCGACCTCGAACACGTGCACGTCACCGCTCTCGGAGCCACCCTTCGAGAGCGACACGGCCACGAGCTTCCCGTCGCGCGAGGGCACGAACCAATCGATCGTCGTGCCGCCCGAAGGGTCGAGCACGTTCGGGTCGAGCACGGTGCTCACCTTCGCGCTCGCGTCGAGCGAGGTGCGCAGCACGAGGAACGGCTGCTGCTTCGGAGGCTCCTCGACGAGCACGAGCCACGCCTTGCCGGCCTTCGTGAGCTCCGAGACGCGCCCGCCCTTCTTCCCGAGGAGCTCGCGCACACGCGCCTCGATCGCAGGTCGCCCACGGAGCCCGTCGAGCACGGTGCGCGTGAGGGCGTTCTGGGCCTCGGTGAGCTTCTGGACGGCGGGATTCGACGAATCTTCGAGCCACTGGTAGCCCGCGGTGACCTCGGTGCCGAAGTAGGTCGTCGTCGTGGGGCGCACGTCCACCGCGGGGTACGGGAGCTTCTTCACGACGGGCGTCGCCGACGCGGAGGCGCTCGGTGGCGGCGCGGACGGAGCCACGACCGGGCCCCGCGGAGGCGCCACGGGAGGCGCGCCTTCGCACGCAAAGAGAGCCACGACGAGAGAGCACGGGAGCACGCGAGTCAGCCTCATGGCCGCGCAGCATAGTGGAGAGAGGGAAGAGAACGAGAGAGAAGGTGCCCCCACCGCCGGGTGCTCGGCCTACGCGGCAGAAGAGAGAAGGTGCCCCCACCGCCGGGTGCTCGGCCTACGCAGCAGAAGAGAGAAGGGGTGCCCCCACCGCCGGGTGCTCGGCCTAACGGCCTGCGCGCCCGACACCTCCCCCAAAATCCGTTCTCGGCTTTGCTTCTCCACGTGACGGCGCGTTCACTCGCTTTCGCAAAGCCTGCGAGCGGATAGGGGGAGGTGAAGAGCCCGTGGGGCTCGCGGCTCGCTCGAGCGAGCCGCGCGTACCGCGAGCTCTGCGTCTCCCCCTGAGCGCGCGGAGGGCGGAGCCCGAGCACGCGATGGGGGGGAGACCGCAGGCGCGCAGGCCGGTAGGCCGAGCACCTGCGAGTGGGGGCACCTTTGCTCGATCTCTCGAGCCGTACGAGTGGGGGCACCTTGCTCCCGTGAGGACCGGTGGGGGGGCGCTCCACGTTCGCTTTCGGCAGAGCTATCCTATCGAAACCACGAGCAAATCGTCACCTCACACGGCTCGGTGTCGATTTCACGCAACGCCCCGACCGTGAGCGCCGACCTGGCCCACGCAAGGTGGGTAGCGCGATGAAGAAGCTCTCGTTCTCGGTCGGTCTCGTGGGTCTCGGGTTCCTTGCGGCGGCGTGCTCGGGTGGGGATGGCGAGCCCGCGCCGCTTCCCACGGGAGCGGGAACGGCGACCCTCGCGGCGAAGCTGGAGGCAGACCTCGGGGTGCCGGTGTACGTCGATCAGCAAGGTCGGCGCACCTTCGCGATGACACGAGGTGAAGGTCGAGTCGTCGCGGCGACCGACCGCTCGACCGCGGTGTCGACGTGGCTCGAGGCGTACCGCTCGGAGCTCGGCGTCGCGCCAGGCGTGACGCTTCGACCGAGCGCGGAGGCCACCGACGCGATGGGCCTGCGTCACGTCCTCGTGACCGCCGGCATTCCGGACGACGTCGCTTCGGGTGGGCTCGGCGTCGACGTCACGCTCGACGAGGCGGGACACGTCGCGAGCATCTCCGGCGACCTCGAGGGGATGGACCGTGAGCTCGTGCCGGCCCTCTCGAAGGAAGAGGCATCGAAGCGCATGCTCGCGCACCTCGCCACGTCCCCGGAGACCGCAGGTCTCGACGTGACGGCCCCGGAGCTCCGGCTGGGGACGCGCGACGACGGGAAGGTCGACTTGGTCTACGAATCCGGGATTGGCTCCACGATGGACGCGATCGTCGTGTCGGCGACGGATGGAACCGTGCTCAGCGTCGGAGACGGTGGCCTGCATGCCTTCGCCGAGGCCAAGTCCGTCCGGAATTACATCGACGGAACGTTCTCGGCCAAGGGGCACACGCTGAACGTGGGCTACGAGCTCACCGAGGGCAACACGGTCCACGACGACAAATACTCGCTGATTCGGGCAGGCGACTCGAACACGACGCGGATCGTGACCTATGGGCACAAGGGTTTCAGCGAAGACAAGACGGCGATCACGCTGCCTATCCTCAAAGACTCTTTCCAAGAGTTCGACGCCGACGGAAGCAAGGAGCAGGCGTATCTCGGCGCTGGCAAGGGCGCCGCCGTGGACGCCCATCATTGGATAAGTGCGGCGGACTCGTGGTACTCGCGTACCTTCGGCGAGCCCCTCGGCCGCCCCGACCCGAGCGGCAAGGTCCGAGGCAACGTCCTCAATATCGTGGTGCACCGAAACGACGCCAAGCCGAACGATGGAGCCTCTCGCTACGAGGCGACCTACGTCCCGGGTGCCAACGCCATCTACTTTGGCGATGGTGGCATCGGGAAGCCGACGAGCGAGGGTACAGGCGCGACGCTTCCCTTCCCCGGCAGGACGGCGCATCCCTTCGTCATCGCGCCGGACGTCACGGGTCACGAAGCGGGGCACATCATCCTCGCGCGACGCGGTCTGCAAGCGTACGGCGAGGCGGGGGTGATCCACGAGGGGCTGTCGGACGTGCTGGGGAAGCTCTTCGAGCTCGCCGAGCTCAAGCGGATCCAGCGTCCTGACCTCGTCGGGTACGAGATGTTCGAGGACGGGCGCGGCTTGAGAAACCTCGCGAGGCCTTCGCGCGTAGACGGCGCGTTTGGGTACAAGGCCGCCGACGCCATGGGCACCGCCGCCTACGAATGTCCGGACAATCGCGACAAGGGATGTGTTCACTCGCGAGCCACCGTCATCGGACATGCCTTTTACCTCATGACCTTCGGAGGCCGGAACGAGTCGACCGGGATCTTGATCCCCAAGGGAGTGGGCCTCGAGATCGCAACTTCCCTGTGGACGGCGTTGCTCCCGAAGCCGCCGGCCGGGGCGCCAGCAGGCTACGTGCCACCGACGATCGAAATGATCGCGAAACGACAGCTCGCCCACGCGCTCCGCATCTACGGGTCGTCGGTTCTCGCGGGGAAGGCCGAGCTGCCCTACCAAGTTGCTGCGGTGGCCTGCGCGTGGGAAGCGGTCGGGGTCCTGAAGCCCGGGCACGTTCTGGGCATCACCGGTGTCCCGTCCCTCTGCCTGCGCGCGAGCTCTTCGCAGTCGTGCGTGGGCCGGCCGGACGGCACGTACTGCGATCCCGAGCACCCGTACTCGAACGTCACCTGCCGCAACGGGGGAATCGCGGGCGCGCTCCCACAATGTGCGACCAATATGCGCTGCGTGTCCGCCGGATTCGACTATCAGGACAAGGCCGTCGTTCGAGATGGCGCCGTGGTGTGCGAGTGAGCCATGCCTCCTTCCGTCGCGCGTCCGGTGGAAATGCCGCCGGGCGTCCGGTATCGTCGACTCGACAATCCGTGCTCGACTTTGCCTTCCTCCGCAGCCTCGGCCATGGCCCACGTTGGCTCCTCGCCGCGCTGGTCGGGTGGCTCGTCCTCGCCATGCGTCCTACCCTGGCGCGGTCGTGCCACATCGAGCCTCCGGAGCCAAGACTCCGCACGTACGCCTGGTCGACGGAGGTGAAGGCTCGCATCGACGGCCCGCAGCCCGCCGACCCGCCGAACGACCAACGACGGAAGGAAGCGCTGCGGAGCCGGTGGCCATGGAACGGCGCCTACGTGGAGCCGGCGTTTCGCGGGCCCTTGGTCGTGATGGCGTGGAGCAAGTCGGAGACCGACCCCACACCGGTGATCTTCGCTCGCGAGCGCCCTACCGTCGAGTCGCTCGTCGATCTCGTACGAGAGTATCCCGCGGCGTTCGGCGCCCCGAAGGGCGTGAGCCTCATGGTCGCGCCCGAGGCCACCCGCGAGGAGCGTCTCCTGTGGACCCACGAGCGCGCCGACGCCTCCCTGCCGGACCATCTCCGAAACGAGAGCTGGACGGAGCTCGAGCAGGTCTTCGCCGAAGGGGTTCGGTGCTTCGAGTGTCGAATCCGTTTCCGGAGGGAGAATGGCAAGGTCACCCAGGTCCAAAACGACCTCGCGACCAACTCCGATACCCTCGACACCGCGCCACGCACCACCCCTGGCGAAGCACGCGAGGCGTTCCAGCGCCAACACCTCCCTGGAATCGTCCTTCATCCGCAGCTCCCCACACTCCGGGTGTTCGTTCGCCAGGATCGCGTCGCGCGTCTCGCGTGGACGCTCGTTTACTACTTTCGAGATCCGATCGCGTGGAGCGTGGCGATCGCCGAGATCGACCCCACCACCCTCGAGTGGATTCGCGATCTCCGCGTGGTGGATCCGGATTTCATCCTCTGACGGAGAGGTCGACGGGCTCGGGGGGTAGTAACCTCGGGCTGGTTTCGAGGTGCCTTTCGCCTCGAAGCATGTCGCATCGCCCCTCCCCGCCCATGCCCAGGCCCCTCCTCCTCCTCCTCGTCGCGTTCGCGGCGTGCCGTTCGCCCGAGCCCACGCCGTCCCCTCCCCAAAGCGAGACCGGGAGCAGCGCCGCGGATCGCCTCTTCGCCGACAGGCTCGCCATCCACTACGGGCTCACGCGCGAGGCGCTCCGCGAGAGACTCACGATCGTGAGGCGCCCGACCCTCGACGGGAGCCCCGAAGGCCAGTGCTACCGCGTGCTGCTCCGTGTCGACTGGGTTCACGTCGCGAGAGAAGCCTGTTTCGGCTCGAGCCCCGGAGCGAAGCCAGAAAACCTCGTCCTCGCCGACGCTAGCGCGCTGCCAAACGCCCCTCGCCTCGCCGTGCGCGACCTCCCCGACGCCCTCACGCGCATGCGCCGCGCAGGCCTCGCGCAAGAGGCGAACAACGTCGAGCATCGGTACCACGCCGAGGGTGATCGCCTCGTGGTCGACGACGACCTCCGCGTCGGCGACCCGCACGACGGCACGCTCTCCCTCGTCGACGGCAAGGCCCTCTCCGCCCCGAGCTGCTTCCCCACCCCCGACTCGAGCGCCATGATCCCGCTGCCGAAGTAGCTCCGCACCGCCGGAACAAGGCGATCCCGGCTCGCTCGAGCGTGCCGTGTGTACCGCGAGCTCTGCGTCTCCCCCTGAGCGAGCAACGCTCGCGATTTGGGGGAGACCGCAGGCGCGCAGGCCGTCAGGCCGAGCACCTGCGAGTGGGGGCACCTTTGCTCGCTCTCGCTCTCGCTCGACCATTGTCCGAGCTTTCGCCGCGAAGGCGTGCATAAAATCCGCCTCGATGCCGACCCCCGAGTACGAGATCACGGGCTTCGAACGTACGTCCCTCACCTTCGACGTCGGCCCCGACGTCACGAAGACGCGCGACGTGTACCTCCGCGGCGAAGGGCCCGCCGTCATCGTCATGGCCGAGGTGCCCGGGATCACCCCCGAGGTCGCGAAGCTCGCGAGCGCGGTCGCCGACCACGGCTTCGCGGTGTACATGCCGCAGCTCTTCGGCACACCGAACCGCGGATACACCACGGGCGCCACGCTCGGCACGCTCGCTCGGGCGTGTGTGAGCCGCGAGTTCTCCTTGCTCGCGGCCGACGCCTCGAGCCCCATCGTCGACTGGCTCCGTGCCCTCGCGCGGCACGCCCACGCGGAGCGCGGTGGCCCGGGAGTCGGCGCCATCGGCATGTGCCTCACGGGGAATTTCGCGCTCGGCATGATGCTCGACACCAAGGTCATCGCGCCCGTGCTCTCGCAACCTTCGCTGCCCGTCGCGCTCGGGGCGCGCCTATCGCGCGGGCTCCACGTCTCGCCCGAGGGCATGCGCGGCGTGCACGAGCGCATCCGCGACGACGGCGCCAAGGTGCTCGGCCTGAGGTTCCACGGAGATCCCATGTGCCCGGCCGCGCGGTTCGAGCGGCTCCGCGCCGAGCTCGGCGACGCCTTCGAGGGCATCGAGATCGACCCGAAGCACGCGCGCCAAGATGCCCCGAAGCCGGCGCACAGCGTGCTCACCGTGCACCTCGTCGATCGACCGGGCGAGCCCACGCGCGAGGCGCTCGAGCGGACACTTTCGTTCCTCACGGAGCGCCTGAAGCCGAGCTGACACGCGCCGCGTAGCGGTCCTCCCACGTTGACGCACCGTGCCGTCGACGCCCAAAAACCCGGTCGTTCCGCGGCTCTACGGCGCGTCGCGCGAACGTCACGCCCGCCTTTGGCGTGAGGCGCATTTCCATAGTACGACACGCGCCGCGGGGCGGCTCTCTCGGGGCCCGCCGAGCCGCGTGGGACATGGGACGACGAACCGAACGACCGAGCACGACCTCCCCGCGCGGCCTCTGGACCGACGTGGCGGTGCGTTGGCGCCTCGGACACGCGGAGCGCTCGCCGTGACCCCGGAGGAGACCCACGACGAGGACGGCGCGTTCCGATCGAGCGGCACGAGGCTCGCGCGCGCCGAGCGAGTCTCCGAGCCTCCCGTGCGCGCGGGCTCGTTCGCCGCCATCCACGACGTCACCCTCGAGGACCTTTTGCGTCTCTACGCGCGGAAGCGCAGCACCGTGGCCCTCGTGCTCGACGGGCCCGAGCGCGGAGAGATCGTGATGGCCGCGGGCGCGATCGTCCGCGCGCGGTTCGGGGCGCTCGTGGGCAAACCCGCCGTCGTGGCGATGCTCGAGGCGCCCGAGGGCCTCCTCCGCACCACCGAGGTCTCCACCCTCGACGCCGCGCGCGACGACCTCGAGACCCCGCGCCTCGGTGGAGCCCGCCCGCTGCGAGAGAGCGGCCGCGTGCGCACGGAGGCCCGCACCCCGGAGACCACGGAGCTCCCCAGGGCCACGCGCGCGGTACCGGCCGAGGCGTTCCGGTCGGCTGCGAGCCTTCCGCCCATGCCGGTGTTCGACTCGGACTCCGACCCCACGCGCGACGTGGGGGCCGAGCTCGCGGCCCTTCGAAGCGCCCCGAAGGTGCCCGAGGTCGACGGGACCACGAGGTTCTTCATGGTCGAACGCGCGCTCGTCGAGGCGTGCGAGCGTGCGCTTCGAAAGCTCACCGACCGGCGCGCGCTGCTCGAGGGGCGGATCGCCCTCTACGTGCACGGCCAGCACGATCCCCACGGGCTCCACGTGGCCGGCGGGAGAATCGATTGCGCCATGCACGGGAACGCCATCGCCGCGCTCCGGGCTGGGCCCTCGTCCGCGGCGTTCGAGCTCCGGGTCGCGCCGCTCACCATTTTTGGCGCGACGTGCCCCACGACCAAGAACACCGTGCTCACCGTCGCGCGTGACACGTTCGCGGCCTCCGAGGCGGCGCGCGTGGGCAAGCGCTTCGCCTCACTGCTCTTCGGGGATCTCGCCGTGAAGGGCGCGCGGCCGCCGTTTCGCAGCACGCTGCCGACCGTTCCCGCGCGCTGAAGGCACGCGAGGCGCTCGCGCCCTTGATAGTCTCGTGGGTCATGGTCGAGACCATCCCGATCTTCCTCGAGGGCGAGCTCGTCGCCATCGGTCCTTTGCGGCAACGCCTCGCGTCGACCTACGAGGCCTGGGAGCGCGATCTCGAGCTCGCATCCCGCGCCATGCGCGCGCCTCACGCCGGCGTCGAAGGCCACGGGGAGCCTCGCCTCTTCCGCGAGGCTGCGCGCCCCGGGACACACGCGTTCACCATCTACGAGACCATCTACGACTCGAAGGCCCCGCGCCCGATCGGCTTCGCCATGCTCTCGAACGTCGACGAGCGCCACCGCACGGCCACCTACACGATCGTGCTCGGCGAGCGCGACACGTGGGGCACGGGCCTCGGCTCGGCGGCCACGAAGCTCGTGCTCGACTACGCGTTCGACGCGCTCGGGCTCGCGAGCGTCGAGCTCCGCGTGCGCACGACCGACGAGCAAGCCATCCGCGCCTTCGAGCGCGCCGGGTTCGGCAAGGTGGGGGTGAGGAGGAGAGCCCTCTTCGCCGGAGCCTCACCCGAGGACCTCCTCGTGATGGACGCGGTCGCCGAGGGTCGTAAAGCCCCCGCCCAAAACACCTAGTCATATCGGCGAATGCGACACCCTCATGGCGCGCGCCCCGTGCGAGGGAGAGCTGCGCGTCGTCGTCACTCCGTCCACAGCGCGCCGAGATCGAGCTCGATCGCGTCGAACGGCTCCGCCCGAACCTTGCGGTCGCCCGCGAACGTGGCGACCAGTCGATACGTGGGGCCATCGAGGCGAAGCACTTCGAGGGTCTGCAGGGCAGGGTCGACCAGCCAAACATGCCCGACGCCCTCGCGGCGGTAGAGGTCGAGCTTCTCACCGCGATCGAGACGCGCCGTGCTCGGCGAGAGGACTTCGCAGCAGAAGTCCGGCCGCAGCGTCGCGAAGGCGCCATCGAGCGAGCCCGCATCGACCCGCTCACGGCGCCAGCCGGCGAGGTCCGGAACCAGGACGTCCGCGCCCAAGTGGAGCTCGGGTTCGTGGAGAATCACCCATCCTCCGGGGCCGTTCTTGCCACGACGGAACGGGGGCCCCAGCTCTTCACCAAGGCCCGTGGCCGCACGGGCGTGGGGCAAGGCAGGGCGCGGGTGCGAGTGAAGGGTGCCTCCCACGAGCTGCCCCGTGTGGTGCGAGGGCAAGGCAAGCAGGTCTTCGTATGTGGCCAGCTTCGGCGCACCCATGGGCAAAAACGTAGCACCGGAGCTCGCGCTGAACCATCGGAGCGTTCGAGGTCAGCGGGTGAGAAGCCCGCGAGCGGACCGCGAACACGCGGAAGCTCGGGCGAGCAGCAAGGAGAATGACTCGACGACGATCCTTCCATGCATAGTACATGGGATGAACCTAGGCACAGCCGGCGGTGCTTCCGGGCACAGCCGGTGGTGCTTCCAGGCACGGCCGGTGGTGCTTCGAGTGCTACCCTTCCGAGGTCCCGTCCTCGGGTATTTCGACTGGACGGGTTCGGCGAAGGGCTCGCCGCCCACCATGCGGGCTCGTGCGTCGACGGCGCCGTCGAAGAGCTCCCTCTCGACGAATTTCGACTGGCCCTCCGCGCGAACGGCAGCCGCGAGCGCCTCGGGGAGAAAGGGGTCCGGCAACGACGGGGCGTACGCCTCCGAATTCGCGGTCGGTTACGCGAATGTCACCTGGAGACGAGCCGGGGAAGCGCCGAGGACGATCTCGAGGCTTCGCGCCTCCCCATGCCTCGGATATAGGTCGCACATGGTCTCCTCGGCAGTCCGGAATATCGTCGTCCTCTCGCTCGTCACGCTCTCCCTCTCGGTGCTCACCGCGGGATGCAAGAAGGCCAAGCCCGGCGAGGCCTGCAAGCAGAAGGGCGACGTCCAATGCGTCGACAAGAAGACCGGGGTCCTCTGCGTCGGCGGAAAGTGGGAGACCATCGCGTGCGAGGGCCCCACGGGCTGCATGACCGTCGCCGGCTCGGGCAGCTGTACCCACACGAGCTACGCGGTCGGTGAGCCCTGCCTGAACGAAGGCGAGCCGCAGTGCTCCGGCGATCGCAAGTCGATGATCAAGTGCGAAAACTCGCACTGGAAGCTCCTCAACAAATGCGGTGGCGCACTCGGCTGCGTGGCCAACGTGAACGGCGCCAAATGTGATCTGGGCGCGGCCAGCGCGGGTGACGAGTGCACGAAGGAGAACGAGGGCAACGCCTCGTGCACGCCCGACAAGAAGAACCTGCTCGTGTGCAAATCGGGGAAGATGGTGCTCGCGCAGACCTGCAAGGGCATGCACGGCTGTCGGCAAATGGGCACGAAGCTCGAGTGCATGCAGACGATCGCCGATCTCGACGACCCTTGCGAAGGCAACGAAGGCGGCCTCGCCTGCACGCCGGACAAGAAGTCGCGCCTCGTATGCAAGGCCGGCAAGATGGTGAAGGAGCGCGACTGCAAGTGCTCGGTCATGATCGACAAGGTCAACTGCAACTGACGACCTCGGGGCGCCACGGGCGGCGATGTCGTCGACCCGCGACCAAACAGCCGTAGCTTGCCGCTCATCGGCCCGCCGCCGCATCCCGCCCACCACATCGCGGTCCGTGGCGAGGGCCTACCTCGCTCGACTCAGGGCTTCTGCGCCGCCTTCTTGAGCGGAACGGTCCAGAGGTAGATGGTGTGGGCGCGGAGCTTGTAGTTCTTCGTGTCCTCGGGCACGCCTTCGCCCTTGTACGCGCTGTAGCCCTCGCCGTTCACGAACTCGGGGGCCTGGATGGTGACGACCGCGTCCGGGGTGACGCCCTTCATGTCGAAGTCGTGAGAGACGATGCGCGAGCCGGGGCGCAGCTTCTCGAGCTGCGGGATGAGCTTCACGTTCAGCTCGGGCAAGAGATAGAGCATCACGACGTTGGCGGGCTTGAGGTCGACCGAGAACACGTTCGCCCACTTGATCGACGCGCTGGTCTCGAGCCCTGCCGCCTTCACGCGCCCTCGCGCCTCGGTCACGCGCGTCGGGTCGATGTCGAAGCCCATCGCCGTAGCGCCACGCTTCGCCGCCCCCACGACGATGCGACCATCGCCACATCCGAGGTCGTACACGACGTCGCCCTTCTGCACCTTGGCGACCTCGAGCATCTTCTCGACCACGGCCTGGGGCGTCGGAACGTAGACGATGTCGACGCGCGGGTCCTTCTCCCACGCGAGCTTCGCCTCGGCCTCGAGCGGATCGCCTGCGTCGGCGGTCGCGCTGCTCGCGGCGCTGCTCGGCGCCGAAGGAGCCGCGGACGCGACCGGGGCCACCGAGGCCGTCCCGGGGGCCGGGGCCGACGAGGGCGCGGTGCGAGAGCAGGCGACGAGAGCGAGGAGGGCGAGAGTCGCAGGGCGGCGCATGGAAAAAGAACGTACCGCGAGCCACGAGCCGCCGTCACCCACGCACTTCGCGCCCCACGGAGCGTCCAGGGCGCGAGGCTGCCGCGAGCGCCTCGAATAGGAAAAGAGGCGGATCCTCGACTCGTCGTCTGTCTACGATCCGAGAGAAACGTCGATGGGGGAGAGCGCGTGGGTCGAGCGGTCCTCTCGCTCGGTGGTAGCCTGAGGTCGTGGCTGACCCTTCTCCCCCTCGTTCGTCGAAGAACCCGGCCGGCGCCATCGTCGCCGGCATCGTCATCTTCGGTGGCATCATCGCGGCCTTGGCGAGCCACTATTTGGGCCCCAAAGGCGAGCGCGTCGGCGAGCTCGACCTCGTGAAGGCCTCGTCGGTCCCTCTGGAGCTGACGACCCCGCGTACGCTCAACTTTCGCCTCGACGTGACCGTCGTCACGGGGCCGCAAGGGAGCTCGCGCTCGGCGCGCGACGCCGTCTACGAGAAGCTAGCGGCCTCGAGCATCACGGTCTCGGACACCGTCCCCAAAGGGTCCCCTGCACGGGAGACGACCTGCGCCGCGTTCGATGGCAAGTCCACCTCGGCGAGCAGCTCCACGAACGAGGTCGAGATCCACGGGATCCCCGTCGTCTGCTCCCTCGCGCTCCCGGCTGGTCACCATGACCTCACGGCCAAGGTCGCCTGGGCGAAGGACCTCCAGGTCCGCTCCGCGACGCTCGAAGTGCGGAGCGAGCCTGCCCGCGAGTGAGCGCACGGGCGCGCCCGTCGTGGTAGGTCTCTCGACGGGGAGAGAGCCGACATGCCAGCTGCGCTTCGCAACCGCCAGACCGAGCAGCGCTATGCCTTGGACCCGACGCACTCGTTCGTGATCGGGCGCTCCCAAGTCGCTCAGCTCCGCATCACCAACGGAGAGGTGGCTCCCCGGCATACCTTCATGGAGGCTCGTCCTGCGGCGAACGGCGTGTCCTGGTGGGTGTGGGACGGAGGCTCCACCAACGGCACTCGACTGAACGGCCAGCGCCTCGACTTCGAGCCGGTCGCCCTGCAGCCGGGCGACGAGATCGAGCTCCCGGGAGACGTGGTGTTCGTGTTCGACGCCGACATCGCCACACCTTCCCCCGCACGCACGCCGCCACTCCCGCTCGAGCCGCCGGCCGAGGTGCTGCGGCAGGTCGCGCTCGAGCTCCTCGAGCCGGTCGTCATCCGAGGAGACTACCGCGCGTCGCCGCTCGGCCACGAGGTCCGCGCGGCGGTTCGTCGAGCAGCGGAGGGCCCGATCGACCGCACGCTCGCCGAGGCCCTTGCAGCCGTTCAAGCCCTCGATGGGCTCGACCGTGGAGACGTGGTGGGCGCCTTTCGAAGCCTCCTTTCCGAGCTGGATCGTGAGCAACCGCCTGGCCATCGCTACGTTCGATTGACTCAGTACCTCGTGGCCGTCTCTCCGGACGAAGCCGGCACGGTCCTGTGTCGGCGTGTCTGCGAGCGGCTCGAAGCCGGTGGAGACGCAGTACCCTACGCCTCCTTGCTGGGGGCGAGCGCACACGAGCCTTCGCTCCACGAGGTGCTCCACCGCGCCGCTGCGCTCCGCGATCGAGGGCACGTCGTGGCCCGGGAGGTGCTTCGGGAGCTGGCCCGTACCGACCCGAGCCCGTGGTGGAACCTGCTGTGCGAGCACCGCTATCCGGCACCTCTCGACGCCCCGTCCGCGGCCCCCGAAGGGTGCGACACCTTGCCTGCGCGTGTGGCGCAAGCGGTTCGCGCGGGCACGAGTGATCCCGACGCCGGCCTGGTCGCCGAGGTCGTCCAGCAGCTCCGAGCGACGGCCGTGAGCGACGTGGACAAACGATCGGCGCTGCGATCCTTGCTCCAAGATCTCACCGGACAGCGGCCTCCCGCGGGTCGGAGGTTCTGACCCGGTCTCGGCGACCCGTCGGCGCCGCAGGAAGCGCCGCGAGAGTGGGCGTGCGGCAGCGCGGCACGCGGGCCCAGCTTCGGCTATTCTCGCCACGTGGCCCCCTCCCCGCCGCCCACGCGACTCTGCCCACGCTGCGGCGTAACGTACCCGGGAGACGCCGCGTTCTGCCCCGCCGACGGCACGGCCCTCACGAGCCCACGCAAAGAAGACCCGTACCTCGGCACGGTGGTCGGGAAAGACGTCGAGCTCCGCGAGGTGCTCGGCGCGGGCGCGATGGGCAAGGTGTACCGCGGGCACCAACACGGCACCGGGCGGGACGTCGCGGTCAAGATCCTCCACGACGAGCTCAGCGGGCGCTCGCAGCTCGTGCAGCGCTTCTACCGCGAGGCCAAGATCGCCGGCCGCCTGCGGCACCCTCACGTGGTCGAGGTGTACTTTACAGGAGACATCCCGAACGCGACTCCGCCCGCCTCGTACATCGTCATGGAGTTCTTGGAGGGTCGAAACCTCCAGCAAGAGCTCGTGGCGTGCGGAGGCAAGGTCCCGCTCGAGAGGGCCATCGGGCTCGTCCTCCAGATGTGCGACGCCGTCGGCGAGGGGCACCGCCAAGGGATCGTGCACCGCGATCTGAAACCCGAGAACGTGATGCTCGCGCGGCGGGAGGGGCGCTCGCGGGACTTCGTGAAGGTCCTCGATTTTGGCATCGCGCGCGCGAGCTTGCCCAACGAGTCGATGGAGACCGCGGCGGGGGCGGTGTTCGGCACGGCGAGGTACATCTCGCCGGAGGGGGCGCAGGGGCTCACCGCCACGCCCGCGAGCGACGTGTACTCCCTCGCCGTGATGCTCTATCAGCTCCTCTCGGGCAAGACCCCGTTCGACGCCGAGGGCACGGTGGGCCTGCTCTTGAAGCACGTCCACGAGCTCCCTCCTCCTCTCGCGAGCCTCCCGGGGTGCGAGGGCCTCCCCATGCCCGTGTGCAACCTCGTAATGGCGTGCCTCGACAAATCTCCCGAGAAGCGGCCCGCCGACGGCCGTTCGCTGGGCGCGGCGCTCGTGCGCGCGGCGCGAGAGGCAGGGCTCGTGATCGCCGGCGCCGATCGCTTCGACGAGCACCACGAGACGGCCGAGCCCCCGCTCGTGCGCCCCTCCGGCGCAGCGTTCGTCGCCCCCACCCTCGACGACGCGACGCCACCACCCGCAGAGCCACCCCGCCCAGCTCCTTCGCCCGAGCCCTCACTCCCCGTGAGCGCGAGCCCGAAGGTGGCTGGCAAGATCGCCATCGCGCTCGGCGCGTTCGTGGCGGGCGTCGCCATCATGGGTGGCGTCATGCACCGCATGACCCCCGAGCCCGCCGCCGCGAGCCCCGAGGACGAGCGGAAGGAGCTCATCGAGCGCACGCGCATGGCGCTGAGCGATGGCCACTACATGGCGCCGCCGGGGAACAACGTGAACGAGCTCACGGCGGCTGGGCTCAAGAAGTGGCCAAAGGACTCGGACATCCGGCGCCTTCGCTCCGAAGCGGGCCAGGAGCTCGTCACCATGGCCATGACCGAGCGCGGGTCGGGCGACGTCGTCGGGGCGCGCAACCACGCGCGCGAGGCCACCACGCTCGACCCGACGGACAACTCGGCCAAGCTCCTCGCCGCGCAGCTCGACGACGACCTCAAGGCGATCGCCGCGGGGCCCGGCGCCACGACAGGCGCCCCGAGGCTCGTCTTCGAGGCACCGCGTGTCATCAAGGCCGGGAACGCCATCGAGCTCTTCTGCCGGGTCGTGCCGGGCAGCGCGGGAGCCAAAGCGAAGATCGGCGCCGCCCGCATCTCGCTCGCGCCCACCCACGATCCGAAGGCGGAGGTGACCGTATCGATCACGAGCACCGACCCCGCGAACATACGAGCCCGCGCCACGGCCCCCAAGGCGCTCGGCACGCTCGACCTCGTCTTCGAGACCACGGTGGACGGCGTGACCGTGCGCGCCATCCGGGATCTCGACGTCATCCCCTGACGAGGCTCGAAACCTCAAACCTTTCGGCAGGTTGGCCACTGCAAGGAAGTGGGCCGCGGCGCGCACGGCGTGCCAAAGTCCTCGATCGATGAACGCCGTGGCCAACGACGCGGAGAAGATCTCCGACAAGCCCGGGGCGTGGGTCGACCTGGGCCTCACGCTGCCCATCTTCGTCATCTACCACCTGTCCGTGATCTTCCTCGACGTGAAGAACGCGACGGACATGGTGACGAGCCACCTCTTCCGCCTGGCCGACGGGAGCACGTCGTCGTACGTCGGGATCACGCTCGCCATCGGCATCGTGTTCGCGGGGGTGTTCGCGTTCCTCGGGCGGGGACATGCGTTCGAGCCCTGGAAGTTCGCGCAGATCGCCTTCGAGGGCGTGCTCTACGCGGTGCTCATGCGCCTCGCGGCCGGCGCGCTCATGCAGCGCGTCTTCGCGGGCAACATCCACGAAGAGACGCGCTTCGTCGGGTTCGTCATGTCCCTCGGCGCGGGGTTCTACGAGGAGCTCGCGTTCCGGGTGGTGCTCTACGGCGCCGGCGCCAAGCTGCTCGTCTTCATGTTCTCGAACGAGAAGGTGTCGCTCGTCGAGCCGGGCAAGGGCACCTTGAGCCTCTCCTCGGTGGGCGTGATGCTCGGGTGGGCCGTCGTGGCGTCGGCGATCTTCAGCGGCTTCCACTACGTGGGCCCCCTCGGAGACTCGTTCAAGATGGCCTCGTTCGCGTTCCGGATGTTCCTCGGCCTCGCGCTGACGCTCGTCTACGCGACGCGCGGGTTCGCGGCCGCCGTGTGGACCCACGCCGTGTACGACATCTGGGTGCTCGTCTTCCGGTGAACGTGCGCCGAAACGCGCGTACGATGAGACCGATGCGACGCCTCGCCCTCTCCCTCCCGACGGCGCTCCTCCTCGCGACCGCGTGTGGCACGTCCTCGGGACCTGCCCCCGCAGAGCCCCCGCTCGCCGACGCCGGCCCGGCCCCGGGCACGAAGGTGCAAGATACACCTATTACGCGCGCGCGCATCGGCTCGAAGGCCGAGGAGGCCGACTTCCACGTCACGAAGGGCAACGTCTCTCTCGACGGCAAGTACGAGAAGGTGCTCCTCGTGCTCGATCTCGAGTCGCCGTGTTTCCCGTTCGACAAATGGAAGGACGAGCCGCCGCCTCCAGGGCACAACTGGCCGGCCTCGTGCGACGCGTTCGATCGCAACTTCGAGACGGCCCTCTTCGACCCGAGCAAACCCGACGCCCCCGGCCTCGAGCTCGTGCGCGCCATCACGCCCTTCGGCGGCCCCCTGCACGTCGAAGAGGACGTGACCGACATATGGAACGGCCTCGACGGCCCGCGCGAGCTGCGCGTCCGCATCACCACCTACTCCGACGGAGCGGGGAAGGTGTCGGGGTCGAACGGCTCGTGGTTCGTGACGGCACGCATCGAGCGCACGTACGGGCCCGCGCCGCGCGAGGTCCTTGCCGTGACGCCGCTCGTGTACGAGAGCGTCAAGGCCGCCGCGCCCTCTCGCTCGATCCCTTTCGACGTCCCCGAAGGCTCCTCGGAGACCAAGGTGCGCTACCGCGTGACGGGGCACGGCGGGCAGATCGAACAAGGTGCAGAATGCAGGCAACCGGCCGACGAGTTCTGCAAGCGCGAGCACACGATCGGGTTCGACGGCGGGGCGAAGACCGCGCTCACGCCCTGGCGAAACGACTGCCGCACCCTCTGCACCGTGAAGCACTACAAGGGCAACGGGCTCGACCTCGACTACTGCGCCGAGAACCCCTGTGGCGCCCAAGCAAGCGTGCGCGCCTCCCGCGCCAACTGGTGCCCGGGCTCCGTGACGCCTCCCACCGAGCACCTCCTCGAGGGGAGCACGAAGGGGCGCCACACGTTCGACTTCTCCATCGCCAAGATCGCCCCCGAAGGGTCTTGGAGCGTATCGGCGACGGCGTTCTCGTACCGCTGAGACGCGCCGCATCGCCTCACCCAAAAAGCACAGCCGGCGGTGCTTCGAGGCACAGCCGGCTGTGCTTCTCGGGCGGGGCGCGAAGGACAGCTACGGACGGCGGAAGGGCCCTTGGTTCGGGCTCCACGGCTGCGGCTGGGGGAGCTGCCGACGCAGCGACTGGGACATCTCGCCACGGTACTTCGCGAGGTCTTGCCGGAGCGGGACGACGAAGTCGGCGCTGATGGTCGCCTTGCGCGCGCGGGTGGCGCGGCCGGTGTGCCATTTCGAGAGCGCGAGGCGAGCCGCCGCGTCCACGAAACGCCGGCCCGGTGCGCCGCCCCACGAGAACGTGGCCTTGATGTGCGCGATGGGGGACGTCACGAGCAAGAGCTCCTGCGGCGTGAGGTTGCCGAGCAAGACCTCGTCCTCCAAGTTCGAGCGGATGATCTTCCCCTTTCGCATCACGAGCCACAAAAGAAGGCCAAAGAACGCGATGACGAAGAGGAACCACAAGGGCAACATCAAGAGCGGGAGCATGTTCGACAGCGTGGCCGACGTGTTCCACACGCAGTGCAGGAACACCGCCCCGCAGTAGCCGGCGAAGGGCGCGAACCACTTCACCCAGCCCTTCTCGGTCTCGCGCGCGATGCCGAAGCCGATGCCCGTCATCGACGTGTAGAGCGGGTGGCCCCACGGGGCGAGCACACCACGAATGACGAACGTGGCGGCGAGCGCGCCGTCGTGGCCCATGGCGAGCTCGGCCTTCGCGGCGCGCCCATAGTAGATGATGTTCTCGATCGCGGCGAACCCGAGCGCGGCGAACGTGGCGTACACGATGCCGTCGACGATGCCGTCGAACTCACGCCGGGCGAAATAGAACACGCCGAACACCGCGAGCGCCTTGGCGAACTCTTCGACGACGGGCGCGCTGATGCACGCGCCGACCACGTCCCCGGCCTCGGGCCCCGCGATACCGGCGGCGATGCCTCCGACGACCGTGTTGATCAACGCCGAGAAGCCGCACGCCGCGATGCCACCCCACAAAAGGCACATCGTGAGCGCCCACACCGGCTCGGGGTCGTACCGGTCGACCACCCACGGGACCCACAAGTAGATGACGAGCGGCGGCAGCGCGAGCACGGCGCCCGTCCCCATCGCGTAGTACTCGAGGCCCGGGTCCTTCGAGAAGAGCGGCGGGATCAGGAACATGGCGAAGAGCAACACCCCGCCGATGAGCATGCCGAGCACGTAGAGCACGATGCCCGCGATCTTTCGCGAGCGCTCCGGGTCCGCTTTTTTCATGGGCGGCGGCTGCGGGGGCGGATAGCCCTGCTGCTGCGGCGAGTACTGCCCCTGCGGTCCATACCCTTGTTGGGGGTAGCCCGGGCGTCCCCCGGGGTGCATCGGATATCCGGCCATGATGGGTCGATCCTACGGGATCTCGAGCGCCTTCGCGTCGGCGTTCTCGGGGTCGAGTTTTTGGGCTTCGGCCTTGGCCTTCTGAGCCTCGGCCTTCTTCTTTTGGGCGAGCCGGACGCGCGCCGTCATGACCTCGACCGCGGCCATGACCTTCGGCCCGGGCTTCGTGAGGCGCGCGCTCTCGACCTCGAAATCGGCGTCGGCGACGCGCCCCTTCTCGAGCAGCCCACGCGCGTAGTCGAGGTGCACGGCCGCGTGCCCCACGTCGACGAACACCGCCGACTCGCCCGCGGTCACGAGCTCGTCCCACGCCTTCGCCTCGACGAGCTTGGCGGTGTAGACCTGCCACACACGAGGGTCGTGCTGCTCGAGCATGGCGAGCTTTCGCACGAGCGGGAGCACGTCACCTTCGCGTTTGTCGTCGATCGCGAGCTCGAGGAGCCCCTTCACGGGATCGGGGCGGCTCGCGTCGAGCCTGTGCGCGCTCTCGAGGGCGTGCCGCATGGCCGCCTTGTCTTTCTTGGCTTCGGCCACGTCCGCGAGGAGCATGCGGGTGTCGTACCCGTCGTGTCCCCCGTCGAGCAACGCACGCGCGCGCCGCTCCACCTCGGCCGGATCCTTGGCGCCCGCCTTCGCCGCGAGGTAGTTCGCGTCGGCGTTCTTCGGGTCGGCCTTGAGCGCCGCCTCGAGGGTGGCCTTGGCCTCCTTTTTGTGGGCGACGAACTGGGCGAACGCGAGCTCGGCGAGGGCCTGCGCGTCGTTCGGCTTGGCGCGGACCTTGGCCTCGGCCTCGTCGAGCGCGGGCGGGCGGTCGTCGAAGACGTACTGCTTCTGGTACCTGGACATGCGCGCCATGGCCCACGCGCGGAACTGCTTGTCGTACTCGTCCGCCGAGATCCCGAAGGCCTGCTGGATGACCTCGGGCGTGCGTTTCCCGGCGCCCCAGAGCTCGAGCGCCTTGGCCACCTTGGGCATCCCGAACGACTCGACCGTGTACACGAGCATCTGGCTCGACGCGTAGTACGCGACCGAGACGTCCGCCCCGTTCGTGGCGTGCGTGAACGCGCGGTTCATCGCGACCGCGCCGGGGAGCCTGTTCTTCTTGATGGCGAGAAAGAGCTCCGGGTCGAGCTCGCGCTGCCACTCGGGCCTCCGCGCGATGGTCTCGTACTCGGAGAGGCCCTCGGTGAACCAGCGCGGCACGTGGTTCTTCGACTGCTGGATCGCGAACACGTGACCGAGCTCGTGCCACACCACGTTGCCCCAGTTGAAGGGCTCGCTCTTCGGGCTCATCGCGGCGACCACGCGCCCGAAGCACACCCCCTGGATACCGATGTTCGGGAGGCCGCTCGTGCGAATACTGAAGGGCTGTCTCCCCTCGTAAAGCTCGAGATGCACTGGGTTTTTCGGCACGAACCCGTAGCGCGCCTTCATGCTCGCCCACGCCTCCCCGGCGAGCCGCGGCACGTACCGCTCGAGCACGGCCTTCTCTTCTTTGGGGTAGCGTATCTTGAAGCGCCCCGAGTCGGCCGACTCGTACCTCTGGGGGATGGTCTGCTCGTAGAGGTTCAGAGTGTTGAAGACGCGGACGTTGTAGTGGTCCTTCTTCCACGCCGTCTGGATCGCCGCGAGACCGCCGGCCTCGTCGCCGTTTCGCATCGCCGTGAGCCCGAGGTTCGCCCAGGCCTTCACGTCGTCGGGGTCGAGCTTCGTGGCCTCGCCCATGAGCTTCACGATGTCGTCGTACCGGTGCTCCCACTCGGCGTACTCGGCGACGATGCTGTAAAACTCGGAGTATTCGGGGTTCTTCGCGAGCACCTCGCGCTTCTTCGCCTCGAAGCCGGCCGGATCGTCGTCGAGGAAGCGCGCCGCGGCCCACAGGGACAAGAGCTCGGTGTTCTCGGGGTCGACCGCGAGCCCGGCCTTGATCGCGGCCTCGGCCGCAGAGATTTCCATGTCGCGGAGGGCGATCCCTGCGCGCACGGCGAACGCCCCCGTGTGCTTCGGGTTCACGGAGAGCGCCTCGGTCACGAGCTTCTCGGCCGCGTCGAAGTCGACGGTCTGGTCGAGCTTCACGCGGGCCATCGCCACGAGCAGGTCCGGTCGCTTCGGCGAGAGCGCGAGGGCCTCGCGGAGCACCTCTTCGGCGTGCCCCGGATCGTACTTCTCGAGGAAGAGCTCGGCGCGCGCGAGCAGCGTGTCGACGCGCTTCTTGTCGGCGCGTTCGCTCTCGTTGAAGAGGGTGTTCGCGTCCTTCGGGACACGGAGGAGGTGCGCCGCGCGGCCGGCGAGGGCCAGGCCTTCGGCGTCGGTGTTGGTGATCGCGCCCGAGTTGTAGTCGCCGATGATGGTCATCAGCACCGGCTCGGCCTCGTTCCGCTTGCCCTTGGCCAAGAGCAGCTCCCCGAGCAAGAGGCGGATTTTGCGGCCTTCGGCCCCCGGCGCGCCCTTCTGCGCCTCGAGCAAGCGAATGCCGTCGCCCCGGCGGCCCGTGGCCTCGAGCACCTTGGCGCGGACGAGGGTCGCTTTGGCCTTCGCCGCGGCGGATCCGCCGACCTGACCTGCGAGCCTCTCGGCCTCGGCGTAGTTGCCGCGCACGAACGCGAGCTCGGCGAGGCCAGCCTTCGCCATGGCTTCGTCGGCGCCCTTGATCGCCGAGAGGGATTTTTCGGCGGCGTCGTAGGTCGAAGCCTCGAGCTCGGCGAGGCCCCGCGAAAGAGGGGTGGGGGCCGCGTCGGCGTGGGCGGCTCGCGAGCCCCCGAGCGCGAGCACGAGGACCGCAGCGACGAGCACCTTTCCGGCAGAGCGCATGGGATGGAACGGTATCGCAGCCTGCCGGCACCACCCTACGAAAAGAAGGGGGACGGGCGACGGGCGGCCGGCGGAAGAGCGGGGCGCCTCGTACGGAGATCGAATCCGTCTCACGCCATGGACAGTGGCGCTGCGACACCAGTCGCATCACGAGGCAATGGATCCGTTCGGCTGTGGCCGCTCGGACGACATGGAACGGGGGCGCAGGAGGACCGCCTTCGCGGATACCCGGTGACGGTCCTCCGGCGCCGATGACGGCGACGTCGGCGCGCACGAAGCCGCCGAGTTATCGCGAATGATTTTCCAAATCTATCGCGTTTGAATTACCGGCCAGCGCCGTCGCCGACGTGCCGACCTTCGGGCCGAGCTGCGCGAACCTTCGACGCCTCCCGAGCCAAGCGGAGCCCCGGCCGCTTCGGCCCCAAGGAAGGGCCGAGACCGCACCGGAGCGCTTCGACGGAAGGACGCGCCGACCGACGTGCGAGGGTGCGCGGCGAGCACCACCCCACACATGGGCAGCGGGGCGCGCCTCAGTGCGCGTGCGCGAGGCTTCTGGAATCGAGCCGTTCGCGCGCCGACTCCACGCCCCGATCGCGATCGCCGCCGAGCGTGACGCTCGAGCGCGGGACCGACCAGAGGCAACGGACTTCTTTCGTACGCGAGGGGAACATGGCTCGAACCGGGCCGCCGTCGAGGGGCGGCCTCGTCTCCAGGGAGGAAGATGACTTCAGGACCTGACGAAGCCTGATCCACGACCGCTCGGTCGTCAAGGCTGCCATGTCGATTTTCAAACCAAATTGTTCCACCAAATCATTTCGCAAGGTTGGCATCGGCAGCCTGCACGTGGGCGTGCATGTCGACCGCGTCCTCGCCGTCGTCGTAGTAGCCGCGGCGAACCCCGATCGCCTCGAAGCCGAGGCGCTCGTAGAGCGCGATGGCCGCGACGTTGCCCTTCCGCACCTCGAGGACGACGAGACGCGCGTCCCTCTCGCGGGCGAATACGAGCAGCTCTTCGACGAGGGCGCGACCGGCCCCACGGCGCCTCGCCGAGGGCGCGACCGCGACGTCCATCAGGGTAACCTCGTCGGCCACGGCCCACGCGACGAGCACGCCGACGACCTCTCCGGTCGGCACCTTCGCCACCGTGACACGCGCGATCGGCCGCGCGAGATCGTCGTGGAGGCTCGCGACGCACGCGGCGAGATCTCCCGAGAAGAGCCGCGCGTCGTGCAATATCCGCGCGGCCGCGTCCACATCGGCGGGCGTCGCGAGCGCGACGTTCACGGGGGCGACGATCTCCGAGGGGGATCGCTCTTTTGAAGGCCATCGGCGACCCGGCCCAGCGCCCGAACGCGAGGGGCGAGCGCGACCACGTCGAGCACGAGGTGGGTCGCGCCGTCGCCCAGCACCACCGCGCCCGCGTACGGCCCCATCGCCACCACGACGCCGCCAACCGGGCGCACGAGCACTTCGTGGGGGCCGCTCACGGCGTCGACGCCGACGAAGAACGGCATGGGCTCGGCGCCGCCCGCCTCGAGCTCGGCGACGAACGCGTAGGGCTCGGACGGCCCCGGCTCGAGGCACGCCCCGAGGTGGGGCGCCCGCACGCCACGTTTCTCGGAGGCTTGACGGACGGAGAGCACGTGCGCCGACGGGATGGCGTGCGTGATCCCCTGCGCGGTGACCCACAGCACGCTCTCGAGCCCCGACTCGACGGGCACGTCGATGCGCGCCTCGAAGCCGAAGCCACGCCGGCTCTCGACGCGGAGCGAGCCCCCGAGGCGCTCGACCGACGAGAGCGCGATGTCGAGCCCGATGCCACGGCCCGCGAGCACGTCGGCGTTGTCCTTCGTGGAGAAGCCAGGGAGAAAGAGCAGCGCGAGCAAGGTGTCGTCGTCGGCGACCTCGGCGAGCTGCGGGCTGATGGCACGCGAGGCGAGGGCCCGCTCGCGGAGAGCTGCGACGTCGACGCCGGCGCCGTCGTCGCCTACGGCCACCGTGAGCCGGCTCGCCGCACGCCGCGCGGAGAGGGTGACCGTGGCGACGGCGGGCTTCCCGAGCGCTTCGCGGGCCTCGGCGGGCTCGATGCCGTGGGCGATCGCATTGCGTGCAAGATGCAAACATGGATCGAGCAGGCGCTCGACGAGCTTGCGGTCGACCATCTCGTCGGCGCCTTGCTGCACGACCTGCACGTCGCGCCCCGCGCGACGTGCCTCGGAGGTGATCACCGCCGCGACCTTGGCGAAGAGGTCGCGTACGGGCGTCTGGCGCATGGACAAGAGCTCTTTTCGCGCAGCCTGCGTCAGGTCTCGAAGGTCCACGTCGGCCTCTCGCCCGTCTGCACCACGCCGCTCGAGATCGTCGGCGGCTCGCGCGAGCCCGACGGCCACCCTCTCGATGCGACGGAGCGCGGCCGCAGGAGCCCCCCAAGGGCGAGGCGGACCGATCAGCCGAAGGGCGTCGGCGAGATCGCCGCGAAGACGGCGCAGCTCCCGGGCCTGGCGCGCGTCGGCCGTGGCCCTCGCGCCGATGCCGTCACGCACGGCTCCGACCACGGAGAACCCGTCGAGGAGCGTGTCGACCGAGCTCCGATCGATGCGGATGGTGTCGGCGTCGCGGTCGTCTTCGGCGGGGCGCGTGGTGCCTCGGGGGCGTGGCTCGGGCCGCGTGCCCCGTGACTTGAGCACGTCGAGCGTACCGCGCGGATCGTCGAGCAGCGCCGAGAGCGTGGCCCGGTGGCGCCCGACCTCGGCGAGCCCCTCCTCGAGCGATCGCTCCCCGCCGATGGCCTGCTTCATGCGGCCTTCGAGGCCGTGGCAGAACCACGTCGTGACCTCGTCTCCGACGGCGCTCGCAGCCCCTTCATGGTGTGGAGGTGGCGGTAGATGCTCTCGGCCGCGGCCGCCGTGTCGTCGTCGCGGAGCGAGAGATCGAGCTGCTCGAGCCGCTCTTTCATGCTGAGCATGTACTCTGCACGAATATCGCTCGGCACCTCTCCGGGCTCGAGATCCATGGGGGGCACGGGCCAGGGGGACTCGAGCGCCGCTTTGCCTTCGCGGAGCCTCGAGGTGGCCCGACGGACGAGGGACGCGGCCTCGGCCCGTGCCGAAGCGTCTCCCCGCGCATGACGCCGCTCGAGCCTCTGGAGCGCCCCCGCGAGCTCGGCCTCTCCGGCGAGACCGGCAGCCCCTTTCATGGCGTGGATCGCGCGCCGGGTCTCTTCGGGCGTAGGGGTGCCCTCGAGCGAGAGCGCGTGACGCTCGAGCTCGATGACCAAGAGCCGCAGGAGCTCCGGGTCGCTCGTCGTCACGCCTCTTCCCCGCCCTCTTCGTCGCCGACCCACTTGGCGAGCGGCTCGAGCACGGGCCGGAGGACGCCCATCAAGATACTCTTCGGCACCTTCTCGCCGAGCGCTCCGAGGGCCGTGACGAACGCGCGCCCATGTTCGACCGCGTCGGCGAGGGCCTTCGCTGTCTCGGGATCCGAGCCCGTCGCGCGCTTCATTCGGTCTCCGAGCTCACCGAGCGCGCGCTCCGTGTCGGACGACGAGGCCCCGACGCGCCCCGCCTCTTGGGCGACCTCGGCCGCGGCCTCACGGGCACGATCGAGGCTCGACGTGACCTGCGCGAGCTCGGTCGAGACCTCGGTGAGCGCGGCCGAGAGCTCACGGGCGCTCTCGGCGCCGCGCGCGGCCGAGAGCCGCACCTCCTCGGAGACGAGCTGGAGAGACTGCCCGACCTGCTCGCCGAGCCGCGCCCCTTCGAGCCCGGTGTTGAGCGCCACGAGAGAGAGCTTCTCGAACGAGTCGACCACGCGCGAGAAGCTCGTGCCGAGGTCTTGTGCGCGCGCCGACACGGCCCGTGCACGGTCTCCGATCGAGTCGAGCGCGCCGCGTTGTTTGGCGATGTTCGAGGCGATGCGTTGTGCGGCCTCGCCCGACTCGCGCGTGCTCGCCTGGGCGCGCGCGTGCACGGACCAGAGGGCCCCCGCATCGGCGGCCGTGCTCGACGCTCGGTCGGTTTTTCCAGGCCTCAGGAGGCCGAACAGTCGGCGTTTCGGTTTCTCGGCCATGATCGCCCTCGTTTCGTTTCGGGCGTGAGGATAACTCGCGCCGGGCACAGGCTCACACGAAAGCGTACGTCACGCGCGGACGCGCCCCGCCCACGGCCTCGCGTGGAGCTCCGACACGAGGCCCGGTAGGTCGAGGTCGGGCACGGTGTCGCCGTCGAACCGGACGCTGCCCACGTCACCGTCGAAATGGCCCACGGAGACGACCTCGATCCCCGCCACCCCCACGCGCTCCCCGGCGTGCAAACACACGACGAGCACACGCGCGTGCGACTCGCGCATGCCCGGGAGCGCCGAGGTGGGCCGAGGCTCGCCGAACGGCGCCAACACCGGCAGCACGGCCCCGTCGACCTGAGCGACCCCGAGCATCGGAGGCCTCGCGCCGGCCACAGGCGACACACGCGGCATGCGCACGACCGAGAGCACCCCTTCGGTGGGCAGGAACGCCTGCACGACCCGCGAGGCCTCGGGAGGGGTGCGAACCACGATGCCTGACCTTCGCCTCATCGCGCTTGGGACCGTACCCGACGCGAGGCGGCGAACCAAGGCACGACGGCGCGCCGCCGGAAGATGACAAAAACCGCATGAGTATCGAGCAGTTACACCCACGACGCCCGCTTCGAGCGAGGACGCTCCCGGCCCACGCCTGCCCGCAAAATCCGCTAAGCTCGGCGCCCATGAGCCCTGCCTCGCCGCACACGCGGCTCCGCGCCACACGCGTCGCGATCGGCACGAACGCCCCTTGGGAGCCCATCGTCGGGTACTCGCGCGCGGTCCGTGTAGGCCCCTTCGTGGCCATCACGGGCACGACCGCGCTCGACGCCGACGGCAAGCTCGTGGGCGAAGGGGACCCAGCGCTCCAGGCGCGCACGTGCCTCACCAACGTGCTCACGGCTCTCGAGCGGGTCGGCGCGACCCGGGCCGACGTCGTCCGCACGCGCATCTACGTGACCGACATCGCGGCGTGGGAGGCCATCGGCCGGGAGCATGGAGCCGTCTTCGGCGACGTACGCCCCGCGACGACCATGGTCGAGGTGAGCGCCCTCATCGACCCCCGCATGCTCGTCGAGATCGAGGCCGACGCGATCTGCGCGGAGGCGCCATGAGCACCTCGAAGCTCCCCGCGCGCGAGGCGATCCTCGTCGAAGGCGGCACCGTGGTCACGTGCGACTCGGACGACACCGTCATCGAAGGCGACGTCCTCATCGACGACGGCCGCATCGTCGCCGTGGGCAAAAAGGCCCGCGAAGCACGGAAAAAGGGCTCGCTCGTGCGTGTCCTCGACGCCTCGGGTTGCGCCGTGCTGCCGGGCTTCGTCCAGGCCCACGTCCACTTGTGCCAGGTGCTCTTCCGCGGCATGGCCGACGATCTCCCCCTCCTCGACTGGCTCCGTGAGCGCATCTGGCCGTTCGAGGCCGCGCACGACCCGGCGTCCCTCGGGGCCAGCGCCGAGCTCGGTCTGCTCGAGATGTCTCTCGGTGGCACGACCACCATCCTCGACATGGGCACCGTGCACCACCACGACGCCGTGTTCGACGCCGCCGAGCGCAGCGGCATCCGCGTGATCTCCGGCAAGGCCATGATGGACGACGGCGTGGGCGTGCCGAAGGGCCTCCGCGAGACCACGCGCGCGAGCCTCCGCGAGAGCGACGCCCTCCTCGCGCGATGGCACGGGAAGGGAGAAGGTCGCCTCAGGTACGCGTACGCGCCTCGCTTCATTCTCTCCTGCACGGAGGCCCTCTTCCGCGGCGTCGTCGAGCGGTCCGCCGAGAACGGGGCCCTCATGCACTCCCACGCGGCCGAGCACCCCGGCGAGCGCGCGGCCGTACGAAAGCTCCTCGGGAAAGACGACGTCGACGTGCTCGCCTCCTATGGTTTCTCCGGTGAGCGCGCGGTGTTGGCGCACGGCGTTCAGCTCACGATGGCCCAGGCGAAGCGCGCCGCGAAGGACGGCACCCGCTACGTGCACTGCCCGAGCGCGAACCTGAAGCTCGGCTCCGGCATCGCGAAGGTCCACGACCTGCTCGAGACGGGCGTGGTGCTCGGGCTCGGGGCCGACGGAGCTCCGTGCAACAACAACCTCGACGCGCTCGCCGAGCTCCGCCACGCGGCGCTCCTCGCCAAGGTCACCTCGGGCACGACGTCGCTCCCGGCGCGCCGCGCCCTCGCCCTCGCGACGCGCGGAGGGGCGAAGGCGCTCGGGATGGGCCACGAGATCGGCGCGCTCGTGCCCGGCATGCGGGCCGATCTCCAGGTCGTCCGCATCGACGGCCCCCACGTCGAGCCGGGTGGAGACGTGTTCTCGCGGGTCGTCTACGCGGCGACCGCGCGCGACGTCACCCACGTCGTCTGCGACGGGCGCCTCGTCGTACGCCAGGGCGAGAGCACCGTGTTCGATCGCGAGGCCGTGCTCGCCACCGCGCGGGTGCAGGCCAAAAAAGCACGCGCCCGCTCGGGTGTGTAGCCTCGCGTAGGCCTCGTTCCGGCGCGCGGCGGGCACGCCACCCGCGCCGGATTCACGAGCTATTCTGCGAGCTTACGCGACTCGGTCTCTTCGATCTGGGTGAGCACCATCGCGAGCGCGTCCTTCGCGCGGTCGAGAGAGGCACGGTCGGCCTCCCACTTCGCGGTCGCGGTGCGCGTGCGGGTGCGCTCCCTCTCGAGGTCGGCTTCGGCCGAGTTGAGCTTCTGCTTCGTGTCCTCGAGCGAGGACTGCGACGCACCGTAGAGTCCCTCGAGGGCCTTGATGCGGTTCTGCGCCGACTCGAGCTCGGCCTTCGTGCCCTCGAGCTCCTTGTCGCGCTCCGCGAGCTTCCCCGTGAGCGACTCGATCGTGGCGCGAGCCGAGGTGTGCTCGGCCTTCTCGTCGTCGAGCGACTTCTTCGTGGACTGCAGGTCCGCCTCGAGCGACCCGATGGTCGACTCGCGCGCCGCCACGGTGCTCTCGAGCCCCGAGATCTTGCCATCACGCTCGACGAGCTTCGCCTCGAGGTCGGCGATGCGCGTGTCGCGCTCGGAGACCTTGCCCTCGAGCTCGGCGATCGTCTTCTCGCGCTCCGACACCTTGCCCTCGAGCTCGGCGATCGTCTTCTCGCGCTCCGACACCTTGCCCTCGAGCTCGGCGCGTGTGGCCGCGTGGGCCGATTTTTCGGCCGAAAGCTCGCTGTTGGCCTTCTCGGCGGCGGCGGCCGTTTGCTCGGCGTGCGCCTTCTCGACGGCGGCGAGCTTCTCGGCCTGGGCCTTCTCGAAGGCCTCTCCGGTCTCGATGAGCTCGGCCGCGTGTTTCTCTTCGGCGGCCTTTGTCGCGGCCTCGTGTTCGGCGCGGAGGTTCGCGACGTCGGCTTCGTGGGCGGCCTTCTGCTCGGCGAGGGCCTTCGCGCGCTCGTCGTCCTTCTCTTTGGTGCGGCTCGCGACGGCCTCTTCGCCGAGGCGGATCTTCTCGGCGACCTCGTCGGCGCGGCGCTTTCGGCGTCGGCGAGCGCTTCGGCGCCCTGACGCTCGAGCTCGGCCGTCTTGGCGGCGTGGTCGGCGCGGGCCTTGGCGAGCGCCTCCTCGTGAGCCTTCTTCGCGGCCTCGGTCGCCTCCTCGTGGGCCTTCTTCGCGGCCTCGGCGGCCTCCCCCTTGGCGACGAGGGCGGCGTCGCGCTCGGCGATCGTGGCCGTCTTCGCGGCGATCGTCGCTTCGGCGGCGGCGACCGCGCCTTCGAGCCTCGTGCGCGTCGCGTCCCCGTCGGCCTTGGCCTTGTCGAGGTCGGCCGAGAGCGCGTCGATTTTGTCGCGCAGATCGGCGGCGTCGCGCTCACCCGCGATGATTTTGTCTTCGAGGTCGGCGCTCTGCCGTTCGAGCGAGAGCGCGCGATCCTTGCCCTCGACGATCTCGCGATCTTTCTTGGAGAGCTGCTCCTTGAGAGACAGGATCTCCTTGTCCTTTTTGTTGAGGGCCTCGCGAAGGTCGAGGAACTCACGGCTCGTGGCGCTGCCCGTAGGCTTCGCGGCCGGCGGCGGCGCAGAGAGCTTCTTCTTGAGCTCTTCGTTCTCGGCCTGGAGCCTCGACACCTCGGCCGCCAACCCGTCGTTCGCGCCACCCGCGGGAGGCATCGTGGCGGGAGTCGCCACCTTCGGCAGCTCCTTGGCGGGCGTCGGCGTGGCCTCGGGCGGGAGCTCCGCGGCCGCGGGTCGCGCCGTGACCGGAGGCACGGTGATCGGCTTCGGCATGTGCACCGGCGCCGGCGGCACGGAGGGAGCCTCGGGCTTGGCCGTGGTGGGCTCGGGCTGCTCCAGCGCGTCGAGCAGGGCGTCGGTCTCGTCGGCGGCGGGGGCGGGGATGCTGCTGAGCGAGTCGACCGCGATCTCGTCGTCGTCGATCTCGACGAGCACGCTCGCCGGAGGGGCCTCGGTCGCGTCCCCGAAGTTGACGAAAGGCCGAATCTTTTCGAGGAGATCCGCGAACGATACGGGTTTGTGCACGTACTCTTCGGCGCGCGTGCGGAGCTTCTTGTGCTGCTCGAAGGTCTCCTCGCTCGACTCGCTCGAGAGGATGACGAGCGGCACCTCGCGGAGCACCGGATCCTTCTTGAGCTTGTTGCAGACCGAGAAGCCGTTCATGCGCGGCAGCTCGATCGCCAAGAGCACGAGGTCGGGGCGATCCTCGGCGGCCTGCGCGAGCCCGGTGTTGCCGTCCTCCACGATCCGTACGTGGCAGCCGAGGGCTTCGAGACCCGACCGAACTTCACCGGCGAAGGCGGGGTCGCCCTCGAACACGAGCACGTTGAGCGGCATGGGACAGCTACGATACGGGGCCCTGCAAACGGGTGTCAAACCTCCACACGCATGACCATGCACGCGAAGTCGTCGCAATCGGTCGGGTTTTTCGGGTCGAGTGTGGCATGGTCTCCCCGTGCCCACCCCCACCCTGGCCTTCGCGACCCCCCGAAAGCTCCCCAAACCGAGCGAGCTCCACGGGCGCGTGGTCGTCCTCGACGTGGCCTTCGCGTCCGAGGCCTCGGGCGGGGGATTCCAGAAGCTCACGCTCCCGCTCATCACGGGGCTCGGGCCGCGCCTCGTGGCGTGGGTCGATCACCACGACCACGTGGAGCACGCGACGTACGCGTCCGACCCACGTTTCGTGCTCGCGCGAAAGGCGGAGCACGGCGCGTGCCCCGAGATGGTCACCGAGGAGCTCGTCGCGCGGGTGGGCCCCGTCGACACCATCGTCTGCCACACCGATTTCGACGGCCTCGCCAGCGCCGCGAAGTGGATCCTGGGCGGAAAAGAGCCCTACCCCGGCGCCGACGACGACGCCCGCGCGATCGACACGCGCATCGGAAAACCGAGCTCGACGGCCGAGCGCATCGACCGCGCCATCCGCGCACGTGGCCGCGACTACGGCCTCCTCGGCGCGATCGTGCGCCTGCTCGTGTCGAAGCTCGGGGACGTGGCGCTCTGGGAGCCCATCGATCGCGCCGCCGCCGAGCTCCGCGAGATCGAGCGCGCGACCCGCAAGCTCGCCGAGGGCTACGTGCGCTACGACCTCGGAAAATCAGCCTTCCCGGCCGCGAAGACGCTGGCGTACGTCGACGTGACGGGCAAAGACGTCCGCTACGACAAGACCCTCTTGCTGCTCGCGGGGCAGGAGCGCGCGAGCCTCGCCGTGCTCGTCGATCGCGACACGCTCACCCTCGCCGCTCCGTTCGACAGCGGCATCAACTTCCTCGAGCTGCTCGGCCTGTCGGGTGGCATGCCGACCCTCGTCTCCGTGCCGAAGGCGCGCCTCGCGGACGCCCTCCGTGGCCTCGGAGTCACCACCTGGGACCGCGACGGCATCGTCGGCTGAGACGCGCGCCCCGTTTTTTCCGGAGCGCGCGAGCCTTCGTTCAGCCTACGAGCGTCTCGCCGAGCGCACCGAGCTCGTCGTAAAGGTGCACGTTGGCGACCGCGGTCTTCACGTACACGCCGATGTCCATCGACTCGTTCGGTCCGTGCGCGCCCGTCTCCGGATCGATGACGCCGTTCAGCATGAGCGGGAGCCTGGAGAAGCGCTTGCCGAAGAGCGAGACGAACGGGATCGAGCCGCCGATGCCGACCCGAATCGGCGCTCGGCCCCAAGCCTTCGTGTAGGCGCGATCCGCAGCCTCGAACGCGGGCCCCTTGGCCTCGTAGTCCCACGACGACGACGCGGCCGACTGCTCCGTGATGGTGACGGTCAAACCGCCGGGGACGTCGCGACGGAGCTCGGCCGACACGAGCTCGAGCAGCTCTCCCTTGGTCTGCCCCGGCGCGATGCGCATGCTGAGCTTCGCCGAGGCCGCCTTTCGGATCGCGTTCTTCTCGGTGCCGGGCGCAGGGAAGGTCGTCGACAAGATCGTGACCGCCGGCTGGCGCCAAGCCCACGCGGCAGGGGTGAGCCCACGATCGGGGAGCGGCGCGACCTCGTCGCGGAGGCGCGCGCCAACACGAATGACCTCGGGGGTGAGCGGCACGTCGCGCGAGCTCGCGAGCCACACGGGATCGATCGGCCTCCGCCCGAGCTTCATGCGCCCATCGCCGTCGACCAGCCGAGAGATCAACGAAATCAACGTGATCGCCGGGTCGGGCACCACATTTCCCCACAGGCCCGAGTGCACGTCGCTCTTGGCGCTCGCGACCTCGACCTCGACCTCGAGGAGGCCGCGGAGGCTCACCGTGAGGCCCGGGATCTCGGTGCTCGGGTTCTCGCAATCCGTGAGCACCATCGCGTCGGCGGCGAACGCGTCGGGGTACGCGTCCATGAACGCCTCGAGGTTCGGGCTCCCGATCTCTTCCTCGCCTTCGAGGAGGAGCTTCACGTTGCACGGGAGAGAGCCGGCCTCCGAGAACCACGACTCGATCGCGATGAGGTGCGAGAGCCAGCCGCCCATGTCGTCGGCGGCGCCACGGCCGTAGAGCCTCCCGCCCTTCTCGACGATCTCGTGGGGCGGCGTATCCCACGCCTCTCCTGCGACGGGTTGCACGTCGAAGTGCCCGTAGATGAGCACCGTGGGCTTCGAGGGGCCTGCGCCCAGCCACTCCGCGGCGACACACGGGTGCGCCCCGGGGACGTTCGGCAGATCGAGCACACGCGCGCGGGAGAGCCCGGCCGACGTGAGATCCTTCGCGAGGGTCTCGGCGAGCTCACGCACGCTCGAAGCTCGGGACGGATCACTCGAGATCGGAGCGAACGCCAGATAACGACCGAGGCGGGCGAACGAGGCTCGCGCCGACGCTTCGGCTTTTTCGGCGACACGGGACGCAGGGGTCGAAGTCGACATAAGGGCTCCGCTAGCACGTCCGGGCTCCCCGAGGGAGCCGGCACGTGGCGAGCCGACGCATGCTCGAAAACCAGGTCCGGCCGATGAAAATTAGGGCGCCGCGTCGACCGAGTTGGGGGGGGGACGCTCGGCCAACGCGACGCTACGGCCCTCTATGCGAGCGCCGTACCAACGTCACGATCTCGGGGATCGGGCCGAAATCTCCACGCTCGCGCCGCCGCCCCCTTTCGAGCCTTTCATCTTTGCATGCTCGAGGTTTCGAGTTTGCGAGTCATCGAAGTTTTCACGCAACGTCCGCGGGACCCCAGCCGATGCCTCACACGCGAGCCACGAAGGCTCCGAGGAGGCCCCATGAACGCCTGCATGTTCGATCCTGCCGATCCGTACGAAGACACCGTCGCCGTCGCCGACGAGCCTTACCCGCACGACGCACCGACGGTCCCCAACCTGCTCGCCGCCGATCCGTCGACCGAGGATCTCGAGCCCGAGCTCGCCCACGAAGGAGGTGACGACGCGTGAGGCTCGCTCCCGCGCTCACGCACGACAGAGGCGCCCACGCGAGCACCGCGGGGCGCCTTCGCCGCTCCTCCCACGCGAAGTGCGTCAGCCGAAGTTGACCGAGAGCTCGTTGCGGGCGCCGTGCATCTCCCAGAATTTGGCGGCGATGTCGTTCGCGTCGAGCGTCGCGTGGCCGGAGTCGAACGCCGTGCCCTTGACCATCCCGAGCACCACCACTTCGCCCACGTAGACGCCGTCGGCGCCGAGCTTGGCCGCGAGCAGACCGACGGTCTTGTGCTGCGCGGCCTTCGACACCGCGAGCCCCATGGCGCCCCACTGCGTGGCCATCGCGTCGACCTTCGGGTCGTAGTAGGCGAAGCCGCCGCCCGTCACGAGCAGCGCGCCCTTCGCGGCGACGAGGTCGGCGTGGGCCGCCTGGACGGCCGCGACGAGCCCACCGACGCTGACGTCGAACGGCGCGTGCAGATCGGCGGCCGAAGCCTCGAGCAGGTTCCCCGCGCCACCCGCGTACGCGTTGTAGTGCACGACCCCGATGGGGCCGAGCGCCTCGCGCGCCTTGCCGATCATGGCCTTCACCGCGCCGAAATCGGCGAGGTCCGTGGGGAACGCGGCGGCCCGTACACCGGCGTCCCCGAGGGCCTTCGCGGCCTTCTCGAGCCTCTCCGCGTTCCTCGCGACGAGCGCGACCGCGTAGCCCTCTTTTCCGAACTTCCTCGCCACGGCATCCGAGATCCCCGGCCCATGACCGCACACGACGATGGTCTTCGACATGCGCACCAGGGAACGGCGCACATGCCGAAGTGTCAAGAGAGCCGGGGTAGGACGTAGACCTACCGCCCGATATTTTCCGCCTTTTCGTCCTGGATTCGGCCCTTCCCTACCCGGCGTAGACCTCGTCCTGCTCGATGCGCGAGAGCACCCAGTCGAAGCTGCCGCTCGTGACGTGGGCCTCGCAATGCGTGCACTTTCCAGCCATGTTGATGGCGAGGGGAGCGCCGCAGCGCGGGCAGGTGCGGTCGGTCCGTGCGGCGCCCTTCGCCTCACGCGCGCGGACGAACGTCCAGTACTCGGTGTAGAGCCGCGGGTTCGCCCGATCGCCGCCCACGACCTGGCCGGTGTCGTCGGACAGGGTGTAGTCGAGCGAGCTGCCGTAGACGCGCACGGTGATCGCGTCGAAGTAGGCGTCGCTCGTGACACGCGCGAGCTCCACGTGCCGAACCGCGGCGTTCTCGGTCACGTTGCGGAGGCGCTGGCGCTGGTACTCGGACACCCAGAACGTCTGCGTGGCGAAGAGCGCGTCGCTCAGGTAGGGCCGCATCGACGCGAGATCACGGGCCGACCATGCCGTCTGAAATGTGTAGAACACATGCGTCACGCGCGCGACGAACCCGGGGTACGAGAACGCCGGGTCCTTCCGTGAGAGCTCGTCCACGCGCGCGCGGGCACGAGGGTCGACGACGGTGGGCATCTCGTTGCCTTGCTCCACGGTGGTGCCCGTGAGCATGGGGCCTCGGGCCTCGTTCTCGAGCACCTCGATCGCCACGACGACCCAATCGAACGCGCCCGTGCTCACGTCGTTCTGGCAGTACCTGCAGCGGCCGGCGAGGACCTGCTCGAGCGGCGCCGAGCAGGAGGGGCACCCGAGCACGCGGGCCTTGTCGGGGGCGCGAGATTTCGCGTCTTTCTTGCGGCGGAGCGACCACCGCTCCACGGAGTAGAGGGCCTCTTCCCGGCCCGAACGTGGGTCGCGGCGCGAGAGGTTCGTGTCGAGCACGAGGTGCGCGGTGACGTGGGTCGAGCCGGGCTCGAGCCCCTCGACCTCGTCGATGCGCATGGCCCCGACGAGGGCCGTCGTGAGCCCTTGGAGGGGCCTCGCCGAGAGCGTGCGCTTCGCGGCGTCGCCGAGGTAGGGAGAGAAGACCTCGAGCCGACCGTTGCCCGCGGCGAGCATCACGTCGACGTAGAGCGCCTGCGCGAAGTCTTCGAACACGATCACCGAGAAGTGCGGATCGGTGGACTCGAGCCCGCGCAGCCGCGTGCGCGCGGGGACCCCCGCGGGCCGACGAGGTGGCGGGGGGGGAGGAGGCACCCAGGGGCCGCGGGCAAGGCCCGTGGAGTACCCGTTGCCCGTCGGGCCGGACATCGCGCGCACCAGCGCGACGATCCCGAACACGATGATGAGCACGACGAGGCCGCCGACGGACATGCCTCCACCGCCGCCACCGCCCGAGCTCCGAGACCCGCCGCCGCCGAAGCCGGAGCCCCCCGAGCTGCGAGAGCCTCCACCCGAGCTCTTCGAGCCTCCTCCGAAGCTCTGGCCACCGCCCGGGCGCGCGAAGGCCGACGCGGCCACGACGAGCACGAACGCGAGCACCACGAGAGCCACGAGACTACGAAGGTGTTTGCGCATCAGGACACCTCGTCCGGGAGCTCGTTCACGTCGTCGGCCTCGCGCGGCAGGGCTTTCGCCAGGCCCTCCCCGAGCTTCTCGAGCGCCGCGGTGAACGCGCCGACGTCGCCCGCGACGAACGCCGCCTCGCACGACGCGCGCGCCGAGTCGAGGTAGGGCCCGAGGGCCTCGCGCGAGATGCCGATGTCGCTCACGATCTCGACCATGCGCTCGGCCGCCGACGCGTACACGAGCACGCCGACGCGCCTTCGTGTCGCGGTGACATTTTGCGTGACGAGCTCCACCTTCGCACCTTTCTCTACCTCGGCGCGCCGACGCGCTCGCGACGCGAGCCGAGGGCCGACGAGCGCGCGCGACACGAACGCCCCCACCGCGAACGCGACGAGCACGTCGATGGGGAAGTGCCGCTCGTCGAGCTCGATGGGATCGAACAAGAGCGCGAGCAGCACCACGAACGCGAGCCCTGCGCCCACGAGGACGTCGACGTCGCGGTAGAGCGAGGAGCGCGCGCGAACGCACACGACGAGCTCGGCGGCGGTCTGGCTCTCGACCTTCTTGACGGCCTCGACGAGGCGCGATTTCGCCTCTTCGGCGAGGAACGGTGTCATGGTGCTATCCCCTTCCCAGTAGCCTCACGGGGAGAGGCGCTCGCGAGCCCACCCGTCGCCCATTCGTGTATAGCGCACGCGATCGTGGAGGCGGTTCCTGCGCCCCTGCCACAGCTCGAGCACGTCGGGGACGACACGGTAGCCGCCCCAGGCCGGCGGGAGCGGGACATCCTTTCCCTCGAAGCGGGCGGTCACCTCGGCCATGGCCGCCTCGAGCACGGCGCGCGACGCGAGCACCGAGCTCTGCTTCGACGCCCACGCCCCGAGCTGGCTCTCTCTCGGGCGCACGCGAAAATAAGCCTCGGACTCCTCCCGCGGGACCTTCTCGGATCGGCCGCGCACACGCACCTGGCGGTGGATCTCGACCCACGAGAAGACGAGCGCGCACACCGGGCTCGCCGCGAGCTCGTGCGCCTTGTCGCTCTCGTAGTTCGTATAAAACGAGAAGCCCCGCTCGTCGGCGCCCTTCAAGAGCACGACGCGCGCGGCCGGCCCGTCGGGCGTGGTCGTGGCGAGCGTCATCGCGTTCGGCTCGGGCAACCCCGAGGCGACGGCCGAGTCGAAGAAGAGACGAAAGGCGCTCATCGGATCGGCCGGGAGGTCTTCGGGGTCGAGGGGAGCGTCACCGTACTCTTGGCGCAGCCGCGCGATCTTCTCGTCGATCATGCGAAAGGAGCCTACCAGCCCGATCGGCGCTTTCGCGACCGAAAGGCCCGTCCGCGCCGAGCGCACGGATTGCGTGTACCGACGAGCCTCGCGAAGGGAGCCGGTTCGGGTAGGATCGGGGGGCTCATGAGCCTCCCCACCTCGGCGAACGGAAGCCTCTCCACCCACGGCCCTCTGGCGGAGCGCATGGACGCGCTCGCGGCACACCTCGCCCAGCTCGCGCCGAAGGTGCACGCGCGTGTCGGCAGGCCGCACCCGCTCCTCGCGTCGCTCCTCCGAGACGGCTGCATGGTGGTCTTCGTCCCGGCGCGCGTGTGGGACAAGGGGCGCACGATCCTCGCGCCGTTCGCGCCCCTCTGCGCCGAGGGCAAGGCCCTGCTCCTGCTCGTCGGCAGGCCCACTTCCCGCGATTTCACCCGTGCCGGAGGCCTCGGCGTCGCCACCGTGCTCGCCGACGACGCGACGGCCGAAGAGCTCGAGGTCGCCACCGATCGCGCGTTCGAGCTGCTCGAGGCCAAAGGCCACGCCGAGAGCCGCGCGGCCTCGCTCTCGCGCTACCGGTACGAGATCGGCGAGCTCGTCGACATCGCGCGCGCCATGACCACCGAGCGCGACGTCAGCAAGCTTCTCGGGCTCATCCTCGAGAAGAGCCGGTTCGTCACGGGCGCGGACGCCGGCAGCATCTACGTGGTCGAGAACGAGGGGAGCACCCTGAGGTTCAAGCTCTCGCAGAACGACAGCGTCTCGTTCGACTCGCGCGAGTTCACGATGCCGCTCTCGAACCGCTCGATCGCCGGCGCCGCCGCGGTAGACAAGCGCGCCATCAAGATCGACGACGTGTACGCCTTGCCGGTCGACTCCACCTTCGCCTTCGATCGCAGGTTCGACGAGAAGATCGGCTACCGCACGAAGAGCATGATCACGGTGCCGCTCATCTCGCAGCGGGACGAGGTCATCGGCGTCATCCAGCTCATCAACAAAAAGCGCGACCCCCGCGCGAAGCTCGCCGACGCCGACGACGTCGCGCTCCAGGTGGTCCCCTTCGACGACCGGAGCGAAGAGCTCTTGCGCATGGTCGCCGCGCAGGCCGGCATCTCGCTCGAGACGGCGATGCTCTATCAAGAGATCCAGGCGCTCTTCGAGGGCTTCGTGCGCGCGAGCGTCGAGGCGATCGAGTCGCGCGACCCGACCACGAGCGGTCACTCGCGCCGCGTGGCCGATCTGACCGTTTCCCTCGCCAAGGCCGTCGACACCATCTCGAGCGGCCCCTACCAGGGGGCGAGCTTCACGAAGGAGGACCTGAAGGAGCTCGAATACGCGAGTCTTCTCCATGACTTCGGAAAAATCGGGGTCCGCGAGAACGTGCTCGTGAAGGCCAAGAAGCTCTACGACGAGCGGCTCGTCCTCGTGAAGGCCCGGTTCGATTTCGTCTCGCGATCGATCGAGGCCGACATCTTGCGGCGCAAGCTCAAGGCGGTCGAAGCCCACGCGCCGCTCAGCGAGCTGCGGGCCCTCGACGAAGAGATGGCGCGCCGCTTGAAGGAGCTCGACGACGCCTTCCAGACGGTGCTCGCCGCCAACGAGCCCTCGGTGCTCGCGGCCGGTGATTTCGCCAAGATCGAGGCCCTCGCCAAGGAGTGGTACTTCGACGTCGGGGGCGAAACGAAGCTCCTGCTCGAGCCCGACGAGGTCGTCGCCCTGTCGGTCAAGAAGGGCTCGCTGACCCCCGCGGAGTACGAGGAGATCACCGGCCACGTCTCTCACACGTTCAAGTTCCTCTCGCAGATCCCCTGGGGAAAGGCGCTGCGCAGGGTGCCGCATATCGCGGGAGCCCACCACGAGCGCCTGAACGGCACGGGCTACCCGAACCGCCTCCGCGCCGAAGAGATCCCCGTCCAGTCGAAGATGATGAGCATCACCGACATCTTCGACGCGCTCACCGCGAGCGACCGCCCCTACAAAAAGGCCGTGCCGCTCGAGCGCGCGATCGACATCCTCGAGTACGCCGTGAAGGACGGCCACGTCGACGGGGACCTCGTGCGGATCTTCAAAGAGGCGCGTTGCTGGGAGCCCCCGCGCTGAACGGGGGCCCACGCGGCAGCGCTCGTCACTCGGAGATCCAGTTGTCGCACCCCCCGAACGCGCGCACGGTGGCGCCCGCGGGCGCGTGGGGGAAGCTCTTGCCCTGGAAGGGGATCTTCGTCCCTGCGGCGACCGACTTCTGGAAGTGATCGTCGAGCGCGTTCTTGTGCGGGCTCACGAGCGCGACGAGCCTCTCCCCCTCGTAGAAGCCGAAGAACGCCTTGGGCGAGCGGCACGGCGACGCGCCGACGACGAACGTCCCCTTCAGCGTGACCTCGTCGAAGCCGCCCTCGACCTTCTGCGTGGTAGGCCCGTCGATCCGCGCCGTAGGGGGCCGAGAGCCGCCGGGCAGCGCGCTCACCGTGAGCGTGTGCCGGGCGTATTTCCCCTTCATTTTCGCCGGATCGCGGATGTAGTGGTACGGCGTGCTCTCACCGGGCAAGAGGTAGTAGACCTCGCCGCGCGCGTGCTCCTTGTCGCCGGCGTGGGCCTCTTGCTGGGCGACCTTGTGCCACCCCGAGACGTCGATGGGTGCCCCGCTCGCGTCGAAGAGATCGAGCGTGACCTTGACCGACTCGACCGGCGATCCGGTCTCGTTCGTGACCGTCCCGAGGATGTGAAGGTAGCCGGTCTCCGGGTCGAGCCCCGCCTTCCCCTCGGCGACGCGGAGCTTGGACGCGTCGACCGAAGGAGCCTGTCCGCGGCCCGCCTTCGGAGCCGAGTGCGAAGGGGCCGACACCTCGGCGGAGGTGACCGTGGTCGACGACGCCGCGACCTCGGACCGAGAGTCTTCTTTCGTGATGCCACGCGCGCCCTGGCAACCAACGAGCGCGAGGACGACGAAGGGCACGAAGATCGTTTTCATGGTCTATCTCCTTCACGGAAGCGACGCGGGGCCGGGCGGGCCGTGTGCCCGTCGCGCCTCGCTCTCGATGGGGAAGACAGGCCGTCGCGCGGCGGGTCGCACGAAATCGAACGGGATCACCGAATTCCGAAACCCCCAATAAGGACGGGCAGATAGGGGTCGTGCTCGACCTCGACGCAGGGCGGTTCGTGATAGAGTCTTGCCATGGGTGGCGAACGCGGGTGCGTCGACGACGATGAGCTCGTGGCCCTCGCCGACGCGCGGCTCTCGCCCGAGGACCGCGCGTCGCTCGTGAGCCACGCCGAGCGATGTGCTTCATGCCAAGCGCTCGTGGGTGCCATCCTCACCGAGGCCGATAGAGCGTCCGATCCGAACGCCACGGTGGACGAGCGGGACCGACACGAGCCACGGAGCCCCGTCGAACGGGCACGCTACGAGCTGGGCCGCACGCTCGGCGAAGGGGCCATGGGGCGCGTGGTGCTCGCGCGGGACACCCGGCTCGATCGCCCCGTGGCGCTCAAGCTCTTGGTGGACGAGTCGTCCGGGAGCGTGGCCCTCGAAGCCAGGCTCACGCGCGAGGCTCGAGCGATGGCGAAGCTCCTCCATCCGAACGTGGTGGCGGTGTTCGACGCGGGTCGCCTCGGCGACGGGCGCCTCTTCGTGGCCATGGAGTACGTCGACGGAGAGACCTTGCGTCAGCACGTCGCGCGCGCGAAGCCCTCCCGCGAAGCCATCGTGCGCCTCTACCTCGCCGCGGCTCGAGGCCTCGTGGCCGCCCACGATCTCGGGCTCGTGCACCGCGATTTCAAGGCGGACAACGTGCTCGTCTCCGCTTCGGGGGAGGTCAAGGTCGGCGATTTCGGCCTCGTGAGGAACGCGCTCGGCGGCGCGGTGCGAGAAGAGGCACACGACGACGAGGGCCCGGCCTCTCACGGCCTCACGCGGGACGGCACCATCCTGGGCACCCCGGCGTACATGGCTCCGGAGCAGCACGAAGGTCGACCGGCGGACGCGCGAGCCGACGAGTTCGCGTTCATGGCGAGCCTCTACGAGAGCCTCTCGGGAAAGCGGCCGTACGCGGGCTCGAGCCTCGCGGGCCTCCATGACGCGAAGAAGACCCTGCCGCCACCACCGACCGGAGACGAAACGCTCGACACGATCGTGCTGCGGGGACTCTCACCACGGCCCGACGATCGGTATCCGGACATGCGGGAGGTGGCGCTCGCGCTCGAGTCCGCCCTCGCGCGCGCCGAAGCGCCGACCCCGCCGCGCGCTCGTTCCCCGCGCGCCGCGGTGATCGCGGTGCTCCTGGCGATCGCCAGCGTCTCGGCTTACGTGGTCTCACGCGTCGACCACGAGGCCCCCCGAGACGCCCCCCAAACACCCTCCGCAGCGGCCTCTCGGCCAAGACCGGCCCGGGGCCTCGTGGCGATGCTCGAGTCGGCCGAGACCCGCGCGCGGATCGAGGCCGCGTACGCCTCCGGGAAGGCCCCGAGAGGGTCGGCTGCGGCCACCCTCACGAACCTGCTCGCCGCCGCGAAGGACCTCGAGGCCGCCGACGCGGTGGGGCCGACACCGGGCGAATCCGAGTGCCTCGACCTGCTCGCCGGAGACGTTCATCAGCTCGCGGACGAGGCGCTCAAGGTGAGCGACCGTTCGACCGCGGAGGGCCTCGTGCGCGCGACCGTCGCCCTCGAGCGCGCGACCTTCTGCCGCGGGGCCTCGCCCGACCCCGGGGACGCCACCGCGCCGAGGGAGCCCGGCCCCACGTTCCTCCGCATGCGCCTCGGTGCGCCTATTGGAGTATCTCCCCCTACACCGGGGCGCTTCGACGTCCCCTCCAAGCGCGGCGTGCTCACCTCGCTCGCGGTGCTCGACGTGCTCCACGACGATCCCGACGCCTTCCCGGACGACGGAGATTTTCGCGCGTTCGACGACGTCCTCGGCGTCGTCATGGACAAGGTGGAGCAACAAGTGGAGCTGCAACGAAAGGGCGCGGACGACATCGCGCAGAGAGCGCTCTCCGACACCTTCATGCGGCTCGATGGGGGAGGAGCGAGGGCGCTGCCCGAGATCGATCGCGCGGTCGCCGCAGCCGAGACGGTCGCGCTCGACGTCGCGCGGGCGAGGCTCGAGATCCTCCGCGCCGAGAAGGCCACCCCGGACGAGCGCGCGCGCCGGCTCGGCGATCTGATGCCCCTCGTGAGGCGCATCGCCGACGCCCGGACGAGCGAAAAATACGCCACGGCGCGCCTCTGGCTCGACGCGCTCCGCGGGCTCTCGCCCGTGTCCGGCACTCTCTCGACCTGCGCCGAGACGAAGGTCGGCGAGCGGCAAGGCTGCGCTTCCCTCTTGCTCGTCTACGGCGATCTCGCCGTCGACAGGAGCGCGCGCGAGGTCGATCTCGAGACGGCCACGGCGCGCGAGCTCTTCGGCGAAGGGCACCCCGTGTACGCCGAGAGCGTCGTGCACGCCGCCGAGCACGCTCTCCACCACGGCGACACCGACGCGGCGCTCGCCCGGGCAAAAGAGGCCCGCGCCATCCTCGAGGCCTCCCTGCAGGACGACGCGCACGTCATCCACGCGCTCTCCAGCTGGAAGCGACCGAGCCAAGAGGCCCTCCCGAGCACCCGCGCGCCGTTCGAGCCGCCGCTCTGGACCGGAATCGAGGCCTTCCGCAAATACGTGCATCTTGCACGCGCCATCGCCGTAGAGGTCCGCGCGCTACCGAAGGCAGCGGCACAAGCGGCGCTCGTCGAAGGGAGGGACCTGCGAGGCAGAGGGCGCGACGACGCCGTGCTGCTCCCGATCGAGCTCGCGGCCGTGGCGCGCTTCGGCGGGCCGCGCCCTGGCTTCGATCTCGCAAAAGCCGAACGTGGCCTCGGTCACCCGGCGGCTTCGGCGCGCACCTTCGCGTGGCTCGCGAGGTCCGAGCCCGACGAGAAGAAGGCGCGGGGGCTCTTCGCGAAGGCCCTCGAGGGGGTCGCGCTGCTCCCGCCCCACGAGCGGGCACAGCTCAGGTTCGAGGCGGCCGCACACGTGCAAGACAAGACCGTCGCGCGCGCCCTCCTCGAGCGAGCGCTGGTCGACGCGAGCCCCACCGACAAGCCGCGCATCGAGGCCAAGCTCCGGACGGTGCCCGACACCCCGAGCGTGCACGGCTCGCGGCCGTGACGCCCTTCAGGGAGACACGACCGTCGGCGTGAGCGCCACGCGGAAGTGCTCGACGACGAGGCTCGCCAAGGGGTCCCGCGCGAGCTTCTCGAGCATGCGCTCGACCTGCCGATCCGAGGTGCCCATGACGAGGTATTGGCGCAGCCCGAGCGTCTGCACGCTGTAGAAGAGCCCCGCGATCGCGTACGGCCCGAACGGCGTCTCCGGCAGATCGAGCGCGCTCCCGCTGATGGCGAAGACGGTGTTCGGCTCGTAGGCGACGATGGGCTTCTGGTGGAGCTCGGCGTACTTCGCGAGGGCGCGCGCGCGGGAGCCGCGGATCTCGCTCATGGCGAAGAGCCCGACGAGCGGCATCTGCCCCTCGGACTGCCGCGCGCGATCGATGCTGTAGGGCGGCAGCTCGGCGAGGTAGGCGTTGATGCGGCGCTGGCCCTCGTCCCAGAGCTTGCCGTCGGGCTCGCCCCCGTCCACGCGCACGTAGGCGTTGCGGCGGTAGTCTTGGATCCCGGCCGTGACATGGAACCGGAGGCGGCGCAGGTTCGGGTCGGAGGAGAGCGCGCGCTCGGTCCGCGCCTTTTGTAGGCGCGTGTGCGTCCGCAGGTCGTCGACGCTTCGGACCCAGTCCCCCGCGAGGTGGCCATCGTACCCGTAGTGGCTCGCGAGCAGGGCCCGCACCGAGTCTTCGTCGTGCACGACCAGCTTCGAGCCGTCGTGCCGCGTCACCTCGGGGCGCACGCCCAACAAGAAGCGCTCGAGATCGACGGCGACCCGGGTGGCCGCGAGCATGCCGCAGTTGAAGAGCGACCCTTGCTCGACGGTCAAATCGTGCAGAGTACACCTGAATTTGTCGTCCCCCTCGATCGACAGCTCGCCGTGGGAGAGGATGTGCACGAAGTACTCGGCGTGCTCGCCCTCCGCGAGGTCGCGCTGGGTGGCCTCGACGATGCGGCGAATGTCCGTGAGCACGTCCTCGGTCACGAACGTGCCGGGTGTGCGGAGCACGTAGAGCTCCGAGCGAATGCCGCGCGCGAGGTGCTCCGCGCGCACCTTCTCGACGACCTCGAGGTGCACTTGCCCCACGTCGCGCGCATCCGAGCAGCCCACGAGCACGTGGATCTGCGAAGGTTCCCGGTCCTGACGGCTCGCCTCTCCCATGCCCACAGAGTGGCCCGACCTCGGTGCGTCATACAACCTCGGATCCCACGACGCGGCGCGAAAGAAGGCCTACGATGAGCTCATGAGCCCCGAGGACCAAACCCTCGTCGAAGGCTGCCTCCGCGGCGACGCCGAGGCCCAGCGTACGTTCGTCACGCGATTCGGCCCCGTGATCGACGCCGTCGCCCGGAGGTTCTCGCGCAAGATCTCCGCCGACGACGCGCGGCAGCTCGTGCTCGCGCGGCTGCTCGTCGGTGAGGCCGGGGCGACCTCGCGGCTCGCGGCGTTCCGCGGAGAGGGCTCGCTCGCGGGCTTCGTGCGGGTCGTGGCCGCACGGGTGCTCGTCAACGCCCTCGAGAAGAAGACGGAGGACGTGCTCGCCGAGTCGATGGTCGAGCTCGCGGCGAGCTCGGGCTCCCCCGAAGATGCGCTCCGCGACGCCGAAGGGCGCACGCGCATGAAGCGAGCGTTCGAAGACGCCGTGGCCGAGCTCGACGAGAGGGACCGCGCGCTCCTCCGGTACACGCTGATCGACGGCGCGAGCATCGACACCATCGGCTCCCTCTACGGAGTGCACCGCGCCACGGCCGCGCGGTGGCTCGAGGCCGCGAAAGAGAGCCTCGGGCGTGCGATGCGACGCGCGCTCGATCGGTCAGGCACCGTCCCTCGTGATCGCGCCGACGCGATCCATTCGTCGGTCGTGAGCCGCGTCGATCTCTCGCTCGCTCGCGTGCTCGAGGGCTGAACGACCATCTCTCTGGCGCGCGACGATCGACGTGCTAGACCCGGTAGCGCTCGCGGAGCCGCGAGCTCGCATGACCTCCCTCGCCTGACACAGAGCCCGTTCGCCGACCGGTGGACGCTTCGTGAAACCCGGCCCGCGCCGCCCTCGAGGGCGTGCGTGTCGGCCGCTAAAAGGCGAGTCATTTCATGCATATTCACCTCTCCAAGGTGGCGATCGAGCGCGCGCGTCCGCTGATCGCCGAAGTGACCCTCACGCTAGGCCGCGGCCTCTACGGCCTCGTCGGCGAGAACGGCGCGGGCAAGACCTCGTTGCTCCGTGTGCTCGGCGGTCTCGACTCCCCCACCTCGGGACACGTCGCGTTCGTGCCCGGAGATATGCGTGTCCACCTCGTCGACCAGACGACCCACGTGGACGAGGCGCGGACGACCGAGCTCGCCGCGAGCACCACACGCGACGCGGCCCGGCTTCGTGCCGCGCTTCGGCTCGAGCCTCGAGGGCTCGGAGCGCCTCTCTCCCCAGGAGAACGGCGACGCTGGCAGATCGGCGTCGCTCTCTACGACGCCCCCGACGTGCTCTTGCTCGACGAGCCGGGGAACCACCTCGACGCCGACGGCGCCCGGGAGCTCTGCGCGGCGCTCGCGTCGTTCCGCGGGATCGCCGTCATCGTGTCGCACGATCGTGCCCTGCTCGACGCAATCACGCACACGACCCTCCGCATCGACGGCACGACGCTCACGCGCTGGGACGCTCCGTTTTCGTCGGCGAAAACCGAGTGGGAACGCGAGCTTGCGAGCCTCCGTGAGAGACGCGATCGAGAGCGCACCGAGCGCGATCGTCGGCGCGCGGCCGAGACCGTGGCCAAGGCCGCTCACGCCGGCGCCGTGGCCGAGACCAGCCGACGCGCGAGGATGAAATCTCCACGCGACGCGGACGGGCGCTCGGTCGGTGCGCAGTTCCGAGCCGACCGCGCGGCGAGCTCTCTGGGGCGCGCCACCGCGCGGGCGAGGGTGAGCGTCGAGCGCGCCGAGGCCAGCGTCGCTGCCGTCCGCGTACGGGAGCCCCTCGGGCGATCGATCTTCGTGCCGCACACGAGGTTCGAGCGGCCCCGCGTGCTCGCCCGTGAGCCCTTCACGCTGCGGCTCGGCCCACGCGAGCTCCACGTGCCGGCCCTGATCATGGCGCGCGGCGACAAGGTGCGCCTCGCGGGCGCGAACGGCGCCGGGAAGACGTCGCTCCTGACCGCGCTCTTCGGGGAGGCCGTGCGCCGGCCGAGGCTCGTCGAGGCCGACGTCACCTGCGTCCCGCAAGATCTCGGACCGAACGACGGCACGGCGGCCCTCCGGCACCTCGCGGGAGCCACGCGCGACCTGCGAGGCCGCATCTCGTCGTTGCTCGCGGCGCTCGGGGTTGTGCCCGAGCACGTGACCGCCCACGCGACCGGTGCGACGCTCTCCCCGGGCGAGCTCCGCAAGCTATGGCTCGCGCTCGCCCTCGTACGAAGCTCCTCGGTGCTCGTGCTGGACGAGCCGCAGAACGACCTCGATCTGCCGTCGGTGGAGCGGCTCGAGGAGGCGCTCGTGGCCTACCCCGGCGCGCTCGTGCTGGTCACGCACGACGCGACGCTCGCCGCGCGCACGACCCACGCCCGTTGGACCATCGAGGGAAACCGTGTAGAGCTCACGTAATGCGGCTCACGTCAGAATGCGCCGCCGAAGCCGAACGTCGCGCCCTGGGTCGAGGGGGCGAAGCTCGGCGCGAGGACGGGTTTTCCGTCCCAGCGTTTGGCCGTGAGCTTCGGCTCGCGAGGCTCCTTCGAAAGCACGGCCGCGTCCACGGCGACGGCGGCGAGCATACCTCCCACGACGCCCACGAACGCGGTGACGAGCGGCGCTCCGCAGAAGGAATCGCCTCCCCCGCGACAACCGTCGGCCAGCGCGCCGAGGCCGAGCCCGGTGAAGCCCCCGAGCACGGGCCCCACGGTGCGCATGCCGAGGCTCGCGCCGAACGCCCCGTAGTTGCCATGCGCGAGGTGTACGATCGGCGCTCCCAGGAAGTACGTCGACACCGAGGCGACGCCACCGACGGGCCCGGTCGCCGCGGCCGAGAAGCCCAAGAGCACCGCCGCCGTATCGGTGAGCAAGGTCTGGTAGCCGTACCAACGGCTGCCCGACGACGCGCGCGCACCCTCGGCCCCACACCCCGAAGGAGACTCCGTGCATCCTGCACCGAGCGTGAGCGTGGGCTGCTGCGCGCGCGGCGCCTCTTGCGGGGCCACGGTGGGCGAGGGAGCGGGAGCGAGGACGGGCGCGGGCACCGCCGAGGGATCCGGCGAGGCCGGGGGCGCGACCTCGACCTCCTCATCGGCGTGGGCAGCGCTCGACACGAGGACCGCCGCGAGGACCATCGACCCAGAGAGGAACGTGGTGAGATTCTTCATGCCTCGACGTATTGCAACCGTCGATCCATCGAAAAGTCCCGAGAAAACTGCCGCATCCTACATTCTCGCCCCCGGGGTCTCTCCCCCACGGCGCGGCACAGACTGGCACACGAATCGGGGATCAGCCTAGGGCCAGGTCGAACGCGCGCCCCTCACGGGCCGAGTCCACCGGGACCTCGAGGGCCGCGCCGGCGCCGGCCGCACGAACCGTGAGGGATACACGCTCCGAGTCGGCGATCCACGGCAGGATGCAGAGCCCTTGGGCGTGTCTCGCGCGGTACGCCCGGCGGAGCCCCGAGGGGTGCCAGACGGCATCGACCTCGACGAGAGCGGGGAGCTCGGCGCCTTTGCGCGCTCGGACGACGACCGGAGGCACGGGCGCACGGCTGCGAAAGAGCTGTCGCAGAAATTCGAGCATGCCGGTTCCGATGCGTAGGCCACCGAACGCATTCACGATTTCGCGACGCTGCGCCGACGCTCAGGTGCGCGCGAGACTCAGAGCTTCGTGAGGCCGAAGAACCGGGCGGCGCCTCGCGCGGCGCAAGCGCCCACGTCGAGCGCGTAGGCGGCGGGGCTGCCGCACGGCGCGTCGGTGCCGCGCGTCGCCATCGGGGTGCCGTGGCCCATGCCGGCCACGACGTCGAGCTCGACCCGGGTCTTCCCCGCTCCGTCGTGGAAGGCCTTCGTGCTCACGGCGCCGTCGCGCGTCTCCGCGTCGGGGGTCGCGTCGATGCCGGCGACGTTGGTCCACTGGAGCACGAGCGAGTCGGCGTTCTGCGGCTTCACGACCGGGTCGACGTCACCTTGCCAGATTTGAACGCGCACGTTGGCGCCGGGCGTGGCCGCGGCTCGGACGAGATCTCCCCACGCTTGCGCCGAGAGTGTCTTCGGTGTGCTCGAGCACGAGTACCCTTCGAGCGCGCTCGTGGCGCATCCGTACGGGATGCCTGCCTGGAGGCTCGCGGCGTCGAACACCTCGGGGTACGCGGACAGGGCCGCGGCCGCCATCGCGCCACCGGCCGAGAGCCCCGCGACGAACACCTGCGTCGCTCCGAAGCGGGCCTTTGCGTCGTTCGCGAGCGCGGCGATCGAGGCGAGCTCACCCTTGCCGCGCGCGGCGTGGTCTCTCGTGTACCAGCGGAAGCAGGTCGTCGCGTCGTTCGTGGTCGATTGCTCGGGGTACACCGCCACGAACCCGTACGCCTTCGCGGCGTCCGAGAAGCCCGCGCGCGCCATGTCGGCGGCGCGCTGCGTGCACCCGTGCAGCACGACGACCACGGCCTTCGCGGGGTTGCCCGCCGGGGCCTCGACGAACGCCGAGAGGCCACCCGGGTTCTCGGAGGGCATCGGGTACGTGCGGTACGAGAAGGCCTCGAGCGCGCCCCCGTCGGTCGTGGGGAGCGGGCCCGCGTCGCCAGGCGGAGGGACCACCACGGCGCCATCGGGGAGCACGATCGCCCCGCCGTCCGCCGCAGGGGTGCTCGCGTCGTCTTCGACGCGCGGCGTGGACGTGCTGCCGCAGGCCACGAGGGTTGCCACCACGGCGAAGAAAGGAAGGGCACGCTTCATGGGCGCACACCATGCCACCCGCCCCACGATGGTGCAATGCACCACGCCAAAATGAGCGCGTTCTGGCTCGATTCACTGGGTTACAGGCACCCACATGGTGCAGCGCAAGATATCCCATGAGCCCCGGCCACGAGGTACGGTGACACCATGCCCCCGACCTTCGCCCGCGCTGTCGCGATCTCGGTCACCGTCGCTGCCCTGACCGCGGCTCCCTGCGCGCGTGCCGACGAGCCCGAGACGAAGTGGCGCGGCGCCGTGGCCGCGGGCACCGAGCTCCCGATGTCGGTCGGCGTCCGAGGGCAGGTCGAGGCGCCGTTCCGCGTGCGCCTCTCGACGACGCTCGGCGTGCTCCCGGGGCCGTACGTCTCGGCGATCAACGGGTTCCTCGTGGGCATCGGCGCGTATGGCGACGACACCGCGACGCTCGTGAAGTCGACCTTGTCGTCGTCCCTCATTTGGCGCACGCACGTCGGGTATCGGCCCTTCGCGAAGCACGGCTTCACCGTGGAGGGAGGCTACGGCCTCGTCACGCTCGGAGGCGGCGCCACGCAGGCGACGCTCGTCACGGCCCTGACCGGGAGAGAGGCGCCGAACGCGAACGACGAGAAGACCTACTCGGCGCGCTCGACGCTCCACATGCTCGACGTCGAGCTCGGGTGGGAGTGGGAGGTCGTGCGCCACCTCTTCGCGAGGGTCGCGCTCGGAGGCGCGTTCACCGTGGGCTCGTCGACCACGATCACCCCGGATTTCCAGCCTCGCGCGCCGCGCCTCACGACGGCGTTCGCGAGCTACGGCGAGGCCTACCTGGACGACGTCTACACGTCGTACGTCTTCACACCCGTCGCCTCCGTGTGGGCCGGGTACGCGTTCTAGATCTCCGTTGACGGGGCGTAGCCTTCGAGAAACGATGAGAGGTTCGTCGGTCGAGCCGACTCAGGGAGGACACCATGCGGGGTAGGTTCGTGTTCGTTGGGGCAACGTGCGCCATCGCGGTCGCGGCGGCGTGCACGGGTGACGACGCCATCTTCACCGGAGGGCCGGACGCGGGCACGGGCGACGTCCCGGTCGTACCCACGACCACGCCCACCACGCCGCCCCGGCCAGACGCCGCGCTCCCCATGGACGCGACCCCGCAGGAGGACGCCACGGCCGACGCGTGGTCGGACGCACAGAGCGACGCCGCGGGAGATGCCGCGCCTCCCCTCGGCCTCGGCCCCGACGGCGTCATCCGAGGCCTTATCACGCTCCGCCTGAGCTACGTGGGGCGTCTCCCCGAGGCGAGCACGCTGTGCCCCGCCTACGCGACGGTCGTCAATGGGTGCTGCGTCTGGTCGGGGAATATCCTCAGTCCCTCCGTCATCTACGCGGCCACACTCAGCCCTCCAAATGCAGCGGGGACATACAGGAGCGTCGCCATCAGCATCGACGGCATCCGAAGTGGAGCGTTCACCTCCATCGGCCTGACCGTGCTCGCTCCACCAGGGGTTTATGAAGCGCAGGTCTCGGGCGGTCCCGCGGTGCGGGCCTACCTCGAGCTCATGCACCAGATTGCCCAAAGGTACGCGACGGCGACAGAAGCCCAAGGGCTCCGTCACATCATCGACAATTCCATCTTTTCGATGCAGGTTGGAGGCAGCTTCCACCAGACCTCCCATCGTTTCAGGTCGATCGAACGCGACGGTGGCCCCAATTCCATCCAGCACTCCCTCTCTCTTTCGGGGCAGGGGCTTTTTGCGAACCCGACCCTTCACTCCCCGACCTGCCAATCGACCATTTCGCCCAACTTCAACACCGATAATTTCAACTACTCGATGTCCTATTGAGGGGCGTATCTCCGCGGCGCCGGGCCTGCTTTGCGCGCCGAGCCCGGCGACGCGCGGCAGGGCCCGGCTTCCAGCCGCCGGACACGCGCGTCACGGAGCTTGTGAGACGCGGAGATCCACCTTGCCCGGGGCGCCGTTCGCGCCGTTCGCGCCGCGCGCTCCGGGGCTGCCGTTCGAGCCTGACGATCCGGACATGCCACCCGAGAGGTACGTGGAGCGCTTGGTGACCGAGTCGTAACACGAGGTCCCCGAGCCGCCCGAGCCGCCCGCGCCCCCCGCGCCTCCGCGGCCTCCATCGCCACCCGCGCCGCCGTGCCCACCCTCGCTCCGCACGATGTTTCGCACGAGCTGCGCGACCGCGTCGCAGTTGCCCGTGACACACGCGAGCTGGGCGTACACGTCTCCCCCGGGCCCTCCGGGGCCTCCGGGGCCACCCGCGGTGCCATTTCCGCCGTTCCCGCCGCGACCGCCGTTCGTGCCGGGGCTCCCGGGGCACGACGCGTTGGAGCCCGCGCTCCCCGCCCCGCCGGCCGCGCCATCGGTGCCTCGTGTGCCGGGTTTTCCCGCTCCGCCGCGCGAGACGATAGCCATCTTCGAGAGATCGTCGTTCTCGATCACGCCGCGCCATTTGCCATTCGGGCCCTCGACGGCGAAGAGCAAACGAGGCGAATAGCGGCGCTCGATGGATACCCGAATATCGGGCCCCCGCGACGACATCGGCCCCTCGAGGACGATGGGCTCGGGGGCGTCGAAGTGGATGGGCCACTCGAGCGTGATCACCGGCTTTCCGGCCACGTCGACCGGGATCGGCAGGTTCTCTGTATTGTACACGAGCTTGAGGGCGTCGGCCGTGGCGATGCGCTCGACCACGTGCATGAGGCCCTGCTCGTCGACCGTGAGAATGGGCACACGCGGGCGCACCGTGTGAGCGTCGATGCAGGGGGTGACGTCGAGCGCCTCGGGGTGAGCGCACACGGTGAGCGGATCGGAGTAGCCCGGGACACGCACGAACAGCGCGCCGCGCAGCGTGACCGACGGAATGACCGTCTTGGTTTTGTCGAGCGGGAGCAGGTCCGACACTTGTTTCCACAAGTCTTGCCGGACGCGAATGCCACGAAAGCCGACCTTGGCGTCGTCGATCCAACCCGACGAGGGTGGGGTCTTCTCGAGATCGACCGTGTTGCGCCCCGTGGCCATAACACGCGCCTCGACCTCGCCGGCCTGCGCCGCCACCTCGGGAGACTTGGACGCCCGCACGTGCAGCTTCACGATCGCGAGGCGCGCGCCGCGCCGGAGCTCTTCGCTCTTGGCGTGGTTCGCGATGCGAAAGAGCATGGTCTCGTCGCCCTTGGCAAAGAGCGCGTCGACCACGGCGGCGGTCATGGGCTTCCCTTCGTACGTGCCGGCGACGAGGTCGACCTCGGAGAGCATGTCTTTGCCGAGCTGCGTGGCGGTGGGCCCGAGCTTCTGGCTCGCGAGCACCTTGCGGAGCGCGGCGATGTCTTCGGCGATGGCAGCGTCGCGCGGCTCGGCCCCGCGGGGGCGCAAGAGCAACGTGCGATGGAGGGCCTCGAGCCGGGCTTTTTCGGCGGCGTCGGTCTCGACGGCGCTCTTTCCGAGGTAGGCGCGGTACTCGTGCACGAGGGCCTCGAGGATGCGCGAGCGCGCCTCGGGGGACGACGACTCGAGCATGAGCGCGACGCACCTCTGGAACACGATCGGGCTCACCTCGCCGACGCCGTGCACCAGCGTGTCGACGTCGCGGAGCGTGTCGCCCGAGACGTGCGCCGAGCTCGCGCGAGCGTCGCACACGGCGGCCGTGGCGCCCGGCTGCTTCAGGTAGTGCACGAGGGCCGACGACGTGCCCACCTGCGCCATCGACTCGGCCGAGAACGGCGTAGGGTACCTCGGCCCGCAGGACGAGGCGGCAGACACGAGCCCCGCCACCGAGGCCACCACCGTCACCGCGCGCAGGACCCCGCGCGCACGTCGCGCCAGGGTGGGAGCTTTCGCCGCCGACATCGCGTGCATCAGCCCTTCTCTTCGGGCACGGGCGTGAGCGTGTTCAGCGGCACCGACCGGCGGATCGGCGTGAGGAAGATCTGGATGGGCGACTTGCATGCCTCGTCCGGAGACTCTTTCGTGGCGTGCTCGCAGCTCGTGGGATCCCCCGCCGAACGAAGCACCGATTTGCTCTGCGCGGCCGAGCCTTTGCCGCCCATGCCGGCCACCTCGACGCCTGCGTTGCCCGCGACGTTGCCGCCCGAGACGAGCTTGAACGCGCCCACGCTGAGCGCGGTGACGAGGTGGGTCGCCCTCGCACACTCGGCGCCCGTGGTGGCGTCTTGGGCCGCCTTTCCGACGAGCTGCATCTGGCCGGCGACGGTCGTCTCCACGTGGAGCGAGCCCGACATCTTGAGCTGCCCCGAGAGCGTCACCGCGCCGAGCGGGAGCTTCGTGTAGAGGTCGTCCTCGTCTTGGATGTCGGTCGTGTCGCGCGAGAGGGTGGTGCGCTTCCACGCGTACGCTCCGGGTACTTTGCACCTATCGACGATGCGCAGCTCGCAGCCCGAGTACTCGACGGCGACGGCGCCCTCGGCGAGCAGGGCCTCGAGGCGCGCCTTGTAGGGCGCGGGCCACTCGGTCACGAGGGGTTGCTCGCGGCTCGCGGCGACGCTGCATCGCGCGAGCTGCGTGGTGTCGTGACCTTGGTTCGGCATGACGGCCTCGGCCACGGGTGCGCCATGGCACGCGGCGAGCGCCAACGACGAGACGACCACGAGCCCCACGAGCTTCCTCATGGGGCCAGTCTTTGCACAGATTTCGAGCGAGCCAAAGGGGCGACGTCAGGGCCCCTTGGCCGAGGCCGCCACGGCGTTGTCGAACGCCTCTTCGGTGTGGAGCGGGCCGCCCACCCAGCGGATCTTGCCCTGCCCGTCGGCCACGAACACCATGGGCAGCTCGCCCACCCGAAAGCGGCCCGAGACCGCGTGGCCTCCGTCTTGAACGACCGGGAACGTGAGCCCGTACTGCGCGACGAGCTCTTTCACGTCGGCGTCGGACTCGTCCTCGGAGACGCCCACGACGGCCACCTCGGGGTGGGACTTGGCGAACGCCTCGACGAACGGGAGCGTCTTTTTGCAGGGCTCGCAGAACTTGGCGAAGAACTTCACCACGACGACCTTGCCGCGGAGCGTGTCGGTGTCGACCTCGCGCCCGTCGATGGCAGCGCGTTTCACGCGTGGGAGCGCCTTCGGGCCGCTCGCGTCGGGCGAGAGCGAGCTCCCCCGGTACGAGATGGGCATGGGAGGCGTGCAGGCAGCGAGGCCCGAGAGCGCAAAGACGACGGCCACGAGGCGAGAGGCGCGCATGGCGTTCGCGTAGCACGGGATCGCGGGTTCCCCGAGAAAAAGGGGCTCCTCGCGGGCTCGAGCGGCCTTATCGTCCGGGCATGAGCGTGGGTTTTTGGGTCGCCGTGATCCTCGCCGTGATGCACGGTGCGGCGATGTTCGCCGTGTGGCTCGTCACGCGGAAGAAGAAGGAGGCCGACGCCGCGACCCTCGAAACGGCGCGGATCACGGCGGTCGAGCGGCAGGTCCCGGACGTCGCTTCGGGCACGGTGAAGGTCGTGCTGCGCCTCGCGCTCCCGTCCGGCGCGGAAGAGGGCGTCGTGTGGGAGATCCGCGAGGGTCACCTCGGGGACGTCGCGGAGGGCTGCGAGATCCCCGTGCGGCGCGCGTCTCCGAGTGGCTTCGTCGCGCCGGCCGTGCCCTTCGCCGAGCTGTCGGAGATGCACACGAGGCTGTGGGTGCGGGGGACGTGACGGTTGGGGGGTGGCGCGGAATGGCACGGGGGTGAGCCATGGGGGTGAAGGGCAAACCCACCGCAGGACAGGCCCCGGGGGCCTCGGGGAAGGAGATCCGGAAGGAGATCCAGGAGATCCGACCGACGTTGACGCCAAACCCACGAGATCATTCGGTTCACGTGATGACGCTCGGTCCGTCGGCGCCAACGACGCGCGGTGGCATAATGTCGTACGCCCCGGCGACCATTTCGCCCCGGCAGACGCGGAAGAACCGACCGACGTTCGCGCCAACCACATGAAATCATTCACATATCGCGTTCAGTGGCCCAGAGCGCGTCAGCTCGGCCCGGTCCGGCCCACGTGGCACGTGGCGCTCCCAACCAAAGCGCCCTCTACCTCGCGTCCGAGCACGGCGCCACGAAGCAGCGCTTGATCTGGACGGAGGCGTAGCCGCGGAAGGGCTCGGGGGAACGAAGTTCGACCACCGTCGCGAGCGCGAGCGCGAGGCAGACGACGTCGGTCCCGAGCGACAGCGCCCGCCCCGATGGCGCGCTCACGGAGTCCACGGGTGGTGTCGGGGAGCGGTACGGGCTTCCGGCCGGGTCCTTCGCGGTGGGCTTTTTTCGTAGCGCGCGCACGCCACGCTCGAGCCACGGCAAGCACCCCAAGAGCACGATCGCACAAGCACCGACGACCCCCATGGCCCCCGGCTCCAGGTAGCGCCCGCTCGCCCGCATGAGGAGGAGAACGGCCGAAAGCACGAGCAGAACGAACGTGCGGAGGTAGCTCGGATCGTGATCCTTCATCGGCCCACCTCACACGCCGCGTCGACGGTCAGATTGAGCCCGATGGGCACGGGCCGGCACGGGCGGGAAGCGCACTCGAGCACGCGCACCGTGTAACCGTCCTCGCAGACGTACCCGGCCGTTCGCACGATACCGCTGCACACCACCATGTCTTCTCCGCGTTCGCATGGATCGTAGACGTGAGCGAGCACACCGAACGTGGCTCCTTCGGGCCGCGGTCCCGCGAACTTCTCCGGACGATAGGTGGTCATTAGCTTTCCCAGGATGGCGATCACGATCAGGGCACCGTCCACTCCGTAGGCGAGCCGATCGCCCGGAGCCCGCAATGTCGCGGGGCGGCCCGCCCGGAGAGCGATACGCACGGTCGCCACCGCGATGACCGCGAGCAGGACGAGAGGAACCGTGTCCACCTCGTCCCGGCCGAGAGCACGAGGCCACAGGAGCAGAGCCGAGAGAATCAGGGCGGCGAGCGCGACGTGTATACGAGAGGGGAGCTGCATGGGCGCTACCTCGAAAGAATAGGGATCGACGACCGCGACCACGAAGGCCGCGCCGAGAAGGGGGCGGAGCGCAGTACAAGAGAGTAGCGTGGATGGGTTCGAGAGCGCCTCACGGCTCGTCGCATACGAGCTCCCCGTTCGTGCCTACGGTTGCGCGAGGGTCCGAGGGCGAAAGAGGGCGGCAGCGCTGGCTCGTACTTCTGCAGTTGATTCCTCCGGCGATGGCTCCTTTGCGGCAGACATACGCCGCGTACGGAGCCGATTCGTGGCAAGCGTAGCCCTCTTCGATGCCCGCGCAGCCCCGGGGCGGAGTCGACTTACCGAGCTCGAGGGTCTCTTGGCAAACCTGCTTCCCACCAACGATACGGCCCTCGGGCAGCACGCCCACGGCGATCCATGCGCACGCGGTGGCGAGGAAGGCGTCCGTTCCGAACCTTCGCGCCTCGTTGACCTGAGCCTCGGCCGCCTGAAGGTAGGTGGCTTTCGGAGGAAGGTGCGAAACCGCGCGGTACCAAATCTTTCGCGCGGATTCCCATGAAGTCGCCTTCGGGATCCCGTAGCGCATATGTTTTCCGCCCTTGACCATGAGGGCGAATGCCTTGTTGCCGATTCCCGAGTTGACGTGGACCCAGCACATATCGTTCTTCTTCGAAGGCGCCTCTCCCGAATCACACCGGAACATGCGAGAGGCATGGTCGGGGTCCAAGAATTCGCCCGGCTCTTCCATGTTTCGCACGGCGCCCATTCCCCCGATCACGAGCTTCTCCCCGAGCCGCAGGCTCACGGGATGCCCCGGGAGGCGAGACCATTCGCGCGCCGACACGCCGACGACGTCTGCGAACGACTCGTCGATCGCCCCCGACTCTCCTTGGTAGAGGAGCTTCGACGAGTACGCGACGATCCCATGGCCGAGCTCGTGCGCGAGCAGGTCGTACCCTGCGGAGTACGGGAGCCTATCGGCGCTGCCGTCGCCAATGTGAACCTCGGGGAGCACGACCGACCCACCCAGAAAGCCAAGCGGGAGGAAGAGCCCTTTTCCGGTGTTTCGAAAACACGCGTTTCGCCCGAAGTCGTTGGCCGCGCTGTTGTCGTGAACGACGATTCGAACGCCGAGGCCGCGATCGTCAAGACCGTTTCGCCCGAGCCCCTCACGGAAGAATCGGAGCGACTCCATCGCGTAGAAGTAGCCGTCGACCGCCGCTCCCTTGCCGTCGTCCCACTGACCGGGAGAGCTCGACGTCAACGCCACTCCGAGACCTCCGTAGCTCGAGCAAGTCACGATGGGCACCGACGGGGATACCATCGTGTTCAGCCCGAGCGCGCCCGTCACGATGAGCTTCTTCTTGTCGTTCGGATCGAGACCACGGGCGAAACGCACCCCGCCAGCGACGTCCTCGGCGCCTCGCGTACCAGAGACCGCGAGCACCGAGCCCGTCGCGGCGTCGATGTCGAACTGAGCCGCGGCGCAGTCCGTTTCGAGGCCGCCGACCTGTAGGCGGTACGCGAGTCGGAGGCCTCCCTGGTTCGTTGCGGCGCCGAGCACCGGCTCGGAGGCGACGACCTCCTTCACGGGCCCTTCGCACGTCTTCGACCAAACCTGCTTGGCGACTTCTTGCGCGGCGGCCGCGGAGAGCGTCGGCGTGGTGCCGAGACCTTCCGTCCCTTCGCTGAAGCTCGGGAGGATCGCCTCGACCCGGCCCTCGGCATCGAACGACATCGTCGTCACTGCGTCGAAGACCACGATCTCCGTTCCTGGGAGGGTCTGCGCGAGGCGTACGTAGTCGACCCCGTCGGCCGTGGCTGCGCGGGGCTCGACCTTCACGCCCGCGCTCCCGAGGTGGAGGTCCTTCCCGTAGGCCCTGACGAACGCCTTGGCTTGCTCGTCTGCAGAGCCCGGCGAGAGGCGCACGGGCGCTCTGGGCACGAGCGCCTCGGCGCCCTTCGCACCCACGCCGACCTGCCACTGCACGCCGGTCGCAGCCTCCAGGCGAGCGGCGAGGTCTTGCGCTCCAACCTCGAGCGGGGGCGGGGCCTCCGTGCCGCCCGAACAGGCCACCCCCAACACCGAAAGCCCAACCATCCCGAGGCCAAGGACCGCTCTCTTCATCGTGCACCGAACCTTTCGACGGGCCTATCGGCCGCCGAGGAGGTTTCGTTGCGCAGAAAGTGTCAGGCTCCTCTCGGGGCGAACAGATCCGACCGACGTTCGCGCTAAGGCTTCGACAGATCCTCGACAGATCCCGACGCGACAGATCCCGACGCGATGGATACGACCGACGTTCGCGCTAAGGCTTCGAAACCATTCGCTTCGCGTGGTTGCTCCGAGGTCCGTGCCCACCAGCCCGGAGGTTGGCACAGGGTCGCACAATACGCGGCCCATTCGCGCCAACGAGCCCCCGAGAACCCGGCCTGGAGCCCCGAAAAACCGACCGACGTTCGCGCCAACACCACGAAATGATTCGGATCACGCGAACACTGGCCCAGCGCGCGTCAGCTCGGCCCGGTCCGGCTCACGTGGCACACGAGCCCGCCCAACCAACGCCACTCTCGAGGTGCACGGGAAGGGACTCGAACCCCCACGCCTTGCGGCGGCGGAACCTAAAGAATTCGGAGCCGCCGACGATCGCGGATTCTCGCGGGTTTTTGGGGTCTCCCGAGGACCTAGGCCGCCTCTCGGGCCCCTTGCCGCCGTTTGCCGCCGCCGTTTTGGAACCCGCCGAGGGCGCCCCTCTCGGGCCTCTCGGGCCCCTGGCGACCGACCCGCTCCCCCTCCCGGCCCCGCCGACTCACGCCTGGGCCGTCGAGATGGGGCTGTACGACGTCCTCGACCGGGAGGAGCTTGCGGGGATGGGTTGAAGATCAGGCGGCGATGCCCGCCCTCCCTCGTCGAGCGCAAGGGCGGGCGCTGGCCGGCGGCTTGAGGAGATTGAGGCGCACTGCGAGGAACAGGTGACCGCTAGCTCTTGGGCTGCTTTGGCTTTTTGGGAAGCCACCACTCGAGGGGCCGGGTCGAGCGACCTGGCTCCTTGTCGGCTTCGTCGGCTTTCCGCGCGATCGTCTTGGCGACGTCCACGAGCCACGGCATGTGAAAGTGGATACGCCTTACGACGTGGCGCGATCGAACATTTTTCTCGATGCCATCGGAGCCCGCGACGGGCTGCTCCGACTTCGCCAGCTCGTTCACGTAGCTGACGGTTGCGTCGTGCCGGGTTGTCATTGCCACGCCGGCCGCCCAGCCGCCAGAGGCGAAGCCGTACTCATGAACGAGCTGAGACCTCACGTACCTGTAGAAGACGTTGGGGTAGGTGTGGCTACGGATCTCGTACAGGGTCAAGCCCGGGCACGCCTTGATTGCCTCCTGCTCGTCGACGTCGATCTCGCCGGTGACCACGCGACAATCGTGGCCCGGACGGAAGAAGTCGGGACGCAGCGCTTCAAGGGCTTTCGCCTCCTCGAAGCGACGGCTCTCCACGAGCGTGCGCCTGAGTAGGGGCAGGCTCACCCATGATGCTTCCGGCGAGCCCGCGAAGCGAACCCACGCCTCCACGAAGCGCTGCTGATCGATGCCCGTACCAGGCCACTGGTCGGCTGCGATCGCACTAATCACGCCCGAGACGAGTATGCAGGCCTCGACGTAGGAACCTCCGCACTCTCCACGGTCGAGCGCGACAGCGACGCCGAGCGGGCGCGACGCCCAGTTCGAATACGTCATGATCAAAACCTGCTACGCAAAAAGGGAACCGCATCCCCGCTGCACGTTTGACAGCGGGGATGCTCGAGGAACGCAGAGACCCGATGCCTATTACCGACCCGCGGATCGCACCACGTCAGCCATTTCGCCCCGAAACGCCGGATCGACTATTCCGTCGTGAACGAACGACACGAGGTGCATAGCGATGCGAAAAGCGTCGTCCTTGGAAATACCGCCCTTCGGCAGACGGAACTCGAAAAGACGCGTTTCCTCGGCATCGAGCGGGAAAGAGCGGAGCGTGCTTGTCGCTGCGCTTGCGGAGGCGAGCACTTGGGCGCCCACAGCCGGGGCGGCCGCAGGCGCTGCGCAAGGAGGATCTGACGGCGAGCTCTCGTCGTTCTTTGGCCCCTTCTGAGCCTTCGCTGGGCGCTGCCCCAGGACTCGAGCGTCGTACTTCCATCCGGTCTTGTCCGCGTCCCATGCGAAGTAGTTTGTGAGCAGCGAACGGACGCGGGACTTGTAGCTCTTCGCCGTCTCCCCCTTCGCCAGCTTCTTGACGCAGTATCGGTCGGTCAGGCGGTCGAGTTGGTCGAGGAACAACTTCGGCTCCGTCGGGTCGTCGTCGTCGAGAATCTCGACAAACTGGTCGAGCGCGGTGAGCCATAGGCGCGCCGTAATTTGCGGGATGTCTCCCCGCTTCTCGCGGGCTTTCGCCCACTCGACGACAGGCGCAAGTCCGCCGTTGACACTGGTTGCACGATGAGTAGCTTCCATGAGGAAGATCCTTTGAAACGAGGGTTTTCACTTGGTGCCCGGGTTGCCCCCCGGGCATCGTCTTTTCGAACGACTCCGCTAACCTAATCCCCACGGGACGGATGGCAAGTGCTTCTGCCGATGGATTATTCCAATCCATTGGGGCACGCCGAAAACCAAAGCGATTCCAGAACTTTACACAGAGGGCCGATCAGGCGAATCGGGCGCCAGGCCGTTCAGGGATGAACCTTTGAAGGCTGTACCCGAGCCCGCAGGCGTCTTGAACGGCCGGGCCGCAGGCGTCGGCTCCCGAGCTCGCAGCGTGCTCGAAGAGGTGCGCCGAGCTTCGCCTACGCACGCGCTTTGCTGCGACGGGAGCCGCTCGCCGTCGTGCACGAACGGATCTTTCGGCCGGGGGTGCGGCTCTCACCACGGCGGGGGATGCCTCGAGCCCCAGCCCCCGAGCGAGTGAGTTACGTGCGGGAACGACGCCACCACCTACCAATCGTCGAGATCGATGGGGCTGGCATCCGACCATCGATAGTCCTGGTCCAGCTCGATTACCGTCAGTTCGGCCCCGGCTTGCTGGAGGATGGGGTGGTCGGCGAGGAAGCTGCGCGCCTGGCGACACGTCGTCAGGATCGTGAACTTCGAGCATGTCACTCTCGGCCAGACGAGCTCAGCGACATCAAGGCGCACGAGCCGCCCCTCCTCGACAGCTTCGTCGACCGCCTCTTTCCAAAGATCTTCCTGAAGTTGGCGATCGCGTGCCGCGGCCTCGGGCGACTGGCCGCGTACCAATGGGGGGGGCTTGCGCGGCTCGTCGTCGAACTCGAGCACCAGCGTCTTCGCGGCGATGCACACCTCGAGAGCCGATGGCTCCGCCAGCGGGTGGTGCACGTGAGCGAAGACTGGGGGCGCCTTCCGAGCTCGAACAAGCGCGGCAGCAAGGGACGACTTCCCGGCCCCGGTAGGGCCCGAAATGACGATCAGAGGCTGCGCGTTTGCTCGAATGGCCTCATCTACGGCGGTGGCCGGGTGCACACGCGAGCGCAGCTCTGGGCTATCTAACGTCGACCATGCGTAGCGGGCAGGTACTCCGGGGTGAACGCTGAAGGGCATCATCGTGAGGCGGACGCGTGGACGTTGAAGGGAGGAGGCCGACAGCGCGTTGTTCCCGGCTGGGCTTCCTTGAATCGTAGCGCTCAGAGTTCATCTTCATGAGCACCAGATAGAACTACCACCACAAGGCCTTCGTGTTGGGGTCGTTCCCCGGGCCTCCGAGCTAGCCCGCGGGGCGCCCCTCTGGCGTACCCCGTTACCCCTCCGGGGCAGAGGCATCTTGCCCGAGCTCCGCTTGCAAGTCGGCCACCTCGGCCTCGAGGTCTTCGACGCGGCGGGCGAGCCGGTAGAGCATGAAGAGCGCGACTCCGAGGCCGACCGACGACGCCCCCGGAAAGGCGAGGAACACGAGGACCGCCGCCGCCGCGACGACGGCCACGATCGCGAGCCACACGCCGCCGCCGCGACGAGCGGTCACCTTCCCGCGGCGCTTCTCGCCCCGCGACTTCTTCCCCAAGGCCTTCGGGTTCGCCGTGAAGTAGTGCCCGCACACGCATCGCGCACGGTCAGCCGCGACCGTCGCGCCGCACGCGGGACAGTCTTTGAAGCCGCCCGCCATGCCTAGCCCGGTCCCCGACACGCGCACGTGGGCGATACCGTCCCGTCGCAGCACGTCGACCGCCCTGACGAGCACCCGCACACGCCTTGGTGGTGAGAGCAGCACCCGCGCTTCTCGGGCCCGTCGCTCGCGGCCGCGGGCGACGACGGGGAAAGGGCCACCGCGACGAGCGCGAGGAGCACGACGGACGCGAGCTTGCGCATGGCGAAACCCTCCACGGTGAGCGTCGCATCGGCCTCACGGCAGCGCAAGGGGCTCGTGGCCTACGTTCCCCTCGCGAGCTGGCATCGGTCAACTACCGGAAAGGTTGCGAGAGCGGGATGTCGGCTAGCTTCAAGCCGACCGTCCCGCCATCCTGCAACAAGATCCCCGTCGCCGGAATCCCTTCGTCGTCGAGCTGCACCCACTTGATCCCCTTCGCGAGGTGCGCTGCTGGGGGGTACTGGTGGTGCGGGTTGAAGAGCGAGACGCGGGCAAAGTAGTGACCGGGGGTGTGTCTGGCGCCCCGCTCCAGAACTACCGTTCGCAGCCAGTGGCCGTCGAATGCCGCGTACTGCGAGTAGAGGTGCTGGAGAATCTCGCCGACCATTCCGTCGAGGTCCGCAGCCCTCTGCGGCTGGAGATTGAAGTGAAGGTGCGTCACCTCGCCCGCCATCCCTCCCGGCGCCGTCTCAATCGCCTCAACCACGCTACCGTCCTCAATCTGACGGGGCACGACCCGTCCGCGCAAGAGGATCCCGGTCGTCACACGGCACTGACCGCGCAGCGTCTCGAGGCAGTAGATACGTTCCTGAAGCTCGACGATGTCACGCTCGACGAGGGTGACCGGAGCCTCTGGGCCCAGGGGCTTTTGTTGCGCCCCGAGGATTCCCGGCGCGGATCGTGTCGCCTGGCCCGTATTGTCTGCTGCGTTGCCCGCATCTGCTGCGTCCGGCGCCCTGGAGCACGCCGTGGCGGCGGCCACCAAGAGGCCAATCGCCCGAACCCTCCCACGATGCTTCATGCTCAGAGCATAGCGCGGGTCACCGGTCACCCCGCTTCATCCCGGTCGGTACCTCGCATCCGCGCGCCGCCGCCGCACCGTGCCCCCGGGCTCGTACCGCTCCCGTCCACGGTCCCCGTGGCGCCGAACTCGAGGCCGCTCCGACGCGATGGGACCGGGCGCCCGTTCCCCGTCCAGCCCGGATGCGAGTACCCTTCCCGTTCGCCCGCCCCGCTCGGATCCATCGCCCCTTCGCCGGGCTCGGCCTCGGTTCGGCACGCTTCCTCGCGACGCCGAGGCCGTCGGCGCTCGCACCGGGCCCGGGTTCCAACCATCGCCCCACCGTGGGGCGCAGGCATTCGGCCCGACCTCGGCCCCTTGGTCACCGCCTCGCCGCGAGCTCCCACGCCGTGGCCTTCCGAGGCGCCCCGCTCGAAGGCTCGCGTCGATTTTGTTCGCGCCGAAATCCCCAACGATTCCGACGTGTGCGCCACCGTGGCGCGCACGGGTCGGGCCGTGACGTCGCCGGGCGCCCTTGCATGAGGGCCGATTGTGGGCACAATAGGCCACGTGCTCGATTGTGGGCACAACGGAGGCACGATGCGCGCTACCATCGCGGGCATGTCGAAGGACCAGGTCTTTCGTTTTCGGCTGGACGACGAGGACCGACTTCGCCTCGACGCGCTCGCGAAGCACTACTCCGCGCCGGCCGCGACGGTCGTGCGGATCCTCGTGAACGAGAAGGTACGGGAGCTCGGGCTCGACGTGGCGGGTGAGGCGAAGCCACCGCCCCGGAAGCGGCCCCCGAAGTCGAAGAAGTGAAGGAAGTGCGCTCCGCGACGGCTGGACCCCGTCCGGAGCGCTTGGCCAACCCCTGAAGGACAGGAGCTGACACATGAACGGTAGCAACGGAGCCGCGGACGCGGCAGGGATTCGTACGTCCATCGTGGACCGGGCCGAGGCCGCCCGGGGTGCAGTCGGGGGTGCGCGATGATCGCCCCGCACCCTTCTGCCGCGCCGATCTTCCTCGGCTTTGCCGTCCTGATCGTCGCGATTCAAGCGACCATCGACCGCGCATCGTGGCTTGCCTCATGGCGCCTTGCCCGGATGATCGTGCGGCGCGGCTCGGATGACGTGGCGGTGCCCGACTGGGCCGGCGAGACGGTCGCAACGGGCATCGCGATCCTTCGCGCCGTCCCGAAGGCGGACCGGCTCGAGCGCAGGCTTCGGGTGGGCCGATTCTTCGGCGTCGCCGCCTCGTCCCCGCCCCCCGAAGACCACGAAGCCGAGGACGCCCCGAGGCGCGATGCCGGTGCGTCGATCCCCTTCTGGCCGACGAGCATGGTGGACGCGTTGGACGAACCGATCCGGTTCGTGCCGACCGGGCGGGCGGAGCCGCGCGAGGGGGCCTTCGTGGCCGAGCTCACGGTGATCGGGGGTGCGCGATGAAGCCGCTCGACGCACTCCACGCGGCCGGGAAGGCCCTCGGCGCATCGCCGCAAGAGATCCTCGCCGCGATGGCGATCCTTCGACTCGACAAGCCCGAGACCATCTCGCCGGCGGCGGCGGAGCGGCTCCTTGTGGGCGTGCTTCAACTCCGTGCGACGCTCGCGAAGGACGGTGCGGCGTGACCCGCCCCCGCATGGACGTGTCGCCCAACGGCGCCGAGGCGGAGCGGAGTGACGAGAGGGTGGGCCAGGCGGGGGGGCCTTGTCGGGGGCCGGTTGAGGCCGGGGCGGAGATCGGCGCGGCGCTCTGGCGAGACCGGCCGCTGGTGGACGCCCGGCGCGCGGCCGAGGCACTGGCCTACTTCCGTGGCTCTCGCCGGACCGCTCGGGCGGCGATTTCCAGCACCGTGCCCCCCGAGGAGCTCCTCGGGTCGCTCTCGGCCGACCAGTCGGCTACGAGCCCGATCGCGGGCGTGCTTGAGCGAACGGGGAGGGAACTCCGGCTCGCGTTGGCCCACCTCTCGCGGTGCACCATCCAGCGGCCGAAAGAAGGGTACGAGCCCGAGGACGACGACGCGATCGCGGCGCTGGGCCATGTGGAGCGCACCCTTCGTTCGGTGACGAAGGCGGTCTACCTGGAGGACGACGCGCGCACGCTGGCGCTTCATGCCGCGGCGTGCGGGAGGCTCCCCGAGGCGCAAGGCGACCCTGGAGCCCTCGAACCGGGACCGGCGCCAGCGATGGTTGACGCGGCGCGGGCCGTTGGTGCGTCCGAACGCGAAATTGCGCTCGCGTGGACGGTGGTCCGCACGTGGGGGCTTGAGCTCGACGCGCGGCGGGTGCGGGTGCTCTTGGAGGGGCTCGACGCCTTGCGCGCGGAGCTGACGTCGCAAGAGGCTCCAAAGCCTTCGCCCGGCGGCGGGGGTGGCAACTCGTGGGGCCTGCGGCGTGCTGGGGCGGTGCAGTCGTGAGGGGCACTCGCATGGTTCCGACGGAGCCGCGACTCTGGCGGCGCGCGTGTGTGGTCCTCGTGACCGCCGTGACCGCCGTGGCCTTCGTGCTCCTCGTGGCGCCTCCGCTCGCGTACGCTGGCGCCTCGAAGACGTGCGCCCCCGGGACGGCAATCCCGGAGGCGCGAGACCAGCGCGAGGGACGCGACATGGCCGAGGACGACGATACCGCGAAGGCCGCGGGGGGCAAGAAGCGCGCACCCTCCAAGGAGCACGCCGAGGAGATCGAGCGATGGGCCGACGAGCTACGGGCGGCGGCTCGCGCTGGGGACCTCGAGACGATGCGGCGGACGTTCGGCGCGCTGGTGGGCACAGTGCGCGAGGCGTTCCCGCAACCGACCTGGGAGGAACGGCAGAAGGCCGACGCGGCGAGGTGGGCGGCGTTCTACGAGAGTGAGCCCGACCGAGACGAGCGGCGGAAGCTGGATCGGTACCTCGCGACCGTGACCGGCACGATCGATACGTACACGGAGCTCGAGACATACGAGCCCGAGGGCGCTGGCGTGCTCGCGGCGCGCATTCACGACGGACAAGCGCGCGTTCCGTGGGAGCCTCCGCACCCTGACATCGCCCCGGACGACTTCGACGCCGGGCGCGACCTCGTGCGTGCGGTCGTCGAAGCGTTCGGGACGGGCGATCGCGAGACTCTGGACCAGCTACGGCCCGCCCACGCACTCCTAGCGAACCTGCCCACGACAGAGGGTGCACGCCTCGCGCGCTACGTGGCGTCGGTGGAACGGGCCCTCCACGAGGCCCATGAGCTGGAGCTTGCTGCGCGCGCGACCTTTGCGCGTCACGACGCACTTCCCAACGACACCCACGCGGATCGCATGGCGTCGTGGAAGATCCGCGCCATGACCGACTTCCACAAGCTCATGGCGAAGTCGCTGCGGCATCACGATCCGGCCTTCGCGCGACTCGATGCGGAGCGCCTACGGGACGTGCTCTTGAGCGTGGCCGTGGACCCCAACCCGGAGCGCAACGTGCTTGGTAGGCGCAAGGGGGGGCGGGGGAAGAAGGGGGCCGTGGCCGTCGCGGCGGCTCTGGCGGTCGAAGTCGGGGCGTTCGGTGCAAAGGACGTGGCGACGTTCACCAAGGCGCTCACCGCAGCGCGCGCGAAGAAATAAACTACTTCAGCCCCGCAGTAGTTTTGAGACTGGCGCACGAGGCATCAGGGTGCGGTGCATGGCACACCGAACGCCCCCGCCCTCGCCCCTGACCGACGACGACGTGAACGCGATCGCGCTCGAAGCTGCGGCGGACCCGCGCACGGTGCTCCGCGTTCTCGTCGGGCTTCCCGTGCGAGGCCGACCCGGCGAGCGGATCGCCGGTGTCCTCGCGGACCGCGGCGTCACCGTGGCCCGCACCTTCTCGCGGCCCACGGCCGCCTAGCCAACAAAAGAGGCGCGCGGCCCGGGGGGAGGACCCGAGCCGCGCAAGCCCTCGACGGCACCGAGGACCCATGAAGACTACACGCACAAAAACGACCCCGCAACCCGAGCGCTGCAGCTGCGCCATGTCGGCGCCGCTCATCGTCGGTGGCGTGCTCGTCTGCGCAAACTGCCGGCGAACACCCGACCTAGGACATGGGGCGGCCGCGCCGATGGCTGCGCCATACACGCAAAGGGCGCTTCCGCCCGGTGCGGGGCGGACGAAGTTCCTTCGAGTCGCCCGCTTGCTCCGCGCCGAGGGGGACGTGGGCTCGTGGCGCGAGGGGAGGACGGTGCTCGTGTCGGCCGACGCGTGGCCGCGCGGCTTGGCCCTCCTCGGGCAGGGGCGCGAACCGCCGCCATCGGTGCCGGTGCCTCTCCCCGCGGCGGAAGACGACGTCCTCGACGCGCTCGGGCTGCGGAGGGTCTCTTGAACCCCATCGGCTCCCTCCCCCGCGCCGAGCGGCGGCGGCTCGTGCGGCAGGCTGACCAGCTCGTCTCGAGCTTCCGGGGCCGCGCAGTCGACCCCGGCGATCTTGTTTTTCTCGCACCAAACGCGCCCGGAGGGTTCGTGATCCCTGTCGCCAACCGGGCCGCGTTCTTGGCTCGGCTCGGGCTTGACGATCTTGAGCTGACGATCGTCTCGACATGTCCGCGGGCGGGCGGCTTCGTCGCGCCGGTGCTCGTCGTGATCCGGGACTGGGCGCGGCTGTCGTTCCTCGACGCTCACCCTCTCGTGAGAGGAGGCGCAGCATGATCCGTCCGCCGGTGAGGGTCGAACGCTGGATCAAGGCGACTTGGTTTCGCGGGCTGCGCGAACCCGCGGGGCTCCGCGTCGGGCTGGAGCTCGGGCACTTCGTGGGCGACGTCGATCGCTGGCCGTACCAGGGCGAAAAGCACGCGCTTCCGTTGGTCAGCGTCGCGACCTTTGCGGGTGAGCGGCGAGCGCTGGCCCACGTCGAGCACGTCACGGCGCTGGCCTTCGACGTCGACGAGCCCCTCTCGACGCGTACGGACATCGAGGCCCGGCTCGCGGCGTCGATGGACCTCGCGTGGAGCTTCCACACCTCCTACAGCTCGACCGCCGACGCGCTCCGGTTCCGAGTGCTCGCGCCCCTCTCTCGCCCGATGCGCTCCGACGAGCACCGAGCGACGTGGCCACTTCTCGCCGCGGCGCTCGCGCGAGGTGGCGTGCGGGTAGATGCGGTCTGCAAGGACCCGAGCCGCGCCTTCTTCGTGCCGGTGCGACCGCCGTCCAACATCTTCGAAGCGGGCTCTCTCGAAGGCCACGAACTGGACGTCGACGCGTGGCTTGAAGTTGCACGCGCGGTGCGCGAGGCCGACCACGCCGAGCGCGACGCCGAGGCCGCGCGAAGGGCGCCGAACCGCTCGATGACGGGCCCGGCACTCTCGCCGTTCGAGCGTGCTCGGCGCTATGTGGCTCGATTGCCGCACGCGATCGCGGGCTCCCGCGGGCACGATGCGACCTTTCGCGCCGCCCTCGTGGCCGCGGTTGGCTTCAAGCTCGACGACGCGGCGGCGCTCGAGGTGCTTCGCGACTGGAACCGCGGGTGCAAGCCGGCGTGGACCGAGGCCGAGCTCGCGCGAAAGGTCGCCCAAGCGCGCGCCAACGGTCGGGTACCCGAGGGCTTCTTGCTCGATGCGAGGCGGGCCTCATGACCGTTCGGCAGAGCGACGAGGTGGTGCTCCAGATTGGCGAGGCGCGCGCCCGGAAGGCGACGGCGAACCGGAAGGCAAACGCACGGCCGACGGCACAACCGGACAAGGGCGACGATCCGCGCCCTTGGGTTGTCTACTCCCCGCACGATCTTCACGTGGCGGTTGCGAACGCGATCGACGTGCTTTCCCGCACGCCCAACGTCTTCGCGCGCGTCGGTCAGCTCGTGCACGTCGCGGACGGTGGGGTATCCGAGCCCGTGCTCGAGCGACACGCGCAAGATGATCGTGCCGTCGCGACCCTCCGGCGAGAAGCGCGCATTGTTCCCTTCACGGTCGCCACTTTGCGTTCGTTTCTTACGTCGTGCCTGCGCGTGGGGAAGCTGGTGCAGGATCGCGAGACGGGCGAGTGGGGCAACGCTCCGATGAGCCCGCCAGGAAACCTTGTGAAGGCGATCGCCGAAGCGGGGGCCTGGCCCGCAATCCCTCCGCTCGTTGGGGTCTCCGGGACACCGTTCTTGCGTCCTGACGGCACGGTGGCGACGTCGGCAGGCTACGACCACGCGACCGGCTACGTGCTCGCCCCAAGCGCCCCATGCCTCCCCGTACCAAGTGCGCCGACGCAGGCTGCCGCGGCGGCCGCCCTGGCCGAGCTGGAAGAGCCCTTCCTCGACTTCCCCCACGTGAGCCGCGCCCATCGGCTCGTGGGTGTCGCGGCGATCCTTACCCTGTTGGCTCGCCCGGCGATCCGAGGGAGCGTTCCCGCGTTCCTCCTCGACGCGAGCACGCGTGGAAGCGGAAAGAGCCTTCAGGCCGACGTCATCGCGCTCATTGCTACGGGGCATACGTCGTCCAAGATGGGGTGGCCGCCGGACCCAGAGGAACTCGAGAAGGTGCTTGGCGCCTACGCGCTCCGCGGCGCAGCGCTGGTCAACTTCGACAATGTGGCGTCGAGCTTCGGTGGTGCGGCCCTGGACCGGTGCCTGACGGCCGGCGAGAGCGGCGTCGATCTTCGCGTGCTCGGAAAGAGCGAGATTCCGGCCCTCCCGTGGCCCGCCGTCGTGCTCGCGACCGGAAACAACATGGCCATCCATGGCGACACGACACGCCGAGTGCTCGTGTCACGCGTGGAGAGCCCACTGGAGAACCCCGAGGATCGAACGGAGTTTCGCCACCCCGACCTCTTGGCGTGGGTGCGGGATAATCGCGCACGTCTCGTCAGCGCCGCGCTGACGCTCTTGCGTGCCTTCGTTGTCGCTGGGCGTCCGTCGCAAGGGCTCCGCGCGTGGGGCAGCTTCGAGGCCTGGGCAGCCCTCATTCCCCAGGCGCTCGTTTGGGCCGGCGGCTCCGACATCATGACGTGTCGGCCCGAGGTCGAAGGCGTAGCCGACCCGGAGAAGGCCGCGCTTCTCGCCGTCATCGATCACTGGCCGCGGCTCGCGCCGCAGGGGGAGCTCACGGCGAAGCGCGCCGTGGATCTGCTCTACCCGCCGGACCGGTTTCGGGGCCCCACGCCGCCCGACGGGTTCGACGACTTGCGCGAAGCCCTCGAGTCGGGGACGAACGCTAAGCAGGGGATGGCACCGAGCGTGAAGGCAGTGGGCTGGTTCCTCAAGCGCATGAACGGCCGCGTGATGGGCGACTCGAAGCTCGTGGGACACCAGAACCGCAAGGGCGTTCTCACGTGGCGCGTCGTTCCTGCCAGGGCTGCGGCCCGGGAGGCGTCGTGAAAGTGGGTGCCGGCTTTGCCGGCTTCGCCGCCTTGTTTCCCACCCCTAAAAACGCGAGGGTACAGAGACATTCACATACGCATTTTGTAGGGGCTGGAAAGAACCGGGCGAAGCCGGCAAAGCCGGCGCGGCGCTCGGGTGTGTCCGTGTCGTATGCCAGCGACCCGACGCCGATTGCCGCCCCTGTGGCCCACCTGTCGGCCTCCGCCGGCCTCCCGTCGCTCGCCATTCGGTCGGAGCGGGGCGATCGCCGGACGCTCGACGTCTCGGGGCGTCCCGGTTCGTCGACGCGCCTGCGTGCCTCCCAGGGCCCCGGGCCGGGCGATGACGACGGGGCGGAGGACCTGGGCGAGCTCGACCCCAACGCCCCGTCCACGGTGAGCCTGTACGACGCACCGCTCAACCCGTACCGCGGGGGCCTTCTGGACCCACCAGAGACCGACGAGGCCGAGGCCTTGGCCCGCGGTCACGCCGGCCCCGAGCGAAGGCGCGACGTAACCGCGGCGGTGACACGGCAACCTCCGCTTCGTCGTGCGCGTAACCCGCGTTTTCGTCCGGGCGCAACGGGTCCCCCCCCAACAGTGGGGGAGGTTCCGTGGCGCGCGGGGTGCGTTTTTTCACGCAAACGACTGCGAAATCCGAATTCGTAACCCGAATTCGTAACCCAAGGAGCAACGACCATGAACGAAGAGAAGAAGACTCCCGATCCCATCGAGCGTAACGGCGCCGCGTTCCCGCCCTGTTACGGCGGCCGGCACGCACGGGAGGGGGAGGATCCCAAGGCGCGGCCCTCTCCGCTCGCGCCGCCAGCACCGTTTCCGGGGTCTGGGCGGGTGGTCAAATGAGCCCCCGCCGCATCGCGGAAGAGCGCGAGCGCGCGGAACTGCTCCGGAAGCTCGGGCCCAGCATGGCGAAGGCGCTCGAGCGCGCCCCCCTCCAGGTCCTTCGCGCCGCCGCCACGATGGCCCGCCCTCCGAAGCCGTCCCGTGACACCGTGATCGGGACGCCTCGCGAGCTCGCCGCGCCGAAGGTTGGACGCCCCGACGCGCGGGTCCGAGCGACGGCCGGCCCGTCGGCGCAAGCGGCCGAGTTCGACCGACGGATGGGGATCCGTACCCCGGGCCGAGCGATCGTCGACAACGGCTCGAGCCTGGTGTTCGGAACGATGCGCCCGGCCGAGGCGCGAGCCTCCATCGCGGCGCGCGCCGGTGCGGAGCGCTCCGCCCAGCGCGCGCCCCGCGTGCGTGACGAGGGAGACCGGCTGGTCTTCCCGACGATGAAACCCGCCGACGTCCGCGCGGCCGAGCGCGAGCGCGCCTCGGAGGAAGGCTGAGCCATGGGAACCTCGAGAACCGTGTTCGCGCATGCCCTCTTCACGCCGGACGAGGAGCAGATCGACCAGCGGCGGGTGGACGTCGTCAACGGCCGTCGAGCCCCCTCGGTGGCCAGCGCTCCGCGTCCGGCTCAGGTCCGTGCGGCAACCCTGCCCCGTCGGGGGGGCTCGTTGCCGCTGCCCCCGCCGCCGCCACCACCCCCGACCCTGGGGCAGGTCAGCGCCGCGCTGGCGGTCCTTGCGGCGCGTATCGAGCGCCTGAGCGGAACCCGAGGTGCAGCGTGAGCGGCTCACGTCGCCCCGTGGTCTTCGTTGCGGGCTGCCCGGGCGCGGGCAAATCTGCCGTCTGTCGAGCGCTCCTCGGCGTCCAGGGCAAACCCGTCGGCCGCTGGTCGGTTGGCTCGCGGTTCTGCGCGCTCGGGCCGTACTTGGGAGCGACGCACGACGGGGCGGACGCGTTGCCTGTCGCCAGTGCGGTCTTTGCCAAGGCCTTCGGTCAGCTCGACGATCCGACTCTCGCGCCCCTCGTCGCCCTGCTCGATGGTGTGAGGTTTGGGCGTTGGGTGCTCCCCTATCTCGAAAGGAGCGCACGGCCTCGGATCTCCGTGCTGCTCACGGCTCCGCCCGAAGTCCTCGCGGCGCGCCGTCAGGGGCGAGGAAGCAAGCCCGTCTCGCGGGCGTGGCTTGAGAGTGAGATAGCGAAGGCTCGCCGCGCGGCGAGCGAATTTGGCCGCGTGGTCCATGTGGACGCCAATCGCTCGCTTCAGGCTGTTGTGGAGTCCGTTCTCGGGGCGACCTCGTGAGAGGCGCCCCCTTCACGCTCCCGTCCATGACGGGGAACCAGACGCGCGACAACCTCGCGCAAAAGAAAGCAGGATGAATCATGGAAACCGATACCAATCTCGAGACCCGCCTCGCGCGCGCCACCGCCGACCACGACGCGGCCGCAGAAACGGCGAGGGCCGCCACCGTCGCCCACGAAGAGGCCCGCGCCGAGTACGTGGCGAACCCCAACGATGCCGCTGGCGCCGCGGTCCTCCGCGCGCGTGACGCTGCGCAACTCGCGAACGACCGTCTCGCGCACTTGCGGGACGTCCGCGACGCTGCGCAAGGCGAGCTGGATGCGTACCGCGCCGCCATGGAAGCAGAGGCCGCGCGCGTTGCTCGTGCTGCGCGCCTCGCCGAGCTGCGTGAGACGGCTTCCATCGAAGCGCACCGAGCGCGCATTGCCTCGTCCGTCGCGGCCATCGTCGAAGGCGAGAAGGCCATTCGCGAGGGCCTTGCGGTGATCGCGGCGAGCTACGCCGAAAGCAACGCTGCCGCCGCGGAGCTTCGCGCCGAGGGGGAGGACATGCCCAAGCTCGACGAGCTCCACGTGCTCGGGCCCGTGCTGGAGGCGCGGGGGAGCGTCCGGCTCGACCTGAACCCGCTTCGTTACATGGCGTTCGAGCCTTCTCGGGTGGTGCAGAGCCTCCTTGCGAGCTTCGACATTTTCGACCCGAAGGACGGCGGATCGTTGGCGGGGCACGAGGAGCGCCTTCGCAAGGAGCTCGCGCTACGCCTGTCTGCCCGCACCCTCGATGACGCGAACGCCTTGGTGCGCCGCGCCGAAGAGGAGCGCGTGGCCCAGGTCGAAGCCGATCGGGAGCGCGAAACGGAAGCCTCCCGCGTGGTCTACGTGGGCGAGGACGAGGACGACGCCCCCTCGTTGCTCGACCGAGCGCGCGAGTTCGGTACGGCTGCCGCGTCGCTCTTCACGAAGGGGAAGGCCTCGCCCGAGCTGGCATCGTGAACGCGCCGTCGGTCGCCCGTTGCGCCGAAGGGGACGTGGCCCGGATCGTCCGGGCTACGCTCCGCGCCTCGCCCTTCCCACCAAGGGCCTGGGCGCTCGTCGTCGTCGTTCTGCGCCTGAGCGAAGGCGAGCGGGGGGTCATCCTCCGCGACACCTTCGCCGAGCGCCTTCGCGCGAACGATCTCGAGGCCTCGGCGGTCGAATGCATGCGCCGCAAGGTGAAGCCGGGCGAGGTCTTGGTGTGGTGCGAACTGGACGTGGAAGGGCTCGCGTCGGCGGGGTTCTCGATCGTCCAGGTTGGGCACCGATGAACGCGCCCGCGGTGATGGCCCTCGTGATCGCCGAAGGGTCACGCGTCCGTCTCCGCGTTCTCAACGACGAATCCGACGCGATCGGCGACGCGGCCGAACCGATCGACGACCAACGCCCGCGGACCCGTGCCGACTGCGCGACGGTGCCGCGCCCATGCCCGTGGGTCGGGTGTCGGATGAACCTCTTCCTCGACGTGAGCGAGACCGGGACGATCCACCAAAACCACACGGGGGAGCCCGGCGACATGCCGGCCGAGCGCTCGTGCGCGCTCGACGTGGCGGACGGAAGCGAGCTGACCCTTGAGGAGATCGGGCAGCTGCTCGGCGGTCTCTCGAAGGAACGTCTTCGGCAGGTCTGGCGGTCCGCACTTCGGCGCTTCGCGCTCCGAGGAGGGGCCAACCTAGCGAGGCTGGCGAGCAGCGAGCCCTACGATCAGGGCGAATGACGTACCCGACGCGTCGGCGCCGTGGCCCTTCCGGGTCTCGACGTCGACGCGTGCATCGTGCACGGTAGGAGGAACCATGGCGAACCGAAGGGCGCGAGGAGGTGTGTACGAGCGGCGAGGGTCGCTCTTCATCCGCGTGACCATCGACACGAACAAGCGCGCGTCGATCGCCGCGCCGTGGGCAGCTACGGCCGAGGTCGCTCTCGAGCGCGCGCACTCGGTGCAAACGCTGATCGATCGGCTGCGAAGCGCGGGCCACGCGGACATCTTGCCAAAGGTGCTCGAGGCGGCCTCGGCTTCGGATCCGGCGAAGTTCCGCGCCGTCGAGCGTGCCGTCGACGGGCTCCTCGGGGGCTCGCTCGTCGTCGCGTCGCCTAAGGCCTCGGGCGCGGGCCCCTTGACCTTCCAGACGTTCGGCGAGCGGTGGACCTCGGGGGAGCTCGCGCGGCTCTACCCCGACCACGTGCGAGCGAAGAGGTCGGCCGACGACGACGCGGGGCGCCTCCGAAAGCACGTGTACCCCATCATCGGCGATCGCGCGCTCGCCTCGCTCACCCTCGACGATGCGCTCGAGGTGCTTCGGAGGCTCCCGCCCGAGCTCGAAGCGGCGAGCCGTCGCCACGTTGCCCAGGCCATGGCGCGGCTCTTCGCCCTCGCGGTGTACCCTTGCCGGCTCCTCGCCGCGTCTCCCCTCCCCCGCGGGTTTCTCCCGAAGATCGCGAAGAAGAAGGCGAAGGCCGCGCTCTACCCCGACGAAGAGGCCCGGCTTCTCGGCTGCGATGCCGTGCCCCTGGCCCATCGCATGCTCTACGGCTTCCTCGCCCGCGAGGGGATGCGCGCCGGTGAAGCGCTCGGCCTCGAGTGGTCGGATCTCGACCTCGGCCGCGGCGTGGTGCGGCTCGACGAAAACAAGACGGACGATCCCAGATCGTGGGCGCTCGACCCGGGCACCCTGGCCGCGCTCCGCGCGTGGGGCAAGGTCCGCGGCACCGTCGGCCGCGTGTTCGCCGTGGCCGACCCGGGGCACCTCGCGGACGACCTCCGGGCCCACCTTCGGCTCGCCGGCGTCGACCGCCCCGAGCTCTTCGAGCGCTCGGCCGCCAGGCGTCCGATCCGCGCGCACGACCTCCGGGCCACCTTCGTGACCGTCGCGCTCGCCTCGGGGCAGACAGAGGCCTTCGTGACGGCGAAGACGGGGCACCGCTCCTCGTCGGAGGTGGCGAACTACCGGCGCCTCGCGACCACGTTCGCGAAGGTCGGCGCGGGCGGATGGTTCGAGCCCATGGATCGCGTGCTCGGGCCGAGCCTTGCCGCCGTTGCCGCCGCGAAAACGGCGGCCAAAACGGCGGCACGACCTCGAAACGATCTCAGCTCACACCGCCTAACTGCTGAGAAGTGCACGGGAAGGGACTCGAACCCCCACGCCTTGCGGCGGCGGAACCTAAATCCGCTGCGTCTGCCATTTCGCCACCCGTGCGGCCGTCGCAGCATAGCGCATGTGGACCCGGGCGAAAGGGTTCGCGCGCTCGCTCGTCAGCGCACACACTCGGGGTAGGCGAGATCGTTCTCGGGCCCCGGCGCGACGCCGTCACAGAACGACGGTGCCCCGCGGCGAGGCGCCCCCGACGACGTCTCGAACGAGGCCGCCGAGGCACACTCGGGGTACGCCACGAGGTCGCCGCTCGACGTGAGCCCGCGGCAATACGCAGGCGCCGAAGACCTCTCGGCCAACGGCTCGGGCGCCTTCACGACCCCGCGGCACTCGGGGTAAGCGAGCCACACGTCGCGGGTCGCTTCGAGCCCCATGCACACGAGAGGCCTAGTTTTCTCGGCCTTCGAGGGAGACGTCTCGCGCGCGGCGCACTCGGGGTACACCGCCCAATCGTCCGGCGACGAGGCGACACGCTCGCAGTAGTACGGCCGCCCCTCCCCCGCGCCCTCGGGCGACGCGGCATGCGCCATCCTCCCGAGCCCGAGCCCGCACACCACGACGGCGCCGAGCCCCAGCCAGCGCGCAGCCCGTGGAGCACGCGAGGACAGCCCGCTCGATGCCTGGGAACGCCACCTCGACCTCACCCGCCAAGCGTACCTCGAAGCGTGCGAAGTGCACGCCCGAGGTGCCCCTTCGAGGCAAGCGGCCTACTTCTTCCCGAAGGCCGCGGCGAACGGGTTGTGGCCGAATTTCCCCGCATCCGGCGCCTTTTGTGCGCCCTTCTGAGGGGCTCGGTTCGGCTCCGGGCGCCCCTGGGGAGGCCTCTGCCCCTGCCCCCCCTGAGCCTTCGGTGCCACGCCCGACTTGGCCGTGAGGGCGATGCGCTTTCTCGCAAGATCGACCTCGAGCACCTTCACCTTGAGCTTGTCGCCCACCTTCGCCACCTCGTGAGGATCCTTCACGAAGCGGTCGGCGAGCTGCGACACGTGCACGAGCCCGTCCTGGTGCACGCCCACGTCCACGAAGGCGCCGAACGCCGTCACGTTCGTGACCACGCCCTCGAGCTCCATGCCCACCTTGAGATCCTCGAGGGTGCGCACATCGTCCCGGAATTTCGGCGGGGAGAACGCGTCGCGCGGGTCGCGGCCGGGCTTCGCGAGCTCCTTCTTGATGTCCTCCAGCGTCGGGAGGCCCACGTCGTTCGAGGCGTATTTTTCCCAAGGGACCTTGGCCACGAGCTCGGCGTTGCCCACGAGATCCGTGAGCTTTACACCTTGATCGTTCGCGATCTTCTCGACCAAGGCATACCGCTCCGGGTGCACGGCGCTCGCGTCGAGCGGGTGAGCCCCGCCTCGCACCCGCACGAACCCCGCGCACTGCTCGAACGCCTTCGGCCCGATCCCCGCGACCTTCAAGAGCTCCGCGCGCGAGCCGAACGCGCCCTTCTCTTCGCGGTATTTCACGATCTTTTTGGCCGTCGTCGGACCGAGGCCGGCCACGTGCTCGAGCAGCGGCGCGCTCGCCGTGTTGAGCTCCACGCCCACCGCGTTCACGCACGACTCGATCACCTCGGCGAGCTTTCGCTTCAAGAGCGGCTGGAACACGTCGTGCTGGTACTGCCCCACCCCGATCGCCTTCGGATCGATCTTCACGAGCTCGGCCAAGGGATCTTGCAGCCGCCGCGCGATCGACACCGCGCCGCGCACCGTGAGGTCCAAGTCCGGGAACTCCTCGCGCGCCACGTCGCTTGCAGAATACACAGATGCACCCGCCTCGCTCACGGGCACGACCATGACGTCCTTCTTCGCGCCCCCGAGCTCCTCGGCGAGCACCTTCCGAACGAAGTCCTCCGTCTCGCGGCCGTGCGTGCCGTTGCCCACGGCGACGGCGTACGGCCCGTACTTGGCCACGAGCCCCGCGATCGTCTTCTTCGCGTGCTCGAGCGCTTTGTCTCCCGCGACGAGGTTCACGAGCGTGTGCTCGAGCAGCTTGCCCGTGTCGTCCACCACGACGCACTTGCAGCCCGTGCGCTGCCCCGGGTCGATGCCGAGCACCACACGCCGGCCGAGCGGCGCCGAGAGCAGGAGCTTCTTCAGGTTCTCGGCGAACACGTCGACCGCGTCGCGATCGGCCAGCATTTTGTGGTCGATCCGCGCGTCGCTCTCGATGCTCGGGCACAAGAGGCGCGCGACCGAGTCGTCGACCGCGGCCTTGAGCTCGGCGCCGAACGGCGAGCTCGGCTTCACCCCGACCTGACCGTAGAGCCGCTCCGCCGTGCGCGCCTTGTCGACCTCCAGATCGACGCGCAAGACCCCCTCGGCCTCGCCCCGCCGAATCGCGAGGTACCTGTGTGAAGGCAGCCCCTCGAGCTTCTCGCGGAAGGTGTAATACATCTCGAATTTCGTGGGCACCTTCGTCTTCTCGGGGACGGGCGCGCACGCGACCACGGCCTCTTTGCGGTAGATCTCGCGCACCGTCTGCCTCACCTCGGCGCGCTCGGCGATCGCCTCGGCCACGATGTCCCGCGCGCCTTGGAGCGCGGCCTTCACGTCGGCGACGCCCTTCTCGGTGCTCACGTACGCCTCCGCGAGCCCCTTCGGATCGCCCGCGGCCTGCGCCAGGATCAGGTCCGCGAGCGGCTGGAGCCCCTTCTCTCGCGCCATCGTCGCGCGGGTGCGGCGCTTCGGTTTGTAGGGCAGGTAAATGTCCTCGAGCTCGGACTTCACCCACACGCCGCGGATCTTCTTCTCGAGCTCCGGCGTCAGCTTGCCCTGCGACGCGATCTCCGCGAGCACGGCCTTACGCCGCTCGAGGAGCTCCGTGTAGTACACACGCTTCTCGTCGATGTCGCGGATCTGCACCTCGTCGAGGCCGCCCGTCTGCTCCTTGCGGTACCTCGCCACGAACGGCACCGTCGCCCCACCGGCCAAGAGCTCGGCGGTGGCGCGCACCGACACCAAAGAGATGCCGAGGTCCTCGGCGATACGCGGGCAGGGATCGTCGGCCGGAGAGAGCTGCGCGTCGGTCATGCGCCGAGGCTTAGCACGGCACTATACACATGAACAGCCACACAGCTCTAAACACTGGATACCACTAATCATTTTCTCAAGTAGGGTGCCCCCCCTCGCAGGTGCTCGGCCTAACGTCCTGCGCGCCTGCGGTCCCCCCCAAATCGCGAGCTCCGCTCGCTCAGGGGGGGACCCACGTCACCCGCGGCTCAGACCCCGCGGCTCACGCGCGGGGCTCTTCCAGTGCGGCGATGAGCTTCTCGAGCGCGGGGCCCGCGAACCCCGCGGTCTTCCGTGGGGCGAACGCGCCGAGCACGAGCGCGCCGATGACGAACGCGAGGACCGCGCCTGCCGATTCGTGAGAGAGCCGCTCCGAGGAGCGACGACGAATCGCCTCGATCTCGGTGTCGACGAGGCGCCGAACCTGAGCGAAAAGAGTGGGGTTGCGCACGGCCTCCGCCAGGACACCGACCCAGCAGCGGGCGGCGATCGTATCGGCGGTCGCATCGAGGCGCACGGCGGCGTCGGCGTACGCGCCGAGAGGCCCCTTCGTAGGCTCGAGCGCGTGAGTGCGCTGCCGAAACCGCGCCGTGAGCTCATGGAGCAGGCACACGAGCAGCTCCTCCTTGCCCGTGAAGTAGTGATGCACGAGCCCTGGCGCCACGTTCGCCTCGGCGGCCACGGCCGCGATGGTCGTCCCTGCGAACCCGTGGGAGGCGAGCACGCGCGCGAAAGCTTCCACGATTTCGGCGCGCCGCTGCTCGCGCAAGCTTGGTCGTCCCATAGATTGGTAGGGTAACCAATTTATTCGCGTCAGCGTACCTGCATGACGTTCACGAGGTTCGACGACGGTGACTCCGGAGCGGTGCGCGGCGGCACGACACACGAACGGCCTCGGCGACCGCCGCACGGCCACGAGGCGACGTCCGCGCCAAGGGTGAGCGACCGCGCCAAACGCTTCATGGCCTTCGTCGCCCGTCCCGACGACCGCACGGAGCTCGCCGAGGACGTGCCTTCGGGGCGACCGTCCAACGCGGGAGCGCGCCATGCCTGAGCACGTGCCACGCGCGGTCGCTTGGTCCCTCACGTACCTCCTCGCGTACACGAGCGGCGGCGCCATCGTCCCGTTTCTCTTCGCGACGAGGAGCGTGCGGATCCACGCCACGGCGACGCGTGTTCGGCTCCGGGGAGCGGACCCCGCACCGATGGCCGCGCTCGGCTTCGTCGTGTGGACCCTTCCGGCGATCCTCTCGGTGTGGGGCGCGAACCTCGCCCTCCTCGGGATCGTCGCGTCGCTCGTCGCGTGGCTCGGGTGCCGCGTTCGCGTCGACGTGACCCCGGCCCGGACGCGGGTGATTCGCACCGTGCTCTTCTTCGTCCCGTGGAGCTGGCGCAGCTACCGGAAGCCACCGTCCGCGTTCACCGACGGGTGGGGTGACTTCTCCGATCCTCTGGCCCTCTACCTCGAGCTCGGCGACGGGGCCACGATCGAGCTCGGTTGGCAGGGTACGGGCTCTCCGTCGTGCGACCATCTCGCGAGGGAGCTCAACGAGGGAATCGCGGCGCTCGGTCCACCGCGCGGAGCCTCACCCAAGCCCCACACAACATCATAAAATCATTCGCCTATTTCGGCACTAACAGTTCCAGGGGTGCCCCCCCTCGCAGGTGCTCGGCCAAGCAGCCCGTTGATTTTCGGACCGAGGCCGTTCGACGTCCGCGCCCGACCCGCCGAGGCGCGATCCGAGGAGCGCCCGGAGCCTACTTTTGTAGGCGAGGACGCACCGCAGGATCGCAACGAAGGCGGTCGGGATGCGGCGGTGAGCGGCCGACGGGAGAAAATCAACGGGCTGCTAGTGTCCTGCGCGCCTGCGGTCCCCCCCAAATCGCGAGCTCCGCTCGCTCAGGGGGGGACCCACGTCACCCGCGGCTCACACCCCCAGCGACAACAGCTTCGCGACGCGCCTGCCGTAGAGGCCCGGGTCGTCCGGGACGCCGCCCTCGGCGAGCTTCGCCTGGTCGTAGAGCACCTCGATGTACTCTGCAATGACCTCGTCGTCCGCGTTCGATTGCGCGCGCTGCCCGAGCTTCTCGACGAGCGGGTGCGTGCCGTTCAGCTCGAAGATGCGCGGGCTCGGGGGCACGGGGCGGCCCGCGGCGCGCAGCATGGCTTCGATCGCGAGCGGAGTGCCTCCCGGGCCGAGCGCGAGGCACGAGGGAGAGTCGGTGAGGCGGTCGGAGAGCTTGACCTCCTTCACGCGGCCCTCGAGCACCTTCGTCGCGCGCTCGACGAGGGCCTTGAGCTTGTCCGAGCGCTCCTCGCGCGCCTTCTTCTCGTCGTCGCTCTCGCCGAGGTGGATGTCGGCCTTCTGCGCCGACGTGAGCGGCTTGTCCTTCCATTTCTGGATGCCCGCGACGCAGAACTCGTCGACCGCGTCCGTGAGGAGGAGCACCTCGTAGCCCTTCTTCGTGAGGGCCTCGAGGTACGGCGAGCCGAGGAGCGACGCGCGGCTCGTGCCGTGGAGGAAGTAGATGTCGCTCTGGCCCTCGGGCATGCGCGCCACGTACTCGTCGAGCGAGATCATCTTCGCCTCGTCCTCGCCGCCCGTCTTCGTGCTCTCGAAGCGGAGGAGCGAGACGAGCTTCTCGTCGGTCTCGCCCATGGCCGCGCCCTCCTTGAGCACCGCGCCGAACGTGCGCGAAAACTCGAGGAAGGCCTCGGCGTCGCTCTTCGAGAGGTCCTCGATCATGTCGAGCGCGCGCTTCGTCACCTGCTTCTTGATGGCGCGCAGCGTGCTCGAGTCCTGGAGGATCTCGCGCGACACGTTGAGCGGCAGATCGTCCGAGTCGACGAGGCCGCGCACGAACCTTAGGTGCGGCGGCAAGAGGTCCTGGCAATCGTCCATGATGAGGACGCGCTTCACGAAGAGCCTGAGCCCCTTCGCCTTGTTCGGATCGAAGAGGTCGTTCGGCGCGCGCCGCGGCAAATAGAGGAGCCCCGCGAACTCGAGGGTGCCCTCGATCTTGAAGTGCGAGCGCGCGAGGGGCTTCTCGAAGTCGTGGGCGATGTGCGCGTAGAGCTCGTCGTACTGCTCGTCGGTGATCTCGCTCTTCGGGCGCTGCCAGAGGGCCGTCGCGCGGTTCGCGACCTTCGCCTCTTCGTTCCCGTCCTTGTCCTTCGTGACGACCGAGACCGGGTGCGGCACGTAGTCCGAGTAGCGCTCGACGAGGGTGCGCAGGCGCCACGGCTCGAGGAACTCTTCGTGCTCGGGCTTCAGGTGGAGCACGATCGTCGTGCCGTGCGTCGCGCGGCCCTCTTCGACGGGCACCACGGTGAACTCGCTCTTCGCGTCGCTCGACCACTTGTAGGCCTTGTCTTGGCCGGCCGCTCGCGAGATCACGTCGACGCGCGACGCCACGAGGAACGAGCTGTAGAAGCCCACTCCGAACTGCCCGATGAGGGAGAGGTCCTTCGCCTCGCCGGCGGCCTTGAGCTTCTCGAAGAGCTCGCGCGTGCCCGAGTGGGCCACCGTGCCGAGCAGCTTCACGAGCTCCTCTTCGCTCATGCCGATGCCGGTGTCCTCGATCGCCAGCGTCTTCTTCTCGGCGTCGGGGCGGAGGGTGATGGAGAGCGGCACGTCGCCCATGAGGCCGGGCTCGGTCACGGCGCGGAAGCGGAGCTTGTCGAGGGCGTCGGCCGCGTTCGAGACGAGCTCGCGGAGGAAGATCTCTTTGTTCGAGTAGAGGGAGTGGACCACCAGCTCGAGGAGCCGGGTCACGTCGGCTTGAAACGCGTGGGTCGTCATGGCGCCCGCAATGTCATGCACACACGCGCCGCCCGCAAGCCCCCGCGGCGCTGTGCCATCGGGTGTGCCACGCACGGCCACCTGCCCTGTCTCCACGGTGCCCAAGCATGGATATCATTGCATTTTATGCCTGGCACGGATCCAGCATTACGTGACTGTGCCTCCTCCCAAGGGCCTCGGGTTCCTCCACCCCCGAGGCTCGGCTCTCCTCGTCACGTCCCTTCCTTCGCTTCACTCCCTTTTCTTGTTTTCTTGGCTTGATGCACGCGCCGCCCTTTCCACCAGAAGGGCGGCGTTCGTGTTTTCGAAAGGGGGCGCGCGCTACTTGCCCGTGCCCATCCAATCGTCGACCGAGGGCACGACGAACGCGAAGAACCGATCGGGCGATTTGTGGTGGTGGAGCATGTGGCGGCGCTTCACCTCCGCGAACCACGCCGTCGTGGGGCGGTAGGCCGAGTGGGTGAGAAAGTGGATCCACTCGTAGAGGAGCGCCGCTGCGCCGAGCGCGACGATCCCCGTGCACGCGGCCCCGCGGGTCGGCGCGAGCACGAGCCAGAGGGCGAGGTGAATCGGCACGAGCACCGCGACGGTGCTCGTGGGCAGGAGCGTGGAGGCCGCGCACGTCGGGTGCGCGTGGTGGTAGCCGTGCGTGCGCGCGGCGCCGAGCGCGATCGATCGACCGAAGAGCCGGACCGGCTTCGCGTGGAGCAGCACCTTGTGGAGCCACCACTCCTGGATGGGCCAATACACGGCGACGCCCGCGATCACGACGAGGTCCCAAACGGAAGGCTGACCCACGAACGGGCGCAACGCGACCGCGACGAGGAGCTGCGCCCCGAGCAGCCTAGGGCTCCCGAACGAGAAGAAGGCGCGGGCGACCTCGCGGAGCGACCGCATGTGCGAGAGGGTCATGGCGTTCCTTTTCGGCGTGGGCGTGGCTCGGGCGAGCGCGGCTCGTCCTCGTTGCGCACGAGGCGCTGCGCGGCGTCGACGACGTCCGTGATGCGACCGAGCGCTGTCTCACCTCGCGACGCGATCGCGCGGGCCACGCGGGCGGCCGTGTCGGCGTCGTGCGCGGCGATGGCGGACACGAGGGCTTCGTAGTCGGCAGTGGCGCGGAGCTCTTCGGCGAGGACGTGCCGCAGGTGCTCTTTGACCTGCCCGTAGGTGGCCACGAGCGAGTTCATGGCGAGCTCGAGCGCCACGTTCCCCGTCCCCTTGACGACGGCCGCCCAGAAGTCGAGCGCGAGCTCCGAGAGGATCTGCGTGTCGCCGTCGGCGGCGCGCATCTTCGCGACCACCTCGCGCATGGCGCGCACGTCGGCACGCGAGGCACGCTTCGCCGAGAGCCGGCCCACCACGGGAGACAGCTCGGTGCGCAGCTCGAGCACCCCTCGCACGACCCGTGTGTCGACGTTTCCCTCACCGTCGATCATGAGCGACGCGAGCAGCTCGAGCCCCGCGGTGCGCGTGAAGTCGAGGACGCGGGTCTGGCCCCCGTGCTGGATGGCCACGAGCCCCGCCTGCTGGAGGCGCTTCAGGCCTTCGCGCACGGCGTTGCGGTTCACCCCGAGGTGCTCGGCCAGCGCTCGCTCGGCCGGGAGCGCCTCCCCCGGGGCGACCTCGCCGCGCACGATGCGCCCGCGGATCTGCTCGAAGACCTCTTCCGGCAAGAGCCGTCGCGCCACCCGAGTCCACATGCCTCGAACGCTAGGATCAGGAGGTCACCTGGTCAACTGGTATTACCAGACGCACCCCGAAGGGGCGTGGGCGATCGTGACCGTCGCCGCTTGCTTGCCGCATGCCGTCATGGGTACCGTGGAACGCGCATGAGAGGGCCGAAACGCGCGCGAATCGCCGTCCTCGTCGCGGGCCTCGCCGGGCTCGTGGCCGCGCCTTCCCATGCCCTCGCCGGGCCCGCCGCCGAGGCGCAGCGGGCATGCCTCGAGGCCGCCGAGAAGGGCCAGCAGCTCCGCAACGCCGGCAAGCTCATCTCGGCCCGCGAGCGCTTCCTCGTGTGCCAGGCCCCCACGTGCCCCGCCATCGTCCGCGAGGACTGCACCAAGTGGATCGGCGAGGTGGCCGATGCCCTGCCCACGGTCGTCGTCTCCGTGCACGACGAGCGGGGGCTCGACGTCTTCGACGCCGACGTCACGGTCGACGGCGTGAAGATCGCCGGCGACACGCTCGGCCACGCCATGCCGGTCGACCCGGGCCGCCACACCTTCAAGGCCACGCGCGGCGAGGTCACCTTCGAGCAGCTCGTGCTCGTGACCCAAGGCACCAAGGGCCGCGCGATCGATCTGCGGCTCGAGCCACCGAAGCCGGCGGAGCCACCGAAAGACCCGCCGAAGGAGCCCGTGGTGCTCCCGCCGCCGAGGCTCGTCCCCATCACCCCCCGCGAGAAGACGCCGCTCTTCGGGACACAACGCTACGTCGCGGTCGGCCTCGCAGGCGCAGGAGCGGCGTCGCTGCTCGTCGGGGCGTTGGTCGGCGCGAGCTTCAACGCGAGCATCGCCGATCTGCGCGCGGGCTGCGGGGCGACGAGCTCGTGCACGCAGGATCAGGTCGACGAGCACACCGGAAAACGCACGACCGCGTACGTGCTCACCGGAGTGGGAGGCGCGCTGCTCGTCACGTCGGCCGTGCTCTTCGTCACGGGCAAGCCTCGCGCACGGGACGCGGCGACGCTCTCGTTCTCGCCCGTCGCGGGTGGCGCGCACCTCGGCCTCTCGGGCACGTTCTGAGCGGCGCGATGGGCGACGAGGCCAAAGCCCTTCCGCGCACCCCGAGCCGAACGGTCGGCCGGTACTCGCTCCATACGCCCATCGCGCGCGGCGGCATGGCGACGATCTACGTGGGCACGCTCATGGGGCCCGTCGGTTTCAGCCGCACGGTCGCGATCAAGCGCCTCCACGAGGGGTTCGCGCAAGACCCGGACTTCGTCGCCATGCTGCTCGACGAGGCGCGCCTCGCAGGGCGCATCTTGCACCCGAACGTCGTCTCGATCGTGGACGTGGTCGCCGAGCAGGGCGAGGTGTTCCTCGTCATGGACTACGTCGCGGGGGAAGCGGTCGGCACGATCGCCCGCTCGATCGCCGAGAAAAACAGCCTTATTCCGCTCCGCATCCTCTCCGCGATCCTGACGGGCGCGCTGTCCGGCCTCCACGCCGCGCACGAGGCGAAGAGCGATCGCGGAGAGCCGCTCCTCATCGTTCACCGCGACATGTCCCCGCAGAACATCTTGCTCGGGGCCGACGGTGTCCCTCGCGTGATCGACTTCGGCGTCGCCAAGGCCGCGGCGCGCATCCAGGTCACTCAAGACGGCCAGGTGAAGGGCAAGCTCCGCTACATGTCGCCCGAGCAGGTCATGGGCGGCGAGGTGACGCGCGCGACGGACATCTACGCCGTGGGTGTGATGCTGTGGGAGCTCGCGACCGGGCTCAAGCTCCGCGAAGGCGAGAGCACCGCGCAGATCGCGCTCTCCATCATCTCCGACGAGATCCCCGACCCGATGGAGGCCCTCCGCTCTCGAGGGATCGCCTTCGACGAACAACACGCGAAGTACCTGCCCGAGATCGGTCGAGTGGTGCGCCGCGCCACCTGCATGGCCCCCGAGAACCGCTACGAGAGCGCCAAGGAGATGGCGCGGGATCTGGCCGAATCGGTGCCCGTGGCGACGACGGCCGAGATCGCTGACTGGCTCGAGTCCGTCGCGGGTCCGTCGCTCGCCGAACGGGCGGCCCTGGTCGCCGAGGTCGAGAGGGAGGTGGCCGACGCCTCGGGAGAAGCGCGACCGTCGCAGGTCATGCGCGCGCTCGCCGCGTCGCGCCCCGATCCCATCGAGATCGCCTTAGGCACCCCGAGCGGCATCGCGCGTTTCACCCCGACCGTCCCCCCACCGCAGGTGTCGACCGTCCCCGCTCCGGAGGTACCGAAAGACACATCGGGTGGTCCGAACGCGAGCCACAAAACGGCCATCCTGGTCGCGATCTTCTTGTGCCTCGGGGCCTTCTTCCTGTGGCTCTCTCGCGGTGAGCCCCACGGGCCCACGGTCGACGCCGCGGTGCCCCTCCCGCCTCTCACGGGGGTCATCTCCCCGATCGCGTCGAGCTCGGCCACGCTCTCGGCCGACGCGAGCACCTCGGCGACCGGCACGAGCGCCCCGAGCGCCGCGCCGCCCCCCACATCGAAGGGCCCTCCCCCGCCGCCAACCCCTTGCCAACCGTTCACGTACGACGAGCAAGGCGTGAAACGCTACAACCCGAAGTGCCTTCAATAAGCGCACCCTCCCCTACACTTCGTGTTTGACGTCGCCCCCGCTGGCCGCATCATGGTAGCGAGTCTTTCGTGGGGAACCTTCGCTTGTCCTGGAAACGGCTGCTGGTCGCGACGTTGGTCGTGGCTCCACCCGCTTCCATGCTCGCGTGTTACTCGGTCGATGGCCTCGTAGGGCCGGGCGTCGCGCCGGCAGACGCAGCACCGGAGGCGGACACCTCGTCGCCTCCGCCCGACGCGCCCCTCCCCCCCGCGGACGCCGACGCCGGACACGACGCCCACGACGCCGAGGACTCGGCCATCACGCCGTTCGATGCCTCGTGCGGCACGCCCGCCTTCGCGGACGACTTCGACGATCCCGCGGTCGATCTCAACCTCTGGTCTCCCGATTTTTCGTCCGGGAACGGGGTGAGGATCGAGCCCGGGCGCGGGGGCACGGGTGGAGCCGCGGAGCTCTCCGTCGATCCAGGCGCCATCGGGTACGCGCAGCTCGGGTACTCCATGGAGCTCGCCGATCGAACGGTGGTGCGCTTCTTCTTCCGGGTCACCGAGGCGACGGCGGCCGTGAACGTGTTCGAGGCGCTGAACGGCCCGAATTTCCGCATCGTCGTCGAGGCCCCCACAGGAGACGCCAGCGCCCCCGAGCGCACGATCACCGCCATCGTGCCGGGCAACACGGCGCAGCGGTGGGTGAACATCCGCGTCAACGAGTGGCACGAGATGCAGGTCGTCCTCGACAAGCGCAAGACCGACGGAGGCTTCATGCTCGTCGCGCAGGTGACGCTCGACGACATGTTCGTCCGGAGCTTCCCCGCGCGCTTCTTGGCGCCCGAGATCTCGTCGTTTTTCCTCACGGCGCGGAGGGTCACCGCGCGCCCCACGCGGGCCGCCGTCGAGTTCGACGACGCGCGCTTCTGGGCGTGCACGCCTCAAGACGAATAGGGCGAGAGCGCCCTACTTCGAGCGAGAGAACAGGCGACGGACAGCGAGCCACAGCCTGTGGAACCGCTCGCCGACTCGGTCGAGGCGCATCTTGAGCAGGTTACGCTTCACGTTGCCCCGGGCGACGAGGTTCGTCGGGCGCGCGGCGGCGTGCATGCCGTACGTGGAGTAGAGCCCGATGAGATCGGCCACGAGATCGCTGATGCCACGCGTCTCGAGGTCGTGCGGCTGGCAGTAGCTGTCGGGTTTGTTGCGAATCATGCACTTTGCAATGATCAGCATCACGTTGCCGTCGATGAGGTCGCCGTTGCCGTCGAGGTAGTGTTTGTAGGAGAAAAAGCGGTCCGCCGGGGCCACCTCGCCGCCGTCTTGGCGGGGGGTGCGGAGAGACTGGATGACGCCGTACTCGTGCTGGAGGTAGGCCTCGATCGTGTTGGTCTCTTCGGCCTTCTCGTACTCGACGAACTTGTGGAACGCGTCGTAGAGGGTCTTCGGGTTCGCGTACGCGCCCGAGATCAAATAGTAGAGCATGGCGCCGAGCGAGTAGATGTCGGCCGGCCGCCCTACCGCCTTCTGGATGCGCGCGCGGACGTTCGACTCGGTCACGTCCTTGTAGGGCCGACCGAGCACGAGGCGCTTGCGCGACCGGTCCGCGTACAGGATGGGATACTGGTCGCCCCGGTTGAAGAGCGAGAACGAGTCGTTCTTGGCGATCTGGATGTAGAAGTCCTCGAAGAACTCGACCTCGGGGGACCCTTGCTGCACGTTCACGAGCAGCTCGATGATGTTCGTCTCTTGCTCGGGGCTCTGGAAAAATAGGGTCCCCGGGACGGCGGTGCGCATCTGCGTCATGCCGAAGCTCACCTCTTCGTCGTTCAACTTGGCGACGTTGAAGTCGGCGAGGCGCACCTGGAGCGCCGAGCCTCGCAGGTTCGGATCGGGCAGCGCGATGAGCACGTTCGCCGGCTTGAGATCCCGGTGGCAGATGTTCCTCACGAGGTGCGCGTACTCGATGGCCGACGCGATCGGGATCACGTAGTCGAGCACGCGGAACACACGCTCGGCCATGTTGGCGCCGAGCAGGTCGTCCTTCTGGCCACGCGAGCGCGACCCCTTGAGCCGCTCCTCGAGGGACATCTCGAGGCGCTCCAGGATCATGAACTCGGGGTCGACCTTGTCGCGGATCGAGGGCGGTACGAACGAGTCGTCGCCCTCGCCCGAGGCGAGCAGCTCCACCACGTTCGGGTGCCCCTGCACCCTCTCGAGGAGCTCCTTCTCCATCTGGAAACGCATGTGATCTTCGTCACTTACGCCCTTCTGGAGGATTTTGATGACGACCTCGCGGCGAAAGTCGGTCTTCGACTCGAGCCAGCGCTCTTCGCCGAGGTAGGCCTTGGCGAAGCGGCCCGAGCCGAGCTCGATCGGCATGCCTCGCGCGTCGAGCACGAACGAATACGCGCGCGAGCGGACCACGTGGAAGGGGCTCTGCGAGCGCTGGCCTTGAGGAAGAGACGGACCTTGCGCCTGGACGGGAGGGAACGCTTGCGGTGGAGCCGGGGTGAAGCCCTGCGGCATCGGCGCGACCTGCTGCGGGGGCGGGGTGAACCCGGTAGCCGGAGCGGCCTGGCCGAACGACGGCGCCGGCGGTGCGAACCCCATGAGAGTCGCGGGGTGCGCTTGGGGCGGCGGCGCGGCGGGGGCGGGGTGCTGCGCCGCACCGTTGACGTCGTGAGGTGTCGTCGCGGGAGCGGGTGGCACCTCGGGCATGGCCGACCCGGTGAGCACGGAGACGCCCACGGGCGGCGCTTTGGCGGGTGGAGGGCGCGACGGCACCGCAGGCACGGGGGGAGCCGTCACGACGGGGAGCGTCCCCATCGGGGCTCGCATGGGAGAGACGGGAGGCTGCGAGGGCGGCGCGGCCGAGCCGATCATGGCGCTCCTCGGCGGAGTGACCGCCGGGGGAAGCGACGGGCTGCGCGGCGACGAGGGGCCCGCCGAAGCCCCGACCTCACGCCCGTCGTGAGGCGTGAAGGCCGTGGGGGTCGAGGTCGACACGTTGTACGCGGGCGGCGAGATACGAGGAGCGGGGCGCTCGGCCGTGGACGGCTCGTCGGTCAGGTCGACGATGGCCGTAGCCTTCGCGTCCCCGTCGGAGTCGGGGTCGAGGTCGAACGTGAGGAGGTTCAGGTCGTCTCGGTCTTCTGTCACGGCCGTTCCAGGAGCAGGTTATTTTCGAGCCACCACGACGACTTCGCGCGTGTCGGCGACGAAGAGGGCCACGGCCTGCGACGCCCGCGACGAGGGTACCAGAACGGGCTGACCGTCTACGAGAAACACGGTGCCTTCGGCGGTTCGCTGGCCGAACGAGAGGCTCGCCGTGAGGTGCACCGACTGATCGGCCGCCACGAGCTGGAACGCGCTGTCCTCTTCGACGAGGAGCGCAGCCGACGGGCGAGCTCCTTCGCGGCGCACGAAGCCCGACAAGCTCTTGACGTTCACCCGCCCGTTCGTGGGCTGGAACGTGAGCCTCACGCGGCTCTCGCCCTTCGGTCCGACGAACGCGAGATCGGCGCGCTCCGAGGTCTCGACGAAGCGGACACGCGCCTCGATGGGCGCGAGCGCCGGGGACGACGAGACGGGGCTCGACGAAGGGCCTGTCGCGCGACGAGAAGAGACAGGCGCGGGGACGTGCATGAGCGCCGCCCGCGCCGCGTTCGCGAACGAAGGCGCGTCGGGGAAACGCTCCGCGGGGTTCGTACGAAGGCACCGGAGGAGCAGCGGCTCGACCGCGGGACCGAGCCCCGCGCGACGCACGAGCCCGGAGACCCACCCGTCGTCGGCGAGGCGCGGGCCGAACGTGTCACGGATGCGCGGGACGTCGAACAGGGGGGCACCGACCAGCATGAAATGCAGCACGAGACCGAGGGCGTACACGTCGGTCGAGGGGCCCTCGCCGGCGTTGGCGAGCTGCTCGGGCGCGGCCCACCGAGGTGAGCACAGCGTGAGGTTCGCCATGGTGTCCCCTCCGCTGCCGAGCGGCGCCGCCGAGCGCGCGATGCCGAAGTCCGCGAGCTTGGGGACGAACGTACCCGACACCTCCGCGAAGAGGATGTTCGACGGCTTGATGTCCCTGTGGAGGATGCCGTGCGAGTGCGCCTCCGCGAGCGCGCCCGCGATCTTCTCGACCACGTCGATCGCCACGGCGGGGCCCACCGGGCCGCCCTCGCGGACGCGTGTGTCGAGGTTTCCACCCGACAAAAACTCGGACACGTGAAACGGGGAGCGCTCCTCGAGGGGGAGCGCCGGATCCCCGTAGAAGCCGAAATCGTAGATGCGCAGCGTGTGCGGGTGCTGCAGCTTCGAGAGCGCGAGCGCCTCTTTCAAGAAATGCGTGTAGGTCGACCGGTACACGGCCGTGTTGCCCGTCGAGCCCGAGCCCTCGGCCATCGTCGTCCGAAGGACCTTCACGCAGACCACACGCTCGAGTCGCTCGTCCCATGCGCGATAGATCGACGCCATGCCGCCGCCATCGAAGCGATCGTGCACGACGTAGCGATCGAGGAGCCGCGTTCCCTGCGGAATCTCCGTTTCGGGACGAGGTAGGCCCATTCCTTACGGCAGCCTACTCTGGATACGCTTCGTTGCCAGCGCCCACGGCATGGACGCCCGAAGATCCATGTAGGCTACAAATTTATGCCCGAGCTGCTCTCGGCGAGGCGCTCACGATCCGTGGCGACGCTTGGGCTTCTTGTCGGCCTTGCCGCGCCGCTCGAGCGCCGACTCGTAGGCTCGCCGCACCTCGCGGAACGCGGCGTCCGAACCGCCTCGATCGGGGTGCGTCTCGAGAGCCTTCGTGCGGTACGCGCGCTTGATCTCGTCGGCCGTGGCCGCGGGCGTGATCCCGAGGATGTCCCACACCGAACGCGGGGTCGTGGGCTCGTCGGGCTTCGTGACCACGGCCTCGGTGCGAGACGTCGCGGGAAACGGCGCCTCGCCGCGCAGCGTGCGGGCGTACGCGCGGGCCCACGTGCCCTCGATCTCGACGAGGCGCGCGCCCGCGAGCGCCGAGGCCTCGGACAAGGCCTCTTCGCGCGTCCTCGCGCCTCCGCTCGAAGCATCGGGCTTTCGGAATGGAACGCGCGTGGGCGGCCCGGTCCACCAAGCCGCCCACAGGAACCTGCGCCGCTTCGTCGCCGTGATCGACACCACGGGGACGAAGAGATCGCTCATGGTTCGCGCCGAAGAGGCGAGCGCCGAGCGCCCCGCGCCTACTTCTTCTTGCCCTGGGTGGCCTTCATGAGAAGGTCGCCGAAGGTGCCGAGGGAGGTGGGCGCCTTGACCTTGGCGCGGGCCTCTTCGTACTGCGCGCGCTCTTCCGCGTCTTTCGCGGCGCGGAACGAGAGGCGCACCTTGCCTTCGCCCGTCTCGAGCACCTTGGCGGTGACCTTGGTGCCCTCGGGGAAGGCCTTACGGAGATCGGTGCCGCGCGGGACGCCCGTCTCGGCGTTCGGGACGAGACCACGACCACCGCGACCGGTCACGCCGTCGATCTGGACGAAGAGGCCGAAGGTCTCGTGCTTCTCGACGACGCCCGTGACGAGCGCGTTCACGCGGACCACGTTGCCCGCCGCCTTCACCTCGACACGGCTGCCGGCCTCGGCCCCCTCGGGCGCGACGCCGAGCCCGATCTTCTTCGTGCCGCGGTCGAGCTTCTTGACCACGACGCGCAGGGTCGTGCCCTCGGCGAGCTCTTGGCCCTTCGCCGTCTCGCTGACGTGAAGGAGCCCTTCGACCGCGGGCGCGATGCGCACGAACGCGCCGAACGGCTGCGTGCGAACGACGGTGCCGTCGAGCACGGAGCCCTCGGAGAGCGCGAGGCCCTCCCAAGGGTCGGCCATGAGCGCCTTCAGAGAGAGCGTGATCTTGAGCTGAGGGCCCGAACGACGGCCTTTGCCTTCGGCCGGGGGCGCGTCCTTCACCTCGCGGACGAGCACCTCGACGGTCTCGCCGGGGCGGAGCGCATCGGCGACCGCGACGGACCGGTCGTGCCCGATCTCGGAGCGCGGGATCATGCCCTCGATGCCGCCGAGGTCCACGAAGGCGCCGAAATCACGCACGGAGGTGACCGTTCCGCGGAGCGTGGCGCCCGGGACGATCTTCTCCTGCACCTTCCCGAAGGCCTCCTGCGCTTCACGCTCGAGCAGCGCGCGCCGCGAGAGGACGACGCTCTTGCCGCCGTCTTTGATCTCGTTCACGAGGAACGAGAGCGTCTGGCCGATGAAGGTATTTGCATCTTGCACGAACTTCGCGTCGAGCTGGCCCATCGGGCAGAACGCGCGCACGCCCCCGACCTCGACCTCGGCGCCACCCTTGTTGATGGCCGTGACCTTGCCCTCGACGGGGACCCCGGCGGCCTTCGCGCGCTCGAGCCCATCGACCCCGCTCGTGCGACCGAACGACCGGCCGAGGCGGAACATGCCCTGGGCGTCGTTCGCTTCGAGCACGTGGGCCGTGATGCGGTCCCCGGCCTTGACGGTGATCTCGCCGGACTCGTCCCGGAGCTCGTCGGCCTCGAGGAAGCCTTGCCGCTTGCCGTCGAGCTCGACGAACACGGCGTCTTTGCCCACTTGAACGACGAGGACATCGAGCTTTTGCCCGACCTTCACGCCGCGGCTGCGCTTGGGGGTGGCCTGCTGCTCGAAGAGGGCTGCGAACGACTCGCCGGGAGATTCGGAGGACGACATGGTAGGCGTCTCCTACCACGCTCCTCGCGGGGCGAAAGAGGCACGGAGAGGCTTTTTTTCTCCCCGCCGCCGAGGGACCGCGGGCTACGCGCCGCGACGGCGCCGAGCCATGCGGCGCGACCCGACGAGGAAGGCGGCCACGGCGCCCGCCGCAAAAACACCCGAGAGGGAGAGCGAAGCGCCCGAGGTGTTGCAGCCTCCGCCGTCGTCGCCGCCGTCGAGCGTACCGCCGCTGCCGTTTCCGTTGCCGTTTCCGCTGCCGTTCCCATTCCCGTTTCCGCTCGGGAGCGGAGTGACCGCGCCGTCCGGGAAGGTGACCACGGCGCCGCCGTCCGGGAGAGGTGTCACGGTGCCGCCGTCCGGGATGGGCGGGAGGCCGCTGTCGGTGCCGGGGTTCGTGCCGCTGTCGGGGCGACCTGCGTCGGTGCCGCCGCCACCCCCCGTCACGGTGATGTTCATCGTCTGGCGGGCGTAACCGTCGCCCCCGGTTCCGTTTCCGTTCGCCGCGAGGCCCGCGTAGTAGAGCGTGAACGAGCCCGCCGAAGCTCCAGTGATGGTGAACTGATAGGTCTTCGTGCTGGTGTTGATCGGCGTAAGCTCTTGGTTCGAGGCAAACGGCTTCTCGAGACCCGAGACCGCGGTGATCGTGCCCGAGCCGTTCGGGATCGCGACCATGCCTTGGCCGAGGGGAAGACCGGTCGTCACCGTAAGCGTGTAGGATGCAGCCACCCCGGCCTGAATGGTCGACGGCCCCGTCAGGTTCAGCGTGGGCGCCCCGCCGCCGCTGTGGCAGTTGTTGCACCCGCTCGACACGCCCATCGAATTCGGGAGCCCCGTGTAGCCCGGAAGGGCCGGGCGGTTCGCCTGCGCGTCGTGGACGAGACCGACCGAAGCCAGGAGGAGCGCGAACGTGAAGGCGGAGCGTTTCATTCTGAAATTCGTGATAGCAGACGCAAAAGCTTCGCCAACTGGAAGACTTTTGCCCGGTCAAGGCGCGATCCACGCGCATGTTCATGATGCCCCGGCGCCCCGCGGGCGAGCTGCTACTCTTGGGATTCGTGACCGAAGCCGGTGAACAGTGTTTGGAGCGGGCCTGCCGAGAGATGGGCCTCGCGCCCGAGTACCTCGACTGTGTGAAGCCGCTCCTGCGCCTCCCCGAGAGCGCCTACCCTCGCTGTTGTGGGGGCGGGTGCGAGCCGTGCGCCGAGGCGCTCATTCGGGTCGCGCGGCGCACGCTCGAGCTCATGGACGAGAGCGCGAAGGCCGCGCCCTGAACGCGGTCGAGGTCACTGTCGAAGCGCCTTGGCGAGCGCGCGCCCCCAGGGCAAATCCGGGGCGTGCGCGTGGCCTTCGACACATGCGCCCGCGAGCTTGATCGCGTGGTCGTCGCCGCTCGCGATCGCGGCGCGGACGAGGTCGACGTCGAGCTGCTCGGGCACGTAGGCGACCGGGCGCACGTCGGGCACGTAGGCGATCCGGAGCGCCGTGAGCGCCGTGGCCATCGCCGACAGCAGGTGGGGAGTGGCGGGACCAGCGAACGGGACGAGCGCCGCGACGGCATCGACGGCGGTCACCCCATGGAGGAGCACGAAGTCGGCGCTCGGGTCGTGCGAGGTGCCCAGATAGAGGCTCAACGCGGCGCGACGCAGGTCGCCCTCGGCCACGCGCGGATCCCCTGATATTTCCAGGGTTTCACAGGCGGCGCGGAGGAGGTCCCCGCCCCCAAGGCGCGCCTCGAGGTCGGGTGTGATGAGCCCCTTGCGCGGCGAGACGGCGCCAGGTGACGCCATGACCCGCGCGAGCGCCTCCGAGAAGGTGCGAGGAGCCCCGCCCGAGGACGGACGCACGTAGGCCACGGGCGACGCAGAGGCGCGGACCTCGGCGTACGCGAGGGCCCGCGCGAGCTCCTCTCGGCGCTCCGGGGTGTCGGCGCGGCCGATCGCGCGCGCGGCGTGAGAGACGCGAATGAGCCCGTGGAACGCCGCTCCGAGCAGGCCCGAAGCGAGGTCGGGCATGGCATCGGCGAGCGCTCCGAAGGGTCCGAGTCGATCGACCCGAGAACGAGCGCGCTCGAGGGCGACGGGGTACGCGTCGAGCTCCGGATCCGTGCGCGGCGCAAGGGGCCGAAGGCGCCGCGTCCAAACACCAAGGTAGCCTTCGGCTGCGTCGAGGCGGCCCACCCGGTCGAGCACCTCGAGCACCATCGGCACGTGCGAAGAGAGGCTCGGCCCGTATTCGGGGCCGAACGGAGCGAGGCGGGAGAGTGCAGCGTCGAGCGAGAGCATGTCCCGAACATGAGCCGTCGCGCGCGAACGTCTCGTCGTTTGCTCACGCGTTGGAGCCTGTCCAACACGAGAGAGCGCCCTACCTCGCGAACGTCGGACCGCGCCTGACGCGAAACGGCCCACGTGGCACGACGTCGAGGCGAAGCTCGGTCTCCCCTTGCGTGAGCCGCACGACGCCGCGGCCTGCGAGCCGAAACGCCGCCGCGCGAACGGGATCCATCACGCTCCTGAATTTCTGCCCCGAGAGCGCTCGCGCCGCCTCGGAAGGGCAGATGGACGCCTGTTCCCCTCGCGACGCGAGCAGCGCCACGATCGCCTGCTCGAAGCGCTCCCCGGCGCTCGAGGTCTTCCCTCGGCGGCACCCCTCGGAGCAATGGCGCACATCGCCCCACACTCGCTCCCAGCGTTTTCTCCACGCGAAAGGGCGACCGCACGTAGCGCAGATTTTCTCGACGGTTTCGGGCACCTCGCCGTTGGATGCCGCACGAGCGCTCGGCTGGCACCGCCGCGGCCATGTGCCACGATGAGTTTTTCGTCGGGCGACCCACACCTTTCGGCGGGTCGCACGTCGAACGCTCCCCATGACCTACCGCAGCGCCGAAGACGCCCTCGTGGAACGCACAGCAGCCCTCGAGGCGGAGCTTCGGGCTCTCGAGCAGAAGCGCGCCTCGGCCACGGCGATCGACGGCGCCATCGCGCGCGTCGTAGGCGAGCTCCAGAAGACACGCGCGCTGCTCGACCGGGTCGAGAAGAAGCGCGGCCTCCCCATGCTCGATCAGGTCCGCGTCGCATCGCCGTGCGACGCGAGCTGGGCCGAGATGACCGGCGACGACAAAGCACGCTTCTGCGGCAAGTGCGAAAAACACGTCTTCAACCTCTCGGCCATGACACGCGAAGAGGCCGAGCTCGTCATGCTCGAGCGCGAAGGCTCGATCTGCGTGCGGCTCTATCGCCGAAAGGACGGCACCGTCATCACGGCCGACTGCCCCGTCGGGGTGCGGCGAAAGCGCCTGCGGCTCGTCGGAGTCCTCGCGATCGGCGGAGGGGTCGTCGCGGCGGGAGCGGGGTTCGCGGCGGCCATGTTCACGCGCACGCAGGGAGAGGTCGGCCCACCGCGCTCGGGATGCGACAAGACCCAGCCCGCCGCGAGCTCGGCCCCCTTCGTCCCACCCCACGACGCGGTGCCCACCATGGGCGAAGCACCGATGATCGACGACGACCCCGGTCAGGTCGAAATGGGCCAAAAGGCAGCCACTCCCAAGCCCGTACCCGCTCCGAAGAAGAAATAGAGCGCCCCCGAGAACCTTTTTTGCTCACGCCCGTTCGAGGCAGACCGATGACGTACCGAAGCGCCGAAGACGCCCTCCGCGAACGCACACGCCTCCTCGAAGGGGAGCTCTCCTCCCTTCGTGAAAAACGCGCAGCCTCCGAGCGGCTCGACGACGACATCGCGCGCGCGCAGGAGCGGCTCGACAAGGCCAAGATCCTCGGCGAGCGGTTCGCCCAGAAACGCGCGCTGCCCATGTTGGACAAGGTGCAGATCGCGTCCCCCTGCGGCGAGAGCTGGGCCGACATGACCGGCGACGACAAGGCTCGCTACTGCGGAAAGTGCGAGAAGCACGTCTACAACCTCTCGGCGATGACCCGCGAAGAGGCCGAGCTCGTCATGCTCGAGAAAGAGGGCAACCTCTGCGTGCGCCTCTACCGCCGAAAAGACGGCACCGTGATCACCGCCGACTGCCCCGTCGGGGTTCGACGAAAGCGCCTTCGCCTCGTGGGCGTGCTCACCGTGGGCGCGGCGGCCATGGCGGCAGGCGTCTCGGCGGCGCTCCTTACGCAGTCACGTCACGCGACCGTGGTGCAGGGAGGGATGGAGCCGATCCCCACGGCGGTCCTTCAACCCCAGCCCATCGAGCAGGTAGAAATGGGGGACATCGCCGAGCCGCCACCGCCGAAGGCGGCCCCGAAGCCTCCGCACGTGCAGAAGCCCCAAGGAGGCGTGCGATGACCGAGCGCGATCCCGTCGAGGCCCTCCGCGAGCGAACCGCGCTGCTCGAAGAGGAGCTCCGGCAGCTCGACGCGAGAAAACGCGAGCGGGCCGCCCTCGAGGGAGAGCTCCACCGCGTGACCGACGAGCTCGACAAGAGCCGCGCGCTCCTCGATAGGTTCGGGAAGAAGCGCGCGCTCCCCATGCTCGATCGCCTCGAGATCGCGTCGCCCTGCTCGGCGAGCTGGGACGACATGAGGGGAGACGAAAAGTCTCGGTATTGCCTGAAATGCGAGAAGCACGTCTACAACCTCTCGGCGATGTCTCGCGAGGAGGCCGAGCTCACCATCCTCGCGAAAGAGGGCGACCTCTGCGTGCGCCTCTACCAGCGCGCGGACGGCACGGTGCTCACGCAAGATTGCCCCGTAGGAGTGCGACGAAAACGCCTTCGGCTCGTGGGCGTGCTCGCCATGGGCTCTTCACTGGCGGGCGCGACCGCGGCGATCTTCGCGGGCATGGGCGACGACTTCGGCGACGATGCGCCGTGCGATGCGGTCGTGGAGGCCCCGATCGAGTACGTCCCGCAGGCGACCATTCCCGTGCCGACCGTGCGCGTCGACCCTCCTTCTGACCTGCAGCCCGTCGTCGGGCCCGACAAGCCCGTGGGTCGCTGGATGGCCGGGGCGCCGCGGGTCGTTCCCCCTCCGCCGGCTCACACGACGAGGGAGGTCATGGGCAAACCTTCGGTCTCGCCGCCGCGGTCGACGAAAGACGAAGAGGCCAAGGCCCGCGAGGCCCTCGCCAAGGCAAGGCTCGAAAAATCGCTCTAGATCCAAGGACATAGAGCACACGGCGCGCCGCTCGACGGGGACGGCGCGCCGTTCTCGTTGCCTATTTGATCTCGTCCTCGAGCTTCCGAAGCTCCGATTCGAGGTTCGCTTCGTTGATCTGCGAATCGCTCTCGTCCTCGAAGTCTTCTTCGGTCTCGAGGTCGTCTTCGGCCGCTGCGACGGCCGAGGCGGAGGGGGCCGCCGAGGGAGCGACGCTCGCCGCCGCGGGCGCCACGGAGGCCGAGGGAGCCGCGCTCGTGACGGGCTTGGGCTCCTCTTTTTTCTCGTCTTTGCAGGCGACGAGGCCCGCGCCGAGCACGAGGGCGACGGCACACAGCGATACGTTTCGAGCTTTCATTTTGCACCTCCCGACGCGGCCGGGGCCGGCTGGGCCTTGAGCTCGTCCATCTTCTTCTGGTGGCGCGCCTTCTCCTTTTCCTGGGCGGCGACCGCGCGCTTCACGAGCGCGTCTTTCTTCTTCTCGGTCGCGACCTTCTCGATGCGACGGAGGCGAGCCATCCGCCTCGAGTGAAGGCCCATCTCGGCCTTCACGCCGGGCTTCTTGAGGATCTCTCCCCACTTGGCGCGCATCTCGGCCATGTGCTCGGCGCGCTTCTTCTTTTTCTCTTCGCTGAGCTCCTTCTTGGCCGCCTTGACGTCCTTCTTCTCGTCGGCGACGGCGCCCGCATCACCCGACTTGCGGGCCTCTTTGAGCTCTTTCTTCTCTTCTTTGACCTTCTCCTTGGCGTCCTTCACCGGGTTGTCGGCAAAGGCCGGCCCGGAGAGGGCGAGGGCGCCGAGAAGCGTGGCGACCCAGAGGACGGCTTTTTTCATGGGCGCGATGATTCCACACGCGCCTCGACAAACCGAAATTTCGGGGACTCGGAGATGCCCCCGCGACACGACACTACGGCTTCGTAAGGTGGCGATGCAGGACCACCCAACGCACGCCGAGCGCAGCCACCACGAACACGAGGACGAGCGCCGCCCACCTCGCCACGGAGAACGAGGTATCGCGACCTTTCGGGCGCTCGTACACCCCCGAAGCGGGACCGTGAGGGGACGACGCCGGCTGCCCGTCCGGCACCCTTCGCTCGAGCACGAACGCCTGTGTGGGTGGGCTCGCGGCGCCGTGCGGAGGGATGTCGGCGAACGAGCGGGCCTCTCGGAGCGTGGGCACGTTCGACGCGCTCGGGGGGCGGGATGGGTCGTAGGCCGTCCTCGCGAGCTCGTCGGGGCTCGTCGCTCGAACGGCGTGCTCGAGGTCGGCACGCATCTCGGCGGCGGTGGGATAACGAGCGTCGACGTGGAACGACACGGCGCGCTCGAAGACGCGGAAGATCTCTCGCGGCCCGCGGAGCCCCATGTCCTCCGCGCTCGGGAGCGGCTCGATGGCGGCGAGAGCGAGCTCGTTTCCTTCGCGGAGCGGGCCCGCCTTGAGCAGCACGAACGCCGACGCGCCCATCGCGAAGATGTCGGTCTGAGGTCCGACGAGGTCGCGGCGCGCGAGCGCCTGCTCGGGTGACATGAACGCCGGAGTGCCGAGCATCATCCCCGACTGCGTGAGCTCGTCGAGATCGCGGGTGCGCGCGATGCCGAAATCGAGCAGCTTGAGGTCGCCGTTCGAACAGAGGAAGAAATTCGAGGGCTTCAGATCGCGGTGCACGATCCCTTGCGCGTGGGCCGCTTCGAGCACCGACAGGAACGTCGAGACGATCGTGACCACCTCGCCCACGGTGCGGGGCTCGCCGCGCTGCACGCCGGCGCCGAGCGGCTCCCCTTCGAGGAGCTCCATGACGAAGAACGGGAGGCCGTCCTCGGTGGTGCCGTCGTCGAAGACCTTCACCACGGCCGGGTGGCCGACCCGGTTCGCCAGGTAGGGCTCCCGCCGGAAGCGCTCGAGCTCGCTCGGATTCATGAGCGGCCCGGGGTGCGCGATCTTGATCGCCACGCGGCGACCCGCGCGGTGCGTGGCCGAGTACACGGCCGCGCTCCCTCCCACCCCGAGCAGGGAGTCGATGCGCCACTTTCCGAGCAGGGTCGTACCCTCCCGCGCGCGGAGGTGCGCGAGCGGATCGGTCGACGGCCGAGGTGGAGCTTGCATCGCCCTCCAAAGAGACCCGTCTCTCGTGAGGATTTCAACGTTGGCGCGCTCTCGAAACGACGTTTCGCCGCACGGGTGGACGGGTGTACCGTGATGGGAATGATCGCGTCCGCACTCGTCACCGGGGCCACCGACGGCATCGGAAAGCAGACCGCCCGAGCGCTAATTTCCAAGGGGTTTCGGGTATTTGTACATGGGCGCACCCTCGCGAAGGCCGAGGCGACGTGCAACGACCTGGGCGGAGGAGAGCCCGTCTTCGGCGATCTGTCTCGCCTCTCCGAGGTGCGAGGCCTCGCCGAGCGCATGCTCCGGGCGACGCCCACGTTGGACGTGCTCGTGAACAACGCCGGTGTGTTCGTGCACGAGCGCTCGACGACGGAGGACGGCTTCGAGCTCACGATGGCGGTGAACCACTTCGCGCCCTTCGTCCTCACGCACGCGCTCCTTCCTGCCCTCGACGCGGCGCGCGCGGCCCGCTGCGTGCACGTGAGCTCGGTCGCCCATCAACGAGGCGGGCTCGATCCGGACGACCTCGACGCCGCGAAGGGCTTCGACGGGTACGGCGCCTACGCGCGGTCCAAGCTCGCGAACGTGCTGTTCTCGTCGGCCATGGCGCGGCGAACGAAGACCACGCACAACGCGCTCCACCCGGGCGTCATCACGACGAAGCTCCTCAAGAGCGGCTTCGGGATGAGCGGCGCGGGCGTCGAGACGGGCCAGAAGACCTCCGTCATGGTCGCGACCGATCCGGCGCTCGAAGGCGTCACGGGCAAGTACTTCTCGGACGAGCGCGAGGTCACGCCGTCGAAGCTCGCGCGTGACACGGAGCTCGCAGAGCGCCTCTACGCGGTCTCGTGTGCGCGCACGGGTGTCACGCCGCTGCCTCTTCGCGGGTGAGGGTCAGAGCTTCGCACGGGCGAGGATCTCGCGCGCCGCGACCACGTCTCCACCGGCGGGGAGCGCAGGACCACGGCGCTCGGCCCGCGTTGCGCGGCGGATCGCGTCCTCGAGGTCGCCAGCGTAGAGCGCCTCGGTCGGGAGCATCACGGAGCGGAGAGAGCGGTCGAGCGCCTCGACGAGGATCGGCTGCTCGCGAAAGGCGTCACGAGGAGACCACACGATGGGCTTGTCGTTCACGGCGCACTCCGAGACAACGCCGTATCCGGGCTTCGTGACCACGACGTCGCACGACGCGAGGAGGTCCGAGTACGAGACGACGGCGCGGTCGAGCACCTTGAGCCGTGGGCTCGCGAGCTCGAGCGGCGGCAAGGACAAGAACGAGATGCCCCGCGTCGCCGCCACCTTCTCGAGGGCGCGCGCGCCCCACTCGATCGACGTGAACGACAAGAGCGCCCACACGTCGTCCAACGGGAGCCCGTATCGCTCCGCGAGCTCGGCGCGGCGGTTCACGCCCGGGGTGGCGACGAGGGGGAGATCCACACGCGCGCGAAACGGCCGCATCGGCTCGGCGAACGGGAGGCGAAGGAGCACGTCGGCGCGCGCGTAGCCTTCGCGAAAATGAGAGACGAGCGGGGCCCAGCGTGCGTCGTGCTCGGCGTGCTCTTCGTAGATGTAGTCCCACCCGAAGTTGCCGACGGCGATCGACGGGAGACCTAGGTTCGCTGCGGCCACGAGCGGAATGGCCGGGATGTCCGCCACGACGGCTGCCACGCCCTGCTCGCGGAGGAAGGCCTCTTCGGCGTGGACGAGTGACGCCACGCTCGCGAGGAACGTGTCGCCCTCGGCGAGGGTGGCCTCGAGATCGACCCGAAGCGAGTCTCTTTGGACCATGCCTACGTCGAAGCGTCCGCGCCGAATCGAGACGTTCGCGAACGGGAGGCGAGAGCGAAGGAAGCCCTCGGCGAGATCCGTGACGACCACGAGGCCGACATCGGGGCGCGCCCTGGCGAGCGCGGCGAGCACGTCGCACGAACGCGTGCCGTGGCCGAACCCGTGCGCCGTGACGTAGTACGCGACCTTGCCGCTCATGCCCCCGAGGGTAGCGCCGCACTCGAGACGAACCGTGCGACATCGCCGAGGTCGCGGCTCTTCGTCCCCGAGCTCGCTGACACACGGGTTCGACGAGAGGCATGGCACGTGCACATCGAGCCCGACAACGGTCGGGCGGCCGACTCCTAAACCATTGAAAGAACTTAACAATGCTCAAGAAGCTCTCTACGCTGGCCGCGCTCGTCGGCGTGTCAGCCTGTGCCACTCTCTCGGCGTGCACGGTCGAAGGGATCGTCATTCAAGACGACGACGCCAGCGACTCCGGCGCGGCCGTCTCGTGCGACGCGGCGATCTGGCAAGAAGCGAGCCCCGACGGATCGCGCGAAGCGGGCCCCGACGCGACGCGGCCACGCGACGCAGGTCCGGACTCGACCCCTCCACGGGATGCGAGCCCCGATGTCATTCGCCCCATCGATGCGGGCCCCGATGTCATTCGCCCCATCGATGCGGGCCCCGACGCCGACGCAGGTCCCGATGGCTCGACGCGTCCACCGGCGTGCTACGACGAGACGGCGGCACTGGCGCTCCCGGGTACGGCGCCCACCTTCGGCCAGAACGTCTGTACCCAGGCCGACGTTCAATCGCTCTTCACGGCGTGTTTCGGACCTGGCGCATCGGCGGCCACGTGCAACGCGTTCTCGGCCTCGCACCCCGACTGCATGCGCTGCGTCGTCGGACCGCTCCCGGGTGACGCACCGGCGACCACGCCCATCTCCGCGCTCATCCCGGCCGGAGATGCGTCGCTCATGGTGAACGTCGGCTCGTGCGCGGCGCTCGCGATCGGGCGCCCCGACTGCGCGGTCACGGTGCCGAAGCAGCTCACGTGCACGGCGTCCGCATGCGAGACGTGCGCAGACGAACCCTCGGACACGGCGTGCCGCGAGGCCGCGGAGGTCGGCATCTGCAGCTCGACGGTCGACTCGGCGTGTATGGCGGCGCTGACGAGCACGGCGGCGACGTGGAGCCCCATCTGCCGCGGCCCCGATTTCGTCGCGACCTACCAAAAGGTGGCGATGGCGCTCTGCGGTCCCTGATTCGCCGTGCGACGGCGGCGCGGGCTCGATCCGCGCCGCCCGCGTACACGCCGCAGTGGAAGTTGACCTCGAGTCGACTTCACGTACACATCCTTGGCGGTCGAGGCAGGACCTCGCCCCAACGGAGCCTTCATGCGCAAGTCGACCCTTGTCCTTCTTCCTCTCGCCCTCGTCACCTGCGCGGGCGGTGCCCTCGGGATCGCGTGCGGCTCGACGAGCGCCACGTCGATCGACGCCGATGCAAGCGCCACCGCGACGAGCACCTCGCCCACGGGCACCACGACCGGCACCGGCACGACCGTGACACCTGGGAAGAACACGACCTACGTCGTCGCGCCGAGCGGGAACGACGCGAACCCGGGCACGGCCGAGCTGCCCTTCGCGACCCTGCAAAAAGCGGCTGACGTCGCCGGCGCGGGCGACACCGTGGTGGCGAAGCCCGGCGAGTACGCAGGGTTCAACGTCGAGGACAAGAACGGCACCGCCGAGGCGCCGATCGTGTTTCGTGGCGAGACGGGAGCCAAGGTCGTGCGCCCCGGCCCCACGGCCAAGAAGCCACCCGTCAACACGGCCTCCAAGAGCTTCGATTGGCCACGGTGGCCTCACGGCATCACGGTGCAGCGCGCGAGCTACGTCGTGATCGAGGGCTTCGAGGTGACCGGGATGCCCGGGGAAGAGCGCGAGGGAGCGAAGCTCCTCCACCGTGGAGGCGCGGGCATTCGGCTCGAGGCGACTCGCCACGTCACGGTGCGAAAGAACAACTCCCACGACAACGGGCGCTGGGCCATCTTCGGGGGCTTCTGCGACGACGCGATCGTCGGAGAGAACACGGCCGCGGGCTCGAAGCTCGAGCACGGGATCTACCTCTCGAACAGCGGCGACCGACCGATCATCCGGAAAAACAAGGTGTTCGGCAACCTCGCGTCGGGAATCCAGATCAACGCGGACAACAACTTCGACAGCGAGGAGTACAAAGCGTTCGCGATGGTCGACGGCGTCACCACCGGCGCCCGCATCGAGGAGAACGAGATCCGCGACAACGGGCGCGGCGGCGGCGCGGCGATCAACCTGGACGGCGTCTCCGACTCGACGATCCGCGGGAACACCCTCACCAACAACCACGCCACGGGCATCGCCCTCTTTCAGGAGAACGGCGCCACGGGCTCGCGGAACAACACGGTCACCGAGAACACCATCGACATGGCGGCCGACGCGCGCTGGGCCATCCAGATGGTCGGCTGCCAAGACATCTCGGGTACGACCTGCACCACGGCGAGCGAGCCGCCCCTTGTTTCGTGGACGCGCCCGGCCGCGAACGCCACGGGCAGCACGGGGAACACGATCACCAAGAACACGCTAGGAAACCGCAGCGCGACCAGCGGGAGCATCCGCATCGACGCGCGGAGCCTCGCCACCGACGGGGCCAAGGCCTTCACGAGCAACGACAACGTGGTCGTCGACCGCTTCGGCGTCGACGCGCAGACGCTCACGCTCGCCGCGTGGCGCACACGGACCGGGCAAGACGCGGCCTCCAGGCTTGCTCCGTAAATAGAAGCAACTTCAAAGACTTACGGCAGATCACGGGGCCTCCGAAGCGAGGCCCCCGACGACCGGTGGTCTACGCGCGGCGACGTTTGGCAGCGACGAGCGCGACTCCCGCGAGGGCCAGGACCGCGAACGAGCCGCCGTTCGACGAGCCGGACGTGCTGCATCCACCCGACTCGGACGATCCGTCGGCAGGGAGCGGCTGCCCGTCGGGACCGATCCCCGGCCCTGCGCCGCCGTCGGCATCGCCGCCACCGCCGCCACCGCCGCCGCCACCACCACCACCACCACCGCCACCACCACCGCTCGGGGGCGCACCTCCGATGAGCTTGTCGGCGACGTCGTTGATGTACTCCTCGATGGCCGTGTACTCGGAGGGCATCACCTTCTTGTTGTCGGTGGCGTCGTTCGGGTTGAGGCCCTTGGCCGTCTCCCAGTCGTCGGGCATGCCGTCGTTGTCGGTGTCTTTCGGGGCCGCACCTGCGGTGAGGCCGGTCATGAGATCGGCCGGAGGCTTGGCGCCGAACGACCCGGTGCGAGCCTTCACCTCGTCGATGGTGCGCAAAGTGACGCTGTCGCGGGGGAAGGCGCCGGCCTTCTCGAGCACCAGCTTGTAGGCGTCCTGCACGGGCTGGGTCGTCACCTTGTAGGTGAGGTTGGGGAGGTTGTTCTCGGCGCCGACCTTGCGGTTGCCGTTCTCGATCCCGGAGAGGCCCGAGTACTTCGACGACTCGGCCCACGGGTCGTTGATGACTCCCGAGAAGGACGCGTCGTCGATGTACGTGTCACGCACGTAGTACGCGGGGTTCGCCGTCGTGGGCTCCTCGTCGTCGAAGACGAGCGGGAAGAGCTGCGCCGAGGGGCCCTTCTTGAAGTAGTTTCCGACGATGTTGAACGCGCCCGTCGCCGGGTTGTGGTGAACGAAGCCCTGGCGCACGTCGTAGATGACGTTGTTGCGGATCTCGGTCGGCCCGGTGGCGACGGCCGGCGTGCGCGCGAGGTGATGCGCGAAGAGGTTGTGGTGGATGGACATGCGGATGCCATCGGGGCCGTTGATGAAGCCGTAGTTGTGCGCGCCCTCGGAGTGACCGCGGTTCGACGACTCCTCGATCGTGCAGTACTGGATGGTGGCGTCTTTCGCCTCGTACATGTCGACCGTCTCGTCGGAGGCCCACGACGCCGTCACGTGATCGAGGATGAAGCGCGTGTTCAGCGAGAACTGGATGGCGTCGTACTGATCGCCACCCGAGGTGCCGGTGAGGGGGCGCGGCCTCACGCGGATGTGCCGCACGATGATGTTCGAGACGGCGGCGTCGTACTCGGCCCAGAGGTGACCGTTGATGGTGATTCCGGCGCCGGGGGCGGTCTGCCCCGCGATGGTGACGTTGCCCGTGGGGATGTCGATGTCGCCGGTGATGACACCCGAGACGGCGAACACGATGATGCGCGGGCCTGCCTGGTTCAGCGCGTCTTGGAGGGACCCGGGCCCCGTGCGGTTCAGGGTGGTCACCTTGATGACTCGCCCGCCGCGCCCGCCCGTAGCGACCGCGCCGTAGCCCTCGGCCCCGGGGAACGCTGGCACGGCCGCGCTCGCGAGTGAGCTTGTGAGGAGCCCGAGGGCCAAAGCGGTGGCGAAGAGGCTTTTGCGCATGTGCGTCAGACTAGCCCATGCGCCCACATCTTCAATCGAGGTCGCACGAAGCGCCGAACACCTCGAAATTGCTCGGTTCGGGGGCCGAAAACGCCGCACGGACGTTCACCCCTCGACGAAGCCCTTCCACGAACGCATGTAGGTTGCAAACTTCGGGGAGAGCCCGTTCGCGACGAGCTCGTCCTCGGTGTGCGGCGGGCGGCGCGGCTCCCACGCGGGGTCGTGCACGCGGCGGGGCCAGTCGGGGTTCGCGAGGGCGATGCGGCCGAGGGCCACCATGTCTGCGCCTTTGGAGAGGAGCGCCTCGGCCTCGGCGCGCGTTGCGATTTGACCGGCGACGACGAGCCGCACGTCGGCTGGCAGCACCTCCTTGAACACCTCGAGCGCGTGCGCCTCGGGCCGCTTGGTGGTCGGCAGCGCGGACCTCCAGAGAGACAGGTGCACGTAGTCGACGCTCGCCGCGAGCGACCGAGCGACCTCTGCGGACTCGTCGAGGTCGAGACCGACCGCGTTTCCGAAGTCCTCCGGGGAGAGGCGGATCCCCACGACGAAGCCCGGACCGACCGCGGCGCGCACCGCGGCCACGACCTCGCGAGCGAGCCGCGCGCGGTTCTCGAGAGATCCGCCGTAGGCGTCGCCGCGTTGGTTCTGGGTGCGGCTCAGGAATTGGGTGAGCAGGTAGCCGTGCGCGCCGTGGATCTCCACACCATGGCACCCCGCGCGCTTCGCCCTCGCGGCCGCCGCAGCGAAGGCATCGACGATGCGCGCGATGTCCTCGAGGGTGGCCTCGCGGCACCCGTCGACGGCAGATGGACCGAGTCGCTCGAGCCCGCTCGCCGCCTCGTTCGCGCGCAGACCGCCGTGGAAGATCTGGACGATCGTCTTGGCGCCGCGAGCCTCGAGGCCGCGCGCGACACGGGCGAGGCTCGGCACGTGGGCGTCGTCGAAGGAGCCGAGCTCCCCGGGCCAGCCCTGCCCGTCCTTCGTGACGTGCGACGCACAGGTCATGATCGACCCGAAGCCGCCGTCGGCGCGGCGCAAGAGGAAGTGGAGCTCGTCGTCTCCGAGGGTGCCGTCGTCGTGGCTCTGCTGGTTCGTCATCGGCGCGAGGGCGATGCGATTCGGGACCTCGAGGCCCGAGCGGAAGGTGAGCGGCGCGAAGAGCGGAGAGGACATGGTCCTCCCATAGCCGACAGAGCGGTCCGTGCGCACCCCTCTTGGCGCTGCCTGAAGCCCCGGCAAGGAGAAGCAAAAACCATATACAATCAAAGACTTGAGAGCACGCAGCATGGCAAACCGGGGCGGCGACGCAGGCTTTTACGGGCGTCGACCAGGCCACGTGCTACGCGGGAGTGCATGCGCGTTCGCCGTGGGGCTTGGCTGCTCTCCACCATCGTCGTGACGGGGCTCGGGTGCGAGCACGTGGACGACGCTCGTGAGGAACGAGACGCGTCACCGACGGCGGTCCCCACGCCCGTGACCGCTCCGGCTCCTGTCGACGCGAGCGCGGACACGGGCGAAGCCGGGGTGACGGCGCCCTCTCGGCTCGCACGGCTCGAGGCGCTCGTCGCGGCGCTCCGGGCCGAGCCCGATGCCGCGAAGCGCGACACGCTCGTCGACGGGTTCATCACCACCACGGAGGGCGACGGAGGCTTTCCGATCCTCGAGGCGGGCAAGCTGGCGATCGTCCACGTGGATCGCGAGCGGCGGGGCGGGACGTTCGCGGTCGCCGGCGATCACAACGGCTGGAGCGTCACCGCGTCTCCGCTCGAGCGCGTCGTTTCGGGGTCGGACCTCTACGTGCGCGTCGAGCCGTTTTCCCCGGCGGGGGTGCGTTCGCGCTACAAAATCGTGCGCGGCGGCGCGGAGTACTTCGCCGACCCGCTCGCCCGTCGTTTTGCGTTCGACACGTTCGGAGAGCACTCGCTCGCCGTCGCGGGCAGCGCGGAGAGCCATCGACAGCGCCTCCGCGACGTCCGAGATCGGACAGGGCGCCTCCCCATGCGCACCGTGGAGATCCATGTCCCCGCCGTGTACGAGGCCACTCCGGGAGAGGGGCTCCCCGTCCTCGTCATGCAAGACGGGCAGAACCTCTTCGCGAGCAAAGGCGCGGGGAGCTGGAACGTCGACGTAGCCGTCGACTCGGCGATCACGCGCGCCGAAGTGCGACCGTTCCTCGTGGTCGCCGTGCCCCACGGCCCCGACCGATTTGCAGAGTACACGCACACGACGGACTCCCTCCCAGGGATCGGCGCGGTCGGAGGGCTCGCGGACGCCTACGCGGCCTATGTCGTGGACGACGTGCTCCCGGCGGTACGACGGCAGCTGCGGACTCGTGAAGGCGCGGCGAGCACGGCGATCGGGGGCTCCTCGCTCGGGGGGCTCGTGAGCCTCTACGTCGCGCGCGCGAGGCCCGACGTCTTCGGTGCGGCGCTCTCGTTCTCGGGCACCATGAGCTGGGGGACGCTCGGCCGCACGAACCCCACGATCGAGGCGCTCTACCGGGCGCGCGCTCCGCGAGGCCTCGCGATCTACCTCGACAGCGGAGGGAGCGACGGAGGTGGCTGCGCGACCCTCACGCCCCTCGTCTCGGAGGAGCGCTTCGATCAGTACTGCGAGTCACGAGCGATGCGCGACGCGCTCGTCACGCTGGGATGGACGCCCGGGAGCGACCTCCACTACGCCTGGGAGCGCGACGCTCTCCACGACGAGGCCGCGTGGGCGAGGCGCTTTCCGTCCGCGATTCGAGCCGTTTTTCCGCGCCGCTGACGACGAAGCCCTCCCTGCCGGAGCAGAGAGGGCTTCTTGTGTCGAGGTTCGCCTCGGCTCAGACCTTGAGGCCGGGGTGGGCGTTGGCGCCGAAGGGGTTGCCCGGGGCGTTGACGAGCGACGAGAGGAGCGACCAGAAGCCGCGGCCGCTCGGGATGTTCGGGTCGAAGCCGACGTTCGCGGTGACCTGCTGGAAGCCGCCGACCTTCACGTTGGCGCCGATGACCGTCGCCGCGCAGCCCGTCGCGTGGTCGCTGCCGGGCAGGCTTCGCGAGAAGTCGCCCATGATGACCACGTTCACGTTGCGGTCGACCGGCTCGGGGTTGTTCACCCACATGCGGTTGAAGAACGTGATGAGCGGCGGAATGATGCGTGTATTCATCATGTTACGCACGTTCGAGCCGTCGCGGTCGCCGTGCGTGTCCCACCCGCCGTCGATCGCGAACACCACGTTCGTCCCCGACCGGATCATGAGCTCCGCCGCCGCGATCTTCGAGTTGAAGTTGTTGACCGCGGTGCCGTTGGTGATGCCGTACCCCGGCAAGATCGACGCGTAGTCGTACGCCGCCGCGCTCTTCGCGAGCGTCGCGCGCACCGTGTCGTAGCCGTCCTTCAGGTGCGTGAGGCCCTTCGGGCTCGAGGCCAATCGACCCGCGCTCATGTTCTGCGACTGCTCGATCGCCTTGCCCGAGATCGCGCGGTCCGGGAGCGTGTCGTTGCCCTTCAGGGCGTCGATCGTCGAGCGCACGTCGCCGATGTTCTGCACCGACACGCCGTTCATCGTGCCCGCGAGGCCGTTGACGTTGCCGCCGCCGACCGTCGCCATCTTGATGCTCGCGTCGCCGCCCATCGCCGCCGCGAGCTGCACCGCGAAGCCCACCGCGCCCTCGGTCATCCCGTTGCGCTGCGCGCCGCCGTGATCGCTCGAGCGGTGGTTGATCTGCACCGTGCTGATTTTGTTGAACGCCGCCGCCGGGAGCCGGTTGAACGACGCGTCGACGAGCGGGCCGCCAGGGACCTGCGCCGTGTTGCCGGCCGTGACGCCGAACGTCTGGTTGAGGAACGAGCGGGCGCTCGGGAAGAGCGCGTTGTACCCGCCGCCGAGGTACACGACGAGGACCGCGCCTTTGCCGGTCGGCGTGTTCGCGGCCCGAGCTTCACCGAGCAGGCCCGGCGCCATACGCGCGCCCATCGCGGCGCCTGCGCCGACACCCACCGCCTTGAGGAACGAACGACGATTGAATTTGCTCATGGTCTCGCTCCAGCTTTCAGTAGGTCAAAAACCCAGCAGAGGTGAGGACGCTCGCGCAAGCATACGCCCAGCGCCGAACCGGCGTCGTCTGACGTGCGCCCGTCGCCGGGTTCTCCGTCACCGAGTCGGTCACTGCCACCTTCACGCACGCGTCGATCTCCGCCGGGGTCGGCGTGCGGCTCCAGTACTTGCGCTCCCAGTTCGTGCACTCCGTGCGCGCCGTCGCGTCGCTCGGGGCCGTCGCGTAGGTGCCGCCCGTGTTGTTCGCCTCGCAGAGGCGGAACGCCACTTGATAGGCCTCGAACAGGTTCACCGCCGTGGCCTTGGGCTCCGCGTAGAAGCGCGCGGGCGCCTCGCCGAACGTCGCCGCGGACGACTGAAGGTTCGGCGCGGTCGTGAGCCCCATCACCCGACGAAACTCGCCCGACAGCGACGAGAACGGCTTGAACCGGTCGCGGTCGACACCCGCCACGGCCTCGGCGCGCGTGCCGTGCAGCGCAATGCCGCCGAGCCCCACGTAACCCGTCTGCGTCTCGGCGCAGGTCTTCTCGGGCGAGTTGGGGTTGTTCGGGTTATTGGGGTTGTTCGGGTTATTGGGGTTGTTCGGGTTATTGGGGTTGTTCGGGTCGTTCGGGTCGAGCCCGCCCGTGAGCTCGTCGGAGCCGCCCGAACAGGCCGCGAGGGCCACGAACACCGGAATTGCGAAAAGGAACGTCGATGCTTTCATGATGCCCTCCGTTCTCACTGGCAAAATCCGGGATCCTTCGCGACGCTGGCGAGCGCCGCTTGGATCGTGCCCTTGGACTTGAACTCGGTGACGCACGCGTCGAACACCTTCGACTCGCACACGTTCTCGGCGCGCCCGTAGAGGAACTTGAACGCGAGACGGCACGCGTTGAAGCTGAAGTTCGGCGAGTCGACGAGGGCCTGCACGAGCTCCTTGTCGTCGTTCACCATCTTGTCGGCCACCATCTGCGGCGCCTCGGTGGGCGGCGTGAAGGTCACCATGCCGTTCTGACGGCGGACCTTCGTGAGCACCTTCGCCGCGCGATCGAGCGCGAACCAGGGCGCCGCCGCGTTCTTGTCGGCAGGGCCGTGACAGCCCGTGCAGCCCGGGTTCGACGTACGCGCCGCCGTGCTGATGTCCGCGCCCGGCACGTTCGTCGACGCCACCAGGTTGAGGCCCACCGTGTTCCACATGATGCGGTACGCGGTCACGAGCTTGTAGCCCTCGAGCTCGTTGCCCGCGTAGCGGAGCTGCCACGGCTGGCTGCGGAAGTACCCGAGCCCGTTCGGGTCGGCCGTGACCTGCACGTTGTTGCCCTGAGCGTCGCCCGCCACGCGGTACTGCCCGAGGAACATGTCTTTGTACGGGAGCTTCTGCTCGAGCACGTACTTCATCATGTGGTACGACGAGTCCTCCGCGGAGGTCGCGCCGGGCGTCTCGTTGAAGTCGCCGTTGATGAAGCGGGAGAACCGCTCGATGAACGCCGCGTCCGTGAGGAGCGTGTCGATCGACCCCTGCGGGTTCGCGAGCACAGCCGCGCTCGCCTCTTTGCCCGTGAAGGCGATCGAGACGCGCGTCGCGCAGCGCTCGTTCTTGGCGGTCGGGTCGGTGTCTTCGGCGGAGGCGCTCTTGCCGCTGCCCGCCATCACCGCTCCGACGATCATGGCCGGGACGAGAAGAAGGGTCGCTCGCCGACCGAGGTGTGCCACGCTCATGGGTCCTCCTGGGGGGCGCCTCGTCCAACCGTGGATTCGCGCCGCACTGACCATTAAGCACCGGCCGTGCCAAGGTCGGGCGCACCTCATTTCGCGCAATTGCAGCACGATAGAAGCCTTCACCTGGATGGTCGGTGATCCATGACGGGAAAGGGGCCCAGCCGGGGGCCAGCCCCCGCTCCTGGTTCGACCCCTAAATGCGCAGAAACACCTACATTGTCGACATCGCGGGCTATCGTGCACCCGTGAGGGCTCGCTCGAGCCCCGCCGCGCCCACGAGCCCCGCATCGTCGCCTAGCGAGGCCTTGGCGAGGCGCACGGTCATGCCGGGCGGGCCTTCGGCGTCGAGCTGCGCGCGAATCGCGGGGTGGAGAAGGTCGTCGTTCAACCCGAGGCCTCCGCCGATGACCACGAGCTCGGGGGTGTAGGCGTAGGCGACGTTGCGGATCCCGATCGCGAGGGCGTCGCGCGCTTCGGCGAGGGCGGCGAGCGCGCCTTCGTGACCCGAGCGGGCGAGCTCGACCACGTCTCTCGCAGAGCCCGTGAGCCCGTGACGCCCTGCGATCCTTGCGAGCGCGGTGCCCGACGCGAGCTGCTCGAGGGTGGACGGCTCGCCACGAGCGTGCGCCGCCCTGTCGATGACCATGTGCCCGATCTCGGCGAGCGAGCGGCGCCCGACGAGGAGCTTCCCGCCGAGCACGATGCCCCCGCCGACCCCCGTCGACACGGTCACGAAGGCCACGTCGTCGACCCCGCGCCCCGCCCCGAAGAACGCCTCCCCGACCGCCGCGAGATCCGCGTCGTTGACGAAGCGGACCGGCAGCCCGACAGCCGCGGCGAGCCTCGCCTCCGTGAGGTGCGGCTTCCACGAGGGCGGCAAATTGGGTGCATGATCCAGGCAACCCTCGCGATGATCGACCCGGCCCGGGACGCCCACGATCGCCCGTTCGGGCCTCGGCTCGCGGGCCGCGAGGTCTCGCATCAGCCCGATCAACGCGGACGGCTCGCTGTCTCCCTGGGGCGTGTCACGCACGTCGCGGTACAGGATGGCGCCATCGTCCCCGAGGATCGCGCCACGCATACGGGTTCCACCGAGGTCTACGGAGAGGACGGTCATGCGCGCATCGTAGTGCGAGGCCCTGCGGGCGAACCACGGTTTTCCGAGGGCGCTTCGTCGCGCTCCCACGTAGGCTTGGGGCATACTCTCACGCCCCGACCACGTCGCCGAGCGCCGCTCGCCCCCCATCGGTATCGCATGAAAGACGCAGCACTCGAGGAGCTCTGGGCCACGACGCCACCGTCGACGGAGACGTTCTCTCGTTCGAGGATCACGCACCTGCCAGCGCAGGCTCGCGCCTATCTCTCGCACACGCTCGCCGAGGGGGCGCTGCTCGCCCGGGCCGTGCGCATCTCCATGCACGGGCGCATCAAGCTCGGTGAGGCGTGGAGCCCCTTCCACGCGACGCAGGTCATCTCGTGGGCGCGTGGCTTCGTGTGGCACGCCCACACCCTCGTCAAAGGGCTGCCCGTCTCGGGATCCGACGTCGAAATCGACGGTCGCGGCGCGATGAAGTGGCGCATCCTCGGCATCGTGCCGGTGATGGAAGCGAGCGGCCCCGAGATCACGCGGAGCGCCATCGGGAGGCTCCACGCCGAGGCGATGTGGCTCCCTGGCGCGCTCCTCACCGAGGAGGTCGAGTGGAGCGACGGACGCCACGGCCCCGCCTTCACCGTGCGAGCGCACGGGGAAGAGTCCCACGTGGAGCTCCGAACCGACGCCGACGGCGCCGTCGGCGCGCTGAGCCTTCTCAGGTGGGGAGACGTCGGTCACCCGGGGACGTTCGGGTACGAGCCCTTCGGCGGATACGCCAGCGAGGAGAAGACGTTCTCGGGCGTCACGATCCCGACCGAGTACAGGATCGGTTGGCACTTCGGCACCGACCGCTTCGACGAGGGCGAGTTCTTTCGGTGCACGCTCGACTCGGTCGAGTACCGCTGACCCTCGAGCCTACTCGGTCGGCGAGGAGGACGCGGCCCGGGGCGTGGGTGCGGGGGAAGGGGCGGCCGATCCGGACGTGGCGGGGGTCGCGCTCGGGAGCGCGCACGACGAGGTGGGCACGTACATGGGCTCGCCCGCCGTGGCCCTCGACGCGGAGGGCCCGCACGCCATGAGGCTGGAGAGCCCCGCCGCGACGAGGCCTGCCCCGAGCGCGACGCGCCGCCGAGACGACGCGCGCACGTTGGCGAGGGGCACGAAGCCCGGCTCGGGCGCGCCGTAGAGAACATTGCCATCGGCGTCCGACAAAAAGCGCACGCAGACCCTCGACGTGCGGGCCGCGAGGAGCTCTCGAGCCTCGTGCTCCGTCATGCGAGAGACGTCATGAACATGCATATTGCACAGGTTGCAGAAGCGCCCCCTTCCGTCCTCCTCCATGGCGGACCAGTCTTCGGAGCACGGCACACGCACACGCAGGAGGGGTTCGGTCGGCGGCATTCCATGAGCGTTCCTCGTCGCGGCCGAGGATTCAAGGGGAGACTCCCGGGCGCGCCCCGCCCCGTCTCGACCCGCCACCCAACCTGTCGGAACCCATGGTCTTTCGTGGATTCGTGCGACAGGTGAGCCTCCGAAGGGGCTGCGGGGCCGAAGCTTTTTTCCCACGATCGCGCTCGCGATGGCCCGCGGCCCTCCCGAGGCCGTCTATAAACGTCGAGTGGACGACCGGACCGCATCCTTCGACGACGTGGACGTGCTGCGTGCCCGCATCCGCGATCTCGAGGCCGAGCTCGCGAGGGCCCGGGCGCGCGTGGGGTTCTTCGACGAGATCCTCGCCAATGTGCCCATCTACGTCGTGCGCGCGAACGCGGATCATCGCATCACGTTCGTGAGCCGCACGCAGGCACCCATGCGCAACGAGGACGTCGTCGGGGGGGACCTCTACGACTTCGTCGCTCCGCCGGCGCGCGAGGCGATGCGACAAGCGATCGCCGAGAGCCGCACCCTCGGGAAGGTGGTCCGCTACGAGACCCTCGCCCCTGGGCCCGGGGGCACGACGGCCGCCTACGAGTCGTACGTGTGGCCCTCGGCCGACGGGTCCGAGATCGTCTTCGCGGCCCTCGACGTCAGCGAGCTCCGGAGGCAGAGCGCGACGATCGGAGAGCGCGACGTCACGCTCCGCCTCGCCGCCGAAGCCACGGGCCTCGCGCTTTGGACGTTCGACCTTCGCACGGGCGAGGTCGTGTGGGACGAGGCGATGTACGCGCTCTGCGGCTGCGAGCGCCCCCTCGCCCCCGAGGCCTATATCACCATCGTCCACCCCGACGACCGCGCGAGGGTGCTCGCGTCGATGGAGGAGACCCGAAGCACGGGCAGCTTCGCCTCGCCATCGCACCGGATCGTGCGCCCCGACGGTCAGGTTCGCTGGGTCTTCACCATGGGGCGGGTGCTCACCGACGAGACGGGTGCACCCTACAAGTACATCGGGGGCTCCCTCGACATCACCAAAGACAAAGAGGCCGAGAGCGCGCTCCGCGTCGCCCAGCGCATGGAGGCCGTCGGGCAGCTCACGGCCGGAGTGGCCCACAATTTCAACAACATGTTGTCGGTCATGTTGCCGACCCTCGAGCTCGTGGGGCGCACGGCCGGAGAGCGCGAACGGCGCCTCATTCGGGCGGCGCTCGAGGCAGGGGAGCGCGCGTCACGCCTCGTCGCGAACATGATGACGCTCGCGGCCGATCGCTCGAGCCAGCACAAGGTCGGCGCGCCGCTGACCGAGCTCGTCGCCCACGCCGTCGAGATCGGCCAGACGTTGATCGGCGAGCACGTCGAGATTCGCCTCGACCTCGGCGCCGACGAGGCGCGCGCGCTCGTCGACGTGGGAGACATCGAGCAGGTCGTGGTGAACCTGCTCGTCAACGCCCGGGACGCGCTCGAGTCGACGCCGAGCCCACGCATCGACGTACGCCTCACGAGGAGCGCGGGGCACGTGGAGGTCGCGGTCGCTGACAACGGCCCGGGGATCCCGCTCGAGGTTCGTGACCACATCTTCGAGCCGTTCTTCACGACGAAACCACCGGGAAAGGGCACCGGGCTCGGGCTCGCCAACGCGTACGCCGTGATGCGTGATCACGGGGGCTCGATCACGTGCGAGTCCGATGTAGGTCGAGGTACGGTGTTCACCCTGCGTCTGCCGAGCGCGGAGCCACGAGCGCCCGGTGAGGCGGCTCCGCCCGTGGCGCCCGTGAGCGCCGCGCCCGCGCCCGCGATGGTGCTCGTGGTCGACGACGAGCCCCACATCCGCGCCATCCTCGAGCGTGTGCTCGCCGACGCGGGACATCACGTCCTCCTGGCCGAGTGTGCGAGCGCCGCGCTCGCGGTGGTGGCAGGCGAGCCGCGTGTGCGGGTCGCCCTCGTGGACCAGGGGATGCCAGGAGGCGTGACACCTCGGGATCTCGACGGCCTCCGCGCGGGCGCGCCGGGGCTCCGCGTCGTGCTCCACACCGGGAACGACGCGCTCCCCGAGCTCGCGGCCGTCGCGGATCTGGTGCTGACGAAGCCGGTCTCCATCCCCGTCATGCTCGCCACGATCGAGCAGCTCATCGCCGACCCACGGAGGTGATCCTCGCGCCGCGCCCTGGCGAGGCTCGACGCGCGGGGCGCGATTCGCGATGATGCGAGCATGCCAATCCCCACGACGACAGCGCTCTACGGCGCGCTGAACGCGATCTTCACCATCGCTCTCGCGGCTCGGGTCACGGCGTACCGTGTGCGCGAGAAGGTGAGCCTCGGGACGGGCAAGTCGGATCCGCTCTTGGTCGCGGTGCGGACCCACGGGAACGCCGCCGAGCACGTGCCGCTCGCCATCGTGATGATGCTCGTGGTCGAGCTGTGTAGCGGCTCCAGCACCTGGCTCCACGTCGCCGGAGGCGCGATCTTCGTCGCGCGCATCGCCCACGCGATCGGCATGCCCCGGCCGGCGCCGAACCCGTTCCGCTTCCTCGGCACCGCCATCACGTGGACGACGATCGTGCTGCTCTCGGCGTGGGCCCTGTGGCTCCGCCGCGGAGCCTGAGGGGCGTCACGGCTCGAAGATGCCGCCGAGGTTCGTGCGCACCTTCGCGATCGACATCGCGTCCTTGAGGATCCCAGGGTGGTCGACGCCGGGGACGACCTCGTGCTGCATCGCTTGGGGGTGATCCGCCGAGCCGAAGCCCACGAGCAGATCGCGTTGCCCGCTCATGACCCAAAACTGCGGCGCGATGCGGGAGGTGGTCTCGTGCGCGAGGAGGTGCGAAGGCCACCCGCCCACGCCCGCGAGACCGCAACGCTCGAATTTGATCGCCGACAAGAGGCCGCCCGAGTCGAGCTCGGCCATCTCGTGTTTTCCCATCCACGGCTCTCCGAGCCCCACGATCGACCCGAGCTGGGCGAGCGACACTCCGCCGACCGGGCTCGCGAGCAAGAGCAACCTGTCGACCTTGGCGTTCCCGCCATGAAACGCGAGGAAGCTGCGGGTGATCACGCCACCCATGCTGTGGGCGACGATGTCGACCTTGGGCTCCCCCGTGGCGCGGATCAGGTCGTCCACAAAATCCGACAAATCTTGAGCGTATTCGTGGGTATAGCCAAGGTCGTAGTCGGCCTTGTCGGCCAGGATGTGGCCCTTCCCCGCGGGCTGGTTGCAGACGTACGAGGCGTTCGAGCCGATGCGCCCTGGCCCCGCCGTGTAGCTGCCGCGCGCGTCCTTGGCGGACTCGACGTAGTAGTCGAACGCGAAGAGGTACTTGCGACGCGGCAGGGAGCCCGAGGGGTAGCTGTGGTCGCCTCGCCCCGCGAGCACGTAGCCGTCGTAGCGGCCGTCGTTCGCGACGAGCGCGTCCATCATGGGCAGCCAATCGTGGTTCGAGCCCGTGAAACCGTGCACGAACACGATCGGGCGATCGGCGCAGGGGAGCTTCGGGCAAGGCGGGCGGAGCGGGGCGGCGTCGAGGACGGGGACGTCCGGAGGGCCGGCGTCGACGATCGGCGGCGTCGGCGCGGGTCGTGGCGCGCTCGAGGCCGTGGCCGACGGGGCCGTCGCGTCGGGAGCGTCGAGAGGCGGCGCCTCGCCTCCGCAGGCCGCGAAGAGCCCCGAGGCCGACGTCATCGCGACTGCCAAGCACCGAAGGCCACGGCTCGACCTCGCGACGTGAGACAACCTTGGACCGCTCCGCATCCTCGAAAGGTCGGCGAGAGACGAAGGCGCGTCAAGGCACGTGGGGCCGATCACGCGGGCGACCATCATGTAAGGTAGGAGGGCCTTGCCCGCCATCGCACTCTCCGCGCTCGATCTTTCTCCCATCGCCGAGGGGGAGTCCGCCACGTCGGCCCTCCACGCGACCGCCGAGCTCGCGGGGCACGTCGAGTCGCTCGGGTATACGCGCTTTTGGGTGGCCGAGCACCACAACGCGGGCGGCTTGGCGTGCCCTTCGCCCGAGCTCGTCGCGTCGTTCGTGCTGTCGCGGACGTCGACGATCCGTGTCGGCTCGGGGGGCGTGATGCTCCCGAATCACGCGCCGCTCCGCGTGGCCGAGGCGTTTCGAGTGCTGTCGGCGATGTTCCCGGGTCGCGTCGACCTCGGGATAGGCCGCGCACCCGGCACCGACAAGCGCACCGCCAAGAAGCTTCGGCGCGCCCCCGAAGAGGAGCTCCCTGCGATGCTGGAGGAGCTCCTCGGCTACCTCGGAGACGCGACGACTCGGCGTGAGCCCTTCGCGACGAGCGTCGTCGCGGCCCCGCTGGGTGTGCCGGCGCCGCCGACGTGGCTCCTCGGTACGAGCGTCGAGAGCGCCGAGCTCTCCGGCCGTATGGGGCTCGGGTACGCGTTCGCCCAGCATTTTTCGCCTCTCGGTGCGGTCGAGGCCCTCGCGGCGTACCGGCGCGCGTTCACCCCTTCGCCCCGCCTCGCCGCGCCGCACGCGATCCTCGCGGTCGCCTGCGGCGCATCCGACGACCCGCAGACGGCCGAGGACCTCGTCGCCCTCGCGCGGCTCGGAGCCCTTCGTATGGCCCGCGGGGAGCGCGATCTCCCCTCCCCCTCGGTCGCGACGGCGCGCACCACCGAGCTCGACGACGAAGCACGTGCCATCGTAGCTCCGTACGCCGAGCGTGCGTTCGTCGGGCGCACCCGGGACGTCGTCTCGGGCCTCGCGAGGCTCGTCGAGACAACGTCGCCGGACGAGCTCATGATCACCACCACCAGCGCACCCACGCACTTGCGGCGCGACACGTACACGGTGCTCGCGAGGGAGCTCTCGACGAGAAAAGCCCATTCGTCACGATGACGAGAGGGCGCTTCTATCGGCCGGGCTCGTGTGATGGGATGGCCGAATGACACCGCACGACGACGACGCGCTCGCCCTGCGAGAGGCCATGGTGCGCACCGTCGCGCGCGACGTGAGCGCGACCTCCGTGCTCGAGGCGCTCCGCGAGATCCCGCGTCACCTCTTCATGCCCGGAGCTTCGCTCGAGCGGGCCTACCACGATTCGCCCGCCGCCATCGGCTACGGCCAGACGATCTCGCAGCCGACCATCGTGGGGATCATGACCGAGGCGCTCGACCTCTCGGGCAACGAGCGCGTCCTCGAGATCGGCACGGGCTCCGGATATCAGGCCGCCGTGCTGTCGCTCCTCGCGCGGGAGGTCTTCTCGATCGAGGTGGTCGCGCCCTTGGCCGACGAGGCCAGAGAGCGGCTCGCGCGGCTCGGCTACACGAACGTGCACGTGAGGTCCGGCGACGGGTACCTCGGCTGGCCCGAGGCCGCGCCCTTCGATCGCATCGTGCTCACGGCAGCCCCCGAGACGGTCCCCAGCCAGCTACTCTCCGAGCTCGGGGACGGCGGCGTCCTTGTGGCTCCCGTAGGCGCAGACGGCACGGACCAGCGCCTCGTCCGCATCGTGCGACAGGGCGACACGTTCCTCCGCGACGACCTCATGGGCGTCCGTTTCGTCCCCATGGTGGCGCTCGGAGAGGCGCGCGAAGCGGACGGCTAGAACGGCCGGGCACCCTCGTTTTCCTCGGGCGCGCGCTTCGCGGCGAGGCGCACGAAGCGCAAATATGTCAACACTTCCAGAACCTTAGGCATCTCTGGACCACGCGCGCCGCAGGGAATCGTCCCTCTTGCGTGTCCACGCGCGCACGGGCAAAAGGCCTTCGGGCATCGTACCCGTGATCGAGCGCCCTCACCGCCACACGCGCCCTCGCGCCTCGGAAACGAACTAGCCCATGTCCGACGAGCCCCAGAACCTCGAAGCTCCCGCCGCGCCGCCGCGGAGGACGAGCGCGCTCTCCGTCGTGCTCACGGTCGTGGCCCTCGTCGCCATCGTGGCGACCCTCGCCGGCATCAAGGGCTCGCAGATCGGCATGCTCATCGGCATGGGCAAGCAGATGGAGAAGGACGGGCCGCCGCCCGAGTCGGTGCGCACGCAGGTAGCGAAGGCCGACGCGTGGGAGACGACGGTCCCGTCGGTCGGGAACGTGGTCACGGTGCGCGGCGTCGCCGTATCGAACGACGTGCCCGGGGTGGTCAAGGCACTTTACTTCGACTCGGGCAAGGTCGTGAAACAGGGAGAGCTCTTGGCCGTGCTCGACTCGAGCGTAGAGCAGGCGCAGCTCGCCTCGGCCAAGTCCCGAGTCCAGCTGGCGCAGGTCACCTACGACCGTTCGCAAGCCCTCGCGAAGACGAGCTCGATCCCCCAAGCCCAGCTCGACGCCGACGAGGCGCAGCTCCGCACGACGAAGACCGATATCGCCGCGATCGAGGCTCAAATCGCCAAAAAGTCGATCCGCGCGCCGTTCGCCGGGAAGCTCGGGATCCGCACGGCGAACCTCGGGCAGTACCTCGCGCCGGGCACGCCCCTCACGGTGCTCGAGTCGCAAGGCTCGGGGGCCGTCGACTTCTCGATCCCGCAGAAGCGCCTGCCCGAGCTCGCCCTCGGCCTCCCCGTGCGGATCACGTTGCCCGGTGGGCCGCCGATCGTGGCGACCGTCTCCGCCGTGGAGCCGACGGTCGACGCGGCTTCGCGCAGCATCAAGGTGCGCGCGACCTTCACGTCGGACGCGAAGACCGAGGCGCTGCTGCGGCCAGGGATGTTCGTGAACGTCGCCGTCGTGCTCCCGACCAAGGTGAACGTGGTGGTCGTCCCGCGCACGGCGGTGGTCTCGGCGCCGTACGGAGACTCGGTGTTCGCCGTCGAGGACAAAAAGCCCGAAGAGACGGGGCTTCGCCAGACCTCGGACGGGAAGCCCGTGCGTATGGCGCGCCAACGCTTCGTGAAGCTCGGCGAGGCGCGAGGCGATTTCGTGGCGGTGCTGAACGGGCTCGCGGCAGGGACCGAGGTCGTCTCGTCGGGCGCTTTCAAGCTGCAGAACAACGCGCCCGTCTACCTGACCACCGCGACGGAGCCCTCCCCCGAAGAGAACCCCCACCCGGTCGAGCGCTGACATGAAGCTCACCGATCTCTTCATTCGGCGGCCGGTGCTCGCCATCGTGGTCAATCTGCTCCTGCTCATCGCGGGGCTCCAGGCCATTCGCTCGGTCAACGTAAGGCAGTATCCGAAGCTCGAGAGCGCGACGGTCACCGTGCGCACGGTGTACGTGGGGGCGAGCGCCGATCTCGTGCGCGGCTTCGTGACGACCCCCCTCGAGCGCGCCATCGCCGCGGCCGACGGGATCGACTTCATCGAGTCCCAAAGCGTGCAGAGCGCATCGACCATCAACGTGCGCTTGAAGCTGAATTTCAGCGCGTCGGCCGCGTTGGCCGACATCAGCGCGCGCGTGAACCAGGTGAGGGCGGAGCTCCCTCCCGAGGCCGAGGTGCCGGCGATCTCGATCGAGCCCTCGGACGCGCAGATCGCGGCGATGTACCTGAGCTTCGGCTCCGACATCCTCGAAGAGAACCAGGTCACCGACTACCTCATACGCATCGTGCAACCGCGGCTCTCGGCCATCGAGGGGGTGCAGCGCGCGGACATCCTCGGGGCGCGCACGTTCGCGCTCCGGGCGTGGTTGAAGCCCGATCGCATGGCCGCGCTCAACCTGAGCCCGTCCCAGGTGCGTCAGGCGCTCGCCGGGCAGAACGCGCTCGCCGCGGTGGGCCAAGCCAAGGGCTCGCTCGTGCAGCTCAACGTGACGGCGAACACCGACCTGCGCTCGGTCGAGGAGTTCAAGCGGCTCGTGGTTCGGAACGAGGGCGGCGCGCTCGTTCGCCTCGAGGACATCGCCGAGGTCTCCCTGGGCGCGGACTCGTACGAGCAAGACGTCCGCATGAACGGCGAAAAGGCCGTGTTCATGGGCATTTGGGTGCTCCCGAACGCGAACTCGCTCGACGTGATTCGGGCGGTGCGCAAAGAGATGACCGCGCTCCAGCGGGATCTGCCGACCGGCATGAAGGCGAGCGTCTCGTTCGACTCGACCGAGTACATCGACGACGCGCTCGCCGAGGTGTCGCACACGCTGCTCGAGACGGTGCTCATCGTGGTCGTCGTGATCTTCCTCTTCTTGGGGTCGATGCGCACGGTGCTCGTGCCGCTCGTGGCCATTCCGGTGTCCCTCGTCGGGGCGATTTTCTTCATGCAGCTCCTCGGGTTCACGCTGAACCTGCTCACGCTGCTCGCGATCGTGCTCGCCGTGGGCCTCGTGGTGGACGACGCGATCGTCGTGGTCGAGAACGTGGAGCGCAACATCCGCGACGGGAAGACCCCGGTGGACGCGGCCATTCACGGCGCACGCGAGCTCGTGGGCCCGATCATCGCCATGACCATCACGCTCGCCGCGGTGTACGCGCCGGTGGGCTTCCAGGGTGGCCTCACGGGAGTGCTCTTCCGCGAGTTCGCGTTCACGCTCGCGGGCGCGGTGTTCATCTCGGGCATCGTGGCGCTCACGCTCTCTCCGATGATGTCGTCGCGGCTCCTCAAGGCCGAGGCGTCGCACTCGATCTTGACCAAGAAGATCGACGCCGGCTTCGACGCGCTCCGGCGCCTCTACGGCCGCATGCTCGACGCGACCCTCGCGCGGCGACCGCTCGTGTACGGGGTGTGGCTCACCCTGAGCGCGCTCGTCGTGCCGCTCTACATGTTCTCTCCGGGCGAGCTCGCGCCGAACGAAGATCAGGGGATCGTCTTCGGCGCCATCGACGTGCCCGCCAACGCGACCCTCGAGCAGACGACGCACTACACGCAGCAAATCGGCAATGTGTTCAAAGGTGTTCCGGAGTTCGAGCAGAGCTTCCAGATCACCTTCGCGAGTGGCGGCTTCGGGGGCATGCTGCTCAAGCCGTGGAGCCAGCGGAAGCGCACGGTCTTCCCCATTCAAGGGGAGCTCGGCGACAAGCTCAACGCGATCTCCGGCGTGCGCGCGCCCGTGTTTTTGCCCTCGGCGCTGCCGAGCGCGGGCTTCTTCCCCGTCGAGGTCGTGATCGCCTCGACGGCGAGCCACGAAGAGCTGCTCAAGTACGCCCAGAAGCTCGCGGACGCCGCGGCGGCGAGCGGGCAGTTCGCGTTCCCCCCGATCATCGACGTGCGCATCGACCAGGCGACGACCGAGATCGTGGTCGACCGCGACGAGGTCGCCTCGATGGGCATGTCGATGCAGGGCGTCGCGTTCGATCTCGGGTCGATGTTGAGCGGCGCGTTCGTGAACCGGTTCAACCTGGACGGGCGCAGCTACAAGGTCATTCCGCAGGTCGAGCGCGCCTCGCGCCTCACCCCGGAGCAGCTCGCACAGATCCACATCGGCGGGCCCGCGGGCAAGGTGATCCCGCTCGGCGCCGTGGCCTCGTTCCAGAGGCACGTCGAGCCTCGCACGCTGAACCGCTTTCAACAGCTCAACGCGATCAAGCTCTCGGGCGTGACGACGCGCTCGCTCGAAGGCGGTTTGAAGGTGCTCGAGGACAAGGCCGCCGAGATCCTGCCTCCAGGCACGCGCGTCGACTACACGGGCGAGTCGCGTCAGCTCCGCCAAGAGGGGCAAAAGTTCCTCCCGGCGATGGGGCTCGCGGTGGTGCTCATCTTCTTGGTGCTCGCCGCGCAGTTCAACTCGTTCCGAGATCCGTTCGTCATCCTCGGCGGCTCGGTGCCGCTCGCGATCTTCGGCGCGCTGGTGTTCACGTTCTTGAAGTTCGCCGGGCCCCCGGGCATGGGCTTCGCCCTCACCGATGGGTGGACCACCACGCTGAACATCTACTCGCAGGTCGGGCTCGTGACGCTCGTCGGGCTCGTGTCCAAGAACGGCATCTTGATCGTCGAGTTCGCGAACGCCGAGCAGGAGCGCGGAAAGACCAAGCTCGAGGCCGTCCGAGAGGCCGCCCGCACCCGCCTCCGCCCCATCCTCATGACGACGGTCGCGACGGTCGTCGGCCACTTCCCGCTCACGCTGGTCTCGGGCCCCGGCGCCGCCGCACGAAACTCGATCGGCATCGTGCTCGTCGGCGGCATGACGATCGGCACCCTCTTCACGCTGTTCGTCGTGCCGTCGGTCTACATGCTCCTCGCGAAGGACCGCGGCGGCAAACGCGCGGCCTCCGAGAGTGTGCCGACCGAGGCCGTGCCCGCCTGACCCTGCCGCCGGCCCGTGGGGGCGTGTCGCTCGTCGCCGCCACGCCGAGACATCCGCCAAATGGCCGACTTTACGAGTATTTTCGCTCACGGAGCCACCGAGGCGCGCCTTCGGGCATCGGTTCGGGGAGACGCTTCGGGTTTCCGCGGTGGCCATCTGCGCAGGGCGCGGCGGGCTCGCTCGAGTGGTACCCTACGCGCTCACGTCATCGAGTGAAGGAGCAGAGCCCATGTTCAAGAAGGTCGTCGAGGCCGCATCGTCCGCCGTCAACCGCGCCGTCTACGGGAAGGCCCCCGAGGGTGGACCCGGGTCGCTCGACGCGATCCCGTTCTCCCGCCTCGACGGGACCGACATGCCCCACGCCGACCTCACGGGCAAGGTGGTGCTCTTCGTGAACGTGGCGAGCCGCTGCGGCCTCACGCCCCAGTACGAGGGCCTCGTGAAGCTCTACGAGAAGTACAAGGACAAGGGCTTCCTCGTCGTAGGTGCACCCTGCAATCAATTTTTGGGGCAAGAGCCCGGCTCGGAGGCCGAGATCGCGTCGTTCTGCAGCGCGACCTACGGGGTCGACTTTCCCCTGCTCGCCAAACAAGACGTGAACGGCGCAGGCCGCAGCCCGCTCTACCAGTTCCTCGTGGGCAGTGAGGCCGGCGGCGGCGCGGACATCGCCTGGAATTTCGAGAAGTTCCTCGTCGGCCGCGACGGCAAGGTCGCGAAGCGCTTTTCGCCGCGCACCGTCCCGGAGGATCCCGAGGTCATCGCGGCCATCGAAGCGGCGCTCTGAATCGGAGGTTCGGAGGAGAAGAGGCGAAGAGGAGAAGAGGAGAAGAGGAGAAGAGGAGAAAAGAGGGGTGCCCCCTCCCGCCGCGGGACAGAAAGCGCGCGGTCCCCACGGCCCCCGTGGTTTCCCACGGCCCGGCGTTTTCCCCGTGATTTTGCTTTCTGCCCGCGTCGACCTCCCCCAAATCGCGAGCTCACGCTCGCTCAGGGGGAGGTAGAGAAGTCGCGGCGCCACGTGGCGCCCTCTCGGCACGACCTGGCCTTGGTGATTGGTGCTATCCGGGCGGCCCTTTGACGGCCCATGGAGGGCTCGCGTGGTTTCGCGAGCCCTCTCCCATTTCGACCTATTTGGCCTCGAACACGTCCGCGTGCGCTCCGTCGACTCCCTTGTTGCTCGCTCCTTCTCTCCTTTTTCTCAAAGACTTACACGTGACAAAGCTCCGCCCAGGACCGCCGCGGGAGACCCCACGGCGGTTCGGGCCACCTTCGGACTTCGGCGACTAGAGCGACAGCTCCGCGGCCGTTTTTCCGTCTGCGCCCGCCGTCGCGGCGGTCGCGCCCGCCCCGGTCGACCCGGGATCTCCGCCCTTCGCCGCGGCCGTCGCGGGCTCGGCCGTGACGCTCTTTTGGGTCGGCTTCGTCCCCGAGTAGGCGACCGCGACGGAGTGCCCACCCGCGCCACCTCCGCCGCCTCCCCCTTGGCCTCCTTGACCTCCGGAGCCACCGGGACAGCCGATTCCTGCGCCGGCCTGCGAACCAGCGAGCCCGCCCGCTTGGCCCGTTTGGCCGGCCGAGCCCGCGCCGCCCTTGCCGCCCGCGCCAGCCTTCACCGTCACGTTCTCCAGCGTCACCGTCGCGCCGAGCGACAACACGCCGAAGCTCGAGCCGCCGCTCTGGCCGCCCTGCCCCTTCGCTCCACCGCAGCCCCCGCAGCCTCCGCCGCCTCCACCGCCCACGGCCGCAGATGCGCCTCCCGAGCCACCGCCGCCGCCTTGTCCGGGCCTCGCCGTCTCTCCCGACGCGCCTCGGCTAACTTGCCACTTCCCGCCTTCGACGCTCCCGGGAGTCGTCGCCCCGGCTCCGCCGTTCGCGGCACGACCCGCGACTCCTTGAATTCCGTTTCCACAGGCCGGAACGGGTACCGTTTGGTACGTGCCGCCCTTACCGAACGCCTCAGATCCGGCCACTACCGTCTTGCCGTCTCCGCCGGGTGCGCCTCCCGTGCCCCCGCCAACACCTCCTTCGCCGCCCTCTACTGCGACTGCAGGCGCCTCGGCGCATAGCGCGGCGCACGTCTGTTTCGCTCCGCCCATGTTACCACTCGCGTTGTTCCCCTTGATTTTCGGGTCACTCGCGTCCAGCGCTACATCGTAGTTCGTGCCCGTCGTGCCCGCGCCTCCGGCAGCTCCGGCCCCGGCCGTCACGGTCCCGCCAATGACCGTCAGGACCACTCCACTCTCGGCGAGCACGCCGACGCTCGACTCGCCTGCCGTCGCCGCGTCCGTCGCCGTCACGTTCACGCCGTTCAGCGTCACCGCGCCTTGGCTCGCCGTCAGCCCTACGGCTTTCCCGCTCGCGATCGCCGTCGCTCCGCCGGCTTTGCCGAAGTCGCACGCCACTCCACCATAGAGCCCCACCGTTCGACCGATGCCGAGGCTCTCTCCGTACGTCCCCTCGCACGCCACGATGAGAGGCTTCGCTCCCTCCAGCGCCTTCCCGATCGTCTTGTACGGCTGCGCCTTCGTCCCGGGGTTCGCGTCGTTCCCATTCGGAGACACGAACGCCCACACCTCGTCCGTGAAGCATTTCTCGGGGTTCTTCAGCGGCTCCTTCACCGACTCGCACCCGGGAGGGTTCGGCACGTTCGAGTCCGGTCCTGCGTCGGGGATGCTCACGTCCGGACCGGGGCCCGTCTCCGAGGTCGAGCCGTCGGCGTCCAAGCAGCCGCCGTAGTCACACGCCGACGGAAACGACGGACACCCCACGACCAGCACCGAAACGCCCACCACCCCCAGCACGGCCAATAGCTTCTTCATCGTTAAGCTCCTCAAAAAGTCCCCACCAGCGCGCCGCCACCAAGACCGGGCACGAGCTGTACCTTGGTCTCCTTCACGCGCGCCTGCCACGGCTTCATCACCACGGCCGTCACGATCGCTGCCCCAAGAAACACACCTCCGCCCACATATCCAATCACCGACCCGGTTCCCAGCCCGCTCGCCGACGACGCCTTGTCCTCGAGCTCGGCGCACGCGACGCCGCTGCCAGCTCGGCACGGGTTCGTCGCGCTCAGCGACTTGAGCTCGTCGTTCTGGCTCGACGACAACGCGCCGAGCACGCTGCCCACCGCGATGCCCGCCACACCGACCCCGCCGAGCACGATCGTCGGAACCCAGCTCGGGTAGACGGCCTTCTCCCCCGGGGGTGCGATGGGAACCTTCGGGTCTTCCTTCACTTCGAGCTCCACGGTCACCGTCTGCGACAAGGGGCACGACACGGGAGACTTCTTCTCCTTGTCGGCATACCGCAGCACGATGTCGTGGGTCCCGGCGCTCACCACAATTGGCTCCGCGAGCGGCGTTTCACCCGCGTCGACGCCGTCGATGATCACCTTCGTCCCCTTGGGCGTCTGCGAAGTCACCGTGACGAGAGAGACCTTCTTCGCAAGCTCTCCATAATACTTCCGAGCCAGCATCGAGCGGTCCAAGTCAGTCTGAGGCATCTTCAAGAAGTCACGAAAGAGCTTGTAGGCCTCCACATCGTGACCCACCGTCATCTCCGCCCGAGCCAAATTGAACAACACCCCAGGAAACTTCAGAACCGCATAAGCCTGCACATATTTCAGACGCGCCTCCTCATGTTTCCCTGCCGCCCAAGACAGAGAGAGAGGTGCCCCCACCCGCCACGGGGAAGAAAGCGCCTGGAAGCCCGCGGCCCCGTGGTTCCCCGCGGCGCGGCGTTTTGCCCGCGATTTTTGCTTCTGCCCATCGCGATCGGCCGTTTCGGCGCATCGCGATCACGGAAATCGGGTCATCGCGATCGGAGCGAAGCGGTCTCCCTGAGGCTCTGGATGATCGGTTCCAGGCTCGCGAGCAGGGTAAGCGGCCCGCCTTGCTGGGCTCAAGTTTCTGACTTCGATTCTTCCTGGTCTTGCGCCGCAGGGCCCGGTGAGGCGATCTTGTGAGCGCCGTGGAGCACACGATCGCAGATGGCGTCCGCGACGGTGGGGTCGGCCAGGTGCGTGCCTCGGTCGGGTCCGATCTGGCTCGTGAAGACGGTCGCGCGAAGGCCGTAGCGGTCTTCGAGGATCTGGAGAGACTCTGGGGCGCCTCCTCGGTAAGGGGCGAGCGCGAAGTCGTCGAGCACGAGGACGTCCGCCTTCGGGATCCGAGACAGGACGCGGTGGTAGCTGCCGTCGCGCGATGCGGAGCTCGTCGAAGAGGCGCCACGCGTCGATAGACGACGCGGAAGCCTTTGCGGCACGCTTCATGGGCGAGGGCGCATGCGAGGTAGCCTTGCCCGTCCGGTGGCTCCCGTGACGATCACCGTCTGGTGCTCGGTGACCCAACGACATGTCGCGAGCCGGCGCACCATGGGCTTGTCGAGCTGACGCTCACGGGCGAAGGAGATTCCCTCGATGCACGCGTCGGTGATCCGGCGCCGCGTCGCGGAGATTTTCGCGAGCCGAGCATTTTCGCGAGCGAGCATCTCGGCTTCGACGAGGAGTGCGAAGCGATCGTCGAAGGCCATCGCGAGGGGTGTCGGGAGACTTGTCCTGCTCGGCCAGGCGGAGGCGAGCACGCCCAACCGCATGGCGTGAAGTTTCTCTAGAGTCGGTTCTCTCAGCATGTCTTCTCCTTGTTTCTCTCAGTGGTAGTAGTCGGCGCCGCGGACGTTTTCGTGGACTGGACCGGTCGCGGCGGGGCTTCGGGCTGGGGCAGCGGCTGCGTGTCGAGGTTGTGTTTCAGGATCGTCAGCACGGAGCGGTAGCTGCGCGGCCCCGTAGAGCGCTCGACGGCAGGCCGCGTCAGTCGCTCGTTCCCGCACTTTTTCGCGAGCCGAAACAGTCCGAGGCACGAGCGGTAGCCCAGCTCCGGGTGATGACGCCCTCCGAGGATGGCTTCGCAGAGGCTGCGTGTGTGAGGGCCGATCTGCTCGGCCCAGTCGAGGATGCGCGAGGGGGTCCACTCGGCCTGAGCACGGTGGCTGCTCGGCATGTGCTCGGTCGTGGTCGTGAAGCCTCCGGGTGTAGCTCGACGCGCGGCAACGCGCTCGCGCCCGTGGAAGACTTCGATCCGCTTGGCGTCGCCCGAAGCCAGAGCTCGACGTCGTCATGACGCAGGCCGTGCGGGACCGAGTAAAAGTGGCCGTCAACGCGACGTGGTAGTCGACGTTGAGGCCAACCTTCTTCCACGTCTGCGTCTCGAACTCCCTGCTGGGGAGCGGCCCGAGGGCAGGCTTGTCAGGCGCTCGAAGAGCTCGCGGCGGCTCGCCTTGTACGTCTTCATCGTCCGCGTGTTGGGGTCGAAACGAGCTCACGCAGCGCGCGTTGAGCTCGCAGGCTCAGAACCTCGTCCCGGATGCGCGCGAGCAACCACCGCTCGGCAACCTGGACGCCACCTCCACCTTCGCCTTGTCGCGCGGCGACTTCGGCCGCGCCGGCAAATCGTGGTGCCGTAGTGGCGCGCGAGCTCGGCGGTGGTGCGTTGCACGCCAGGGTCGTAGCGGCACGCCTTCACCGGGCTCTTGAGTTGATCGGGCACGATCGCGCGCGGCACACCGCCAAGAACGAGCGCCCGCGCAACGCTCGCGACGAAGTCGGGCACCTGCTGCGTCCGCGTCGCCTCGGCGTACGTGAGTTGCTCGCCCCAGAACGGCGACGAACAGCTCGACCTCGACGACCTCTCCCGTCTCGGGCTCCACGAATCGCGGACGCATCCCGGCGTAGTCGACGAACATCTTGTCGCCCGCGACGTGCGTCTGCCGCATCACGGGTGAGCGTCGCTTCTGCCACGCCCGGTAGCGATCGCAGAACGCGGTGTACCGTAGCCCGTCCGGCTGGGCCGCCAGGTACTCCATGTGCAGGAGCGCGGCGTCACCCCGGTCGCCGCAGCTCGACGTGCACGCCGCGCAGTCGGGCTCAGGACGCATGCACGACGGTGGAGCTGGGGATAGAGGTACGTCTCGAGCTCCGCGTCGGAGAGCGCTTCACGCTCGCCGCGTCAGCCCGTGCGACCTCGCGTCGGCGAAGACCGCCGCCACGGTGCTCGGGCTCACGCCGACCGAGCGCGCGACCTCCCGGTGGCTGAGGCCGAGGGCCAGCTTTTGCCTTAAAATCTCTCGTAGACGGTGCATCGGAAGTCTCTCGGTCGCCATGCCGCCGTCGTAGACGCCATGGGCTGGAGCCCCCAGGAGACCGTCACCTCATGCCGCGATCGCGATGCCCGTTTTGGGTGATCGGCATCCCCCGTTTTGGGTGATCGCGATGCGCCGTTTTGTCCGATCGCGATGGTCCGAAATACGCAATTTTGCTTTCTTCCCCGTGTCGACCTCCCCCAAATCGCGTGCTCGGGCTTCGCCCTCCGCGCGCTCAGGGGGAGGTAGAGACCTCGCGGCGCGACTCGGAGCCCTCGACAAGCACACGACGCCCATTCCGGCAGACCGTGTCACCCGCGTATTCGGCCCTCTCTCGCGTAGCACTCGTTGACAGTGCACCATTCCGTCCTCCGTCGCAACGTTTACGTCGCCTTACTGCTCTCTCGGCAGTCTCGGCCTCCACCATCGGCCTGGCACCTTCGCCGCGGCGAATGCCGCCCTCGCGAGCTCGCGCACGCCTCGCGCCAGCTCTCCCTCGCCTCTCTCTTCACCTGCGTCGCTGGCACGGGGCCTGCGCGTTTCCTCGCGTTGCCGGCATTCCCCACGGCTCGGAGGTCCCTATGCGCTCTCGGTTTCTCGGCTCTCCTCTGTCCCCCCGTCTCACCCTTCACGCCCGCGCCATGCGCTCTTCACCCACTCCCTCCGAGCGCATCCTTTGGCTCCACCTACGTAGCTCTGCCCTCGGCGTCCGCTTTCGACGGCAGGTCCCCCTCGACCGCTTCATCGTCGACTTCTTTGCACCCTCCCGCTCCCTCGCCATCGAGGTCGACGGCGCTTCCCACCCCGCTCATTCCGCCTACGACGCCGCTCGTGATGCACGTCTCGCCTCCCTCGGCGTACGCACTCTCCGATTCAAGGCTTGGCGCGTTGAACGCGACGTGGCCTCGGTGATTCGCGCTATCCAGGGGGCGCTCCATCGAGGGTAGGCCCGTGTGTGCCTACCCTCGACGAACCATTCGCGCTTACAGCGCTTCCAGCTCTTCCCCGGCCGTCCCGGCGGGGCCGTGCTCCATCACACCAGCGCCGTTCGCGCCGCCTTTGCCGGGAGTTCCCGCGCTGACTGTGGTCGACGTCCTAACAGGCTTCGTGCCCTTGTAGACGATTCCGTAGGAGATTCCGCCAGCGCCGCCGCCACCGGCGCCGCCGCCACCGCCCATTCCGCCTTCACCGCCGCTGCACCCGCCGATTCCACCATTTCCACCCGGACCGCCCCCGCCCCCGGTGCCCCCGGTGCCCCCGGTGCCCCCGGTGCCCCCGGTGCCCGACTTCAGCGTGCTGCCTTCGAGGACGACTCCTGAGGAAACCGCGAGAATCGCGATGCTCGCGCCGCCGCCACCGCCGCCCTTTCCACCCGAGCCACCGCACCCACCGCAGCCGCCACCGCCTCCGGCGCTCGACGCATCACGGCCGCCACCACCGCCGCCGCCCTGCCCGGACTTTCCGTCTTCACCAGCCATACCATTAGCACCCGACCAGCTAGCCCCTGAAACGGCGCCGAGTTGGCTTGCCTTGGCTGCCGGCCCGCCGGGACTGCCACCGGACCCCGTGCCTCCCATGCCACCCGCCCCGCAGTTCGTTGCTCCAGCGCCGGCCCCGCCCCCTCCGAGGTTTGGAATACCACCTTGGCCGCCTCCCTCCGGCAGCCCTCCGGCTCCACCGCCCGTATTTCCACCGATGGCACACACACAGGACTTGCTCGGTCCCGCCGTAGTGTTGCCAGTTGCCGGATATCCATTTATCGTCCCGCCAATCGCCGCAAGGTTCGAGACGACTCCCGTCGTGCCCCCAGCGCCCGCTGGGCCGTCGAATCCCTTCTTTGCGGTCGCGCTCACCCCGATCAGTGTCACCTTCGTCACGTCGTTCGCGACGATCGCTACGCTGTTCACGCTCGACGCCGTCCCGTCCGAGGCTTCCACCTCGAGGTCTCTCAGCGCCACGTTCCCCGCCGGCTTCGCCACGCTCACCGCGTAGTCTGGCTTCGTCCCCACGACCTTCGCCTTCGCCCCCGCCTTCGTGAAGTCGCACGAGAAGCCCGATTGGATCGTCACGTCGCGCGTCACTTCCACGCTCTCCGTGTACGTGCCCTCGCACACCGCGATCCGGATCTTGCCCCCCTCGAGCGCCTTCTTCAGGCTCTTGAAGGGCTTCCCTTTCGTCCCTGCGCCTCCGTCGTCCCCACTCGGCGACACGTACGCCCAGTTTTCGTCTGTGAAACATTTCTCGGGGTTCTTCAACGGGTCGTTCAACGAGTCGCACCCGGGCGGCGGAACGTCTCCGTCTTTGCCGGAATCGGGGATGCTCACGTCCGGACCGGGGCCCGTTTCGGGCGAGGACCCGTCCGCCGTGCCGCAGGGGCCTTCGGCGCATCCGTCCACCCATGTGGGGCAACCGGTAAGAGAGGCCATACCGAGCGCCAAGAGACTGCCAGCTAGAAAGATTTTCGTCTTCATGGTTACCCCTCAAAAGCTCCCGCCGATGGCGCCGCCAGACAGGCTCGGCGCGACCCAAAGACCAAGATTTTTTCGTGGCCGCTCCTTCCAGGGCGCGATGACCACGGCCGAAATCACGGCGGCCGCCACGAAGGCACCGCCCGCCACGTACCCGATCACGCTCCCGGTCGCGAGCCCGGAGGTCGACGACTCCTTGTCTTTCGCCGCCTGACAGTTCGCGCTCCCGAGGTCGGCGCACGCCCCACCCTGGAAAAGCGCCTTGGCGTCCGACGCACTCGACCCCGAAGCGGCGCCAAGGCCTATCCCGACTCCCAGGCCCACCACGCCCACTCCGGCGAGCACTCCGGGGACGAGCCAGCTCCCCTTCTCGCCTTTTTCTGCGGGTGGCGTGATGGGGACCTTCGGGTCTTCCTTCACTTCGAGCTCCACGGTCACAGTCTGCGACAAGGGGCACGACACGGGAGACTTCTTCTCTTTATCGGCATATCGCAGCACGATGTCGTGGGTGCCGGCGCTGACCACGATCGGCTCGGCGAGCGGGGTTTCTCCCGCGTCGACGCCGTCGATGATGACCTTGGTACCTTTGGGGGTCTGCGCACTTACGGTGACGAGGGAGACCTTCTTCGCCAGCTCTCCGTAGTACTTTCGGGCCAACATCGACCGATCGAGATCGGTTTGGGGCATCTTCAGAAAATCACGGAACAGCTTGTACGCCTCGACATCGTGACCCACGGTCATCTCAGCCCGAGCCAAATTGAACAACACCCCAGGAAACTTCAGCACCGCATACGCCTGAACATATTTCAGCCGCGCTTCCTCATGTTTCCCTGCCGCCCAAGACAGAGAGAGAGGTGCCCCCACCCGCCACGGGGAAGAAAGCCTGTGAAGCCCGCGGCTCCCGTGGTTTCCCGCGGCGCGGCGTTTTGCCCGCGATTTTGCTTTCTTCCCCGTGTCGACCTCCCCCAAATCGCGTGCTCGGGCTTCGCCCTCCGCGCGCTCAGGGGGAGGTAGAGACCTCGCGGCACGACGCGCGACCCTCGACAAGCACGTGGAGCCCACGGACCTTGTCACCCGCGTATTCGGCCCTCTCTCGCGTAGCACTCGTTGACAGTGCACCATTCCGTCCTCCGTCGCAACGTTTACGTCGCTTTACTGCTCTCTCGGCACTCTCGGCCTCCACCATAGGCCTGGCACCTTCGCCGCGGCGAATGCCGCCCTCGCGAGCTCGCGCACGCCTCGCGCCAGCTCTCCCTCGCCTCTCTCTTCACCTGCGTCGCTGGCACGGGGCCTGCGCGTTTCCTCGCGTTGCCGGCATTCCCCACGGCTCGGAGGTCCCTATGCGCTCTCGTTTTCTCGGCTCTCCTCTGTCCCCTCGTCTCACCCTTCACGCTCGCGCCATGCGCTCTTCACCCACTCCCTCCGAGCGCATCCTTTGGCTCCACCTACGCCATTCCGCCCTCGGCGTACGCTTTCGCAGGCAGGTCCCCCTCGACCGCTTCATCGTCGACTTCTTTGCCCCCTCCCGCTCCCTCGCCATCGAGGTCGACGGCGCTTCCCACCCCGCTCATTCCGCCTACGACGCCGCTCGTGATGCACGTCTCGCCTCCCTCGGCGTACGCACTCTCCGCTTCAAGGCTTGGCACGTCGAGCGCGACACGGCCTCGGTGATTCGCGCTATCCGCGCGGCCCTTTGACGGGCCATCGAGGGCTCGCGTGGTTTCGCGAGCCCTCCATGCCGAGACTATTCCTTTGACACTTTCACTACGGCCTTCGACGCCCCCTCAGCCCCTGGTGTCCCATTCGCTCCAGCAGAGCTATTAGGCATTCCGGCAGTGTACCCGGCACCGCCGCCACCACCAGCCCCCGTCTCTCCCTTGGAGCCGACCGAGATTCCGCTTCGGCTGTCAGCGCTGTCAACTGCCTGACCATCCACCCTCGGCGCATTTCCCGAATATGCGATACCGAAGCTTGAGCCACCTGCTCCGCCACCGCCACCGCCACCGCCGGCGCCAGGGCCCCCGGCTGCGCCTGAGCATGCTCCCACCGTGCCGCCGCCGCCGCCGCCGCCGCCTGCTTGACCCGTGCCACCCATCTTTCCGGCGCCACCTTTGCCGCTCTTGAGTTCAACAGAATCGATCGCGATTGCGGCATCAAATGCAAGGATTGCTATCGAAGCGCCGCCGCCTCCACCGCCCGCGGCACCAGCCCCACCGCAGCCGCCGCAGCCGCCTCCGCCTCCACCGGCCGAAGTCACGTTGAAATAGCTCCCCCCGCCTCCACCGCCGCCCTGTCCGGGGTTGCCGCTTTCGCCCGATGAGCCATCCCTTGTCTTCCAGCCCATCGCGGTAACGGCGCCGACGTCCTTCGCTCCAGCCCCACCTTGGCGGGCTACCCCAGGAGCGCCGACTCGACCGTTTCTGCAACTGTCTCCGAGCGCAGCTTCGCCCGCGCCACCCTCTCCGGTAAATATCCCGACGGGCGTCGTTGTTGGCGTGGAGAGTCCGTTTCCGCCCTTCGCACCTGCGGGTGCACCGAGGTTCTTGCCGCCATCACCTCCTGACCCGCCCGTGCTCTCACCATGAAGCGAGCACGTGCACTTCTTGTCGATGCCGCCCGTTGCACCACTAGCCGGCGCTCCAGTCGGCTCTTTATCAAGCCGATTGTCACCAGTCGCTTTCGCGTCGGCGCCATCCGCGCCGTCCCCTGCCTCCACGCGCCCGCGCTGGATCTCCAGTGCCGTTCCCGCTTTTGCAAAAATTCCGATGCTTGAGGCCCCGGGTTCCGTTGCACTCTTCGCGATAACTTCCACATCGAAGAGCTTCAGCGTCCCGCTCCCGACCGTGAGCCCCGTCGACGCCGCGGGCGCGATCTTCGCCTTCGCGCCGGCCTTGTCGAACGCGCACGTCACTCCACCGTAGAGCGCAGCGCTCCGCGATATCGTCAGTGCTTCGTCGTAAGTGCCTTCGCACACGACGATCCGGTCCTTTTCGCCTGCAAGAGCCTTCCCAATCGTCTTGTACGGCAGCGCCTTCGTGCCCGGATTTGCGTCGTTCCCGTTCGGCGACACGAACGCTCCGAACCCATCCACCAGGCACTTCTCTGGGTTTTTCGCAGGCTCGGTTGGCGTATCGCAGCCTGTAGGGATCGGGTCGGCGTCTTTTCCGGTATCGGCCGATGCATCGACCGAGCCGTCTCCGCTCACGGCACCATCCGAGCCGCACGGCCCCTCTTCACACACATCGACCCACCGCGGGCACCCGGGCAGCGCAAGGAGCCCCAGCCCGACGATACCCGTCACAATCGTAGTCTTCTTAAGCATGGTTCTCTTCCCCTCAGAACGTTCCGACAACCGTGGCTCCGCCGAACCCGGGATGTATCGTGATACGCCGCGGACGTTCCACCCACGGTTTGATGATCAGAGTGCTGATGACGGCCGCGCCGAGGAATGCACCACCGGCCACGTACCCAATTACGCTGCCCGTCCCAAGACCACTCGCGGAAGACGCTCCATCTTGCGCCTCTTTGCATGCCGCGCTCCCGAGGTCCGCACACGCACCACCGCGCGCAAGCGTCGCCGCATCGCCGCCCTTCGATCCCGAAGCCGCGCCGAGGCCTATCCCGACTCCCAGGCCCACCACGCCCACTCCGGCTAGTACTCCGGGGACGAGCCAGCTCCCCTTCTCGCCTTTTTCCGCGGGCGGCGTGATGGGAACCTTCGGGTCTTCCTTCACTTCGAGCTCCACGGTCACCGTCTGCGACAACGGGCACGACACGGGAGACTTCTTCTCCTTATCGGCATAGCGCAACACGATGTCGTGGGTGCCGGCGCTGACCACGATCGGCTCGGCGAGCGGCGTTTCGCCCGCGTCGACTCCGTCGATGATGACCTTGGTGCCCTTCGGCGTCGTGGCGCTTACGGTGACGAGCGAGACCTTCTTCGCCAGCTCTCCATAATACTTCCGAGCCAACATCGACCGATCCAAGTCGGTCTGCGGCATCTTCAAGAAGTCACGAAAGAGCTTATACGCCTCGACATCGTGACCCACGGTCATCTCAGCCCGAGCCAAATTGAACAACACTCCGGGAAACTTCAGAACCGCATACGCCTGCACATATTTCAGCCGTGCTTCTTCATGTTTCCCTGCCGCCCAAGCCAGAGAAAGAGGTGCCCCCACCCGCCACGGGGAAGAAAGCCTGCGAAGCGCTCGGCCCCCGTGGTTCCCCGCGACCCGGCTTTTTCCCCGCGATTTTGCTTTCTTCCCCGTGTCGACCTCCCCCAAATCGCGTGCTCGGGCTTCGCCCTCCGCGCGCTCAGGGGAGGTAGAGACCTCGCGGCGCGACGCGGAGCCCTCGACAAGCACGACGCCCATTCCGGCAGACCGTGTCACGCGCGTATTCGGCCCTCTCTCCCGTAGCACTCGTTGACAGTGCACCATTCCGTCCTCCGTCGCAACGTTTACGTCGCTTCACTGCTCTCTCGGCACTCTCGGCCTCCACCATAGGCCTGGCACCTTCGCCGCGGCGAATGCCGCCCTCGCGAGCTCGCGCACGCCTCGCGCCAGCTCTCTCTCGCCTCTCTCTTCACCTGCGTCGCTGGCACGGGGCCTGCGCGTTTCCTCGCGTTGCCGGCAGTCCCCACGGCTTGGAGGTTCCTTTGCGCTCTCGTTTTCTCGCCTCTCCTCTGTCCCCTCGTCTCACCCTTCACGCTCGCGCCATGCGCTCTTCACCCACTCCCTCCGAGCGCATCCTCTGGCTCCACCTGCGCAATTCCGCCCTCGGCGTCCGCTTTCGCAGGCAGGTCCCACTCGACCGCTTCATCGTCGACTTCTTTGCCCCCTCCCGCTCCCTCGCCATCGAGGTCGACGGCGCTTCCCACCCCGCGCATTCCGCCTACGACACCGCGCGTGATGCACGTCTCGCCTCCCTCGGCGTACGCACTCTCCGCTTCAAGGCTTGGGTCGTCGAGCGCGATATCCACTCCGTGCTTCGTGCCATTCGCGGGGCGCTCTAGGCCTATTTTTACGGGCTCGCGGCCTTCCACGAGCCCGTAGGGCCTTCCGCTCTACTTCACCTCGAACACGTCCGCGTGCGTTCCGTCGACGCCCTTGTTGCTCGCTCCCGCGCCGCCCATGCCACCCGCCGGAGCAGGCCCAGCCGGGCGGGTCACCTTCGTCGCCGCGTCTTTCGTCGGCTCCTTGCCAGACCAGACGATACCCGCCGCTACCCCTCCGGCGCCACCTCCGCCCGCTCCCCCGTCTCCACCTTTGGCCCCGTTGCCACCATTGCACGCGAGGTTACTGCCGACTCCGCGAGCTCCGCCGTTTTGACCGGTTTGGCCGCTCCCTCCGGCTCCGCCGGGCTTGGCCACCTTCGCCACGAGCTCCGTCCCCTCCAGCGTCACCGTGCTCGCGAACGACGCCAACGCGACACTCGAGCCGCCAGCTCCGCCGCCGAATCCGCCCTGCCCGCCGCAGCCTCCGGCGCCCCCGCCGCCTCCGGCGCCACTGAATCCATATCCGCCACCACCCGCTCCACCCGGGCCTCCGTTACCACCCGCCTCTCCTCCACTCCCGACAAGTCCCGTTGCCGATAGGGTTGCAACCCGGCTAGCGCCCGGTTGAAGGGTGCCTGCAGACCCGGGATCCCCGCTGAATCCGCCACCCATGGCGCTGCAGTCCCCAACTCCCCCCTTTGCGCCTCCAGGCGGTCGCGGTGCACCGTCGACACCCTGGAAGCCGAAGTCGCCCCCTTTGCCACCGCTGCTCGTTCCGCCACCCGGACAGGCTCCCGTGGAGCCACCCGCTCCCCCGGTGTCGTCGGTGACCGTGCCATTTCCCTTGTCGTCCCCGTTGGCGCCTTTCAGCGCCGCGTCGGCAGGGAACGTGTAGTTGCCATCTCGTTTCGCGGGGGCGTCCGCTCCGTCTCCCGCTTCGATGCGCGAACGCAGCACCTTCACATTGCCGCTCTCCGTCACGAACACTCCTACGCTGCTCTCGCTCGGGGTCGCTCCGTTCGCTCCCACGACCTCCACGTCGGCGAGCACCACCGCGTCGCTGACTTTCTCGACCTTTACGCCGTACGCCGCCTTCGACGACACGATCTTCGCTTTCCCGCCCGCCTTCGTGAAGTCGCAGCTCACTCCCCCGTACACCTCCACACCTCGCTTCACCTCCACGCTCCCGGCGTAGTCCCCCTCGCACACCACGATACGCGTCCGCGCGCTCTCCAGCGCTTTCCCGATCGTCTTGTACGGCTGCGCCTTCGTCCCGGGGTTCGCGTCGTTGCCATTCGGGGCGACGTACGCACCGAACTCGTCCGTCAGGCACTTCTCGGGGTTCTTCGCGGGCGCCGTCGGAGTGTCGCAGCCCGTCGGGACGGGATCTCCATCTTTGCCGGCGTCGGGAATGCTCACGTCCGGGCCGGGGCCCGTTTCGGGCGTCGACCCGTCCGCCGTGCCGCACGGGCCTTCATCGCACACCGAGAACGTCGAGGGACAGCCTGCGAGCGCGCTCGCTCCGATACCAAAGGCCGCCAGCACCAAAATCGTCTTTGTCTTCATCGGATTCCCCTCAAAAGCTACCGCCAAAAGCCCCACCACCGACCGTGGGGGATACCCAAAGATTCGAGGTCTTCTTCGACCGTTCTCTCCACGGCGCGATGACTACAGCCGAAATCACGGCCGCAGCGACGAACGCCCCTCCCGCCACGTATCCGACGATGCTCACCGTCGCGAGCCCGCTCGCCGAGCCCTCCTTGTCTTTTGCCGTAGCGCACGCGGCGCTCGACAGGTCGGCGCACGCTCCCCCCTGGGCCAACGCCTTTCCATCCGAGGTCGCGCTACCCGAAGCCGCGCCGAGGCCAATCCCCACTCCCAAGCCTACCACCCCCACTCCGGCGAGCACTCCGGGGACTAGCCAGCTCCCCTTCTCGCCTTTTTCCGCGGGCGGCGTGATGGGAACCTTCGGATCTTCCTTCACCTCGAGCTCCACGGTCACCGTCTGCGACAACGGGCACGACACGGGAGACTTCTTCTCCTTATCGGCATATCGCAGCACGATGTCGTGGGTGCCGGCACTGACCACGATCGGCTCGGCGAGCGGGGTTTCTCCCGCGTCGACTCCGTCGATGATCACTTTGGTGCCCTTCGGCGTCGTGGCGCTCACAGACACCAGCGACACCTTCTTCGCCAGCTCTCCATAATACTTCCGAGCCAACATCGACCGATCGAGATCGGTTTGCGGCATCTTCAGGAAGTCACGAAAGAGCCTATACGCCTCGACATCGTGCCCCACCGTCATCTCAGCCCGAGCCAAATTGAACAACACCCCGGGAAACTTCAGCACCGCATACGCCTGCACATATTTCAGACGCGCTTCCTCATGTTTCCCCGCAGCCCACGCCTTATTGCCCTCTTCGAATCTCGCCTTCGCCTCCGCCTCCGCCGGTGTATCGGCGTACGCCATCGGCGCCACGAGCACCGTCGCGGCGGCAAAGAGTGCGGCTGTCGTATTCTTCGCGTTCATCGTCGTTCGTCTCGAAAAGTAAAGTGCGCCCCTCGGGCCTTCCCCTCGGCGGCTATCGTGAGGTGTGAGCCACACCCCGCTCAGTAGATGTTGTGCGTGATGTCCGAAGGGAGCGGGGCGGCGCTCGGGCGGGGGTGGGGGTCGGTCGTGGGAGGGGGCGCCGCCGTGGGCTTCGCCGTCGACTCGAAGATGCCCGCGCTCGGCGTTGGACCCTTCGGATCGTGCGTGGCCTTCGCCGGCGGCGGGACCGCGATCGTCGTCTCCGTCGCGGGGGGCGGTGGTGGGGGCGGTGAGAGGAGCTTCGGTTGCGTGTCGACCGGGACCACCGTCGCCTGCGCCGTTCCTGGGACCTTGGGCGGGTTCGGCGCGGCCTCGGGGACCTTCGGGTCGCGCGTCGCCTTCGCGATGAGCACCACCACCGCCACGATCCCGAAGATCACGAGCGCCGCGAGGATGAGCGCGTTCCTCGTGCGACGACGCTCGGCCTCCGCTCGCGCAGCCTCGACCGCGCGGGACGACGGGCCCGTCGCCACGTCGCGACGTGAGACCATCGGGCCGTCGGGGGTAGCCTCGGGGGTCGACGTGGGCTCGCTCGTGGGCTCGACGAGCACCTCTCCCGTCGGCACCGTCACCGCCACCGCCTTCATCGGCTTTCCCTCGGCCGCATAACGCGCCACACGCGCGCCGTCCGAGTCGGGGCGCTCGGGGATCGCCGGGGTCGCCAGCGCCGCGTTCGCCAAATCGTCGAGATCGTCGTCGAGGCCGGGAGGCGCCATCGGCTCCGTGTCGGCCGCGCGGCGGCGTCGTGTCTGGCTCGGGCGCTCGTCGTCGTGGTCGGCCGTGGGCGGGCGAGGCGTGATGCCAGGGTCGGTCGTCTTCTCGACCTTCGCCTCGGGCGCCATGGGCTGAGTGTGGCGTTGTTTCATCACGACGGCTCCGAGATCTCCCGCGGGAAAGCATAGTCTCCCAGGGTGCGATGGGTCGAATCCTCCGCGAGGACGCGGGTGGCTCGACGGCATGGGGGAACGTGACGAGGGCGCGAGATCGTCGACGAGATCAGGGGCGAGGCCTTCCATGAACACGGGGTCGGCGGCTCCCCACGACGTGTTGCGAGAAAAAACGAGGGTACCGAAAGAAACTCGTAACCACTCAGAACCATTGAGGCTTTCGTGAACCTCCGGGAGGCGCGGCTCATGGCGACACCATCGCGTGCACGAGGCCGAGCATCACGAGCCCCACGACGAGGCCCGCCACGATCTCGAGCCAGAGCTCGCCGAGACGCACCGGGCGCGAGGGCAGGCCGGCCTTGAGCAGCGTGTCGTCCGAGAACGACGCGGACCCGGCCCCCGAAGGCATCGGAGCCGTGCGCCCTTTTCCCCCGGGCGGAGGCACCCGCACCTTGGTGACCGCCGGGATGGCCGCGCGGCCTCGCACCGCCTCGTTCGGCGCGCGGTAGCCCACCGCCGCGTCGAGCGCCTCACGAAAGGCCTTCGCGCTCGGGGGTCGCTTCTCGGGCTCACGCTCGAGCGCCTGAAGCACGAGCCTCGCCACGGGCTCCGGCACCCACGGCGCGAGCTTCGCGAGCGGCTTCGGCTTGTGTTTGACCTTCGCGCGCCCGACCTCGGTGGCCGTGGGCGCGTCGTACGGCATGCGCCCGGAGAGCATCTCGTAGAGCACCCCGCCCACCGCGTAGAGATCCGCGCTGCCCGTCACGGGCTCGCCGAGGATTTGCTCGGGCGCGGCGTAGTGGATCGAACCGGCGAAGTCTTTCTCTTGCGTGCCGGCCTCGGCCACGAGCCCGAAGTCGATGAGCTTGAGCACGGGCTCTCCGTGCCTCGGCTGATGAAGAAAGATGTTCTCGGGCTTGATGTCGCGGTGGACGACAGGCGTGTCGTGCGTGTGCGCGACGTGGAGCGCGTCGAGGAGCTGGCGCGTGATCTCGTAGGCCTCGTCGGGCTCGACGCGGCCCCGTTTCTCGATGAGATCCGCGACGTTACGGCCGGTGAGGCGCTCCATCACCATGAAGGGCACGCCGAAGCCGTCGGTGTCGAAGTCTTGCACGCGCACGATGTGAGGGTGGTCGAGCTCGGCGAGCGCGCGCACCTCGGTCAAGAAGAGCTCCTTGGCCTTGGGGAACTTCGCCATCTCGGGCGCGAGCCTCTTGAGCACTCCCATGATCTGCGGGGGCTTCACGACCTCGAAGACCTCGCCCATGCCGCCGCGACCGAGCTTGGCCACGATGAGGTACTTGGTGCCGAAGAGCACCTTGCCCACCTCGGGCGAGCGGATCTCCCGAGCCTCTTCTTGGGGGCCCCAGGGCTTCGTCATCTGTGCAACCTGAGGAAGGCGCCTACGACGCCGAGGATGACGAGCGCGATGACGATGCCCACGACGACGGCCACGAGGGCGCGTCCTCCGCGGCCCTTCTCTTCGGTGGCGGCGGCGCGCGCGGCGGCGACCGCGTCGGCCGTCTCGCGGGGGTTCGAGCCGGGTCGAGCGGAACGAACGAGCGCCGAGGCGGCCGAGTGCCCCGCGTGACCGTGAGCCGAGCCCGCGACGGCGGGTGGAGGAGCGACGCTGTCCCGGGAGAATGCGGCCTGCATGGGCAGCGTGCCGCTCTGCGTGCGCGGCGCCACCGAGTGCCCCGACTGGAGGGGCATCGTCTTGCTCGCGCCCTTCGCGAACGACGAGGGCCCCGTGGGCTCGGCCGTCGACGGGGTGGACGGGAGCATGCCCTCGACCACACGCGCGGTGTTCGGGGCCGGCATTCCCGACGACGTGAGCGAGCGTGTGTGCGCCATGCGCAAAGCCGCGCGCTGGGCCATGGCCATGGCTTGAGCCGCGATGTCGAACTCGCCGCTTCCGGGTTTGACGGCGCTCTCGGGGGCGAGCTCCGTGTGCGCGAGCACGTTCACCGAGCTCTCGCTGAAGCCGCGGCCGAGACCCTCGAGGGACTGACCACGAACCGTGGGGGCGAGCGCACGACGCGCGGCCTCCATGATTTCCATGGGCGGGCCACCGGGCATGGTGTGCGAATCCAGATCCGCCGGGAGGAGCGGCGTCGCGTGGAGCGGAGAGATCGAGAGCAGCTCGGCGTTCGTGATCTCGTCGTCCCCGAGGCGCGATTGGGGTTGCGCTTGGGACTCGCGGCACTGGAGCAGCCGATCGGAGACCTGCCGCGCGGTGGGGCGCTGGGCCGGGTCGAGGGAGAGCATGTCGGCCACGAGGCTCGCGAGATCGTCGCTCACGCGCTTGGCGCGGCCGGTCTCGCTGAGCCGAGGAGCGGGGCGGGCGATGCGCTCGAGCGGGCTGTCGAAGTCCTCGTAGGGCTCGTGGCGCGAGAGCATTTGGTACGCGACGCAGCCGAGGGCGAAGATGTCGAACTTGACCGTCGGGAGCTCGCCTTTGAGCTGCTCGGGCGCGGCGTATTTGGGAGTGCCGCAGAAGCCCTCGTGCACGTCGTCGGCGAGGAGCTTCATGACGCCGAAGTCGAGCAAGGTCGCGCGGATACCGGCCGACTCACGCCAGACGAGCACGTTGTCGGGTTTCACGTCACGGTGGACGATGCCGGCGGCGTGCACGGCCTCGAGCCCCGAGGCGAGCTGCATCAAGATGGGGAGCGCCACACGTGGCTCGAGAGGCGCGTGTTTGGCCAAAAACGCCGCGAGGCTGCGGCCCGCCACGAACTCCATGACGTAGAACGGGGTGCCGTCGGCGAGGCGGTCGGAAAGCAGCACGGGCACGACGCTCGGGTGGCGGAGCTTGGCGAGGCCGCGGCTCTCACGGATGAAGCGGTCGACCAGGTGGGGGCGCGCGTGCACGAGCTCGGGCCGGAGGAGCTTCATGACGCGGGTCACGCCGAGGTTTTGGTCCTCGACCTCGTACACCTCGCCCATGGCGCCGAGCCCGAGGCACCGGGTGAGACGGAACGCCTGGTTGCCTGCGCGCAGAATCTCGCCCTTTTTGTACGAGGCCGTCACGAGGGAGGCGCTCGAAGGCTCGTTCTGACCGGCGGGGGACGGGGGCATGAGGGCTCTTTGCGGCAGTCGCGGTGGGCGTTTCGGGCCCTGGTTCGGCTCGGGGGCGGGTTTCGTTTCGTGAAATCCACGCCGCGCGTACTCGGTGCGCCGCCCCTCCGTTTTTTTACGAAGCCCAGGCCCCGAACGCGAGGCGAAAGGTTGGGATTTGCCGGGAGGACTGGCCTGGTCCTGGGGGGGCAGGGCCCCATCGGAGGGCGTGGGCGCGGGGGCGTGCGGGGGGGAGCGGGGCGCGGGGGGTGGAATCCGGGGGGCCGGGGGCGGGTGGACCGGGGGGCGGGGGCTCTCGGTCCGCGCGACGTGATTTCAATGCCTTGGCGCCAACGTCGGTCGGTTCTTCCCGGGCTGCTGACCTGATTTCAGCTACTTGGCGTCAACGTCGGTCGGTCCCTCCGGGCCTCTCGGTCGGTCCCAACGGGCCCCCGGTCAGGCGTGGCGGCGCGCGGAGGGAGGCGGGGCGACGGCGAACGCGAGCAACGCACAGGTCGCGAACCCGAAGGCGTTGGCCGACCCGTGGAGGAGGGCCATGGTCCCGTACGGGATGAAGCTCTGCCCTGCCCCTCGGCCCGCCGACCCGGTGAGCGCGAACGCCACGGCCAGCATCATCGACCCGAGCAGGGCGAGCCCCGCCACGAAGAAGAGCGGCGCCCCGAGCTTCCGCGCCCACCGCTCGGCCGGGGGAGCCTCGACGCGCTCGAACAGCCTGCGCAGCGCGAGCAGCCAGAGCAGCGCCGCGACCACGAGCATCCCCACGCCCAAGAGCACGGCCGCCGGGCCCTCGAGGGCACGCGACACGGTGATGCCCGCGGCGACGAGCGGCACTCCCGCCATGACCACCGCGGCCGCCCCGCGGTACACGACCGAGGGGGCCCGCTCCGCATAGAGCGCTCGCCCCAAGAGGCCCACGACCACGCACGCCGCGAAGCCCGCGAAGTGAAAGTGCGCCGCCGTGTAGAGCACGATGGGCTCGAAGAAACCGAAGGGTGACATGCCCGCCCGCGACGCGAAGAGCCACGCCCCGCCCACGGGCAAGAGCAGGTGGCCAAGATCGATCGCGAGCTCGTCGAGTGGGAAAAACCCTCGTGCTCGCACACGAACGAGGCCTCGAGCCGCCACCGCCAAGGTCGCCGCGAGCCACACGGCGGCGAGCGCGGCCGAGGTGCGCCCGGGCGGGAACGCGAACGCCACCATGCCAACGGGAGCGCAGAGCCCCACGACCCGCTGCACACGCTCGTACGCGAGGTCACCTTCGCCCCGCGTCGCCCGCAGCCCGAGCGGCACGACGACCGCGATCGCGAACGACACGATGAGCTCGCCGATGCCGACGAACGCCTGAGCTCCCACCAGGAAGAGCCACGCCCCGAACGTCAGGAACCCGAGCGCTGCGCGGAGCACGGTACGCGGGTGGGGAAGGGCGTCGCTCACGCACGCAAACTTGCGCGTCGCGTCGGGCCAGACAACCGAAATCGTTCACGAACCGGCCACGTTGGCCCGTCGGTGGGGGAAGGTCCTCGGGCGCGGCGTGGTACCTTGGAGGGATGCGTCCTTGCTTTCGTCCGGGCTACGGGCTCGCGCTCGTTCTCGCCTCGCTCGTGGCCTCGTCGCCCCTCGCCTGCTCGGCGCTCAAGACCGACTCTGGGCAGACCGACGCCTCGGTGGACGCGAGCGATCCCCCGAACGACGACGCCACCCCTCCCCTCGACGGCGGTTCGCTCGAGACGTCGACCCCCGACGCTCCGGCCGCGCCGACCACCTACGACGAGGCGCAGGCCCTGCTCCAGACGCTGCGAACGCCGGGGCCCGTGACGTCCCAAGGGTCTCGTGTAGTATGCACGGATTCGTACGTGGCGTGGCGAGACTCGGACGGCTCCGTGCACACGTGGTCGGGCCGAACGACGCTACGCCAAGACTACAGGTTCAAAGCGCCACGCCTCGTCGGGTTCGCGCCGTCGGACATGTACATCCCCGCCGACGCGCCCGACTTTTCGACGCTCGACGCCTACCTGACCGAGAACGGCGCGAAGCCGGGGAGCGCCGCCTACGCCACCTACCATTGGGCCACGAACGACGGGATCATTCGCCTGGATCAGTTCGTGAACGGCATCGACCAGAACGGCACACGGGTACGCTTTTGGGATCTGTCCCAAGGCTCGACACCGAGCGACATCGGCGGCGTTCTCGCCACCCGACAGCCTCCTCTCGCGTATGGCCTCGGCAAGATCGTGATCCCCGGAGGCACGACGTTCCCCACGCCGCTCTACGTCGTGGACGTCACCACCAAGACGACCGACACGCTCACGTTCGACGCGGCCATCGCCATTCGAGAGGCCGCGGTGTCGGAGCTCGGGCTGCTGGTCTCGTACGCGAGGACGGGCCCTCAGTCGGCCCTCCGGCTCTACCGAAAATCGAACGGCATGCGCACCGAGGTGGGAGACGAGGTCGCCGTGCGCCCCGGGCTCTTCCCCGACTCACCGGTGGACGAGCACAAGCTCCTCAACCGGATCGCGGCGTACGAGGGGTGGGTGCTCTACGACTCGGCGTACGGGATCTTCGGCTTCCATTTGGACCGGGGGTTGCTCGTCGCGCTCCAGCTCGGCCAAGGGAAAAAGGCGTTTTTGGTCGACTCGATGTGCGTGATGAACAAGCTCGGGCTCCTTGCGTATCGGCTGAACGGCGACGCGACCGGGCAGGTGTTCACGGTGCCGCTCGCCCGCGTCTTGCCGCCCTGATGCCGCACGCCACGACCGGCACCGGCGCGCGCGCACCGGCCGCGCGTGCTACGCCTCGAGAGAGATGATCTTCAAGGCCGCCCCTCACGTCGTCGCCCTCACCGTCGCCCTCGCCGCGTGCTCGAGCGACGTGGAGCCCATCTCGCCCCTCCCGGCCCCGAGCCCCACCGGGACCTCCACGACCCCGCCAGGCACCGACGGGGGACCTACGCTCCCCACCGACGGCGGCGCGCTCCCGACGGACGGCGCGACCCCCCAGGGCGACGGCGGCCAACCTTCGACCGGCCCCGAGAAGCCTGCGTGCAAGTACCAGGCGCACAAAACCGGGCTCTCGTCGCTGCGCCAGGCGGGCGGCCTCGCGTTCTCGGTGTACGCGCCTCCGCGCTACGACAAGAACGTGGGCCACACGATGGTGGTGCTCATGCACGGCCAAGACTCGACCGGCGTCCCCGAGCTCGAGGCACTCTGGAAGCCCATCGCGGACGCCGAGGGCCTCGTGCTCGTCGCGCCCCAGGGCTCGCGCCCCCCGACCGCAGGTGCCACCGGCGGCAACTGGGCGCAGGCCGACTTGCCCAAGGTGCTGTCGGTCATGAGCGAGGTCGACGACTGCTACAACGTGCTCACGAAGAAGCACATCCTCTGGGGTTTCTCGGCCGGGACGTTCTACGGGTACCTCTTGGGGCTCTCGTCCGCGGGGCGTTTCTCGGGGCTCGCGATGGGCGGGGCGAACACGTCGTTCGCGCGGCAGAACGGCGTCGGCCCCGCGCAGGCCTCGTGGAAGATCCCGGTGAGCCACGTGCACGGCGCGCAGGACCAGAACCCCATCTCGCTCACCTACCAGGACCGCACCGACTTTCAGAACCGCGGGCACGTCTTCACCCTGCGCGAGCACGCGGGCGGCCACAGCATCACCCCGGCCCAGGTGCGCACGCAGTTCGACGACCTCAAGGCCTCCGTCTCGCCCTGACGCGCGCCACCCGAGCCTCGGAGAGCCCACGTTTCGCCCGGATTTCCCGGAGCACGGGGCAAACCCGAGGGAAGGGCTTGCGCCGGGGCGAGAGGGCGACTAAACCGACGCGGACCTTGGAGAGGTGGCCGAGTGGCCGAAGGCACTCCCTTGCTAAGGGAGCGTGGGTCAAAAGCCCACCGCGGGTTCGAATCCCGCCCTCTCCGCCAACGAGCTCTCCGTGAAGGTGTCCCCTACCGGAGAGCTTTTTTGCGTTCGGTGGTCCGCCGAAATAGGGCGTGGTTTCGCTGCCTTGGCGCGACCGTCGGTCGGTTTTCCACAGGGTGGGCCGGGCGCGCCAGGGTCAGGTGAACGCGCCGCGGTATGCCTCGCCCGGGACGAAGCTCATGACGCCGAAGCCCTCGACGTACCGCGCACGGTCCACCGCGAGGACCCAGGGCGCGAAGTCTCCGAAGGTCGCGTAGCGCGCGGCCTCCGGGTGCCGCGCGACGAAGGCCTCGACGAGCGCGGCGGACACCTCGGCCGGCGCAGGCTGGAATCGCCCCACGAGCGTGACCCGCGGCGACGCGAGCGGCTCGGGGCCCATCGCGGCGACGAGGAGCGAGGCGCGAGGATCGCGCGCGAGGTTCTTCGTGTGCTCGGCGAGCCGCGACACGAAGACGAAGGGCTCCCCCGCCGAAGTCAGCGCGTACCCCACGAGCGAGCCGAAGGGTGCGCCATCGTCGGCCAACGTCGCGAGGGTCGCGAGCCTCGCGGCCTCGACGAGCGCACGGACCTTCGCCGCGTGCGCGCTCACGACCCCTCCTTGGTGAAGGTGAGCGGGATCTGGAGGCGCATGGTCGACGCCGCGCCGTCGTGGAAGGGGCGCGCCTTGAAGACACGCGACATGCACTTCACCGCGTCGTCGTCGATGCCGGTCCTCCGCCCCTCGAGCACGCGGGTCGCGCGGCCGTCTTGGGCGATTTCGAGCACGATCGTGACGTGCCCCTCGATCGGCGACGAGTCCCGGAGGCCCTTGCGATAACAGGCCCAGAGCTCGTTCCGCCGCGCGTCGATCGACTCGTGCACGAGCTTCTCAAGATCGGCCTGCGCGTCGTGCGACGACACCGGGATCGTGTCCGGGGGCGAAGGCCGCGGCTCGGCGACGGGCGCCACCGAGGGACCACAGCCCGCGATCCCGAGAGCCACGAAGACGATGACTTTCGCGTCCACGGAGAGAGTTTTACGCGCTCTCCGGCCGAGCAGCTACCCGAACGGCGCGTCCTTGGGCACCATGGGCGCGTGCCGCCCCTCGACGAAGCCTCCCCGCGCGAGCTCCCCGAGCGCACCTACGCGCGCTTCGCTCACGCGCTCGAGGGTGTGGCGCGGCCCTACGCGTTCATCGACGAGGACGCGCTCGATCGAAACATCGATCTTTTGCTCGGGGTCGCCACCGCGCACGGAAAGCCGCTCCGTGTCGCCACCAAGTCGATCCGCTGCCCCGACGTCCTCGTGCGCATCCGCGCACGCGCCGCCGAGCGTTTGCTCCCGGCCGTGACGTTCATGACCTACACGGCCCGGGAGACCGCGCTCCTCGCGGGCCTCGGGCTCGACCACTTCCTCCTCGCGTACCCCGTGGCGAGCCGCGCCGACGCCGACGTGCTCGCGGGCCTCGCCAAAAAGGGCACTCGCGTCTCGGTCGTGGTCGACGATCCGCATCACCTCGCCGTGCTCTCGGCCGCCGCCGAGCACGCGGGGGCCACCCTGGACGTGATCGTCGAGGTCGACATGGCCTACCGCCCCGTGGGCAGCGCCGTGCACCTCGGCGTCCGAAGGAGCCCCCTCCGCACCATCTCCGACGTGCTCGCGTTCGTGTCGCGCATCGAGCGCACGCGGCACCTCGGCTTCGCCGGAATCATGGGCTACGAAGCGCAAATCGCGGGCGTCGGCGACGCGATCGAGAACGACCGCGCGCGCTCGACCGTCGTCCGCGCGCTCCGCTCCCTCTCCCGCCGCGACGTAGAAACCACCCGCAAGTCCCTCGTCGATGCGCTCGTCTCGCGAGGGAGCCCGCCGCGCATCGTGAACGGCGGAGGCACCGGCAACCTCGCGTGGTGCGCGCGCGAGCCCACCCTCACCGAGACCACCGCCGGCTCCGGTTTTCTATGCGGTCATCTCTTCGATCGGTACCGCGACCTCAAGCCCGAGCCGTGCGCGTACTTCGCGCTCGACGTCGTCCGGCACCCGGCACCCGGGATCGTCACGTGTGCAGGAGGAGGCTTCGTCGCCTCGGGCCCCGCCGGCGACGATCGCCTGCCCATCCCCGCGCTCCCGCGAGGCCTCTCGCTCCTCCCCCTCGAGGGCGCGGGAGAGGTACAGACGCCCCTGCGCGCGCCGCGAGGCGGAGAGCCGCGCATCGGTTCTCCCGTGTTTTTTCGCCACGCCAAAGCCGGCGAGCTCGCCGAGCACTTCACCGAGTACGGGCTCGTGTCGGGGCGCACCCTCACCGGCTCTGCAAAAACCTACCGCGGCCTCGGCCACACGTTCCTAGGGTGAAACCATGAACGCGATCCGCCTCGACTACACCCGGAAAGACCCCGCCGCCTGGGCGCGCGAGCTCGGCATCTCGCGCGAGGCCGTCGAGCTCTACCTCGCGAGCGACGTCGTCGATCTCCACATCGACACGTTCATCTGGACGCGCATCTTCGGGTACGACCTCACGAAGCGCCACGGCACCGGCCCGTTCGGCGCGCGCTTCCTCGGCCAAGCCGACCTGCCACGCATTCGCGAGGCGCGGATCACCGGCGGCATCTGGGTCATCACCACGAACCCGCTCCGCCCCTCCGAGAACCGCAAGAAGACCTTCGCTAAGAACCTCGACCGGCTGACGTCGATCCTCTCCTCCGTCCCCGAGGAGGTCGCGCTCGTCGAGGACGCCAAGGGCTACGCCGAGGCGCGCGCCTCGGGAAAACACGCCGCGTTCATCGGGGTGCAAGGCGGCAACGCGCTCGACGCCGAAGGCGCGCTCGAGCTCCTCGACCGTCGTGTCGTGAGGGTCACGCTCGTGCACCTCTCGACCTCGTCGCTCGGCGTCACGAGCGCCCCGGTGCGCGCGTCGGCCGGCGGGCACTACGGGCTCACCACGCGCGGCCTCGACTACGTCCGCGCCCTCAACGAAAAGCGCATCTTCGTCGATCTCGCCCACGTCTCGCGGCGCGGCTTCTTCGACGCCGTGCGCGTGCACGACAAATCCCAGCCGCTCATCGTGACGCACACCGGGGTCTCGGGCGTGCACAACCACTGGCGCAACCTCGACGACGAACAGCTCCGCGCGGTGGCCGACACGGGCGGCGTCGTCGGTGTCATGTACCAGGCGGGCTTCTTGGGGCCCTCGTCGTTCTTCGGCCGGGCGAGCGCGATTGCCGCGCACCTCGACCACATCGTGCACACCGTCGGAGAAGATTTCGCCGCCCTCGGGAGCGACTGGGACGGCGCCATCGTGCCCCCGGTCGACCTCAAGACGTGCCTCGAGCTGCCTCGCCTCGTCGAGCTGTTGCTCCAGCGCGGCATGCGCCCGGAGACCATCCAAAAGATCCTCGGGAAGAACTTCCTCCGGGCCCTCGGCGACCTCCGCGGGTGACGTCGGCGTACCTGCCCGAGATTCGTCAACGTTGACGAACGCAATCGTCAACGTTGACGATTGGGAAATTCGCCCTCCACGAAGGGCCTATTTTTCTTGAGGAGTACGTTCGTCAACGTTGACGAACGCCATCGTCAACGTTGACGATTGGGAAAGATTCGAGCTTCGGCGGATCGCCGCGGGACGGGGGCTTCCTCGCTCGCGAGCACGTCGCGTATGACGCCGCGCAGGAAGATGTGGGCCGGGTCGTGGTGCACGCGGTCGTGCCACACCGCCGCGAGCTCGTACGGTGGGACCGGGATCGGGGGCGCCGCCTCGACGAGCGGGAGGAGCCCCGCGTACGCGTGCGCGACGGACATGGGGCACGTGAGGAGCGCGTCGGTCCGCGCGACGATGACCGGGGCGGTCATGAAGTGCCTCACCACGGCGACCACCCTCCGCGCCTCCCCGATCTTGGCGAGCGCGTCGTCGACGAAGCTCCCGGGCGCGCCCGTCGGCGCGACGAGCACGTGCGGGTGCGCGAGGTAGGTCTTCAGCGTGAGCGCGCGCTTCGCGGCCGGGTGGCCCTCGCGCATGAGCACCACGAAGGAGTCCTCGAAGAGTCGCATCGAGCGGAGCGACGGAGACGCCTGGAAACGCGGCACGAACGCGAGGTCGGCCTTCCCTGCCCCGAGCCGGTGCGGAAGATCCGGGCTCGGGCGCTCGATCTCGAGCGTCATGTGGGGGGCGCGCTTCGCGAGCGCGGCGAGGAGCACCGGAACGGCCGAGGCCTCGACGAGGTCCGCCCCGACGATCACGAACCTGCGCTGCGACGTCCGCGGATCGAAATCGAGGCGCGCGATCGACTCCGAGAGGGTCACGAGGGCCTCGCGCACGGGGCCGGCGAGGGCGAGGCCACGCTCGGTGAGCAGCATGAGCGGACGCGCGTCGACGAGGAGCGGGTCCCCGAACGCCTCGCGCAGGCGCCGCAGCCGAACGCTGGCCGCCGACTGCGAGATCCCGAGCTTCTTCGCGGCGCGGGTCACGTGGCGCTCGGTGAGGAGGACGTCGAGATCGCGGAGGAGGTTGAGGTCGTCGGGCAAACTATGCATGGGGCGAATGGTTCGTATCACGAGGGCTCGTTTCCGGCCGCTCGGGCCATCGCGCAGGGTGGGTCCATGAACCTCGCCTCCCCGCTCCGCGCCCCGTCCCGCTCCCGCTTCGTCGCCTCCGTCGCCTCCGTCGCCTCCGTCGTCGCCGCGCTCGGCCTCTCGTCCCCGTCGCTCGTGCACGCGGACGAGCCCCGCGCGGATCCCTCGGTCGAGCTCCGTGCGCAGGCGGGTGCCGGAGCGTTCGGTGGGCACGCCCTCGTCGGTGCGCGTGTCGCGTGGCCGTCCCGCCTCGCCCTCTCGGTGAACGCGACGGGCGCGTACGGCACCTGGTTCGTCGGCGGAAAAGAGAGCGACCGCGCGACCACGACGGGCGGGCACATGACCCTCGAGCTGCCCCTCGTCACCGACGGCCCACGCCACCTCGCGCTCCGCACGTCGCTCGGGGCGCGCACCACGGGCGCCGCGGGCCTGCCCGACGATCCGCGCTCGTTCGTCGTGACGTCCGAAGTGGGACTGCGGGGGACGGCCGAGGTGGGAGAGCGTACCGAGCTCTTCATGGGCGTCGGGGTGCCCGTCGCGGTCGCCGTGCGGCCCTCCGTGGACATCGAGCAGCTCGGCCAGTTCGTCGAGCTCGGCGCCGACGTCTGGCTCTCGCGGCGCGTGGCGCTCTCGGCCTCGGCGCGCGGCGGAGGTGACTACGGGTACGACGGCGACGGCCCGAAGGCGATCGTGCAAGGCACGCTCGGGGTGCGGATCGCCCTGGACGATCGCCCCTCGCCTCGGGAGGTCTCGCCTCGCGCCCCGGGGTCGGTCGGCGTCTTCGTCGCGAGCGAGTGGCGCGCACACGGCCTCGCGGAGCACCTGTCGCACGGGCCCGCGTTCTCCGCGGGGGTGTCGCTCTTCGGCCGTCACCTGAAGCTCGGCCTCGTCGCCGCGATGCGCCCCGGCGCGCTGAACGGGGAGACCTTCCCCACCTCGACGGTGAACGGCGCGACCTACCGCGGGAGGCAACGCCTCGACCTCCGCAGCGACGGCGGGTTCGTGGGTCTGCTCGTCGCGCCCGCGTTCGAGCTCCCCTTCGCGCCGCGTGTCTCGGTCGAGCTGCCCTTCGCGGTAGGTCAAGGCGCTTACGGCTTCTACCTGCCCGCGAAGGACCGCGTGACACCGGACGGACGCCGCGTGTCGGAGTGGGAGAACGAGCTCTTCGGCGGGAAGGACTCTTCGCCCGCGCTCGGGATCGAGGCCGGGCTCAAGGTCGGCGTGAAGCTCCCGTTCGCGGAGTGGGTCTCGCCCTACGGCGCGCTCCGCTACACGTGGTCGGTCGGGTTCGACACGCTCGTGCGCTCCTCGTACGACGGCCCGAGCGCCGCCCTCGGCCTCGAGATGCACCTCTGATCCGATCGGGGAGATCGCCCCGAAGGTGCCTGGGGGGAAGCCTTCCCGAGATTCGTCAACGTTGACGAACGCAACCGTCAACGTTGACGATTGCGGATCGAGCCCTCCACGATCGCCCTATTTTTCTCGCCGATTTGGTTCGTCAACGTTGACGAACGCAATCGTCAACGTTGACGATTGGGCTACTTTCGGAGCTTCGACGGGTCTTCGATCGCGAGCGGCGTGCACTCCTTGGGGCCGTCTTCGGGTTGCAGCGCGAGGGCGTGCCATCCGGGATCGTGAGCGCGTAGTCGAGGCCGGGCACGGGCGCGGGGAAGTCGGTGCTGACGATGTGCGCGCCCGACGCGAGCGCCACCTCGCGGGACGCCGTGTCCCCCGCGCGCACCGTGCCGGGGTTCGAGTCGGCGCGCGTGCGCACGATCACGTTCTTCGCGAGCGCCGCCTCGATGGCCTTCGTGTCCTCCGGCCCGTTCGAGACCTGCACCCCGACGAACGGCTCGCCGAGCGTGCCCTCGGCGAACATGACCTTCCCGTCGAGGTCCTTTCGCCCGCTCGTGTACGCGTCGCGGATGGCGCCGCCCGTGTTCAGGTAGAAGACGAACCGCCCGCGCGCCTCACCGAGCGTGGGCCACCCACGCACCTCGAGCCCGGCGGCCACGGAGGCCGAGCCGCCCTTCACGTCGTCGGGTCTCACGATCCACGCCTTGTCGAAGACCGAGAGCACCTCGCGATCGAGCGCGGCGAGCCGCTCGCCGTCCGTCGCGGGAGACGACGCGAACTTCGGCTCGATCTGGACGAAGATCGGGTGGTGCCCGGGATTTTCCTTCGAGAACGTGCGGAGCGCGACGAGGCAGTCGGTGAGGTAGGTGCAGGTCGTGCCGTCGTCGAGGAGGCCGATGTGGAACACGCGGTACCTTTGGCACTCGTCGTCCCAGTGGATGTCGAGCTCGACGCCGCGCACGCCTTGTTTCGCGAGCTGCTCGCCGAGCGGCAGGTGCTCGTAGCGCCAGTCCGGGATCGGGTCCTTCGGCATGAGGTGGTAGCTGTTGTGCGTCGCCTTCGCCTGGACGTGGCTCACACGAAGCACGCCGTCGAGCGGGAGCACGTGCGGCCCCTTCACGAAGGGCTCCGGCGTGGGCATGGCCGGGCAAACGGGGGACGCGTCGGCCTCGGAGCCCGCGTCGACCTCCACCGCGGGAGAGGGGGTGGAGCACGCGGACGCCGCGCCTGCGATCACGAACACGAAGAGCGCCGAGACCCCACGGGCGAGAGCGTGCATCCTCGAAGGTGTAGCAGAGCCGGGAGGGGGTGGGGCGCGCCCTCCGCAGAAGCCTCGCCTCTACGCAAGGGCTGCGCTCCGGGCGCACACCGAGGCTGAATTTCCAGGGGAAGGCTCCGGAGATCGGTCCTCGGCAAGGGCTTTGCACCTCGTCCTGGATCATGCCTCGCTCGACCTCCCCCAAGACGCGACTCGCTGGGCTCACGGCGCTCCTCGTGACCTCGCTCACCGCCCTCGGCGCGTGCTCGTCCGACGACGGGACGACCACTCCCCCCGCGCCGGCGGGCTTCGGAGGAGCCGTGAACGACGACTGGGACCTCACGCCGCCGCGATGCACGGGCGCGGTGACGGGCGGTACGTTCTCGTCCGGCGCGTTCTCCGTGACCGTGGGAGAAGGCGAGATCAGCCGCTGCGTGAACGCGAGCGCCCCCTCGGCGCGCGGGGCGAGCAAGCCCGCGGAGCTCCCCATCGGCGCCGGCGAGACGATCGTCACCGGGGGCGCCGAGGCGTACCGGCTCGATCTCGGGGAGCGCGGCTTCCACACCGCGAAGCCCGGGGCCGTCGTCGTGAAGGTGCCCTTCGACGCGGCCAAGGTGCCCGCGGCCTCGCGCTCGCCGCGCTCCGTCTTCTTGCGCCTGCACGACCCGAAGGACCACGCCGTCGTGGACGTGACGGGGAGGCTCGAAGGGGACGCGGTCGTCGCCGAGCTCCGTGGGCTCCCCGCCTCCATGGACGTGGTCGTGGTGCTGAACCCGGCCATGCGCGCCATGGCGATCCCGGCGCCGAAGCGGGCGAAGGCCGCTGTGGGCCACGTGACCCCCGAGACCTGGGGCGCGCACACGTTCTGCGTCGTCTACGATCCCACCGAGCCCTCGGTGGTCGAGGCCACGGCGCGCGCCCTCGCGCTGACCGGCCCGCCGAGCCTCGCCGACATCGACACCGTCGCCAAGACCAAGATCGGCGCTCCCGCCGCGAAGGCCTCCCAAGAGTACGAGGCCACGGGCTTTCGCCAGCCCGACCTCGCGATCGGCGCGACGGAGGCCGAGCCCTGCGGCGGGACCGATCCGCGCTTTTTCGTGCACTGGGCGAAGGAAGGAAATTTCTTCCGCGGCCTCGATCCCGCCGAGGTCGTCGCCCCCGACGGGAACCACTACGGGCGCATCTACATCGCCACCAAGTCCACGACCTGGACGCTCGCCGCGAACCGCGCCACGGTCGACGAGGTCATCGCGCACGAGCTCTTCCACGCGGTGCAGGCCGGCTACGCGCTCATGGCCGGCTCCATGCGCGGCTACAAAGAGGGCACCGCCACGACGTACGGGCGCTCGCTCGCGCTCGGCGCACGCGAGGCCCAAGTGAGGTCGCTCTCACCCGCCGAGACGTTCATGCTCTCGCAGTACCTGATGATCTCCGTCCAGGGGAGCGCCCTCCCCTACTCGAACCAAGACTTTTTCGCGTACGTGGCGCGGGCGAAGAACGGAGGGAACCTCGGCTACCTCACGGGCACGTTCAACGCGCTCCATGACGCCATCGAGCGCGCCGCCGCGGCGCTCCCCACCGAAGAAGCCAAAGACGCCCTGCGCTGGTCACCGCCACGCACCACCCTGCTCGATGCCATGGACGAGGCCTTCCGAAAGAACCTCGGGACCGACCTCCGGAGCGAGTACGTCGAGTTCCTGCGCGAGCGCGCCGCCGACCATGGCCCGAACGGGTTCTTCGGCCGCGAGGGTGAGCCCCAGCAGGGCTTCGCCCGAGACCTCTTCGTGACCGACGCCGATCCCGCCAAGAGCGCGCGCTTCGAGACGACCATCGACCCTCGGACGTGCACCGTGACGACGCCCGTCTTCGGCCTCGCGCAGGTCGCGCCTCTCGCCGCCCGCACGGTCCGCCTCACCCCCACGGCGACGAGCGAGAGCCCCGTCGCCATCCACGTGAAGGTCGACGGCGACGGCGCGGGCACCCGCTTCGGAGGCATCGCCACGATCGCCGGCGCGACCCAGAAGCTCGAGAACGAGACCATCGTCGAGAGCTTCGGGAAGACGAACGAGCCCATCGATCTCGTGTTCGCGAACCTCGACTTCGGGGGGCGACGCGACCTCGCCGTGCGTGTCACCTGCGAGGCCATGGTCGACACGTCCGTCGCGCTCGCGCCCTTCACGTGGGACGTGGGCGACGGGCACGCCTTCACCGTGAACGCCAACGTGAGCGGCCCAGGGGTCAAGCTCTCCGCCCAGGAGGTGCGGCCGTCGCTCGCGAACGTGGCCGAGGTCGAGCTCGCGTCGAGCCTGCCCACGAGCCTCGGCGTGGCGCTGCGGGTCACGCCTCCCGCGACGAAGACCCAAGCGGGGACCACCACGACCTACACCATCGTCGGCTACGCGTACCAGACGAAGGAGCCCTCGACGCAGCCGAAGACGGACACGGGCGCGACGACGCGCTTCACCCTCGACGGCGGGACGACGAAAGACCTCGGAGGGGGCCTGCGGCTCTTCAGCGCCGACCTCGTGGTGAAGTACCGCATCACCTCGACCTACGTCGACGCCGAGGGAGCGACCCAGACCACGAGCTCGACGCACGAGCTCCCTGCCCTCACGCTCATCGCGTACGTGAACGTCCCCTGAGCGGGACGTCCCGCCTTCTATCGAGGCGGTGATGTCGAGTAGGGTTCGACCGATGGCCGAGCCCTTCAAGAACCTCGTCTCCCCGAAGCTCGTCGACGACATGGGAAAGGCGCTCGGGCGCTCGGCGAAGAGCGCCGGGGTGCCCTTCGACGCCCGGAGGTTCACGAGAGAAGCGAAGAGCGGCCTCGAGGTCCTCGAGCTCAAGGGGCGCGCTCTGCACGTCGCGACGGCGCTCCGTGCCGCGCCGCCCGAGTCGTTCGACACCATCGCCACCATCCTCGAGGGCTCGCTCGCGCCACCCGCCACCTCCGACGCCCTCGGGAGCCTGCGCTCCGGCCCCGACGGGCTCGCAGGGTGGGCCGTGTGGCCGCTCACCCTCGTCGTCGAGCACACGGGCCTCACGCATCCGAAGCGCGCCCTCGCCTGCCTCCGCGAGCTCACGATGCGCTTCTCGTCGGAGTGGGCCATCCGCGCGTTCGTGGAGCATCACCCCGAGCTCACCTTCAAGACCCTCGCGCGCTGGACGCGCGATCCGAACCTCCACGTGCGCAGGCTCGTGAGCGAAGGCACGAGGCCTCGTCTCCCCTGGGGACAGCGCCTCGTGTCGCTCGTGAAAGACCCGAGCCCGACGCTCCCGCTCCTCGAGGCCCTGCGCGACGATCCGGAGGAGTACGTACGCCGCAGCGTCGCGAACCACCTGAACGACATCGCCAAAGACCACCCCGACCTCGTCGCGGAGCTGCTCGCCGCGTGGATGAAGGGCGCCACCAAGGAGCGCGCGAAGCTCGTGCGGCACGCGTCGCGCAGCCTCGTCAAGGCCGGGCACACGAGCACCCTCGCCGTGCACGGCGCGTCCGAGCCGTTCCAGGGGCGGGCGTCCCTCACCGTGGAGAAGGCGAAGCTCCGGATGGGCGACGCGCTGAGCTTTCGGGTCGTGCTCGCCTCCACGGCGAAGCGGGCGCAGCGGCTCGTCGTCGACTACGTGATCCACCACGTGAAAAAGAGCGGCGGCACGAGCCCCAAGGTCTTCAAAGGGTGGACCCTCGATCTGCCTCCGAACGAGACCCGCGAGCTCCGAAAGGCCCACAAAATCGTCCCGATCACGACGCGCACGTACTACGCGGGCACGCACGCGGTGGAGTGCGTCGTGAACGGCAAGCCCGTCGCGCGCGCGGACTTCGAGCTCCGCGTCGCCGAGGGTGAGGGCGGCGGGCCACGGCGCCCGTAGCGAGCGGGCCTCCGATCAAAGCACGGCGAGGTCGGTCACGTAGGGGAGCTCGGCGAGCTTCTTCGCGGCACCCGAGGCCGAGAGCGTGTGGAGCGAGACGCCGTCCGTGAAGACGAACCGCTCGCCATGGCGGTCGAACGCCGCGACCCGGTCGACGACGACCTCGGGCGCGCGCTTGGGCGCGATCCGCACGAGCTGCCACGACGTGGGGACCCTTGCGTCCTTCGGGGTGTCGTCGGTGAGGCCCCGCTCGACCCCGCGCACCGCGCGACCCAGGTTGCCGAGCTCGAGCATGCGGCGCGCGTCGGCCGCCTTGTCGCGCGTGGAGCCCGACGAAGCCAAGGGTTTTCCCGTGTAGCGCATGGTGAAATAGTCGAGGTAGTTGAAGACGGCCGAGCCGAGCCGGAACGGGAGGAGCGCCGCGTCTTTGATCGAGGCCGAGGCGTTCGGGCGGTCGAACGGCGAGACGTACGGGCGGCGCACGCAGTAGAGCGTCCCGTCAGGGGCCATGCGCGGGTTCGTGTAGTCGTACGCCGGGTCCTCCACGAGGGTCTGCATGGTGCCGTGCTCCGCGTCGAGCAGCACGACGCTGCGAGGCCCGAGCCCCGCGAACTGCCCGGCCTCGTCGCGCCCGATTCCTGCGCTCGAGTAGACGAGCTCGTGCACGCACTTGTCTCCCTTGGGCGGGGTGGGCACCCACGACGGATCGTCGTCGAACGAATCGCCCTCGGTGATTTGAGCCATCTCGCTGCCGTCGTCCTTCATGACGGCGATGCCGCGGCGCATCTTGCCCTGGGTCGTCGCCGTGGCGAGGACCGTGTGGTACTCGCTCGACGAGAGGCCCATGAAGTCGTGCCCGGTGCCGTGAAAGACACGGCTCTCTTCGCCCTTGGCGAGATCGTAGGCGAAGAGCCCACCGACCGCCGGGGTGCGGAGCGTGTAAAGGACCTCGCCGGCCGAACGACCCCGCGCGACCGACGTCGCCACGATGGGCATGTCGTCCACGTCTTCGGCCCAGAGCTGACCTGCGCCCATGAAGGCCGCGCCCGAGCCCCCCTTCTTCCACGACGACTTGCGATCGATCTGAGCCGCACGCGCGCGCACTTCGGCGGCGTACTTGCTGTCGACCTTTTCGGTCGCGCCATCGTCGTAGACGAGGTGCACGTTGGCTGAGGCGATGCACGCGGCGACTGGACGCTTCGTGGCTGAGGTCATGGCCGATGGTTTTGCACGCCGCGGCCCGGAACGCGAGCGCCGAGAAGGCACCCGAGGCGGTCGCGGGGCCTTGCAGCCGCCTTCCGACGAAAGGTACCTTACCGTTGATGTTTCCTACCTTGACCGGCACGATCGCGAGCCGGTTCGAGATCTTGTCTCGGCTCGGCACCGGCGGCATGGGGGTCGTGTACGAGGCGCTGGACCACGAGCGGGGCACGAAGGTCGCCTTGAAGACGCTCGTGCGCGCGGGCCCCTCCGAGGTCCACCAGCTCAAGCGCGAATTTCGCGCGATCGCGGACATCGTCCACCCGAACCTCGTCGAGCTGCACGAGCTCATCTCCGCGCCCGACTGCGACGCCTTCTTCACGATGGAGCTCGTCACGGGGGCCGACTTCCTCCGCTACGTGCGCAGCTCGACCGGCCCGGAGGACACGACGCCGCTCGTGTCGCGCGTGAGGCTCGCCGACGAGGCCTCCCGCTCCTACGACATCGCCCCGCCCTACCCCGGTGGCGCGCTCGACGAGGCCCGCCTCCGCGAGGCTTTGGCGCAGCTCGTGCGGGGCCTCGGCGCCATCCATCGAGCCGGAAAGATCCACCGCGACCTCAAGCCCTCGAACGTGCTCGTCCGCGACGACGGCAGGCTCGTCATCCTCGACTTCGGCCTCGCTCGCAGCCGGCGCGCGATGCCCGAGGACGAGGATCTCTCGATGGCCTTCTTGGGCACGCCGGCCTACATGTCGCCCGAACAAGCGTCGGCCGAAGAGCTCTCGCCCGCGTCCGATTTCTACGCCGTCGGCGTCATGCTGTACGAGGCCCTCACCGGGGTGCAGCCCTTCCGAGGCCGTCCGTACGAGATCCTGCTCAAGAAGCGCACGAGCGACCCGCCGTCTCCGCTCGCGATCCCGTACGTGGCGCGGTACGGCGGCAGCGTCCCTAGGGATCTCGTCGACCTCTGCATGCGCCTCCTCGATCGCACACCCGCGAAGCGGCCGCAGGAGCACGAGATCCTCACCGCCCTCGGAGAGCCTCCCACGACGAAGTCCCTCGCGATCGCGCTGCCGGACCCGGTGTTCGTCGGGCGCGCGCACGAGAGCTCGACGCTCGCTGCCGCCGTCGCTCGCCTCTCGGAAGGCGGCCCCGTCGTGGTCACCGTGTGCGGGCGCTCGGGCATGGGGAAGAGCGCCCTCGTCGAGCGGCTCCTCGAGTCGTTTCGCTCCAAGCCCGAGTCGCTCGTGCTCCGCGGCCGCTGCTACGAGCGGGAGTCGGTGCCGTACAAATCGATCGACGGCGTGCTCGACTCGCTCGGGCACAACCTGTCCTTTTTGCCACCGTCCGAGGTCGAGGCGCTCGTCTCCCACGACCTCGGCGCCCTCTCGCGCGTCTTCCCTTCGCTCCTCCGGGTGCCGACGATCGCGGCCATCGCACAAGGTGCGCCGCTGCTCGCCCAAGACGACCGCGAGGCGCGGTGGCGAGCCTTCTCGGCGTTGAAGGTGCTCGTCGGGGAGCTGTCGCGCACACGCACGGTGGTCGTCCACATCGACGACCTCCAATGGGGAGACGCCGACGGCACGAGCGCGCTCGTCGAGCTCTTGCGCCCACCGGACGCGCCGCGCTTCGTGCTCGTCGCGAGCTACCGGAGCGAAGAGGCCGCACGCAGCGAGCCCCTACGGACGTTCTTGGCCGAGCTCGACGGGCCGTCGTTCCACGGGGTCCGCGCCCACGTCGACGTCGCCCCGCTCACCACGCCCGAGGCCTTCGATCTCGCGCGGACGCTCCTCCTCCAGGGGCGCCTCGCCGGCACCCAAGACGACGTCGATCGCATCGCGCGCACGATCGCGCAAGAATCGGCCGGGAGCCCGTATTTCGTCGGCGAGCTGTCGCACGCGGCGCTCCGCGGTGAAGGCCCGGACGTGAGCCTCTCGCGCCTCCTCGACGCCCGCGTCGCCGGCCTCGCGCCCGACGCACGCCGCCTCCTCGCCATCGTCTCGGCCGCCGGGAGCCCGCTCGCCCAAGACGTCGCCGCCGACGCCGCCGACGTCCCCGATCCTCGCGCGGCGCTCGCGATGCTGCGGTTCCAGCGCCTCGTCCGCGCCCGAGGGCTCTCGGACCACGACGCGGTCGAGAGCTACCACGACAGGATCCGCGAGCACGTCGTGCGCACGATGCCGGACGACGAACGCGCCTCGTGCCACAGGAGGCTCGCGATCTCGCTCGACAAACACGGGAGCGAAGACCCCGAGCGGCTCGCCGAGCACTGGCTCTTGGCGGGCGACGCGGAGAAGGCAGGCGACCTCTACGAGCACGCGGCCCACCGCGCCGCCCAAGCGCTCGCCTTCGACCGCGCCGCCCGGCTCTATGCGCGCGCCGCCGAACGACCGGGACTGCGTCGTGCGCGCCTCGAGCTGCTCGAGAGCCGACGGGGCGAGGCCCTCGCCAACGCAGGGCGCGGGACCGAGGCCGCGGCGGCCTTTTTGTCGGCCGCGACGTACGCCGACACGGATCGCGCCCTCGAGCTCCGGCGGCTCGCGGGGGAGCGCTTGCTCGCCGCGGGTCACGTCGACCAGGGCCTCGAGGTACTGCGCGAGGTGCTGCGCGAGCTCGATCTGTGGATGCCGTCGTCGCCCCAGCTCGCCCTCTTGTCGTTCTTGGTGCGCCGCGCCGAGCTCGGTGTGAGGGGCCTCGAGTTCCGCGAGAAGACCCCCGAAGAGGTCAAAAAACGAGACCGCCTCCGCATCGACACCTGCTGGGCGCTCACCGTGGGCTTGAACGGCGTCGACATGATGCGTGGAGCCGACTTCGCGGCCCGGAGCCTCCTCCTCTCGCTTCGCGCCGGAGATCCGTTCCGTATCGGCCGCGCGCTCGCCTTCGAGACGACCTCGACGGCCTTCGTCGGCACCACGAACGAGGCTCGCGCCGACGCGCTCGCGAAGAGCCTCCTCGAGCTCGCCGATCGCCTGAACGACCCGCATTTGCTGGGTTTCGGCCACCTCGTCACGGGCATGTGCGACGCCTTCACACGCGGACGATGGACCTCCGCGCTCGAGCACTACGCCAAGGCCGAGAAGGTCTTCCGAGACGAGTGCCGCGGGGTCTCGTGGGAGGTCGACACGACCGACATGGTCACGTCGTGGTCCCTCTTCTACACGGGTCGCCTGCGCGAGCTTTCGGCCCGGCTCCCCGCGACGCTGAAGGCCGCCGAGCAGCGCCGGGATCTCTACGCGCAAGCGAACCTCACGACGTCCCACGCGTGGGTCATGCTCGCCCGGGGCGACATCGAAGCCGCGCGCGCCCAGCCGGCCCTCGTGATGGCGCGGTGGTCGAGCGAGGATTTCCACCTCCAGCACTACGTCGCGCTGCTCGCCGAGACGTACGTCGCGCGGTACGCCTCCGAGGGAAAAGAAGCCTACGACCGCATCGCGGCCGCGTTCCCCGCGCTCGAGTCGTCGCTGCTCCTCCGCGCTCAGAACAACCGCATCGTCGCGCACTACGAGCGGGGGCTCTCCGCAATCGCCGCCGCCGCGACCCGGCGCGAGGCCAAGGGCCACCTCTTGGCCGTAGCGAAACACGACGCCCACGTCGTGCTCTCCGAGCGCGCGGCTTGGGCGCGCCCCTTCGCGGACCTCGTCTTGGCCGGGGCCGCAGCGCTCGAGGGGCGAGACGACGACGCCGTGCTCGCCCTCGGCCGCGCCGAGACGTCGTTCCGTCAGGGCGACATGAAGCTCTACGCCGCCGCGGCGCGGACGGCCCGCGGGCAACGGCTCGGCGGCGCCTCGGGCGAGTTCCTGGTGCGCAGCGCGAGCGAGGTGTTCCGCGCCGAGGGCGTCTCCGATCCCTCGGCGTTCGCGGCCATGCTCGCTCCGGGCTTCAGCGCGTGAGCTCGGGGAAGGTCTTCTCGAGGAAGCGGTTCACGAGCACGCCCTTCGGATCGACGCGCCGCTTGAGCGCGCCGAACTCCGCGATCGCGGGCCCGAACATGCGCTTTAGCACCTCGGGCGAGGCGCACACGCTCTTCACGAGGTGAATCTTCCCGCCGACGCTCGCGCAGATCTCGGAGAGGTCGGAGAGCGCCTCGATGCGCGCTTCGAGCTCGGCCTCGTTCATGGTCTCGAAGGCGACGGTGACCGCGAACCCGTCTCCGCCGCGGCTCGCCGAGAGGATCATCTCGTCGCCCGGGACGAAGAGCACGTCGAAGAGGACGGGCAAGAGCCCTCGCTCGTCGAAGAAGGCCAAGGTCCTCTCGAGGAACGACTCGAGCAAGTCCGGGCGAAACGGGACGACGTAGGTCTGCTGGAGGGTGTACGTGCGGAGCCCGAGGCGGCGCTCGAGGGCGTGGGTGCGGACGTTCCCGTCCATGAAGAACGTGTACCCGAAGAGCTCGTCGACGTAGTCGACCCCCTCCTGGAACATCTGGAACGTGCCCGCCCAGAAGAGCGAGCTCGTGGGCCCGAAGCGCGCGACCCACTCGGCGAGCGGCCGGAACGTGTGCTCGGGCTGGTGCTGGAGCATCGGGTTCGTGGCGTCGCTCCGCACGTAGACCGACTCGAACGCGAGGCCCCGCGGGCGTGGGCCGGGGCACACGACGCCGTAGAACGCGCGCGGCTTCTCGCGGAGGTCCGCCTGGGTGGTCGAGCGAGCGGCCGCGTTCGCCTCGGAGAAGCTCGCGTGCAGCTCTCTCGCGATCGTGCGGCACGCGCCCGCGCGACGAGGAGCCACCGCGGTAGGCGACGGAGGCAACGGCGGAGAGACCCCGTGCCCCGGGTCGGCGAACGTGTCGAACATGGCCGACTTCGTGACCCGGGTCTTCACGCGGAGCCGCTCGCGCGGCGGGCCCTCGGCCTTGGGGCGGAGCACGGCGTACGTCACCGAGACCACCGCGCCCAGGTACCCGAACCCTCCGATAACCCCACGAAACAACTCTAGTTCTTGTGGATCGGTCGCGTCGCGTGAGAGCTCGTGGAATGCGCCGTCGACCGTGAGCAGCGTGAGCTTCTCGATGAAGGCCGACTCCTTCCCGAGCGTCGACGAGAAGCGCGAGACCCCGTCTGCCGAGGCGGTGCCACCGGCCGTGGCGCGGCTCGCCGTGACGACGATGCCCGGCACGAGCCCACGAGGCTCGAGCGCGCGGACGATGTTCCCCCACGTGGCCCCGGGCCCGACGGTGACCGTGGGGTGCGTCGGGTGATCGTCGATCACGATGCCGTCGAGCTCGTCGAGGAAGACGACCACGTCGTCGTTCAAGGACTGACCGTCGAGCGAGCACCCGCCGGCGCGGAAGGTGACTTTGCGGCCATCGTTCGCGAGGCGCACGAGCAGCGCGCGGAGCTCGTCGACCGTCTCGGGGGTGTGCACCTCGGCGTGGCACCGCTCGATCTCGCCGTAGCTGCGGATCTCGGCGTGGTCGACGCGTTCGTCGGGGAGGCGCTCGCGCTCGACGATGCCTTCGTCGCGCAGGATCTCGACGCCCTCGGACCTCCGCACGCGGTTCGGGATCGGGCCCTTGCCCCACTCGATCACCCGTCGAAACGCTTTCATGAGCCCGCGGTCCCTCCCTGCGCGTGCCACCCGGCACGGTCTTTCGCGCTCGGGTTCTCCTCGCGCTCGAAAGACTCTACAGTCTGCTTATGGCTTTCGGAAGGCGCGAGAAGATCGCTGTGGTGGGTGGGGGCGCGGCAGGGCTCGGTGCGGCCTGGATGCTGTCTCAAAAACACGAGGTGACGATCTACGAGGCGGGGGAGGCGCTCGGTGGGCACGCGTTCGCGCACCCCTTCGGGGACACGGGCCGCAAGGTCGACATGGGCGTCATGATCACGCTCCCGTGGGCGTATCCGAACCTCTACTGCATGTTCCAGAGGTACAACATCCGCACCACGGCCGCGGGCGCCACCCTGCTCGTGTCGTTCCCCGGGAAAGAGGGCGCCGAGCGCGAGACGTGGGGCACCGACGCGACCTTCCGCCAGACGGCGCTCTGGAGCCGCATCGAGGCGCAGGCGAGCCGCTTCGAGCAGCTCATGTTCGAGATCCCGGCGCTGCCCTTCAAGATGCAGATGAAGCCGATCTCGTACTACCTGAACGGCGCCGTGCCCGGGGTGCCGCACTCGGGAGGGTACGAGCCCGAGTTCTTGGCGAAGGGCCTCGCGCCGCTCCTCTCGCTCTTCCTCGTCACGAGGGACGCCCTCCTCGACACGCCGGCGTGGTCGTTGTCGATGATGTTCCGCTTCGGCACGATCTCGTTCTTCAGCCCTACGACGTGGCGCACGATCGACGGGGGCACGCCCGAGTACGTCTCGAAGCTCACGCAGAGCTTCTCGTCGCGGCAGTTCCTCGGGAAGAAGGTCACGCGCGTCGTCCGTAACAACCAGAGCGTGGCCGTCACCGACGAGGACGGGAACACCGAGCGCTACGATCAGGTGGTCATCGCGACCGACGCGATCTCCGCGCTCGCGATGCTCGACACCCCGAGCGACGAAGAGAAGCGCCTGCTCGGCACGTTCTCGTACGAGCCCGCGGTCGCGTACCTTCACTCCGACGAGGCGCCGCTCGCCGGGACACAGCCCGGGGTCTTCTTCCACTACCGCTCCGAGAACCCCACGCCCGGGCCCACGCTCGACGGCGTCATGACGTACGACATGAAGCGCGTGTCGGGGCTCGACGGAGTGACCCCACGGCGCGTGCTCGTCTCGGTCATGACGAACGAGCGCCCCGCGCCCTACGAGGGCACGGAGAAGATCCAGAAGTTTTCGCACATGATCGCCGACGAAAAGGCCATGAACGCGCGCCTCGACTTCTACAAAATCCAGGGCAAAGACCGCGTCTGGTTCGCGGGCGACTACCTCACCTTCGCGAGCCACGAGGACGCGTTCGTCTCGGGCATGGTCATCGGCGAGGCGCTCGGGGGCTCGTACCTCTTTCGTGAGCACGCGCCCGCGTTCGAGCGATTCCGGCAGAATCGCATGCTCATGCTCCGCTTCGGCCTCGGCACGCGGCTCGGCGTGGTGGCGCGCCTCGAGCTCGTGGGCGACCTCGCGAAGACCGTCGTGAACGAGGCATGGATCCGCTGGAACGAGTGGTTCCCCGATTGATGCGCGGGGCTCCGTGTCGGTATTTTCCCCACCATCCTGCCTAGCGTCGACGCGGGGGCTCGACCGTGGGCGATTCGTGTATCGTGGGCGAGTGCGGTCCATCGTGTCGGCCCTCGCGTTCGCTCTCGTGTCGCTCGGCGCGCCCGTGCTCGCTCACGCCGCCGACGCGGCCCCCGCCTCGAAGGAGCTCGGCGCGGTCGACCTGTCGGGCACGGCGCTGAGCCGCGCCGAAGCCAAGCCCGACACCCCCGACGCCGACGAGGCGCCTCCGCTCCCTCCGCGCAAGAAGGGCGTCGTCCTCGACTCGCGCATCGGCGTGATGGGCTTCACGGGCGATCTCGCGCAGCTCGTGACGACGGCCCCGTGGGCGAACCTCCAGGTCGGCTACGAGATCTTCAGCTGGCTCATGATCTACGGGCAGGGCGAGCTCGCCTTCAGCACCACCGGGGGCGACGGGCGGACCCGCACCCGCGCGTTCCCCATCCTCGGCTTCGGCGGAGGGCTACGGATCACCGTGCACGCGACCGAGCGCGTGGCGCTGTTTCTCCAGCCTGGAATCGGGGCCATCGTCGCCGACGTGCCCGAGCGCGCCCTCGCCATCTACGGGTACGAAGCGCTCGAGTCGCTCGGCCTCTCGCTCAACGGGCGCCTCGGCGTCGAGTGGTACGCGCTGAGCCGCCACTTCGCGCTCGGTCTGTCCGGCGGGCCCCGCTTCGCGCCGAGCCTCGCGCGAGCCACGGCGAACGCCACGGCGGGCCTCGCGTGGGACGCGGGCGCAGGCCTCCGGTACACGTTCTGAGCGTCGAGTCGGCTACTCGGCCGCGAAGACACGCACCGTGCGTGCCGGCACGGTGACCGTAAACACTCCGGACTCGGGGACCACGACCTCGCCGTGGCTCGAGCTCAAGACGTCGCGCAGGCCGAGCACCTTGGCGACCGGGAACGTGGCCTCGACGCGCGCGTCGGTCGGGTTCATCAAGAAGACCACCTTGGCGACCCCGAGCACGTCCTCGTGCACGGTCACGAAACACGACGACGGGCTCACCGGGTAGGTCGGGAGCTGGCTCACGCGCACGTGCTCCGCCACGATGCGATCGGCCTCGGTCCCGTCCTCGAGGGACGAGAGCTCGAACCCGGTCGTGTCGAGCGGGGCCGCGAGCGGGCGAAAATGGCCGTCGCGCGTCGGCACTCGGGGACCGAGCGTCACGTGCACGCCGGACTTACGTGCACTCTGCAACATGTCCACGAGCTCGGGTTTCATGCCCGCGGCGCTCGTGCAGACGACCCACGAGGCCCCGCGCGTCGATTCGACGAGCGAGTCACCCCCGGCGTAGGCGAACGGGACGCCACGCGCCAAGAGGGCGCGCTCGAACGCGTGCAGGAAGGCCTCGGCCGCGAGGGTCGGCACCTCTCCCGTGCCGAGATCGTCCTCGAGGCACGACTCGCGGAACCCGATCCCGACCACGTTGAAGAAGGCCGGCGTGACCGGGCCGAACGCGTGGGTCGCGCGCGCGAGCCGCCGGAGCGCACGAGGGACGACGAGCCTCACGGGCGCCCTGCGACGGAGCTCGTGGAGCTTCATCGCGTCGTAGAGAGACGCGATCTTGCGGTACGTGTCGGCGAGCTTTCGTGGCACGCCGTGCGCGTCGATCGGGGCGCCGATCCAGCGCTCGCGGTCGACGGCCATGTAGAGGTTCCACCCGCGGAGCCCGTACGCCATGGCCGCGAGCAGCGTGTAGACCGAGTCGTGCTCGTCGAGCGGGGCGAAGATCGGAGGATACCCCGCGCCCATCTCGGCCGCGAACGGCGGGCCACCGAACCCCTCGACGCGCGTGACGAGCTCGGTCGTGCGACGGAGCAGGGTCATGTGCGCCGCGGGCGTGGCCGGGTGGTAGTAGTCGAGCCCGACGAGGTCGACGACCTTCGAGATCCGGCCCGCGTTGAGCGCCGTCGCCGCCTCGCCCGGGGGCAAATTGTGGGACGTTGGAACGGCAGAAAACCCAGCAGTTTTCGCTACTTCGGCAAACCTGGTCATGGCGCTTCCGAGCAGGTGCTCGTGGAACTCCATCCAGTCGATGTGGCGCACGAGCTCGTCGGCCGAGGTGGCGTCGAAGCGGACGGGCGGCATGACCGCGCTGAACGACGGCGCGAAGTCGAGGTCTTCGCCCCACGCGCGCGCGAGCTCCGCGAGGCTCCCGTACTTGTCCCGGAGAAACTGCCGGAACATGCGGATCGCGTCGGGGTGGTAGTCCTGATCGTAGGGTCCGTCGCGGAAGTAGAGCGCGCCCTCGTTGTCGACCTGGAAGAGCACGATCGGGCCGCGCGGGTACACGAGGTCCGAGAGCTCGCGCCCCACCGCGCGGATCCACTCGGCGGCCTCGTCGTGGAAGGCGTCGCTCGCGTAGCTCGGCACGGGGAACGCCACGGGCACCATCGGGAGCACGACCGGGTTGCCCTTGGGCGTGCGCGCCTGGCAGTCAGGGTCCCATACGACACGCTCCGGGATCCCGAAGTACGTGAGCTCTGCATTGATATGCGGGCCGGGCCGCAAGATGACGAAGAGGCCTCGCTCGTGGGCCATCGTGACGAACGCGCGCACGTCGAGCCGCGGATCGCGGGCGCCGAAATCGTACTCGTTGCGCCCGAGCTCGTGCACGCCCCACGGGACGTAGATGTCGACGAGGCGCATGCCCATCGCGACGAGCGCGTCGAGCGCGGGGCCCCACTCCGAGCGCTCGTGGCGAAAGTAGTGCATCGAGCCGGAGACGAGCGGCAAGGTGGCCGAGCGCCCACGGAGCGCGAGCCCGTTCGGGTGGACGGTGACGTCGGGAGAGGCAGTGTCGCGGGCGGGTCGTGCGTCGCTCATCGTACGGAGGTCGGGTTCTTTCGTGCCCGCGCTCGCGGCGGGCGCATGCGGTCACGCGCGGAGCTCGTCGCCCACGACACGCGAGAGGATGGCGTGGAGGGCCGCCATGTCGCGATCGTGAGGGGCGAGGCGCTCCAAGGCCTTGCCCACCTTGCCCACCGTGGGGACGACGAACTTGAGGAACGAGGGGTTCTGCTTCTGCCGATCGATGAACACGAAGCGCCCGGCGTCTTTCAGCTTTCGCTGCACGGTGACGAGGTCGAACTCCATCACCAGCGCCTCGCGGCTCGACGCGTCGAGGCCGGCGCGATCGGCGTAGTCCCCGAGGCGGGCCTCGACGAACGCGCGGTCGAACGTCTGGTAGCTGTCGTTGAGGAGCGCGACGAGATCGTAGACCCGAGGGCCGAGGAGGGCGTCCTGGAAGTCGAGCCAGACGAGCCCGAACGGCTTGCCCTTCCGCGAGGGCGAGGCGCGCACCATGAGGTTTCGGGACTGGTAGTCGCGGTGGGTGAACCCCACGGGGAGCCCCGCGATCTTCTTCGCGAGCCCATCGGCGATGGAGGCGAACGATGCCGCGTCGTCCGAGAGGAGCGGCTTCTTGCGGGCGTCGAGGCCCCACTCGCGGAAGTGCTCGATCTCCCAGCGCAGGAGCTCGTAGTCGAACCGGCGGGTGCCGACGATCGAGCCCTCGGGGAGGTCGGCGAGGCTCGCCTGGGCCTCGGCGAGGTCCTGCACCGCACACGTGTAGATCGCAGGTTTGTCCCCCGGGACGCGCGACAGGTAGTTGGCGAGCGTGTCTTCCCCCAGGTCCTCGAGGACGAGCCACCCGTGCGACGTGTCCTCGGCGAGCACACGCGGCACGTCGACCCCCCGCGCCTCGAGCAGATCCCGCACCTCGAGGAAGGGCCAGCGCTCGGGCAGATGACCGTTGTGCACCTCTTCGGGCGTGGGCCCGTCGGGCACGAACATGGCGACGGCGCTCTTGCCTCCGCCCGACCTCGGCGTGACCCGGTAGTACTTTCGTGTCGACGCGCCCCCCGTCATGGCGGTCACTTCGAGCGCGTCACCGGCCTCGGGCCAGACGCCCGCGCAGAGGCGCGTCAAAACCGAAAAGTCGAGCTCCATGGGGGTCATCGTCTTTCGAAAAGGCGCGGGTTGGCCAGCGTTTTCGCAGGCATTTTCGCCGAGCTCGCCCGAGGGGCCGGCCCCCGGTACCAGGGAGCGCACGAGGCGCGGGCGAAAGGCCGAACGGCCCCTCTCGGCCCGGGAAATTCAGGTGAACCGGCCGGTCAGTCGAGCACGTTGTCCTTGGCTTTGGCGGGTGGGGGCACGTCCTCGGCGCCGATGCGGCGCAGGAGGTTTATCTCGATGGTGCGCGAGATCGCGAAGAGCGCGAGGTCGTTCGTGTCGGTGCCGAAGGGTTGCTCGAGCTCGTCGCCGATCGCGTCCAACCCGAAGAGCGCGTACGAGATGAACACGACCACGAGCACCGAGGCCCAGCCGAGATCTTGCGCGAGCCCGAACGGCAGCAAGATGCAATACACCGCGACGATGCGGTGGAGCAGCACGTTGTACGAGTGAGGGAGCGGGGTCGACTTGATCCGCTCGCACGCCCCCTGGACGTCCGTCATCGAGACGAGGCACTGCTCGATGACCGGGGCGTGCATCGGGTGGATGGCGCCGCGTCGACGGAGCCCGGCGATGCGATCGCCGAGCATTCCCAAGATGCCCACCGGCACGTTCTCGTGCTTCGCGAGGACGGCGAGCTCCTCCTTCGACAGCGCGTCGTCGAGGCCCACGCGCGTGTCCTGGTCGCGGAGGTGGTGGCGGAAGGAGTGCACGTAGGCCACCACCATGCGCACGAGGGCCTCGCGCTCGGCCACGATCTCGCGGGCGGTCTCTTCGCTCGAGCCCTCGGGGACGTCGACGAAGGTGGTGAGCTGCCGCGCGAGGCTGCGCGACGTATTCACGAGCGATCCCCACAACTTACGACCTTCCCAAAACCGGTCGTAGCTGGCGTTGTTCCGGAACCCGAGGAAGATGCCGAGCGGCACGCCGAGCAGCGTGAACGGCGTGACCTTCAGGTTGAGCCAGGGGAACCTGTGGTAGCCGAGCTCGGCCACGAGCGCGAGCGCCCCCACGACACCGACGCGCGACCAGATCTTCGGCAACGTGCGGCCACCGAAGAGAACCTGAGAGATCCACGTTCGCTTGGAGGGTACCCACATGGGCCCCCGATGCTACGGGGGCCCGTGCCGAGAGGAAAGGCGAAGCCGCGTGGGCGCGCTCGGCGGCTACTCGGCGGGGCTCGGCGGGGCCTCGGCGGGCTTCGGCGTGAGCCCGAAGACCCTCGCGAAGAAGGCCTTGGCGTTCTCGATCGCGAGGTACACCACCGGCACCACGACGAGCGACAGGATCGTCGAGCTTATGACACCTCCGATGACGGCGATCGCCATCGGCGAGCGGAACTCGCTCCCCTCCCCGTTCGACGTGGCCGTGGGGAGCATGCCGAGGATCATGGCCGCCGAGGTCATCAAGATCGGGCGAAGGCGCTCGGGCCCCGCCTCGAGGATGGCCTGGAGCGGCGGCTCGCCGAGCTCGCGCACACGCACGAGCGCGCGGTCGAGGAGCAAGATGGCGTTCTTGGTGACGAGCCCCATGAGCAAGATGATGCCGATCATCGCGCCCATGGCCATGGAGGTCTTGGCGAGGAACAGCGCCACGATGGCCCCCACGAAGGCGAGCGGCAGCGTGAGCATGATCGTGAGCGGGTGGATGAAGCTCTCGAACTGCGACGCGAGGATGAGATAGATGAAGATGATACCGAGGCCCATGGCGGCGCCCATGGAGCTGTTCGTCTCGTTCATCTGGCGGATCTGACCGTCGAAGTGGAACGACGCGCCGGGCGGCATTTTCACCTTGGCGAACGCGGCGTTCAGCTCCGGGACGAGCTCGCCGAGGGACCTGCCCTTGGTCGACGCCCAGATCACGATCTGACGCTCGCGGTCCTCGCGCTCGATGACGCTCGGGCCCTCGCCACGCTCGACGCTCGCGAGATCTCCGAGGGCGACCGGCCCGACCGGGGTCTGGATGGTGAGGCGGAGCACGTCGTCGACGTTGGCGCGGTCGGTCTGCCGGAGGCGCACACGAATGGGCACCTCGTCCTTGCCTTGGCGCATCTTGCCGGCCTCGTCACCCTCGACCGACGCGCGGAGCGCCATGGCGAGCTGAGCGACGGGAACACCCGCGCGCGCGGCCTTGTCACGGTCGACGCCGACGCGGAGCTCGGGCTGGCCCGGGCTGTATTTGACCTGCAGGTCGGTAATTCCGGGGATGCCCTTCATGGCCGTCTCGAACTCGTGCGCGAGGGGCGCGAGCTCGTCGTACGTGGCGCCGCGCACCTGCACCATGATGGGCGCCTCGGTGGCCGCGCCTTCGACGAACGGAGGGTCGGTGACCGTGACCTTGGCGCCCGGCAGCATCGTGTGGGCGATCTCGCGGGCGCGGTCCTTCAGCACCGCGATGCCGACGTCGCGCTCGCTCTTCGGCACGGTGAGGATGCGCCACTGCACCTTGTTGACCTCGCCGTTCTTGCCGATCGTCGAGAGCACCGTGCGGAAGCGCTTGTCCTCGAGGATCTTGAGCTCGGGGGCGAGCGTGACGCGGGCCGTCTCGTCGAGCTTGGTGCCCGCGCCGAGCTCGGCCTCGAGCACGAACTGGCCGCGGTCCTCGGCGTTCACGAACTCGTTGCCCATGAGGCTCGAGATCGGCCCGATGGAGAAGAGCGCCAAGAACGCGCCCACGCCCACCAGGATTTTGTTTCGAAGGGCGAAGCCGAGGAGCCCACGATAGAGGGACTCGATCCCCTCGAAGACCCACAAAAACGGCCGCTTGATGGCCATGAAGCGGTCGACCGCGCCGTGCACGTGGGCCTTCGAGAAGCGGCTCGACAGCATCGGGTCGAGCGTGAACGCCACGAAGAGCGAGACGAGCACCGCCGCCGAGATCGTGAGCCCGAACTGGCGGAAGAACTGCCCGACGATGCCCGACATGAACGCGACCGGCACGAACACCGCCACGATGGTGAGCGTGGTCGCGAGCACCGAGAGCGAGATCTCCTTCGTGCCCTCGAGGGCCGCGGTCTTCGGGTCGACGCCGCGCTCGAGGTGCTTCGAGATGTTCTCGCGCACGACCACCGCGTCGTCGATGAGGAGGCCGATCGCCAGCGAGAGCGCGAGCAGCGTCATCATGTTGAGCGTGAAATTCAGCGCGTACATGACGAAGAACGTCGAGACCACGCTCGTCGGCAGCGCGACCGCCGAGATGATCGTGGAGCGTAGGTCGAGCATGAACACCAAGATGACCAAGATGGCCATGGCGCCGCCGAACAGGATGGCGACCTCGACCTCGTGCGCGTTCTCGCGGATGAACTTCGACTGATCGACGATGACGGCGGTCTTCACGCCCGCGGGGAACGTGGCCTCGATCGTCGCGAGCTTCGTCTTGACCGCGTCGGCCACGGCGACGGTGTTCTGTCCCGACTGCTTCACGACGTCGAACGAGACGGCCGGCTGCCCGTTCGTGCGGATGCGCGTGCGGAGCTCTTGGTAGCCGTCCTCGACGTTGGCCACGTCGCGGAGGCGCACGCTCGAGCCGTCCCTCGCCGTCGCCACGATGATCTCGCGGATGGCCTCGACCGTGCGGAGCTCGCCGACGGTGCGCACGCTGATCTCCTTCGTGCCTTCGTCGAAGTGACCGGCGGGTACGTTGAGATTTTCGGCCTTGAGCTGCTGGAGGATCGCGAGCGGCGAGAGGTGGAGCGCGTCGATCCGAGCCATGTCGAGATCGACGTGGACCTCGCGCTCGGCGCCGCCTTGCACGTTGACCGACGCGACGCCGTCGACCTGCTCGAGCGCGGGTTTCACCACGTCGCGCGCGAATTTGGCCGTCTCGGCGAGGGAGCGCCCGCCGCCCTCGAGGGTGTAGGTGATGACCGGCGCCGCGCCCACGTCGAGGCGCGAGATGATCGGCTCCTTGATCTCGGTCGGGAGCTTGTAGCGCGACTGGGCCACGCGCTCGCGCACCTCGGTCGATGCCTTCTGGATGTCGACGTCGAGCTTGAAGAGCACGATGACCTGCGACACCCCCTCGCGGGAGTAGGTCTTCAGGCGATCGATGCCGTTCAAGGACACGATCGCGTCCTCGAGGGGCTTCGTGACGAGCTGCTCGACCTCGCCCGGGGCCGCGCCCGGATAAGGCACGGTGACCGAGACGACCGGGAACGAGACGTCCGGGAAGAGGTCCGTCCCGAGGTTTTTGTAGCCCATGATGCCGAGCACCATGAGGGCCACCGTGACCATCACGGTGAAGACAGGGCGCTTGATCGCGATCGCGGAAAGGTTCACGGAAGGCTCCGTTCTCCGGAAAAACTCGTCGATTTCTACTTGGCGGGCGCCGCGGGCTTCTGGGCCACCTCGAGCGCGTCACCGTCGCGGACGTCGTCCGACGGGGCGAGCACGAGCTTGTCGCCCGCGCCGAGCCCCTGCGTGACGATCCAGGAGCCGTCGGTGTCGACCACGTGCACGACCTTGGTGCGCTGGGCCTTGCCGTCGACCAGGCGGACGACCTCGTTCTGAGAGCCGGGGCGGCGCGCGGCGGCGGGCACGCGGAGGGCGTCCATCTCTTCGGACCCTTCGATGCGGGCGCGCACGAAGCCGTAGCCGAGGAGCGGAGACTTCGGGTCGTTCGGCACCTCGATCTCGACCGGCACGCGGCGCGTGGCCTGATCGAGCGAGGGCACCACGGCGATGACCTTGCCGGTCACTTTTCGCCCTTGGTAGGTGATCACGGCGGGGATGCCGGTGTGCACGAGGGTGGCCTCGTCCTCTCCGACCGAGGCGCTCAGGCGGAATTTGCTCACGTCCTCGACGCGCACGAGCGGCGCGCCGGGCGCAACGACGCTGCCGATCGCGGTGGGCGCGCGGGTCACGATGCCGTCGAACGGGGCGACGATGGCGTGCATGCCGGCGCCTTGCTGGGCGAGCACGGTGGTGGCCTTGGCGCCCTCGAGCTGCGCCTTGGCGAGGGCGACCTGTTGGCGCGCGGCCTCGGCCTGCGCCTCGGGGATCGACTTCGACGCGACGAGCGCCTCGGTGCGCTTCAAGTTGTCCTCGGCGAGGGCGAGGTTCGCTTCGGCCGCCTTGGACTGGGCGACCGCCTGACCGACCTGGGCGCCCGCGCGGGAGCCGTCGAGCACGGCGAGGACCGAGCCTTGTTTGACCTTGTCGCCCGTGGCGACGTTCAGCTTCACGAGCCGGCCCGACGTCTCGAAGCCGATGTCGGCCTCGCGGAAGGGGCGGAGCGTACCCGTGAGCTCGACGGCCGGCTTCCAGCGCATGGGGATGGGAGACGTGACCTCGACGGGCACCTTCTTCGCGAGCTCGACGACCTGCGCCTCGCGCTCGGCGGCCGTGTCCTTCCGTTTGTCGAGGGCCTTCATGACCTTCGATCCCATGAGGCCGGCGAAGGCGACGCCGACCACCAAGCCGACCACGACGATCGCTTTGTTGCCCGACTTTCGAGGCTCGGCGCCGACGACCGGGCGCTCGATGGGGTGGTTCGAATCCATGGAGAACTATTCCTTATTTCGCGGAGCGGCGGCGGGGCGCGCGGGCCTTGGGCGTGGGCTCGGAGGGGAGTGGCTCGGGGACGTCGACGTCGGGGAGGAGGATCTGACTGACCCGCTGGTCTTCCCAGCGAGACGGGTCGGCGGCCAAGCCGATGGAGAACACCCGACGGGCCGCGACGAGCCACTCGCGGAGCGGTGGCTTCTTCTCGCTTTGGAGCATCGCGTTGGCGAGGGCATCGAACGCGCCTACCGTTAGGGTCGCGACGAGCTCGACGTCCAGGTCCTTTCGGTAGAGCCCTCGGTCGACGAGCGCGACGATCCACCGGCGCACCTTGCCCCGGAGCTCCCGATGGAAGGCCTCGAAGAGGTAGGCGTACTGCCCCTGACAGGTGTGCAGGATCGAGAGAAGATCGCGGTTTTGCCAGAGAAACTCGAAGAGCTGGACGTCCTGCTCGAGCCCGAGCTCCATGAGCGCCTCGGCGCTGTCGGGCAGATCGGCCGGCTCCGCGACCATCCCGTCGCACCGGGCCAAGAACGACTCGACCACCTGGAGGAAGGCCTCTTCTTTGCCCTCGAAGTGGAGGTAGAAGGCGCCCTTCGAGCACCCGGCGCGCTTGGCGATGTCCTCGACCTTGGCGGCCTCCAGCCCCTTCTTGGCGAAGACCTCCTCGGCGGCGCGGAGGAGCGAGATGCGGGTCGTGGGATCGGCGACGCGGGACATGGGTTTCTGACCGGTGGGTCATTTATAGACACCCAGCCCGGGCTGGCAAGGCGGCCTTTTCGAAATTTTGCGGAAATGCCCGGGGCTCGGCCTCCCCCGAACGCCCATTTCTTGGCCCGTCGGGCCGCGTCATGCGACGCCCTACACCGATGACCAGTCGTTCGGAGCCGGAGCTCGTCGAGATTCGAAAGTCCGCCGAAGCCCTCGCGAAGGATCGCGGGGAGCGCTTCTCCACGGCCCACGTGTTGGCCGCCCTCGCGGGGCGCCCGGGCGACGTGGCCCAGCTCCTCGCCGATCGGCGGCTCGATCAGGACACCCTCCTCCGGGCGGCGCGGGTGGCGTCGGACACCACGCCCGACGCGCTCGCCCGGGCGGTCACACGCGCGCGCGATTTCGCTCAACGCGCGGTCCAGCGTGCGCCGCTCGCCAAGGGGGAGCTCGACAAACGCGCCCCGACCGCGCTTCATCTCCTCTTCGCGCTCTGCCACGACACGACGTCCGCCGCGTACCGCGCGATGGTCCAGTGCGGGACCGACGTCGCCAAGCTCCGCGGGGCCACGCTGCAGCTCGCCACGGGCGCCACGCTGCCACGAAGGCCCGTCGAGACGCCGACTGCGGGCATGGGCCCCGGGCCCCGACGCGAGACCCAGCCTTCACCGCGGGGGCCGCTCGGCGCTCGCCCCGACGCGCCCGCCGCGCGCACGACCTGGACGCTCCCTCGCGAGGTCGCACCGCCCGCGAGCCAACCGAGGCCGACGCTCCGCACCCCCACGAAGGCGCCCACGACGGAGCCACACGAGGGGACGAAGGCCGACGCGGGCCAAGCCTCGTCCGACACGCCTCGGGCGACACCACCCGCGACCACGAAGCCGAAGAAGGCGCCCGCGGGAGACCTCGCGAAACACGAGCTCTGCCCGAAGACGTTCCCGCTCCTCGCCGCGATCGGAAAGAACCTCACGCTCATGGCGGCGCGCGGTGAGCTCGACCCGGTCGTCGGTCGCGACGAAGAGATCGAGCGCACCCTCGACGTGCTCGCGAAGCGCACCGCGAACAACCCGTGCCTCGTGGGCCAAGCCGGCGTCGGGAAGACGAGCGTCGTGTACGGGCTCGCGCGGAGGATCGCCGAGGGGAACCAGGTGCTCTCCCTGGATGACCGGCTGGTCATCGAGATCGAGCTGCCGCAGCTCCTCGCGGGCACCGCCGTGCGCGGCTCGCTCGCCGAGCGGCTCGGACAGATCCGCGCCGAGGTCAAGAAGGCCCACGGCAAGATCGTCCTCTTCTTCGACGAGATCCACACGCTCTTCGGCCCGGACGCGGGCGACGAGGCCCAAGCCGAGCTCAAGATCGCCCTCTCGCGCGGCGAGCTCCCGTGTGTCGGCGCGACTACGGTCGACGAGTACCGAAAGTACATCGACCACGATCCGGCGCTCGCCCGGCGCTTCTCGCCCATCGAGGTCGTCGAGCTCGGGCCCGAAGAGGCGTACCTCGCGATCGAGCAGCTTTGCCCGGCCTACGAGGGACACCACAAGGCCACGTACGCCAAGGAGGCCATCGCGCGCGCGGTCACGTGGAGCGTGCGCTATCTGCCGGGCCGCGCGCTGCCCGACAAGGCGATCTCGATCTTGGACCTCGCGGGAGCGCGGGCGCGGAGACGCGGCGAGCGCGAGGTGACCAAAGAGGGCGTGGCCGAGGTCGTGAGCGAGCTCTCGGGGGTGCCCGAGGAGCGCCTGCTCGAGACCGACGGAGAGCGCCTCTTGAAGTTCGAGGAGCTGCTCGCCGAGCGGATCGTGGGCCACAAAGACGCCCTCGCGAAGATCGCGACCGTGCTCCGGCGAAACGCGTCCGGCTTCCGCTCGCGGCGCCCGGTCGGCACGTTCCTCTTGCTCGGCCCCACGGGCGTGGGAAAGACCGAGACCGCCAAGGCCGTGGCCGAGTGCCTCTTCTACTCCGAGTCGGCGATGACCCGCATCGACATGAGCGAGTACGCCGAGGCCCACGCCCTCGCGAGGATGCTCGGCGCACCGCCTGGGTACGTGGGGCACGACGCCGGTGGGCAGCTCACCGAGGCCGTGCGCCGGAGGCCCTACCAGGTCGTGCTGCTCGACGAGATCGAGAAGGCGCACCGCGACGTGCTGGAGGGCTTCCTCCAGGTGTTCGACGAGGGCCGCATGACCGACGGCAAAGGCCGCACGGTCGACTTCACGAACACGGTGATCTTGCTCACGTCGAACATCGGGGCGCACCTCGCGAGCGACGAGCACAAGGAGCGCGGGCGCATCGGGTTCGGCCAGAAGGCCCAGGCGAACGGCGCGGCTGCCTACGAGAGCGCGATGCACAAGGCGGCGCGCGAGGCCCTGCCGCCCGAGCTTTACAACCGCATCGACGAGGTGCTCGCCTTCGCGCCGCTCGGCCGTGACGACGTGGCCGAGGTCGCGCGGCGCATCCTCGCGGGGCTCTCGGCGGAGCTGATGATGCAGAGGGGCGTCGAGCTCCGCGTGTCGCAAGGCGCGATCGAGGCGCTGCTCGATCACGGTGGCTTCGACAAAGGCCTCGGCGCGCGCCCGATGCGACGCACCATCGGGCGCTACGTGGAGGCCAAGGTGGCCGAGATGCTCCTCCGCGGAGAGCTCGTCCGAGGGGACACGGCGAGCGTCGACGTGCAGGGCACCGAGCTCACGGTGACCGCGCGGTCAGGCGGGAAAACCAAGCCTACGAGCGCCTTCGCGGCCCTCGGGTGAACCCCGCGTGGTAGCCTCGGGTCGCGCCACGGGCTCGAGCTCGGGCGGCGCGACGAAGCCCTGCGGCGCGGCTCAGAGGTACGGGCAGGGCTTCCCGAAGACCGCCTCGTAGTCTTCGATCGGGGCCACGGTGACGGCGATCGAGAGCTCGTGCTCGCCACCGCCCAAGAGCACACCGCGCAGCGGGATGACGTCGTCGTAGTCGCGGCCCCACGCCACCGTGACGTGCTCGAGCGAAGGGAGCATGTCGTTCGTGGGGTCCATGTCGACCCAACCGAAGCCTGGAAAGTACACGGAGATCCAGGCGTGCGAGGCGTCGGCTCCGACGAGGCGTCGCTTGCCTTCGGGGGGCCGAGTGAGCAGGTAGCCGCTCACGTACCGCGCCGCGAGGCCGAGGGACCGGAGGCACGAGAGCATGAGGTGGGCGTAGTCTTGGCAGACGCCGCGCCGGCGCTCGAAGGCCTCCATGACCGGCGTCGAGACGTTCGTGGCCTTCGGGTCGAACGTCATCTCGGCGTGGATCTTCTTCATGAGCGCGAGCGACCCTTCGAGCAGGGTGCCGCCAGGCGGGAAGCAGTCGGCCGCGAACGCGGCGAGCTCGCGTTTGTTGCGCACGCGGGGGGACTCGAAGGCGTAGCGCAGCGCCTCGAGCACCTCGGCGGACGGCTTCTTCGCGGCCGAATAAGACAAGCGATCGCGGACGCTCTCCCACGAGATACGCTCGGCCCCCTCGGGGACGACGCGCGGCCGAACCTCCACGCACGAGGCGGCGCGCACGAAGAGCGAGTCGTGGTCCCGTTCGATGCAGAATGCATGCACCACGTTGCCGAAGGCGTCCGTCGAGGTGCCGAGCGGCTCGCCCTCGGGGAGGACCTCGAGCGTGTGCGCGACGACGCGCTGGCCGGGGAACTCGCGCGGAGACAGGTGGAGCACCTGCCGCGAGAGGCTCACGGGGTGGGCGTAGTCGTAGCGGGTGTCGTGCACCACGGCGTACGTGCGAGGCGAGATGCGGTCCTCCGTCACGCGCCCTCGATGCCGAGCGGCACGGGTGTGCCGGCGTGGGTGAAGAAGCGCCGGTGGGCCTCGTCCGAGAGGTCGTACGCGGCGCGTTCGCAGCGATCGAGCAGCTTCCCCAAGGCCTCGGCGGCGCGCTCGACCTCGGGCCCCTCTTCGGGCTCGAAGCCCTCGAGCGGGCACCTCCGGAGCTCGAGGCCCAGCGCGGCGAGGGAGCGACCTACGGGATCCCCGCCGATCTCGTCGACGATGCGGAGGGACGACGAGACGAGCTCGCGCACCTGGAAGGCGACCGCGTGGGGGTTCGTCTCGTCGAAGCCGACCAAGTGGAGCACGGGCAGGAGCTCGGGCTGACGCCTGTATCGTGCACGGAACGTGACGATCGAGTTGGCGGCCTCGAGCAGCCACTCGAGGGCCTCGGGCCGCTCGTTCGGCTGGAGACGCAGCACGTTCCCGAGCGTCGACGAGAGGAACGCGAGCCGCTCGAGCCTGCGGCCCATGAGCAAGAACTGCCAGCTCTCGTCGCGGGTCATGTCGTCCATGGCGAAGCCGGCGAGCGACACGCAGGTGGTCATGACCTCGTCGAGCGTGGAGAGCGCGGCGCCGAGCTGGGGCTCCTTCGTGGGCATACGCGCGCCGAGCTTCGAGAGGATGTGCCAGTTGTCGATCGAGAGGCGCTCGCGCACGTGAGAGGCGGCGCCCACGAGCCTCGCGACGTTCGCAGCGAGGCCGCCCGTGTACTCCTTGTCCCACACGGCGGCGAGGAAGGCGTCCCCTCGTGAGCGGACGGGGGCGTCCTTCGGAGGGGTCGTGACGTCGAGGGACCGCGCCACGACCTCGAGCGTCGCGAGGGCGGCTTGTTCGTCCGGAGACGCGTCGGCGATGCGCACGAGCGCGGCACGAATCACGCGCGCCGTGGCCTCGCACCGTTCGGCGTAGCGGCCCATCCAGAAGAGGTTTTCACCGACGCGCGAGGGAATGTCGACGACGCTCCGCGAGACGTCGACCGCGGTGACGCGCGCGCGCTTCGTGTGAGGCAACGGACGCCCTTGGGTGCCCTCGGAGAGCACCCAGGTGTCCTTGCTCGAGCCGCCCCACTGCATCGACGCGACGTCGCCGTCCGGAGGCGCGACGCGAGCCAGCGCACCGGGCATGACCTCGTATCCGTCGGGGGTGGCGACGGCGAACACACGCAGGGTGGTGGCCCGAGGGACGAGGCCCGACGTGCTCGCGTCCCAGGTAGGCGCTTGGGAGAGCCGCACCCACTCCTGCGCCACGTAGGCGTGAGGGGTCTTCTGGATGCGATCGACGAGCTCCCGTCGGGCGGCGGCGTCGAGGGTGTGGCCGAGCACGGGGGCCATGCGAATCGACGGGTACGCGGGCTTCACGACCAGCTCGTCGAGGTGGCTCGTGACGTAGTCGAGGGCGGGCCGCTCGCCGCACCACCACGTGGCGATCGAAGGCATGAGCAGACGCTCGCCGAAGAGGCGCTCGGCCACCGCAGGGAAAAAACCGGTGAACGCGCCCGTCTCGAGGACGCCGCTGCCGAGCGCGTTCGCGACGATGACGTTCCGTGCGCGCACCACGTGGAGGAGCCCGGGCACGCCGAGGGCCGAGTCCGCGCGGAGCTCGACGGGATCGCAGAAGTCGTCGTCGAGGCGGCGCAGGATCGCGTGCACACGCTGCAGGCCGCGCAGGGTCTTCAGGTACACCTTGTCGCCCCGGACGATGAGGTCTTGCCCCTCGACGAGGGGGAAGCCGAGCTGCTTCGCGAGGAAGGAGTGCTCGAAGTACGTCTCGTTGTAGGGGCCCGGCGTGAGCACCACGGCGAGGGGGGCTTCGTCGTCGAGCCGAGGGCGGGACACGCGGCCGACGGTGTGCTCCTGCGCGCGCTTCGTGAGGGTGTCGCGGAGCGCGGAAAAGAAGGGCAAGAGGTGCTCGACCTGCACGTCGCGGAACGCGTCCGGGAACGCACGGGCGAGCGTCATTCGGTTCTGGAGCGCGTACCCCGCGCCGGCCGGGCCACGCGTACGGTCGGCGAGCACCCAGAACCGCCCGTCCGGCGAGCGGGCCAGGTCGGCCGCGTAAATGTGGAGCGCGACGCCGTCGGGGGGCACGATGCCGTGCGCGGGCCAGAGGAACGTACGCTGCCCGAAGACGAGCGCGGGAGGGACGAGCCCCTCGGCGAGCAAGGTCTGGGGGCCGTAGAGATCCTTCAGGATCGCGTCGAGCAGCTTGGCGCGCTGGGCCACCGCGGCGGCGACCATGCGCCACTCCTCGGCCGGCAGCACGAGGGGCATCACGTCGAGCTCCCACGAGCGGCTCGTGCCGATCGGGTCCGCGTACACGTTGTAGGAGACACCGTCGGACGCGATCGCGTCGTTGACGAAGGCGCTGCGCCTCCGCATGACGTCGGCGGGCAGGCCGGCGAGGTGCGACAGGAGCGGGCGCCAATGGGCCCTCGGGGCGCGGCTCGTGTCGACCATCTCGTCGAAGCGGGCCTCGGACGGTGCGTAGCGGAGGAGGAGGCTCACGGAATCCCTAGGAGAATCGAGAGAGTACCGCAGACCGGGGCTGCCGTCGCGGGGACGTCGGCGGGGCCGGAGGTGTCCCCCACACCTCGACTAGACCCCAGGACGCCGCTTCGAGTTGTTGCGAACTTGTTTCTTCGAACGCAACGGACTGTTGCGAAGGGGCCGCTCGCGCGGTGCGGAGCCCTCGAGGATGAGGTCGACGAGTCGGGTGAGGAAGAGGTCGTCGAGGGGCTGACAGAGGATGAAGAGGCGGTTGTGGATGGTGCCCATGAGCACGCACTTGACGAGCTCCGGATCCACGTTCGGGCGAAGCTCTCCGCGTGCGATGGCGCGTTCGAACACCTCGCGGGTGGCGCCGTCCTTCCGCGAGCGGAGCGAGTCGGAGATGGATGCGACCTCCGGGTCCATGCTCTCGGCCATGAGCATGCGGACGACGCCTTGCCCCTCGATCGACGCCATGAAGCGCGCCATTTCCCGCACGAACGCGAGCAAATCCGAGCGAAAGCTCCCCGTGTCCGAGAGATCGGCCAGCGGGTCGACGAGATCGACCATGGCCTCGTGGACGAGATCTCGTTTGGTGCTCCAACGCCGGTAGACCGTCGTCTTGTGAACCTTCGCGCGGATGGCCACGTCTTCGACGCGAAGCGCACGATAGCCTACGGAGGCAAGCTCCTCGCGGGTGGCCTCGAGGACACGGCGAACGACGCATGCGCCTCGACCGAAGGTCGCGGGGTCGGAGCCAACCATGTCGCACGCCGGCTCGGGCTCGGGCGCTCGTCGTTTCGCAGACATCCCTACTTCCACTCCTACCACGCGGCGATCGGGCTCCGTTTACAAAGCTTCACGGACGGCCGCCCCCGTTCTCGACACCTATCGCGTCTACAAGTTGCGATCTTGCGACAGGCGTGGCAAGTATCGCAACGAAATGATGCGATACTCGGGCCCAACGGCGGCGCACGCACCCGACGACCAGGCAGGTCGGGAGAGGGGCGGCGCGCGCAGCGCGGAGGGGTCCGTGGGTGAGCGATCAACACGCGGGCGTCTCGTGACGAAGCTCGCGCTCGGCCTCGTCGGGCTCGGTGCGCTCGGATGGCTCGTCGCCAGGAGCCACCCGGCCGGGGTGCTCGCCGTGCTCCGAGGGCTCCCGGCGGCCGGGGTGCTCGTCCTCCTGCTCTTCCCCGCGGGAATCGCGCTCGACGCGCTCGCGTGGACGAGGCTCCTCGCGCGGGCTGGTGCGCCCGCGTCGTTCGTACCCGCGTATCTCTCGCGGCTGGCAGCCGAGGCCGTCGCCGCCTCGTTGCCGCTCGGTGGGGTGGGAGCCGAGGCCCTCGGGCCGAGCCTGCTCTCGCGCCGCACCGGCCTGCCGCTCACACTCACCGTGGCGACGAGCCTCGCAAGACGTTGGGTCATCGCCCGGGCGCACGCGGTGTACGTCCTCGTCGGCGTCGCGATCGCCGCGTCGATCGCGACGCGCGCGGCGTCGATGCGCCTCGACGTTGCGCTCGTGACCGCGTTCGTCATCGCCGTAGCCTCGATCGTCGCTCAGTTGTCGGCGGCCTATGGACGTCCGGCCGGGGCGACCCTAAAGGCCCTCGTGAAGCTCCCGTTCCTCGAGTCCAACCTCGGGGGTCGGGCAGAGGCGTTCTCCGCGACCGACAGGACCCTCTCCGCGCTCGCCACCTCCGGCACGTGGGACGCCTTCACGTGCGTGATGGGTGCGTGGATTCTCGAGGGTACGGAGACCTACGTGCTCCTCCGTCTCGTCGGCATCGACATCGACTACCCGAACGCCCTCGCCCTCGACGGAGTGCTCACTGCGCTCCGCTCGGCGGCGGTCGTCGTGCCCTCCGGCCTCGGGATCCAAGACGCCGGCTTCACCGCGTTCCTCGGGGCGAGCCCGGAGAGCGCCGCCTTCCTCCTCGCCAAACGAGCGAAAGAGCTCGTTTTTGTCGCCCTCGGATACCTGGTCCTGTTCGCGCTCGGCGGGCCCGAGAGCCCCCGGGTGCCCCCCCGTGCCCCCTCATCGCATATCCCCATTTCGTGACATTCCCGACGCACCGACGTGACTCCCCATCCCTCGGATGGCGGGCGACGTCGGCACCACCGGCGACGCCCCTGACCCCGGAAGCCCATGCCTCCTCCCACGATTCTCTACATCTGTGGATCCATCAACCAGACCGAACAACTCCACGCCGTGTCGAAGGCCGTGGGCTCGCACGTCGCCCGTTTCTCTCCGTACTTCGGTGACGCGCACGTCGGGCTCGCGCGCCGGCTAGGCTTCCTCGAGGCGACGATCGCCGGGAACAAGCGCCGGGGCTGGTGCCTCGACTACCTCCGCGATCACGGCCTGGAGATCGACGAGGATGGCCGACGTGACGACTACGACCTCGTCGTCACGTGCTCCGACCTCATCCTCCCGCGCATCGCGAGAACGAAGCCGCTCGTCGCGGTGCAAGAGGGCATTTTCGACCCGGACACATGGATGTCGGAGCTCTGGCGACGCGCGCGCTTCCTGCCCATGTGGCTCGCGGGCACGTCGTTGACGGGAGAGAGCCACGTCTACGATCGGTACTGCGTCGCCAGCCAAGGGTTCAAGGATCGACTCGTCGAGAAAGGCGCCGACCCCGACGCCATCTGCGTGACGGGGATACCCAACTTCGACGACTGCAAGACCTTCTACGACAACGACTTCCCGCACCGGGGCTTCGTGCTCGTGTGCACCTCCGACGGGAGAGAGACGTTCAAGTCGGACGACCGCGCGGCCCTCGTGAAGCGGGCGCAGGAGATCGCGGGAGGGAGGGAGCTCGTCTTCAAGCTCCATCCGAACGAGGACCCGATCGCCGGGCCCGCGGAGATCCTCCGGCTCGCCCCCGAGGCGAAAGTGTATACGAAAGGCAAGGCCGAGCACATGATCGCGAACTGCGACGTGCTCGTCACGGAGTGGTCGTCGACCGCGTTCGTAGGGCTCGCGCTCGGGAAGGAGCTCCACTCGAACTTCCCGCGCGAGGAGCTCGAGAGGCTCGCGCCGGTACAGAACGACGGGCGCGCGGCGGCCAACATCGCCGCCGTGGTGCACGAGGTCGATCGCGAGCTCCGTGGCCAGAAGCGGAGGCGATTCCCGAGCCGCGCGCGATCGGCCGCCGAGGCGACCACCGCCGCCCCCTCTCCGGCCGCCGAGGGGTCGCGATGACGATCGCCCTCGTGGTCCAGGCCCGCATGGGCTCGACACGATGCCCCGGCAAGGTGCTCGCCGACATCCATGGGGAGCCCTTGCTCGCGCGGATGCTCACGCGGCTCGCGCTCGTCCAGACACCGGTGAAGGTCGTCGTGGCGACGACGAGGGCCTCAGAGGACGACGCGATCGTCCGCCTCGCTGAGCGCGAAGGCGTCTCGTTCTACCGAGGACACACCGAGGACCTGCTCGACCGCCACGTCGAAGCGGCGCGCGCCGTCGGCGCCGACGTCGTCGCCAAGGTCCCCTCGGATTGCCCGCTCGTCGATCCGAAGATCATCGACGAGGTTCTCCTGGCCTTCCTCGCGAGCGACGGCGCCGACTACGTCGGGAACCTGCACCCCGCCTCTTGGCCCGACGGGAACGACGTGGAGGTCATGCCGCTCCGCGCGCTCGAGCTCGCCCGAACCGAGGCAACGCGCGCGCACGAGCGCGAGCACACCACCCCCTACTTGTGGGACAGACCGGACCGCTTCCGCATCGGCTCGGTCGTCCGCAAGGACGGCCGCGACCTCTCGATGACCCACCGCATCACCGTCGATTACCCCGAGGATCTCGCCCTCGTTCGCGCCGTCTTCGCGGCGCTCCTCCCCGAGAAGGGGCCCGCCTTCACGGCCGACGACGTCGTCGCGCTGCTCGACGCCCGCCCCGACATCTACGCCCTGAATGCCCACTACGCAGGCGTGAATTGGTACCGGAACCACCTCCGCGACCTCAAGACCGTAACCGCCAAGGAGACGCGATGGCCATCCCGACCGTGACACCGAGGACCGACGACGAGCTGACGGACCTCTCGCTCCGTGTCCGAGAGCACATCATTCGAATGTCTACCGACGGTGGGTGCTTCATCGGCGCGTCGCTCTCGTGCGCCGACCTCCTCGTGCACCTCTACACGCGGGTGCTCCGCATCACGCCGGACACCCTCGACTCGCCGGACCGAGACGTCCTCCTGCTCTCGAAGGGCCACGACGTCCCGGCGCTGTACGGCACCCTCGCCGAGCTCGGATACTTCCCGAAGGAGCGGCTCCGGCATCACCTCAAGACGAGCGATCATCTCTATTGGCACCCGAACCGGAACATCCCCGGCGTCGAGTTCCATTCCGGCTCTCTCGGTCACCTCCCGTCCGTTGGCGTCGGGCTCGCGATGGACGCGAAGCTACGTGGCTCGCCCCGGCGCGTCTTCGTCGTCACGGGAGACGGAGAGCTCAACGAAGGCTCCGTGTGGGAGGCGCTGCTCGTCGCACAGGCGCACGGCCTCGACAACCTGGTCATCGTGGTCGATCGCAACGAGTTCCAGGCCAACGATCGCACCGAGGCGATCTTGCCCTTGGAGCCTCTGCTGCCGAAGTTCGAAGCGTTCGGTGCTCACGCTACGTCCGTCGACGGGCACGCGTTCGACGAGCTCGACCGCGCCTTCCGACACCTCCCCTTGCGAAAAGGGAGGCCGTCCGTCGTCGTCGCGCGCACGGTTCGAGGAAAGGGCCTCCCGAGCATCGAGGCCCGGGCCGACCGCTGGTTCGTGAACTTCAAAGCGGAAGAGGTCGAGGGCCTCCTCCGCGAGCTCCGCGGCGGCGATGGCGCCCGTCTCACCTCCACCCCCCTCGTCGTCCGCTGAGAGGCCCATGAACTACGAGACCTTGCTCGCCGACTTCGCTCGCGACGACGACCGATTGGTCGTCATGACCGCCGAGAATCGCGCCGCTATCCGCAACTTGCCTCCTATCCTCGGGCCGCGCTTCATCGACGTCGGCATCGCCGAACAGACCATGATCGGCGCGGCCGCGGGCCTCGCCCTCGCTGGGCGGATCCCGGTGGTCCACGCGCTCGCGACCTTCCTCGTGCTGCGCGCGTTCGAGTTCATCCGCACCGACGTCGGCATCGCCGGGCTGCCCGTGAAGCTCGTCGGCGGCGTGCCGGGCGTCCTCTCCGAAGCGAACGGCCCGACCCATCAGGCGATCGAGGACATCGGCATTCTCCGCGGAATACCGAAGATGCGAGTGGTCTGCCCCTCGGACGAGGTGGAGCTCCTGTCGATGATGCCGCACGTGATCGCGGATACTGCCCCCGTGTACGTGCGCTACAACGCGCTGCCCGCCGTGGTGCCTCACCACGAGCCGTTCGCGATGGGCCGCGCCGAGGTCCTCTCGGCGGGAAAGCACGTGACGCTGCTCACCTACGGCGTCATGTTGCGCGAGGTGTGGGCCGCGCGCGCCCTCCTCGAAAAGCAGGGGATTTCGGCGCGCGTCGTCAACGTGCGATCTCTTTCTCCGGTGGACGAGCGCGCGCTGCTCGACGCGAGCTCCGGGACCGAGCTCGTCGTCACGGTCGAAGACCATTTCACGAAAGGGGGTCTCGCCACCATCTTCGCCGAGACGCTCCTCCGCTTCGGCAGGACGTGCCGATTCCATCCGTTCGCCTTCGACGACCGGTGGTTCCGCCCTGGCCTGCTCGGGGACGTCCTCGCGTACGAGCGCCTCGACGGCCCCGGGATCGCCGGGCGTGTCTCGGACCTCCTTCGCGAGAAGAACCCCAAGCCCGCCCCCTTCACCACGGAGCCCACCGCGTGAAACCACTCCCCGATATCACCCGCTCGCTGGCGCTCGCAGAGCGCGCTCGCGGCCTCGTGCCCGCCCAGACGCAGACCCTCGCAAAGGGCCCCGGGCAATACGTCCGAGGGGTCGCGCCGCAGTTCCTCGTCCGCGGCAAAGGGGCGCGCGTCTGGGACGTCGACGGCAACGAGCTCGTCGATCTGCAGATGGCCATCGGGCCACTCTCGCTCGGATACGCCTACCCCGCCGTGGACGAGGCGATCCGCCGTCAGCTCGAGGATGGCATCACCTTCTCCCTCGTCCACCCTCTCGAGGTGGAGGTCGCCGAGACGATTCGTGACATCGTCCCGAATGCCGAGTCTGTCCGATTCAGCAAGACGGGCGCCGACGTCACGCAGGCGGCGGTCCGGCTCGCCCGGGCGTTCACCGGGCGAAATCAGGTCCTGTGCTGCGGTTACCACGGTTGGCACGATTGGCACATCGGCGTCACCGATCGCGACAAGGGCATCCCCGAGGCGGTGAAGGACCTGGTCGCCACGTTCGAGTACAACGACATCGACTCGCTGACGAGCGCGATCGACGACGACACCGCGTGCGTCATCCTCGAACCGACGGTCTTCGAGCCGCCGAAACCCGGATTCCTCGCCGCCGTGCGAGAGGCCTGCGATCGAGTGGGTGCGCTCCTCATCTTCGACGAGATGTGGACGGGCTTCCGACTGGCCCTCGGTGGCGCCCAAGAGGCGTACGGTGTGCGCGCCGACCTCGCTTGCTTCTCGAAGGCGGTCGCGAACGGGATGCCCCTCTCCGTGCTCACGGGCAGACGTGACGTGATGCGCCTCCTCGAGAAGGAGGTCTTCTTCTTCACGACGTTCGGCGGCGAGGCGCTCTCGCTCGCGGCCGCCAAGGCGACCCTGGAGGAGATGCGGAAGCGCCCCGTTCTCGAGACCATCGCCCGCCAGGGGAAGAAGCTCGCAGATGGATACCGGGCCATCGCGGAGGAGCACGGCGCCACCTTCACCAACGTGATCGGGTATCCCGCGCGAACGCTCATGACCTTCGCGACCGAGGCGCCGCTCGTGGTCAAGTCACTATTCCAGCAGGAGATGATCCGACGCGGGGTGCTCTGGTCGGGCTTCCACAACGTGTCGTTCTCCCACGGCGACGCGGAGGTCGATCACGTGCTCGCCGCCTACCGCGAGGTGATCCCACTCGTGAAGCGGGCCGTCGAAGAGGGCACCGCCGCGACCGAGCTCCGCGGGGAACCGGTCGAGCCCGTATTTCGGAAAGTGACGAAATTCCACACGAAACCGAGGGTCCACCGTGACCGCTGACCTCTTCGCCCTCGACCGACGGGTCGCCGTCGTGACCGGCGCGCTCGGCCTCCTCGGGCGGGAGCACGTGCGCGCGCTCGCCGAGCGTGGCGCCCGAGTCGTCGTGACGGATCGAGATCACGCTGCCTGCGAGGCGTTCGCCGAGGAGCTCCGCGCGGAGGGATTCGACGCCCTCGGACGAGGCGCGGACGTCACGGACAAGGCCTCCCTCGAGGCGCTCCATGAGGCCATCCTAGCGCGCTTCGACGGTGTCGACGTCCTCGTCAACAACGCCGCGATCGACGAGAAGGTGGAGGGCGCGCCCGGCGGCGGCGCGCTCGAAGCGTCGCGCTTCGAGAACCTCGACGTGGAGGTCTTCCGGCGCGCGCTCGACGTCAACGTGACCGGGGTCTTCCTCGCGTCGCAGGTGCTCGGTCGGACGATGGTGGCGAGGAGGCGGGGCAGCGTGGTGAACGTCGCGTCCACGTACGGGCTCGTCGCCCCGGACCAGTCGCTCTACCGCGCGAAGGACGGGAGACAGCTCTTCTTCAAGTCCGCCGCATACCCGACGACGAAGGGGGCCGTCCTCCAGCTGACGCGCTACCTCGCGGCCTACTGGGGAGACGTGGGGGTCCGTGTGAACGCGCTTTGCCCCGGCGGGGTCTCCAACGGTCAGTCCGAGGACTTCGTCGTCCGTTATGCGCAGAAGACCCCGTTGGGCCGAATGGCCGACAGAGCCGACTACCGCGGCGCGATCGTATTTCTCGCGAGCGACGCGTCTTCTTACATGACGGGCGCGACGCTCGTCGTCGATGGCGGGTTCACGGCATGGTGACTTCGAACGTGTTGTGTCGGCTCGAGCCTTCGGAGATCGGTCGACGCGCCCGATCCCTCTCCCTCGTCTTGACGGACTGCGACGGCGTGCTTACGGATGCCGGGGTTTATTACGGACATTCCGGCGACGAGCTCCGCAAGTTCTCCGTGCGTGACGGAATGGGCTTCGCCCTCCTCCGCGAGGCTGGGATCGCCTGCGGCATCATCTCCGGTGAAGGGGCCCGCTCCATCGCCGCCCGAGCGGACAAGCTCGGAATCGACGAGGTGCACCTCGGTATCCGGGAGAAGGGTGCGTGCCTCGCCCGCGTCCTCGAACGTCGTGCGCTCGCGCCCTCGGCGTGCGCCTACATCGGCGACGACATCAATGATCTCCCGATATTCACGGCCCTCTCCGAGGGCATTACGGCCTGCCCGTCCGACGCCGCCGAGCCGGTGCTGGCCAGGGCGCACGTGGTCCTTCCGGTGAGGGGCGGCGAGCACGCGTTCCGAGCATTCTCAGACTTCATTCTCTCCCATCGATCCTGACGGAGGCTCCATGTCTCGAAAGATTACCCATTCCGTGCCCATCGGTCGCCACATCGTGGGGCGCGGGCAATCCTGCTACGTGATCGCCGAGATTGGCATCAACCACAATGGCAGCCTCGACGTCGCCAAGCGGCTCATCGACGGTGCCGTGCTCGCGGGCTGCAACGCCGTCAAGTTCCAGAAGCGCACGCCCGAGCTGTGCGTCCCGAAGGACCAGTGGAACGTCGAGCGTGACACCCCGTGGGGGAGGCTCACGTACATCGAGTACCGTCACAAGGTCGAGCTCTCGAAGGCCGACTATCAGGCGATCGCCGCCTACTGCGACGAGAGGAACATCGACTGGTTCGCGTCGCCGTGGGACGAGCTCAGCGTCGATTTTCTCGAGGGCTTCGACGTGCCTTGTTACAAGGTCGCGTCGGCCAGCGTGACGGATCTGGCGCTGCTCGATCGCATCGCACGGACGAAGCGGCCCGTCATCATGTCGACGGGGATGTCGACGCTCGAGGAGATCGATCGGGCTGTCGCGCTGCTCGGGACGGACCGCCTCGTCTTGGGCCACACGACCTCGGCCTACCCTGCGGCGCTCGCAGACCTCAACCTTCGAGCCATGCCCTTCCTCGAAGACCGGTACGGCGTGCCGGTCGGGTACTCGGGGCACGAGACCGGCCTCGCGCCCACGCTCGCGGCGGTCGCCCTCGGGGCCACCTGGATCGAACGCCACATCACGCTCGACCGCGCGATGTGGGGGACGGACCAGGCCGCGAGCGTCGAAGTCGGTGGGATGATGCGCCTCGTCGCGAACATCCGCGACATCGAGCTGGCGCTCGGTGACGGCGTCAAGCGAGTGACCGAGACGGAGCTCAAGATGGCCAAGAAGCTCCGGCGAGTCGCGAGCGCGGCGTAGCTCGCCCAAGCCACAACGCCCTCGCCGTGCGCGAGGTCGACCCCACGAAAGCCTCATCATGAACCACGCCTTCGGCATCGATTGGGCGTTCTGGTCGCCTATCGTCATCGGCGTCTGGGCGCTCCTCATGGTCGCCCTCGAACGCGCCTTCCCCTACGACCGGCGACAGAAGCTCTTCCGTGAGGGCTTCGTGCTCGACATGTTCCTCTACACGTTTGCCCAGAGCTACGTGCTGGGGCTCGTGATCGCGAAGATCATCGAGGGGCTCGATCGGCTCGGGGGCGGGAGGCTTCATGCCGTATCCGGCTGGCCTCTTTGGGCGCAAGTGGGGTTCTTCTTCGTCACCCACGACCTCTACATCTACCTCTTTCATCGGCTCCAACACCGAAACCGCTGGCTCTGGCGCACCCACGAGGCGCACCACTCCGGGCACGACGTCGACTGGCTATCCGGGTCGCGCTCTCATCCCCTCGAGATCCTCGTCAACCAGACGGTGGAGTATGCCCCCATCGTCCTCCTCGGTGCGCACCCCGAGGTCGCGCTCGTCAAGGGCGTCCTAGACGCGACGTGGGGAATGTTCATTCATTCGAACATCGACGTTCGTCTGGGGGTGCTTCAATACGTCATCAACGGCCCGGAGATGCATCGGTGGCACCACTCCTCGGACGAGGGGTTGGGGCCCGAGAACAAGGGGGTCAACTTCGCGACCAAGATCGCGGTCTGGGACTGGCTGTTCGGCACGGGATACCTCCCCGCCGGGAAGAAGCCCGAGACCTACGGCATCTATGGGAATCCTGACTTCCCGAAAGGGTATCTCGGGCAGATCGTCCATGCGTTTCGGCCGTTTCCGCGCCCGAAGGACGTCGCCCAGGAGGCCGCCGAGTAGGCGGCTCCTTCGAGTGCACTCTCTTCGCGGGGCCATCACACGATGGGCCCTCTCGGTCGGGCTCGTTCTCGCGCCCGGGGCCGCACGCGCCGCCATGGCGACGGGATCGCCCGAAGTCGACGGAGGGAGCGCGGATCCTCCCTCACCAGAGGCGAGCGCCGACGCGGGCCCCCGGAGCGCCATCCCGTCGGCTGTCGTACTGGGCGCGACATCCTCCGCCGAGGCCGTGGGCCCCGCTGCGGCCCCGCCCGAGCCACGCGATCTGGCTACGCGCCCGACGAGCTCCGGAGGGGGCTCGGACGACCGAAAGACGGAGTGGGCCGCGCTCCCGGTGCTCGGCGGCGGGTCGGATATCGGCGTGCTCTTCGGCGCGACCGCGGTCATCACGGGGGTCGGCGGCGAGACGAAACCCTACCGTTGGCAGCTCGACGTCATCGCGTCGACCAGCGTCAAGAGCGGGCCCCGAGGCGCCGAGCTCGTCCAACAGGGGTGGGGCGGGAGGCTCGACGTGCCGCGGATCTTCGGGACTCGCTACCGCTACACCTTCGGGGCGTTCTACAGCCGCACGGTCAACGAGCTCTATTTTGGAGTCGGCAACCAAGCGGCGCCCGATCCCTCGACGGTGACGAGCGCAACCCTTGGGCTAGGCCAGTATGTCAACGAGGAGGTGCGCATCCGAAACGTCCTCCGCTTCCCGCTCGTGGCCGAGGCGGTCGCCTCGAATCGCGCCAACGAGACCTGGACGGGTCAGGTGGGCCTCCAACTCCGCGCGCTGCACGCTCAACCCTATGCCGGTTCGTTCCTCGCGAACGACCTCGCCGCGCGCACCTCTTCGGGTGAACGTGTCATCCAAGGGGAAGGGCTCCAGGGCGTGCTCGTTCCTTCTCTCGGAGTCCTCTACGACACCCGCGACCGTGAGGTGCTCACTCGTACCGGCGCGTTCCACGAGGTGTCACTCCGCTTCGCGGGTGTCGCGCCCGCGACCGAGAGCACGTACGGCGCGGCCCACGCGACCTTCCGAGGCTACACGCTGCTCCCCGGGAAGGTCATCCTCGCCGGACGGGTCGTCGTCGACGCCATCTTCGGCGATGCGCCCGTGTTCGATCTGAGCCAGTACGGCTCGTTCACCCCGTCGAGCGCGATCGGCGGGGAGGATGGCGTCCGGGGCGTCCCTGCGGCGCTCTTCTACGGTCGCCTCAAGGCCTTCGGGAACGTCGAGGTCCGGAGGATGCTCTTCGGTGCGCGCCCCTTCGGGACGTCGCTCGAGGTCGGTGTGGACGCGTTCTTCGACGCGGGCCGAGTTTGGCAGAGTTACACCTTCGACGACCGACGTGACGGACGGACGCTCGGCCTCAAGGTCGGAGTGGGCGGCGGGCTCCTCGTGCTCTGGGGCCAGGCGGCGCTCTTCCGCGCCGAGATCGCCTATTCACCGGACGCCAACATCGCGAACCCAGGGTTTCCTGCGGCGATCTACGTCGCCGACGACGTCATCTTCTAGCCGTCCGTGATGTCGCGTCGTCGTCCGCGTCCGTGGAGCCTCCCCCTTCGTAAGCACTTCGAGGATCGTGTCCTCGGCGAACCGGCGACGCAGGATCGCAACGAAGGCACGCCGATTCGGCCGCGGCACGACGGGAGCGAACCAACGATCCGTTTGGGACTAGCAGCCTGTTGATTTTCGGACCGAGGCCGTTCGACTTCCGCGCCCGAGCCGCCGAGGCGCGACCCGAGGAGCGCCCGGAGCCTACTTTTGTACTTTTGTAGGTGAGGACGACCCTTGGAAGTCCCCGACGGGGGACGCCCCGCAGGATCGCAACGTAGGCGGTCGGGATGCGGCGGCGAGCGGCCGACGGGAGAAAATCAACGGGCTGCTAGCGTGCACCCGAGGCGTCCGGCCGCCGAAGGTCGAGGGTGAAAGGAAAGTCCTCGTTTTCCTCGGCGGGACCGACCTCGACGGTGCCGGTGGTGTGGCCGATGCGCTCGAACCTCCCGAGCCTTCGGCCTTCGGCCTCGAGCGCGTTCACGGGGCGAACGTCGTAGCTGCGGCCGCCCGGGTGCGAAACATGCATCTTGCACCCACCGAGGCTCCGCCGGGTCCAGGTGTCGACGAGATCGAAGGTGAGCGGCGTATGTACGCCGATGTAGGGATGGAGGCACCGCGGAGGCTGCCACGCGCGGTACCGGACCCCTCCCGCCACGTCGCCCTCGCCGGAGCGGGCGACCGGGTGCATCGGGACCCTTCGACCGTTGCAGGTGAGCACGAAGCGCTCGGGGGTGAGGCCGCGCACACGGACCTCGAGCCGCTCGACCGACGAGTCGACGTAGCGCGCGGTGCCCCCGGAGGTGACGTCCTCCCCCATGACGTGCCACGGCTCGAGCGCCGACCGAAGGGTCACGTGCACCCCCTCCACGGTGAGCTCGCCGATCGTGGGGAATCGAAACTCGAAGTGGGGCAAAAACCACGCGGGCTCGAAGGCGAAGCCCGAAGCTCCGAGGTCGTCGAGCACCGTGAGGAAGTCGTCCCAGACGAACGACGGGAGCATGAACCGGTCGTGCAGCGCCGTGCGAAACCGGACGAGCCTGCGTGACCCCTCGGGTCGCTCCCAGAGGCGCGCCACGAGCGCGCGAAGGAGGAGCTGCTGCGCGAGGCACATGCGCGCGTGCGGCGGCATCTCGAAGCCGCGCATCTCGACGAGCCCGAGCCTGCCGGCGGCCCCGTCGGGCGAATAGAGCTTGTCGATGCAGATCTCGGCGCGGTGGGTGTTCCCCGTGACGTCGATCAGGAGATCGCGAAAGAGCCTATCGGTGAGCCAAGGGGGAATTCCCTCTTTTGCCTCTTCGAGCTTTCGTGTCACCTCGGCGAAGGCGATCTCCATCTCGTAGAGGGCGTCGTTCCGGGCCTCGTCGATGCGTGGAGCCTGGGAGGTGGGGCCGATGAAGAGCCCCGAGAAGAGATACGAGAGCGACGGGTGTCGCTGGAAATACGCGATGAGGCTCCGGAGGAGGTCGGGCCTGCGGAGGAAGGGCGAGTCGCTCGTGGTCCTCGCGCCGAGGACGAGGTGGTGCCCTCCGCCCGTGCCGGCGTGGCGGCCGTCGACCATGAATTTCTCGGCGCCGAGGCGGGACGTCCGGGCGGCTTCGTAGAGGTGCTCGGTCTGCGCGACGAGCTCTCGCCACGACGCCGTCGGCTGCACGTTCACCTCGATGACCCCGGGGTCCGGCGTCACCGAGAGGCTCGAGAGGCGTGGATCACGCGGCGGCGTGTACCCCTCGACGAGCACGGGCACGCCGATCTTCGCGGCGGCGGCCTCGACCGCGGCCACCACGACGAGGTAGTCGTCGAGGGTCTCGAGCGGCGGCATGAACACGTAGAGCACGCCCGCGCGAGCCTCGGCGCACATGGCGGTCCTCACGACCTCCTTGCCCGAGTCTCCCACGGCGGGCGGCTTCGTCGACGCGCGGCGCGATTTGCGGCGCGGCGCGGCGAGCTCCGCGGGCGGCTCGAGCGCCTCGACCTCACGGGACGGGTCGGGGTGCCCGAGGGGCTCACGATCACCCTCGGCGACCCACGGGAGGGCATCGAGCGGGAGCCTGAGGCCCACCGGCGAGTCTCCGGGGACGAGGAAACAATGGCCACCGCGGAGGTACCAGGGGCTCGAGCGGAACGCGCCACCGGACTTGGCCCCGCCGAGCTTCGCCACCGGGAGCACGTAGCCCTTCACGGCGCCGAGGCCGGCCTCGAAGATGCGCCGGAGGCGCTCGCGCTCGAGAGGATCGTCGATTTTGGTGTCCTTCGGGTCGACGTTGATGGGCAATTTGCGCTCACGCCAGAGGGCATATGCCGCGTCCTCGTAGGCGGGGAATACGGTGTCGGACCGCACGCCCAAGTGCTCGGCCACGGCCACGAGGAGCCGCTCGCCGTCTTCGGTGCGTGCGCCGCTCGGGCTCGCTTCGTCGGCCACGAGCTTCGGGTCGTTCCAAATGGGCTGTCCGTCGACTCGAAAGTATAGCGAGAGGCACCACCGCGGCAGGGGCTCGCCCGGGTACCATTTGCCCTGACCGAAATGGACGAGCCCGTGCGGGGCGTACCGCTCGCGGAGCTTCTGGTAGAGGTCGCCCGCGAGCTTGCGCTTCTTCTCGCCGAGCGCCGCCGTGTTCCACTCCGGTCCGTCCGGATCGTCGATCGAGACGAACGTCGGCTCTCCGCCCATGGTGAGGCGCACGTCGCCCTCGGTGAGGCGCGCGTCCACGGCGTCACCCAAGGCCAGAATGGCCTCCCACGCGCCGTCCGTGTAGGGCTTCGTGACCCGCGGCGTCTCGACGACGCGCGTGACGTGCATCGTGTGCTCGAAGGTGGTCTCGCAAGGATCGAGGAGGCCGGAGACGGGCGCGGCGAGGCCTGGCTCGGCCGTGCACGCGAGCGGCAAATGCCCCTCCCCCGCGAAGAGGCCCGACGTCGGATCGAGGCCCACCCAGCCGGCGCCGGGTAGGTAGACCTCGCACCATGCGTGCAGATCGCAGAAGTCTTTCTCGGGCCCGGCGGGCCCTTCGATGGGCTTCTCGTCGGCCGTGAGCTGGATGAGGTACCCCGAGGCGAAGCGGGCGGCGAGGCCGAGCCTGCGGAGGATCTGCACGAGCAACCACGCCGAATCACGGCACGAGCCGGAGCTCTTCTCGAGCGTCTCTTCGGGTGTCTGGAGGCCCGGCTCGAGGCGAACATTGTAAAATACATGATTCGCCACACGCTGGTTCAGGGCGACCAGCATGGGCGTCGTGCCGAGCGACGCGGCGGGCCGGACGTCGGCCAGGAACGCGTCGAACAAGGGAGACTCGGGCAGCGTCCGGAGGTACGGGCGGAGCTCCTCGGCGAGCTCGGCGTCGTACGTGAACGGCCACTCTTCGGCGTAGGGCTCCAAGAAGAAGTCGAACGGGTTTCGAGCCTCGATCGCAGCGACGAGGTCGACCACGATCTCGAACGACGTCGTCTTCTCGGGGAAGACCAGGCGCGCCTGGTAGTTCGACTGCGGGTCCTGGAGCCAGTTCAGGAAGTGCTTCGCCGGCCGGACCTCGAGCGCGTACGAGAGCACCCTCGTGCGGCAGTGCGGCGCGGGCCGCAGCCGAACGACCTGCGGGCCGAGCGAGACCGGGCGGTCGTAGCGGTAGGTCGTGCGGTGGTGGAGGGCGACCTGGATGGACATCGCGACTCGGGAACGTACTTGGGGAAATGTTTCCGGAGAAGGCACGTCACCCGGCCGGGAGCACGAGCGGCGCACCGCGACCGCGCGGAGGCCCGAGCCACGCCGCGCGAGGCCGCGTCATGCTTCGAGCCGCGTAGGGGAGCCCCCTACCTTTCACTTCACGCGGACGAGGCGCACGCGAGGCATGGCGGCGGCGTCGACCGTCACCGTGAGGCCGGTGGGGCCGGCCGCGGCGGCTTGGAACGTGAGGTACTCGACGCCGCCCGAGCGCACCTTGCCGTCGGCCGCCTCGAGCTTCTGGGTCTTCGGGCCCTTCATGCTCTGGCCATGGAACTGCGCGCGCACGTCGGCGCCGCGCGGCTTCTTCGTGATCGGGTCGATCTCGACGGGGAGGTACGAAAAACAGGGGTTCTGGGGCTTGGCGAAGCCGGCCTTGTCGCCGTTCGAGAGGGCGAGCGTCGTGTAGAAGTCCATGGCCATCTCGGCCGGAGTGGTGCCGAGCGCGGTCGCGGTCCGCTGCGCGACGCCCTCTTTCGCGTCGAGCACGTCGCGGAGGTACGCCGGGCCTCCGCGGCCCTCGATGGTGCCGTCGGCCTTCGCCGTGTCGCTCCCGGCGCGATCGTAGAGGTAGCGCACGAAGAGGTACGAGGCGCCGCGCAAGAGGCCGTCGCGCTTCGTGTCGTAGGTCGAGCGCGCGCCCAGCACCTCGGAGAGCGAGTAGTCACCGATGCCGTCGAGCCCGGCCATGGTCACGTACAAGTTCCCCGACTGGAAGCCGCTCACGTCCTGCGTGAACCCTCCGAAGCCCTCGATCATGTAGGACGAGTCGGGCCACTCGGTGAGCTTGTTTTTCAGCACTTTTCGGCCGAAATGGACGAGATGGCCGAGCTCGTGGGCCAAGATCTCCTTGATGGCGGCGGGCGTGTTGTAGGGCGGCGCGATGTTGGCGGGCGGCGTGAGGTAGAGAAACTCACCCCTGTTGCCCGAGTCGGCGCCGCAGCCCGTGACCCCTTCGAGCAGATCGCACTGGCGGAAGAAGGCGACGGCCGAGTCGCGCGTGAGCGGAGAGAACACGAGGCCCACGCGCCCGTCTCCGTCCGTGTCGCTCTCGGTGCCGAAGATCGTGCGCGTGCGCGGCAAGACGTTCTTGTCGAAGTCGGCCAAGAACTCGGTGACGAACGCCGGGTCGAGCGCGCCCGGGTTCGCGGGGCTCTTGTCGAGCCAGACGACCGCCGTATCGCTCACGGCGACGACCTCGGCCGGCACGGGCTCGAGGCGCGAGCCGACGGGGACCTTGAGCGTGCGCGTCGTGCCCACGGCAGGGGCGGTGCCCTTGGGGGGCTCTTCGGTGGGGACGCTCTTGCCCTTCCACATGTCGGGCGAGAGCGCACACCCCGTAAGGCGCTTCGGCTCCTTCGGCGACGCGACATCTCCGGTCGACGCGGTGTAGGCGTGATCGCCGCGTGAGGTGTCGAGCTTGGTCGAGACGACCACGGCGACGTACTCCGCGCCCGGGAAAGGAGCGAGCCTCACCGAGGCCGTCCCCTCTTCGACGGGGAGCTCCACCGCTTCGCCCGGCTCGAGCGAGGCGCCACCCGCGGCTCCGTCCACGCCACCGTCGACCGTGGGCGGCACGACCGAGGCGTCGGGGGTCGGCGTGGTGGTCGACGCGCACGCGCCCGCGGAGGCGGCGACGAGGCACGCGGCGAGCGGGAGACCGTAGAACCGAAGTCGTTTCATCGTGGGCCTCTTCACTTCGCGTCGAACACGAACCAAAACCGCGCAAGCTTGCGATCGCTCACCCGCTTCGCCATGGCCTCGGCGAGCTTGGTTCGCGGCGTGGTCGAGACGATGCGGTACGCGGAGGCGTCTTTTCCGAGGTAGCGGACGGCGCGATCGGGCGTGGCGAGCCCGGTCTGCGCGTGGAAGTCGCCCGCGACCGTGAGCACGCGGCCGCCCTTCTTGGCCTCTTCGGCGGCGAAGTAGCCCATGGTCTCGTCCCGGATGACGGCGAGGTCGGTGAAGTACGCGAGCGCCTCGGCGGGCTTCATGCCCATGTTCGAGTGCGCGTTCGGATCGAAGTTGTCCGCGAAGTAGGCCTTGAAGGCGTCGTCGGGCGCGGGGATGGGGCGTGGCGCGATCGAGCCCGCGTACTTGAACGAGTCGCCGAGGGCGTTGAAGGCCTCGAGGGGCTTCTTGGGGTACGCGGCGTAGAGCGTGTCGAGCGCCTCTTTGGGCACGTTGAGACCGACGACCGGGCGCCCCTTCTCCTTCATGTGATCGACGAGGGGCTTCCAGTACTTGGCGTAGTTCGGCCACGGCTGGCTCTTCTTCTCGAAGTCCTCGGGGGTGAGGTTGCCGGCGACGTAGTCGTCCAAGATGGGCTGCTCGTCGCGCTGGAAGTGCTCCATCGCGAGCGAGACGTCCGAGAACTTCGCGGTCATGCGGGTGAGCGCCCAGAGCTCGAGCTCTTGGACCGGCGCGGTCTCGTGCTGCTCCCCGAAGAAGACGAGCTTCACCTCGCCGAGCTGCGCGACGAGGGCGGCCTCGTCGAGGTAGACGCCCTTCTCCGCGTCGAAGATCTGCATGGCCGTGAAAGCCGTGCCTTCGTACTTCGGGGCCGCTTCGGCCGTCGCGAACGTCTTCCCGGCGTCGGCGGGGGTGGGGCTCGTGGGATCGCCCGGCGTGGTCACGACCTCGGAGGCACAGCCTACGAGCGAGAGGACGGAGGCCAGCGCGAGCGACGAGAACGAGAGCCTTTGCATGGGGTGTGTCCTGTCACAACTCGCGGCCGTGCGGTAGGCCGCCCGGCGCGACGAGGCAGGGCACATTCGCAACACTACGACTTTATTGACATTTCGCACATTGCCCCTTGGTTCGTCGGGGGGCTACCCTCGAGGTCGATGCCCCCTCCGATGCCCTCCTACGCGCCCCCCGGGAGCCACGTGAGCTCGGCGCCAAGGAGCGCGCGGTGAGCCTGCTCGTCACGGGCGGAGCCGGGTTCATCGGTGCGTCGCTCGTAGCGCTCCGCGTGCGCGAGCACCCGAGCGAGCCCGTCGTGGTGCTGGATGCGCTCACGTATGCCGCGCGCCCCGAGCGCCTCCGGGACCTGCCCGGGGTCACGCTCGTCCATGGAGACGTGTGCGACGGCGAGCGCGTCCGCCGTACGATCGACGAGCACGGCGTGGATCGCGTCGTCCACCTCGCGGCCGAGTCCCACGTGGACAGGTCGATCACCGACGCGCTCCCCTTCGTGCGCACGAACGTGCTCGGCACGGCGACGCTGCTCGAAGAGGCTCGGCGCGCGGGCGTGCGGCGCTTCGTGCACGTCTCGACCGACGAGGTCTATGGCCACCTCGGGCTCTCCGATCCCCCTTTCACGGAGACGTCTCCGCTCGCGCCGCGCTCGCCCTACGCCGCATCCAAAGCGGGCGCCGAGCACCTGGTGCGGGCGTACGCCGAGACGTACCGCTTCCCTGCCCTCGTGACGCGTGGCTCGAACACGTACGGCCCCTACCAGCTCCCGGAGAAGCTCGTCCCGAGGCTCGTGATGCGCGCCCTCCGTGACGAGCCCCTGCCCCTCTACGGAGACGGCTCGAACGTGCGCGACTGGCTCCACGTGGACGACCACGCCCGCGCGATCGACCTCGTGCTGGAGCGCGGCGAGGACGGCGAGACCTACAACGTGGGAGGGCGCGCCGAGCGCTCGAACCTGGAGATGGCGCACGCGGTGCTCGACCTGCTCGGCAAACCGAGGAGCCTCGTGCGGTTCGTAGCCGACAGGCCGGGGCACGATCTGCGGTACGCGCTCGACGATGGCAAAATCGAGCAAACCCTAGGTTTTTCTCGGTCGCACACGCTCGAACGGGGCCTCGCCGACGTCGTCCGGTTCCTCGCCGAGCACCCGGAGCTGCTCGAGTCTCGGAGGGACGCCGAGGCGGGGAGCCTGCCTGGAGAGTGACGCACGACCGGGCGAAAAGGCGGTATCGTCGCTTCGCCATGAAGATCGTCGTCTTCGGTTCGGGTGGGCTCGTGGGGCGCTACGTCGTGCGTGAGCTCTTGGCGCGAGGGGAAGACGACGTCCTCGCCCTGCCGAGGTCCGCGTGCGACATCACCCGCCGGGAGGACGTGAACGCCGCCACGAACGAAGCCGACCGGATCGTGAACTGTGCAGCCTACACGGACGTGGAGCACGCCGAGGACGACGAGGACACGGCCTACCGCGTGAACACGCTCGGCGCGGAGAACCTCGCGCGCGCCGCGGCCCGGCACGACGCCTCGCTCGTGCACCTCTCGACCGATCTCGTGTTCGACGGCGAGAAGCCCACCCCCTACGACGAGCTCGACGTGCCCAGGCCCGTGGGCGCCTACGCGCGCAGCAAATGGGCGGGTGAGGTGCTCGCGCGGGAGGCCACACCTCGGCTCTTCGTCGTGCGCGTCCAAGGCGTGTACGGAGAGGGCGGCAAAGGGTTCGCGTCGAAGCTCCCGCGGCTCGTGCTCGGGCGCGGGCCCATCACCGCCGACGGGGAGCGCCTCGTTCAGCCCACGTGGGCTCGCACGGTGGCGCGCCACGTATGCGACCTCCTCCATACGGACGCGTACGGCACCTACCACGTGAGCGCCAAAGGCAAGACGACCTGGGCCGACTTCGCCCACGCCATCGCGAAGCGCCTCGACCTGCCCTCGCTCACCACGGGCGTGCCCACGGCCACGCTGAAGACACGCGCGATCCGGCCGAAAAATGCCCTCTTTTTACACAGAATGCTCGCGCTGCGTGGGTTCGATCGCCTGCCCACGTGGGAAGAAGATCTCGACGCGTACCTCGCCCACGCGGGCCTCGCGTGAAAGGGATCGTGCTCGCCGGCGGGAAGGGCACGCGCCTCTACCCGCTCACGAAGGTGGTGTCGAAGCAGCTCTTGCCCGTGTGGGACAAGCCCCTCGTCTACTACCCGCTCACGACCCTCATGCTCGCGGGCATCCGCGAGATCCTCGTCGTCTCGACGAGAGAAGACCTCCCTCGGTTCGAGGCGCTGCTCGGCACGGGCGCCGAGTGGGGCATCTCGCTCACGTACGCCGCGCAAGACGAGCCACGCGGAGTGGCCCACGCGCTCGTCGTCGGCGCCGACTTCGTGGGAAAAGACAAGGTCGCCCTCGTGCTCGGCGACAACGTGTTCTACGGCCAGAGCCTCGTCGAGCGGCTTCGCCGGGCCGCGAGCCTCGAGCGAGGAGCCACGGTGCTCGCGCACGTCGTGAAGGACCCAGAGCGCTACGGAGTCGTGGAGCTCGACGGCACCGGCAGGCCGGTCTCCATCGAAGAGAAGCCCGCGGCGCCGCGATCGAGCTACGCGGTGACCGGCCTCTATTTCTACGACGAGGACGCGGTGACCATCGCGAAGAGCCTCACCCCCTCCGCGCGCGGCGAGCTCGAGATCACGGACGTGAACGCCGAGTACCTAAGGCGTGGCGAGCTCCACGTGGAGGTGCTCGGCCGAGGCACGACCTGGCTCGACGCGGGCACCCCCGAGGCCCTCGCCCGTGCCACGGCCTACTTTCAGATCCTCGAGGAGCGCCAGGGCCTCAAGGTCGCCTGCCCCGAGGAGATCGCGTACCGCCTCGGGTACATCGACGACGACGCGCTGCTCGCGCTCGCACACGCCATGGGAGACGTCGACTACGCGCGCTACCTCGCGCGGCTCGTCGCCCCGAACGAGACCAAATAAAGCAAAGATCACGAACACTTACCCAGCACCGCCGCGAAACGTTTTGGGCCGGGACCAAAAAACCAGGAGGTGGGGCCCCAGCGGGCTTCGCCCGTGGGGCGGAGGACAGCGTCCTCCGATGACTACGCGAAACGTTTTGGGCCGGGACCCAAAACCAGGAGGTGGGGCCCCAGCGGGCTTCGCCCGTGGGGCGGAGGACAGCGTCCTCCGATGACTACGCGAAACGTTTTGGGCCGGGACCCAAAACCAGGAGGTGGGGCCCCAGCGGGCTTCGCCCGTGGGGCGGAGGACAGAGTCCTCCGATGACTAGGCGAGCTAAGTCAGCGGTTTTGGTCGAAGACCATGACCGATGACTTAGCGCGACGCCGTGATCTCGCGGACGAGCTCGGCGTACCTGTCGAGGCCGGTGCGCAGCGAGAAGTGGCCCTCCGTGAGCTCACGAGCGCGCGCGAGCACGGCGTCGTCGCGCTTCGTCTCGGCGAGGAAGGTGGCGGCGCGTTCGAGCTCGGTGTCTTCGAGGCTCGCGAGCACGTGGCCCGAGCCGGCCTTCGCGACCCACCCCGTGACCTCGTCGTTGCAGCCGAAGTAGACCGGGCGCACGCCCGAAGCGAAGAGCTCGGCGAGCTTCGTGGGGACGCTGGCGCGCTTCGCGTCGTTCACGACGAGGAGGAGCACCGAGAAGTCGACGAGCGCCATGTAGGCGGGCATAGCAGAGTGAGGCGCGACGCCGATGGTGACCCTCGAGGGATCGAAGCCACGCGCATCGAAGAGCTTCCGCCACTCGGCCTGTTGGTCGGAGAGCACGAGCACGTGGAGATCGTCGGCCTTCTCGAGCGCGCGACGCACGACCTCGAGCGTCTCTCCGGCGTAGTACGACTTGTTGAGCGAGCCCACGAGGCCGATGACCCGCTTGCCGCGCGTCTTCTCGCGGATGGCCGAGGGCACGCGCTCGGCGGCCTCGGCGTCGCGCAGGCGAAACTCGTCGTAGTCGGCGCAGGTGGGGATGTTCACGACCGGCGCGCCCGTCCACGGGCCGAATTTTCCCGTGCGAAGATCGTTCGCCTGAATCCCGGTGAGGGTGACCACGCCGGCCGCGTCCCGGAAGAAGCGGCGCTCGATCGCGCGCGCGACCGTGCGCACGTCCCTCCGGCCGAACCAGCGGCCGTCGGTGATGCGCTCGTCGATCCAGTACGAGCGGGCGTCGAACAGGTAAGGGACACGCGTCGTGTAGTGGGCCGCGGAGGTGACGAGCGCGGCGTGGTAGGCGCGCGCGTGAACCAGGGAAATTTGCCCGGTGGCGGCGAGCTTGGTCACCTCGGCAGTGGCGCGGCCGACGTTGCTCCCCGCGGCCTTCGTGGTGCCCGAGACGTCGTACGGGAGCGCCGTCCACGTGACGCCAGCTCGCTCGAGGCGCGCGCGCACCTCGGCGGTGTGACCCTGCTTGGCGAGATCCTTCGGGCGCTCGAGCGAGAGCAGCCGATACGGCACGCCGCGCTCGGCGAGGCCCATCACGATGCGCGCGACCTGGGAGTAGCCGATCGGCTGGAGGATGCCGTCGAACGTGACGTAGAGCACCGGCTTCATCGGGAGACCCTCTTCTTTTCGCGCATGGCGCTCGCCCGTCTACCGCGACTTCGCCCCGACGTGAACCACGAGCTCACGCAGGCTTTCGCGCGACCACTCGCATCGCGTCGAAGAGGTTCAGGGGGACCCCCACCCCACCGAGCAGGGGCGGCGGCGCCGGCAGGCCGAGCTTCGTGACCGCCTGGTGCAGCGCGAGCCCGAGCGGCACGACCTTCCACGGCCGGACGACCTCGACCACGTGGAGCCCCGCGCGCGCGAGGAGCGCCCGAAGGGAAGCCTCGGTGAAGAAATAGAGATGCTCCGGCGGGGTCATGAGGCGCCAACGTTTGCCAGCGAGGCGGCTCGCGATCGAGCCGAAATCCCCCGTCGTGAGCATCAGCGCGCCACCCGGCGCGAGGTTCTGCGAAACCCGACGGACCACGTCGTACGGATCGGCGAGGTGCTCGATCACGTCGAGCATCACGCACGCGTCGACGGGCCCGACGGCCTCGGCCATCGGGTCGTCGTAGACCCCCGTACGTACGTCGAGGCCACGCGCACGAGCGGCCGTCGCCGCGGGCTCCGACACCTCGACCCCCACGCAGGAATACCGCGCGCCCGCCTCGAGCAAGAAGAAGCCGAACGCCGCGCCGAGCTCGACGAGCCGACCCCCTCCCACGTGCTCGCCGAGCGCCGAGACCGTCCGCCCGAACTCGCCGCGAAGCACGGCCTCGCTCCCCTCGTAGTCCGCGTAGCCGAGCGCGCCGTCCGCGGTGAAATAGGCCTCGTCGTAGAGGTCGCGCGTGTCACGCGTGGGCGCTCCGTCGACGAAGCCGAGGCCACATCGGGGGCACGCGACGATGGTCTCGTTCGAGACACGAAAGAGGAACTTGGGGAGCACGGAGGCGCCGCACGCGGGGCACGCCGGACGGGGAGAGACCATGAGACCGAAACCTTCGCCGAGATCGGCGCCCCGAGCAACGCGCCTTCCCGTTTGACAAGGGCGGCGTTGTCCGCTCAAAGTCCGCCCGAACCGTGAATTTTCCGCTCGTTTCGACATGAACGCCCCCCGGCCGACCCCCTCCCCCGACGACGACGCGGGCGTCGAGAGCGGGCCCGTGCGCGTCTCGCAGGGCCGCGAGCGGCTCCTCGTGGTCATCCCCGCGAGGAACGAGGCCGAGCGCATCGGAGCGGTGATCACGAAGCTCCTCGAGACGCTCCCCGGGGCGCGTGTGCTCGTCGTCGAGGACGGCTCGAGCGACGACACGGTCGGCGTCGCGCGGAGGAGCGGCGCGACGGTGCTCCCGCTCGCGGTCGGGATCGGCTACGGCGGGGCACTCCAGACGGGCTTCAAGTACGCGGTTCGCAACGGTTTTTCGCGCGTCGTCACCCTCGACGCCGACGGCCAGCACGACCCGCTCGACGTGCCCAAGGTGCTCGCGCGGCTCGGCGAAGGCGGCACCGACCTCGTCATCGGCTCGAGGTTCTGCTCGGACACGGGCTACCGCACCGGGGCCGTGCGGCGCGCCACCATGGCCTTCTTCGCGTGGCTCACGAGCCTCCTCGCGGGGCAGCGCATCTCCGACACGACGAGCGGCTTCCAGGCCATAGGCGGCAAGGCCCTGCGCATGTTCGCGGACGAGTACCCCCACGACTATCCGAACGCCGAGGTGCTCGTCGACCTCGCGCGGCACGGCGGCAAGATCGCCGAGGTGCCCATCGTCGTGCACGCGCGCACGGGCGGCACCTCGATGTTCGACGTGTGGAGCGCGGCCTACTACGTCGTCAAAATGAACCTCTCGATCCTCATGGTGCTCCTCCGCAAGCGGCGCACCCTCCCCGCGATCCCCGAACGAACCGAGAACGGAGGCGCCGAGCCGTGAGCCCGCAAGGTAACGTCGTCATCGGGGCGCTCGCCACGGTGCTCCTCCTCGTGATGCTGAACATGCTGCGGAAGCGCAAGATCAGCGAAGAGGTGAGCCTCATCTGGATCGTGGCGTTCGCGTCGGTCATCGTGCTCGTCGCGCTGCCGGGCCTCACGGCGCGCCTCACGCACCTCGTCGGGGCCATCTATCCCGCGTCGGTGCTCACGCTGCTCGCGCTCGCGTTCATCGGGGTGATGCTCGTGTACTCGTCGGTCAAGATCTCGCGGCTCTCGCAGGAGGTGCGGGCGCTGGCGCAACGGCAGGTCATCGTCGAGGCCGAGAACCAGGCCCTCCGCGCGCGCCTCGAGGCCGAGGGCGGACCACGCTCCGAAGGCGAGCCCTCGCGATGAACCTCGCGGGGAAACGCGTGCTCGTCACGGGCGCGGACGGCTTCATCGGGAGCCACCTCGTCGAGGCGCTCGTCGCCCACGGGGCCGAGGTGCGCGCGTTCGTCGTCTACAACTCGCTCGGGTCGTGGGGCTGGCTCGACACGCTCCCCGAGGCCACGAAGGCGAAGCTCGAGGTGGTCGCGGGCGACATCCGCGACCCGCACGTCGTGTCCGAGGCGGTGCGCGGCGTCGACGCGGTGCTGCACCTCGCGGCCCTTATCGCGATCCCGTACTCGTACGTGGCCCCCGCGTCGTACGTCGAGACGAACGTCACGGGCACGCTCCACGTGCTCACGGCGGCGCGCACCCACGGCACGGCGCGCGTGCTCGTCACGTCGACCTCCGAGGTGTACGGCACGGCACGCTACGTCCCCATCGACGAGCGGCACCCGCTCTCGGGCCAGTCGCCCTACGCGGCCACCAAGATCGGCGCCGACCGGCTCGCCGAGTCGTTCCACAAGTCGTTCGGGGTGCCCGTCGTGATCGCGCGCCCCTTCAACACCTACGGCCCGCGGCAGTCGGCGCGCGCCGTGCTCCCCACGATCGTCACGCAGCTCCTCTCCGGCGCCGACGAGATCCGCCTCGGCAACCTCGCGCCCACGCGCGACCTCAACTTCGTCACCGACACGTGCCGCGGCATGATCGCGCTCGCCGAGTGCGACGCCGCCGTGGGAGAAGAGGTGCAGATCGCCACCCAGACCGAGGTCTCGGTGGGCGACCTCGCGACCCGCCTGGTCGCCTTGATCCGCCCCGAGGCGCGCATCGTGACCGAGGCCGCGCGCCTCCGCCCCGAGGCCTCCGAGGTCGAGCGGCTCGTCGGAAGTAACCAAAAGATTCGGGCACTTACGGGGTGGTCGCCCCAGGTCGAGCTCGACGAAGGGCTCGCGCGGACCCTCGCCTGGTTCCGAGAGCCCGGAAACCTCGCGCGCTACCGGGCCCATCACTATGCGACGTGATCCGAGCCCGAGCGGCCCTCGCCTCGTGTAGAAGCGGCTCGTGCGCGCGATCCTCCTCGCCGGGGGCCTCGGGACCCGGCTCAAACCCTACACCACGCTGGTGCCGAAGCCGCTCGTGCCGATCGGCGGCGAAGTGTCCATCATCGAGATCGTGATCCGTCAGCTCGTGCGCCGAGGGTTCACGCACGTGACCATCGCGGTGAACCACCTCGCCGAGCTCATCATGGCCTTCCTGGGGGACGGCTCGCGCTGGGGCGTCAAGGTCGACTACTCGGTCGAGAGCGAGCCGCTCGGCACCATCGGGCCCCTCACGCTCGTGCCGGATCTGCCCGAGCACTTCCTCGTGATGAACGGCGATATCCTGACCGACTTCGACTACGCGAGCTTCCTGCGCGGCCACGAGGCGCGCTCGAACGCCGTGTCGGTCGCCTCGTTCCAACGTGACACGAAGATCGATTTCGGAGTGCTCGAGTACGACGCCGAGGGTCGGCTCACGGCCTTCCGTGAGAAGCCCGTCCTCCGCTTCGACGTGAGCATGGGGATCTACGCCCTCTCGCGGCGCGTGATCGAGGGCCTGCCCAAGGGCAAAAAGTACGGCTTCGACGATCTCATGCTCGACTCGCTCCGCGACGGCGCGAGCGTGCACATCGTGCCCTTCCAGGGGCTCTGGCTCGACGTGGGCCGGCCCGACGACTACGACACCGTGAACGAGACGTACGCGGAGCTCAAGCCGCGGCTCGGGATCGGGCCATGACCGTCCTCGTCACGGGCGCCGCGGGCGCGGTGGGTCGCGCGCTCGTACCTCTGCTCGAGGCGCGCGAGGGCTCGGTCGTGACGACGGACGCCGTGCACACGAGCCATCGAGCTCATCTCGTGGCCGATCTCGCCGAGCCTTCGGAGGCACGCGCCCTCGTCGAGCGCATCCGCCCCGACTGCATCGTTCACCTCGCCGGAGCGTTCTCGGGGCACCTCGAGACCGACTACCGCGCGAACGTGCGCACGACGCAGAGCCTCCTCTCGGCGGTGTCCGACCTCGCGCCCACGTGCCGTATCGTGCTCGTCGGGAGCGCCGCCGAGTACGGAAAGGTCGCACCTCACGAGAACCCGGTGCGCGAGACGCACAGGCTCGCGCCGCGCAGCATCTACGGCCTCACCAAGGCCACGCAGACGTCCCTCATGCACCTCTACGCCGCGCTCTACGGGCTCGACGTGGTGATGGCGCGCGCGTTCAACCTCACGGGCAAGGGCCTCTCGGAGCGGCTCCTCCCCGGGCGGCTCGAGCGTGAGATCGACCGCGTGCGCTCGGGAGAGATCGATCGCATCGTGCTCGGCTCGCTCGAGGCGCGGCGCGATCTCTTACCCGTCGAGCGCTTCGCCGCGGAGCTCCTTCGCGTCGCGGATCACGGCGCGCGCGACGAGGTGTACCACGTGGCGAGCGGCGCCCCGACGCGCATGCGCGACTACGTGAGCGCGACCCTCGAGGCCGCGGGGCTCGACCTCGGTGTGGTCGAAGAGACGGGGCTCGGCTCCGGCCGAAGCGCGGACGTAGTGGACGTTTGGGCGAACGTGGAAAAGCTCCGTGGCCTCTGATCGTCCCCCTTCGTCGAGGAGCGGGGCCGCTCCGCCGACAGCCGCGCATGCTCCCGCCGAGAGGCTCGAGGGAGAGAGCGACGACGGCTCGACCGCGGCCACGACGGTGGGAGGCAAACGCGCGTGGCTCCCCGAGCTCACGATCGTAGACGTCACGCTCGCGCTCTCGGGCATGCTCTTCGGCGCGCAGTCCCTCTTTTATCCGTTCGGGCGCGACCAGGCGACCCACGGGTACATCGGTCGCGAGTGGCTCGCCGGGCGCCTCCCGTTCGTGTCGACGTTCGACATCAAGACGCCGGGGATCTTCTTCGTCCACATGGCGACCTTCGCGATCTTCGGGGAGCACACCTGGGGCCTCCGCGTCGTCGACCTCTTCGGCTGCGTGCTCACGACCGGGTTCCTCGTGGCGTACGCGCTCACCCCCCCGGGCGAGCGGCCCCGTCGCGGGCTCGTCGGCTTCTCCGTGCTCGCGGTCAACCTTCTTTACTATGGTCCGTTCGACTTCTGGAACTCGGGCCAGTGCGAGAGCTTCTGCAGCGTCTTCTCGATCGCCGGCATGATGGTCGCGCTCCGCGCGCGCCCGAGAGATGCGCTCGTGAGCGGCCTCGCCGTGGGGCTCTTCACGAGCCTCGCCGTGCTCTTCAAGCCTCCGTGCTTGTGGAACGCCATCGTGGTCTTCGCCGTCTTCGCGGCCCAGCTCGTGCGCAAAGCTCCGTCACGCGACCTGCGTGTACGCGCCATCACGCGCGCCGCCGCCGCGAGCGCGATCGGGGGAGCCCTGCCTCCCGCGCTGGTCATCGGGTACTTCGGCGCCAAAGGCGCGCTGCCGGCCATGTACGACGTGCTCGTCGTCACGAGCCGTCAGTACGTCGCTGGGGGGAGCTACGCCGACAGCTTCCTCCAGGGCCTCCAGCTCTTTTCGTGGGGCATTCTCAACTTCAACGCCACGCTGCTCGTCTCCATGAACGCGCTCGTCGTGGGCGCTGTGCTCGCGCGGCGGAGGGGCGATCGCGACACTTTCTTCCTCTACTGCGCGTGCATCGGAGGCCTCGTCGCGGGCTTCCTCACCGTGGTGATCCAGCTCAAGTTCTTCACGTACCACTGGTCGGCGATGCTCGGGTTCTTGGTGCTCGCGGTGACGGCGCTCGCGAAGGGCCTCTGCGAGCGCCTCGACGCGGCCGGGAAGACGTACGGACCGAAGCTCGCCGTGGCCGTGCTCGTCCTCGCCTACCTCACGGGGACGGCGCAGGTCGCGCGCTCGCTCGGGCTCGCGAAGCGCGCGCTCTACTACGCTCGCACGGGGGACGACGAGCCGCTCGGCGAGATGTGGGACGTACCCGGCTTTTACCCCTGGAAAGACGCCAAAAAGACGGGGCTCTGGCTCGCGCAGCACGCCGGGGCCGACGAGCGTGTCGCCGTGCGCGGGTTCGAGCCGCAGATCTACTTCTTCGCGAAGAAGAGGTACGACGGCCGCTACTTCTGGACGACCTTCCTCACCGCGCGGCGCTTCTCCAAGAACCGTGATCACCTCTCTCGCGAGGACTTCGCGAGCTTCAAGGTCAAACCTCCGAAGTGGGTCGTGGCCCTCTCGTACGAGCACGAGGGCGTCGACGCCGCCGAGACCTACGAGGCCCTCGGCTACGTACGCCGGGTCGTCGAAGGCCATTTCGTCATCCTCGAGGACGTCGGGAAGCTCGACTTCGGTGACGAGGTGCGGTGGTGAAGGTGCGCACCCCGAGGCTCCCGGCCCGCATCGACCTCGCGCTCGTGGCGTTGGCGGTCGCGATCGGCGTCCCGCACCTCTTTTTCCCGTTCGGGCGCGATCAGGCGCTCGCCGCCTCCGTCGCGCGCGCGTGGCTCTTCGACGGCACACGACCCTACGAGGGGAGCTTCAGCCAACACCCGCCGGGCCTCTTGCTCCTCCACGCGTTCGCCGCGCTCTTCGGCGACACCCACGCGTTTCCGTTCCGGCTCCTCTGCTTCGTGGCCGTGCTGGTCACGGGGCTCTCCGCGCCACTCGTGCTCGCCCCTGCGAGGTCGCGCATCCCTCCGGGCGTCCTGGGGCTCGGCGCGTGCGCCGCGAGCCTCTTCGCCCACGGGTACTTCGACTACGGGGACTCCGGGCGAGGCGGTGTGTTCGTCGCGGCGTGCCTCACGGTGGCGATGGCGCTGCTCCTCCGCGCCTCGCACGAAGACGGGCAGTCGCGACGGGCTGGACGTGTGCTCGGCGCGGGCGCACTGCTCGGGGTGGCGCTGCTGCTTCGGCCCACGGCGCTCGTCTTCGTGCCCCTGCTCTTGGGTGTCGTGGTGTCGGGGGAGCGTCCGTGGTCGCGCGCGGTGCGCCACCTCGCGACGTTCGTGCTCGGCGCGGGGCTCCCCATCGGCGCGGCCCTGCTCGTGCTCGCGCGGGGCAACGTGCTCTCGGACGCCTACGATCTTCTCTGGGATGGCCGCTGCGCCTACCTCGGCGCACATGCGCGGGGTGCGCTCGATCCGCCCTTCGCGATGGCCTCCGCGCTCACGACGTTCGAGCCCCTCGTCGCGCCGATCGGCTTCCTTTTTGCGGTCTTCGGCGTGTGGGCGTTCGTCGATGGCCGCCGCGACGATCTCGGCCGGCGGGTGCTCGTCGCCGGCGTGACGCTCGCTTCCGTGGGCGCGATCGTGGTCGAGCGACACTACGCCCGCTTCGCCTTCGAGCTCCTCGTGCTGCCCGTCGCGCTCGTGGTGTCGGCGATCGCGCTCGACCTCGGGCGGCTCTTCCCCACGGCGACGGCGCGAGCCCACCTGGCTTTCCTTGCACAGTGCATATTTCTCTACGCGGTGTCGTGTTGGGAGATCTACACGCCGCCCGCCGTCTATGGTTTGCGGTGGGCGGGGCTCACGCTGCATGCGCGTGGTCGTATGCCGCTTCGGATGTACGCGCACACGTTCGACGCCCCGCACGAGGCGTATTTTCCGGCCGAGAGCGCCGAGATGGCGGAGTGGATCCGGGCGCGCGCGGCCGAGGGGGACGAGCTCCTCGTTCGAGGGAACGCGCACGACGTCTACGTCCGAACCGGCCTCCGCTACCGCGGGAGGTTCGGGTCGTCCGGGCCGCTCACCGCGAAGGGCTGCGCCTACAAACGCGCGGCGTGGCTCGCCCAAGACGGCAACGAGCTGCGCGCGCGGCGGCCGAGGTTCGTGGTCGTCGAGGTCGTCGACGAGAGCAAGCGCTCCGCCGAGCCGGACGAGGGCAAGGGCTTCGCCGAACCGTTCCTGCTTCTCGGGTACACCGAGGGCTTTCGAACGTCGCACTACGTCGTGCTCGAGCGCCCTCGTTGACGAGGGCCGCGCTCGACGGTTGCGTCAGACCGCCTCGGCCGACGAGGGCGCAGGCGGCGGGAGGATGGGCTCGATGGCGTCGGGAGAGGTCTCGCGGCGGGACGTCGGCTCTCGCAGGACGATGCCTCGGTACGAGGGCTCGAGCTCGAGCGGCCGAATGTCCGACAGCACGCGCGCGGCCGCAGACTCGACCGTGAGCAACCCGAGGCCGACACCGAGCACCGGGAACACCAGGGTCCCCGACGTGGACTCGCGCACCTCGACGAGGCACCCGTCCTCGGACGGGTAGATCTCGACGGTGATCGCATCGTCGATCCAGGGGACGTCAGCCGCGGCGAGGGCGGCGAAGGCGTGGAGCAGCACGACGAAGCCGTTCGCGTCGCGCGCGCTCCCGCAGAGGCGGCGGAGGGCCACGAGACAACGCGCTTGGGTCGACGTATCCAGGGTCACGGTGGCGGCACACATATCCCGCCTCAAGCACTCCGCGTACCAGGAAATCCTTGGTGTTTCATGACGCTACGGCAATCGTCCTCGCGCACCGCGGTCTTTGGCCCTCGAACCGAGGTGCGGTGACCTCACGCCGGCTCGAGCACGGGGACGCCCGCGCGCTCGAGCAGGGTCACGGTCGCCATGAGCGGGAGCCCCACGATGGCGGTGTGGTCGTCGCCCCGGATCGACGAAAAGAGCATGATTCCACTCTCCTCGAGCTTGTAGGCGCCCGCGCAGTCGTGGGGGTCGTCGGCGTCGACGTAGGCCGCGATGGCCAGCGGGGTGAGCGAACGCATGGTCATGACGTGCACGTCCACGTGCTCGAGCACCTGGCCGGTCGGGGTGCGCACGGCGACCGCGGTGACGATGCGGTGCTCACGGCCCGAGAGGCGCGCGAGCTGCTCACGGGCCTTCTCCTTCGAGCCGGGTTTGCCGAGGATCGTGCCGTCGATCTCGACCACCTGATCCGAGCCGACGATCACCTCCCCGGGCAGCGAGTCGGCGAGGCTCTCGGCCTTGGCGCGCGCGAGGAACGCGGCGACCACCACGGGATCGCTCGTGCGAGGCTCGAGGGCGCGCTCGTCGCACGCGTGCGGCACGGCGTCGAACGGGATCCCGAGCCGTTGGAAGAGGGCGACACGAAACCTCGACGTGGTGGCGAGCACGACCTTCGGCATCCTCCGACTCTACCCGGCTTGCCCGACGGCGCGTCACGCTTCACGCTCCTCGGGTGACCCGTCGAACGGCAGCCGAGAGCGTCGCAGAGGTGCGCCTCGCGTGGGAGCAGCTCGTGAGCGAGTACGCTCCCGCGCCGCTTCACGCGATCGAGGGCGTCGAGATCACGGCGAAGCAAGCGCCGCGCACCTACCGGATCGCCGCGGAGACGGCAGCTCGGCTCGGGATCACGCCGCCGCGCGAGGTCCTCTGCGCGGCGACGACGGCAGCGCGCGGCACGCCCGAAAGCTGGCGCCTGTTCGTGGCACCGGCGGAGGTCACGGCGCTCGACGACGAGGCCCTCGCGGCGCACCTCGGGCACGCGTTCGCGAGCGCGACGTGGGCGACGCCGACGCGCCCGTTCGGCTTCGACGGCCCCGGAATGACGGTCGAGGCGCTCTTCGCGATGGCGAGGTTCCTCGGGGCCGACCGGTTCGCCCTCGTCGCGGCCGGAGGCGACGTGGAGGCCTTCGCGCGGTTCGTGCTCTCGCGCGAGCGCGACGATCGCACGGCCCCTTCCCGGGGAGTCGGCGCGATCCTCGACGCGCTCGACGAGGCGACCGTCTCGTCCCCGCTCGCCCGGCTCCTCGCCGACCCCGCCATGGGTGTCCCGAGCCTCTCTCTTCGTCTCTACGCGGCCAAGCGCTTCGTCCAGACGCGCCTCGCCGCCATCCTCACGGGTCGAGGCGAGGGGACGCTCGACGTACGCGAGCTCGATACGTCGCTGAAGGCGCTCGTCACGCGCCGCCATGGGTTCTTCCCCCATCGTCGGGTGGAGGGCATCCGCCCGGAGCGGGTCACCCTCGCGACGACGGCCTCCGCGCCGGGGTACGGTCTCGTGGACGCGTACGGCGACGCGCTCGGTCCCGAGACGGTGGACGTGGTGGGCTCGACCCGACGCGGGTGAAGCGCGTCGTGCGTGACGCGGCACGGGCATCGGAGACGGACGGATCGCGTCCACGGGGACGCACGGGAGCACCAAAGAAGCGATTCATTTCAGGCATTTACGGACACCACGTGCCGGCACGTGGGTTGCGAAAGGGAGGTCATCCCAGCGAGGCACCGTCGCCTCGCACGACATCCTTGGAGGCTCTCATGTCCGTCGTCCGTACCGTTTCGTTCTTCGCGGCCCTCTCCCTCTCCATCGGCGCGCTCGCGGGGTGTACCGCGGAGTCGAGTGATCCCGTCGTCCTCAAGGGGCGCATCGGGAGCGGCTCGTCGAGCACCACCACGAAGACCTTCGGCGGGCTCACGGGCGCCGAGGCGGGCCTCCACGTGACGGCGCGCGAGCTCCACAAGAAGGGCGCGACCGGCCGAAAGATCGACGTGCCCGTCGCTCCGGACGGCACCTTCGCCATCGACGTCCCGAGCGGCGCGCGCTGGGTCCTCACCGTGGACGGCACCGTCGCGGCGGCCGAGAAGAGCGCCCTCTTCGCCCTCGCGCAGGGCAAGAGCGTGCTCGACGCGAGCGTCGCGAAGGCCGGGGACGTCGAGCTCGGCGCCGTGAAGGTCGTCGGCGGTCAGGCGATCCCAGAGCTCCCGATCGACGGAAAGGCCGGCCTCGCGTCGGCGCTCGCCGAGGCCGAGGAGGTGTTCGAGTCCGCCCAGGGAGCGATCGTCGAGGCCCGCGCCGCCGCCGACGAGGCCCGCGCCGCCGCCGAGAAGGCCCAGGCCGAAGCCGAGGCCGCGCGGCTCGCCGCCGAGAAGGCCGCCAAGGACGCCGCCGAAGCCGCGAAGAACGTGCCCACCCCCGGCCTCCCCGGAGGCAGCTGAGCGCGAGCGGCCCGAGCGCCGACCTCGAACGCACGAAGGGCGCCCGATCCGTGAGGAGGGGCGCCCATAGCAGCCCGTTGATTTACTCCCGTCCCCCGTCGGGGACTTCCAAGGGTCGTCGGCCCGTCGCCGCCGCATCCCGACCGCCTTCGTTGCGCTCCTCCGGTGCCTGCGCGCCTACAAGAGTAGGCTCTGCGGGCTCCTCGGATCGCGCCTCGGCGGGTCGGGCGCGGACGACGACGACCCTTGGAAGTCCCTGACGAGGGACGGACCTCGGTCCCTAAATCAACAGGCTGCTTGGATGCGACCTGGCGGTTACGCGATCTCGTAGCCGACGGTGTCGATGGTGTTCGCCTCGAGCTTCGCGTCGGCCTCTTGGTAGCGCTTCGTGACGCGGCCGAGGTGGAAGAGTGCGAGGCCGACGACGCCGATGTCGTCGAGCCAACCGAGCACCGGCACGAACGCCTCGGGCACGAGGTCGACCGGGGTGGCGACGTAGACGACGGCGAAGAGGAGGAACGCCTTGCCGAAGAAGGAGGCGTCCCTGTCCCCGAGGTAGCGCCGGACCGCAGCGAAACGACCGAGACTCTTCTTGGATTTCGTCATCGTCGACCTCCGAACGAGGACGAAGGTAAGTCGCGAGCGACGGCCCGCAATGCGTCGCGATCTACGCGGCGGAGGGGCGCTATTCGGCGACCAAAAACGTAGTTCTTCCGACGAGTTGCCCGTCTTCCGTCTCGACGTCGACGCTCCAGTTTCCGGCGAGCTTCGCAGGCAGGTTGTCGCCCGAGAGGCGCGAGCGGAGGCGCACCGAGCCCTCGGGCCCCTCGACGCGGGAGGTCTCTTCGTTGGCGCGGACGACCTCGTTGCCGTCGTGCCGCCAGACGTGACGGAGCCGGTCTCCCTTGCCGCCGGGGACGACCACGTCGGTCACGGCTTGGAGCTGCTGGATGACCGACGGGTGGAGGACCTTGACCTCCATGGCGAGGCGGCCGTCGGCGAGCGTCATGGGGCCGACCGAGGCCCGCGAGAGGTGCATCGGCACCGGCGGGATCACCGTGCGCCCTTGGTACACGAGCCCGACCATGGCGAGCGCGGAGAGCGCGATAGCGAGGAGCACGCCCCGCTTTTTGTAGGCCGAGAGGTCGAGGTGCATCGTCCAGAACGCGAGCGTGGTAACCCCCGCCGCGATCATGAGCGAGTAGAGCGTGCGCGTGTTCGGGAAGAGCGCGGGCACGATGAGGTTCATGCAGCCGAAGAGCGCGACGGCGTGGAAGATCGACGCGAGCCCGACCCACTTCAAGAGCACGCGATCCATGACCACGTCGAGCGTGGAGAGCAGCGCGCAGGCCGCGAGCAGCACGATGAACCAACCGTTCTTCGAGTCGAGCGTGGTCGACTTCCAGTAGAACGGGAGGAGGAAGAACAGCATGCTCTGGTAGAGGTTCTTCAGGGCATACGTCATGGCGTAGAAACGAAGCTTCGTCTTCGTCTCGGCGCCCTCGAGCGAAGCCTGGCTCGTGCCCGACCCGTGGAGGCGGAAGAAGAGCAACACGAGCAGCCACGCGCCGCCGGCCGTGACGGCGAGGTACCGCGCTTGCTCGAAGCCCTTTTGCGCGAACAGCACGACGCCCGTGCCGAGCCCGAGCGCGTAGACCGAGTGGGCCCACCAGAGCTTCTTCGAGTGTCGGTTCGTGAACGCGCGGACCTTGTCGCGAAGGCCGAGCGGTACGGGATCGACCGAGCGCGCGGGCTCGCGTACCGGGCCGGGTGCGGGCGACCCTTGGGGCGGCGGAGACGACGGCGCGACCTTGGTGGGCTCCGGCGTGTCGGCCGAAGCGAGCACGTCGGCGCCCTCGAGGGGCGGCGGGACAGGCTCGGGTCCGGGAGGGGGCACGGCTACCACGTTCATGGGATCTAGCGCGTTTTCGAGGCCCGTACAGGCGGCCGTGCCGAAGCGTGCACCATGCACCTCCCTCGAACGCGGGTCGACCCTAACGGCATTCCCCCGCGTGGGGAAAAAACTTGGCCTTCTTTTCGTGAGCCTGCTTCTCGCTCTGGCTCGCCGACGCGTCGCGCCGATCAGCCGGGGGGCTCGGAGGCCGAGGGTGCGGGGGGCTCGGCGCCTTCGCTCGCGGAGGCCGGGGCGTCGACCGTGGCGATCTTCTCGCGCAGCGCCAGGTACGGGATGAACCCGAAGATGCAGGGACCGATCTGCCCGAAGAAGAAGAGGTTGAACGCGTCGGCGCCGTGGGGGAGGCCGACCATGACGAAGAGCTTCTCGAACGCCATGTGCCCCACCCCCGCGCCCGCGGCCGAGATCGGCAGCATCAGGCTCAAGAGGCCGATGGGGTAGATCGTGGCGACCTTGCCGAAGGGGACGTCGAACCCGCAGAGGAGCGTGGCCATCCGCGTGAAGAGGATCATGTTGACGCCGTGCACGCCCATGCTCAGCACGAGGGCCGTGACGAGCGCCGAGGGCTTCGCCGACACGAGGCGGAAGGCCGACACGATCTTGGTGACGAGGCCCGCGACCTTGCTAGGTCCGCTCGCGAGCGCCTCGATACGTGCACCATACATACGCATGAGCGCGACGAACACGATGGGCCCGACCACGAAGCCTGCGCCGAGCAAGAGCACCGTGGTCACGAGGGGGCGAAACTGAGGGTTTTCCCACAGCTCGCCCCCGCGGACGAGAACCACGAGCAGGGCGACGGAGACGAGGCCCGCGAGGCCTACGACGCGCTCGACGAACGCCACGAGCAAGAGCGGGACACGCTTCTCGGGGCCTTCGTCGCGGGCCACGTAGAGGGCCTTTATCACGTCGCCGCCCACGTTCCCCGGGATGACGACGTTGAAGAAGAGCGACACGAGCTGGAGCTGCACGGCGCGACCGAAGGGCACCTTGGCCCCCGCGAGGGAAAGCAGCGCGCGCCATCGCATGGTGGCGAAGCCGATCGACGCGAGCACGAACACGAGCACGTCCCACACGAGGAGCGAGGGGTGCTCGAGGAACTGCCCGAGCGACTTCATGTCGAGGGCCCCCTTCTTCACGAGCCAAGCGACGAGGCCCGCCGTGACGACGACCTTCACCGCGAAGAAGAGCCGCTGCTTGGCTTTAGGGGACAACGGTCATTCTTTCGGGCCCTCGTTGTAGCCGCGAGGGCGGTACTTCGGATCGACCCCGTTGTGCGACTCGCCGTTGGCGACGATGTCGTTCGTGAGCCACTCGAGCCAGCTCCCCTTGTGCTTGGCGGCGAGCTCGCGCAGCTCGACGCGACGCGCGGGCTCGGGCGGAGGATCGTCTCCCTCGGCGGCCTTGGGCATGGTGATGACCTTCTCGTCCCAGAGGCACTGGATGCCGAGGGAGAGGAGGTTCACGTCGTTCGGGGCGAGCGCGAAGCCCTTCATGTAGTGGGGCCAGGCCTCTTGGGGTTTGTGCTGCCGGCAGATCGTGTCGCCGAGGTAGATGCTCGCCATGGGCCACTCGGGCGCGAGCTCGAGGGCGCGGAGGTTCGCGATGCGGCGGGCCTCCAGGTCGCCTCGCGCACCTTTCATGACCGAGTAGTTGAGGTGCGCCTTGGCGCTGTTCGGGACGGCCTTGCGTGTCGCGTCCCAGAAGGTGAGATCGGTCGTGTAGTCGTTCGCGTGGACACGGGCGGCGACGCCTTGGAACACGGTGAACGCGACACACGCGGCGACGACCGCGCCGGCCGATTTCATGGTCGCCAGGCTCGGATCGCGCGTGGCGCGGACGATCTGCACGACGCCGTAAATGAGGACCCCGGCGAGCACGACGTAGGTGCCGCCCGTGGAGCCATCGGTGACGAGGAACGAGGCGACCGCGAGGACGAGCGCCGCGCCGGCGAACCCGAGGCCGACACGCGTGCGTGAGACGCCGCCCGAGGCCGCGTCGTGTTGCTTCGCGCGGGTGAGGAGCGCATCGAACATGACCGCGAGCACGATGCTCGAGCCGACGACGGGGAAGTACCAGAACCGCTCGGCGCGCACCGTGGGCAGCAGGATGGGGATGTTCGATACGGGGAAGTACGAGGCAACGATCCACACGAGGCTCGCCGCCACGAGGGGGCGCGCGTCGACTACGGGCGCGGCGGCCGGAGCCGCGGGCTTCGCTTCGGGATCGGTGCCCGAAGATGCGGGAGAGACGCCCACTTTCGCGCGGCGCCCGTCCAAGAACGAGCGGATCCCGAGGGCCGCGGCGACCGGCACGGGCAAGACGAGGCAGAGCGCGCCGAGCACGACCTCGACCGAGAAGAGCGACGAGGGGATGGGCTCTTGCGGCGACGAATAGTCCCCCGAGAGGGTCTTCGGGAAGACGACCTGCCCCAAGCCACGGAAGTAGACGCGCAGCGCTCCGGCGATGCGGTGCGGCGTGTCGGCGAGGGCCAGCGGGTTGTTGAGCGGGTCCTTCGGGAGGACGGGCTGGCCGTACCACTTCATCAGCGACGCGAACACCTTGTGCACGCCGCCCTTGGCGATGGCCTTCGCGTCCTCCGGGATGGGCGCGGGGAACCAACGGCGCCGCGACTCGACGTAGAACACGAACGACGCGGCCGCCGCCACGAACGCGACGAGCGTGCGCGCGACGCGGCGAGGTTTGTCGGGGAAGACGCTGCTCGCCGTGGCCAGCGCGAAGAGCGGTACCATGGGCACCACGATCATCGCGCTCTCTTTGGAGTAGAGGCCGAAGAGCGAGCCGACCACCACCCCGAACGCCATGAAGGGCATGCGCAGGGTGAGCGCGTAGAGCGCGACGAGGCACCCGAACGTCCCGAAGACGTCGGCGATACCGACGACGCCGCTCACGGCCTCGGTGAGCACCGCCGAAGCGACGAGGAACATGCCCCCGAGCCACGCGAGCACGGGGCGCTTCGTGAGGCGCCACAAGATCAGCGTGAGCAGCGCGCCGTTCGCGCCGTGGAAGAGCACGTTCACCCAGTGGTGCAAGAAGGGGTTGTGCTCACGCGCGCCGCACATCCACAAAAAGCGCCAGACCAGGTTCGGGATCGGGCGATACGAGCCGATGCTGCGCTCGGGGCCGAGGCCCCAGAAGTCGCGCTTGAAGGCGTCGAGCCAGTGGAACTTCGGCGCCTTCTCCATGACGCTGCGCACGTACGGGTTCGCGAGCAGCGCCTCTTGTTCGTCGAAGATGAAGTTCGTCTTGATGGGGTGCCGCGTGAAGAGCAGCATCGAGAGGAAACAGAACGGCACCACCGCGGCGAGGAACTGCGGGTCTTCTCCGAGGAAATAGTCGCGGAGCCACGCCTTCGCGGCCTCGTGCGGCTTCGGGCGGAGGCCCGGGACGGGAGGCTCCGGGGCCTTCGTCGTGTCACCGGGTGGGGCTTCGGCCGGCGTGGCCACGGCGGACGTGAGCTCGGCGCTCCCCTCGGACGGGACCGGCTCCGAGGTGGCCGCGCTCGGCTCGCTCGGCTCGTTCGACGCGCCCTCTGCCGACGGAGCGGGCTCGGCGTCCGTGATGGATTCGGAGCCCACGGCCGTGGGCTCGGCCGCCGCCTCGGGCGCCTCGTTCGGGGTCGGTCCGAAGCCCGGAGGATCGACGGGCCCTTCGCCGGAAGCCATGGAAACTTATGCCTTTTTTACGGGAGAATGTTTGTCGCGCAGGGTGGCGAGCACGGGCGGCTCGGGGGCCTGGGCGGCGTCGGGGATGATCCAGTTGTCGCCCCAGAGGTGGGCGCCGCCGTCGATGTACCAGGTCTCGCCGGTGACGAACCACGCCGCGTCGCTCGCGAGGTACACGACGAGCTCGGCGACCTCTTCGGCCGTGCCGATGCGCTTCATGGGTGTGCGCACGCGGCTCATCTCGAGCAGCTCCGGTGGATATTGATCGGTGCCCGACGTCTTGATGACGCCGGGGGCGACGGCGTTCACCTGCACGTTGTGCTCGGCCCACTCGACGGCGAGCGTCTTGGTCATGTTCTCGACGCCGGCGCGCGCCGCGCCCGTGTGCACCATGCCGGGGAAGCCGCGGGCGACGTTGGCGATCACGTTCACGATGCGCCCGCGCTTCTGCGGGATCATGTGCCGGACGGCCACGGCCTGCGTCATGAAGAAGGTGCCGTTCAGGTTGTTGCGGACGACGGCCTCCCACCCTTTCGCCGACACCGAGTCGGCCGTGGTGGGGAACTGCCCGCCGGCGTTGTTGACGAGGATGGAGGCCACGCCGAGGTTCGACTTCACGGCGTCGGCGAAGGTGGCCACGGCCTCGGCGTCGCGGATGTCGCACGCGCTCGCGAAGACCTCGATCCCACGCGCGGAGAGCTCGCTCTTGGCGGCCTCGAGCTTCTCGGCTTTGCGGCCGCAGATGGCGATTTTGCAGCCGAGCTCACCGAGCGAGTGCGCGATGGCGAGGCCGATGCCGCTCCCCCCGCCGGTGATGATCGCGAGCTGACCCTCGAACAGTCCCGCACGAAAGATGGTGGCCATGCTCGTTACTCTCCGCGGCGAACGACGCCGTCTTTGCCGCGCACGAGCTTCTCGCCCGTCTTCTTGCTCACGGCCACGTCTCCCTCGAACACGGCCGTGTCGCCGTCGGCGAAGACGTACCCCACGACGCGCGCCGGGTTGCCGCGCACGAGGGCGAAGTCGGGGACGTCTTTCGTGACGACCGAGCCCGCGGCGACCATGGCCCACTCGCCGATGGTGGTGCCGCACACGATCGTGGAGTTCGCGCCGAGGGCCGCGCCCTTCTTGATCAAGGTCTTCGAGACGATCCAGTCGGTCGCGCCCTTGACGCTGAGGTCGGGGTTCACCGCGCGGGGCCTTAGATCGTTCGTGAAGCAGACGTGCGGGCCGCAGAAGACGCCGTCTTCGAGGGTGACCCCGTGGAAGAGCGAGACGTTGTTCTGGATCTTGCAGTTTTTGCCGATGGTGACGTCGCTGTCGACGTACACGTTCTTCCCGAAGACGCAGTTCTCGCCGATGGTGACGTTCTCGCGGACCTGGCAAAAGAGCCAAATCTGCGTGCCGTCGCCGATGACGGCCTTCTCGTGAACCACGGCGCTCGAGTGGATGCGGATGCCCATTTGGGGGCGCAGCTTAGCCGAAAGCGGCCCGCGAGGGAGAGGGCGCTTGGGGGTCGCCCGCAAGCCAACTTTTTACATACATTTCATGCACTTATACACGCCGGGGTCGGCATCGGGGTGGCGGGCCCGAGGCGCTCTCCTTCATTCGAAGGATTCGCGAAGGAGCCGCCGGCGGCTAACGAAGCCGGATCGAGGCTCGCAGAGGGCCCGAATCCCGGGAGGGTCTTCATGAAACGTACACTCGTTAGCCTCGTTCTCGTTCCGTTCGCCGCCGCCGGCATCGTGGTGGGTTGCGTCGGGGACGACCCCGCCACCGGCGGAGACGCCGGCACCACGCCGACCGGCACGACGACCACGACCTCGCCCACGGCGACCTCCACCGACGCCGCCGTGCCGGACACCTCGACCCCTCCGCCCGACGCGGCGACGACGGACGCCGCGACCGACGCCCCGCCGCCTTTCTCACCGACCAACGTCGCGGGCCTCGTGCTGTGGCTCGATCCCTCGAGCGGGCTCACGTCCGCGGGCGGAAAGGTGAGCGCGTGGGCCGATCGATCGACCTCGGCCATCGCGGTGGCCCAGACCGCCGCCGCGAGCCAGCCCTCGGTCGGCTCGGTCGGCTCGAAGCCGGTCGTGGCGTTCGGCGCGACGAGCTGGCTCGAGGCCGCGGGCGCGACCGTGGGCACGAAGCTCGACTTCGGCACGGGTGACGTGCTCGTGGAGTACGTGGTCGCCACGGACTCGGCGGCGGCCACGGCGCTCACGGGTGTATTGTACAAGGCGAGCTTCGACGCCGCCCCCTACGACGGCCTCCAGCTCTACGGAAACCTCGGCGGAGGCGGGAAACCAGGCGCGGGGCTCGCCGGCGTGGATCTCGTCCTCACCTCCACGTCGGGGAACACCGCCGACGGCAAGCTGCACGTCGTCGGGTTCCGGCGCGCGGGGACGAGGCTCTCGCTCCGCTACGACGGCGCCGAGGTGGCCTCCTCGACGATGGCGGTGCGCAGCGTGGACAACACGCGCGCGCTCTACGTCGGCGGGCGCCCCGATGGCACGCACGGCGCGGCCCACAAGGTCGGGGACGTGCTCGTCTACAAGGGCGCCGTGGCCGACGCCGACGTGGCGAAGATCGAGGCGTTCGTGAAGCAAAAGAGCGGGATCTGACGCGCGAGCGCGGTTCACGAGCGGCCGCGGCGGAGGACCGTTCCCTGCGGTGACACGCCAAGCGAAATGGGCGGGATGGATCGACGATCACGACCGCCGATTTCGCCGGACGCGTGGGCGGCCCATAGCGGGATCACGCCGAGACACGAAGCACGAGGGCGACGAGATCGGCCTGGCGCTCGGTCTCCGTTTTGAGGAAGACCGAGCGGAGCTGCGAGCGCACCGTCGTCACGGCGACACCTCGCCGGGTGGCGATCTCTTTCAAGGTGAGCCCGTCGACCAGGGCCCCGACGAGCTGCGCCTCGGCTTCGGACAACCCGAAGAGAGCGCGGAGCCGGGCCGCGGGGAGCGCCGTCGGGCCCAGGATCTCGAGCGCGACCATCGACGGGAGCGGCGCGGGCCGAGCCACCACGAGGCGGAGCGCCGGGTCCGCGAGCCGCACGACCACGCACTTGCCGTCTCCGTCGGCGACGGTGCGCACCGCGCGCGCGAGACGCACGTCGTCCGCCGGGAACCGCAGCGCGAGGCGACCACGAAGGAACGCCAACGCGCCCGTGTCGAAGAGGGTGTGCGCCCGAGCGTCGCGATCCACGAGGCGACCTTGGGCATCGACGAGGAGGACGACCTTTCCGAACGGAGCCTCGGCGGCGCGCTGGATGCGGCGCGCGGTCGCGAGGCAGGGAAGCCATCCCTCGAGCTTCGCGCGATCTTCGATGGTGAACGGGTCGGCCGCGCCGTGGCGCATGACGCCGATCGTGGTCACCTCGGTCGCGTCGAGGTGGACGACGCCGGCCTCGAGCTCCGGGAGATCGAGCGGGATGCACAGCTCGTGCAGCATGGGATTTTTGAGCCGATCCTCGTCGGTCAGGAGCTCGGCGCTCGTGTAAGCGCGCCCCGCCGCGAGGCCGAGCCGCACGGCGCCGGCGACCCACGGGTCGTGCGCGTGGTAGTACGAGACGTACTCGCGATCGAGCTCCTCGGGGAGGCCGAGCCAGGTTTGGCTCACCCCCGAAGGACCACGCGAGGTCATGCCGACGGCGCGCGCCCCGAGGTCGGCACGGAGCACCGCGAGGGCACCCATGAGATCGCCCTCGACGACCGCCGATAGAACGCTCTGCGCCTTCCCCATGTACCCCACACGCACCCCCTATCGAACCTCGATGTTCCCCTATCCGGAGGCACGAGACAACGCACGCGCGATCGACCAGGCCGTGGTCGGTCGACCTGCCAGCCCCGCGAGCGCCGCGGACGCCGGAGCGTCACACGGCCGAAAGGCCGGGGAGTTTCGCGCTCTTACGTGACGACACGGCGAGGCGGGCGAGCTCGTCGGCCCGCTCGTTGAGGGGCACGCCGGCGTGCCCGGGCACGTACACGATGCGGAGGTTCTTGCGGGCCTTCACGAGCTTCACGATCGAGCCGACGAGCTCGACGTTGGCCTTCGCCTTCCAGCCCTTGGTGAGCACGCCGATGCTGTACTGGCTGTCGGTGTGGAGCACGAGCTTCTCGTCTTGGGTGAGAGACTCGAGGACGCGCAAGATGGCCGTGAGCTCGGCGATGTTGTTCGTGGCCGAGCCGAGGTACTCGTACGACTCGTGCCGCTCGCCCGAGGGCGTGAGCACCACGATGCCGAGCCCTGCGGGCCCCGGGTTGCCCGAGCACGCGCCGTCGGCGTAGGCGACGTAGGCGTCCTTCGGGAGCTCGGCGTGGTCGGCGACGGCCTTCTTGGCCGAGGCGGCCTTCTTTTCTTCTTTGGTGCGAGGCACGGCCTCGCCCGCGACGCAGTGATCGTCGGGCAGGACGGCCTCTCCGGGCTTCACCTCGAGGTTCGCTAGCGCCGCCTGGTAGGCGCGGCCGTCGTTGGGCTTGTAGCGGATCTCGACGCGGCCGCCCTGAGCGACGAGCTCCCCCGAGTCGGAGCAGCGGGCGAAGACCTTTTGACCGCGGAGCGTGGCCGTAATCCAGGGCATGGGGCGGCTCTATAGCCGCGATGAGAACGTGAGGGAACGGGGAGCTGCGGGGCGCGCGAGGGCGAGGGTCGACCTCATGAGGCGCCGGCCGCGCGGCACGAGGCGACGACGACGTCCACGAAGCGACGCGCAGGGGCGCGGAGCGGCTCTCTCCAGAGGACGAAGTAGGCAATCGGCGCGGCGCCCTCGAGCGGCACGGCGACCATGCCGCGCGGCGGCGAGCAGAGGTCGTTGACGATCGTGAGGCCGACGCCGAGGCTCGCGAGCGCGAGCATCGCGTCCCACCCGTGCACCTCCGCGCCGATCTCCCACGGGGTCCCTGCGAGGAGCCGATCGACGGCCTCACGGTGCGCGCTCGGCGACGGTGGGACGACGAGCCGCTCGCCTGCGAGGTCACGTGGTCGCACCTTGGTTCGCCGCGCAAGCCCGTGCCCCTCGGGGACGACGACGTGTTGGCCCACCGTGCGGAGACGCGTGGACTCGAGATCGCGAGGGGCGGAGCGGGCTCCGATGACCGCGAGATCGGCGCGCGCCTCGCGGACCGCCTGGGCTGCCGAGTCTGCGTTCGCGGTGACGAGACGGAGCCGAGAGCCCCCTCGCCCGAGCTTGCGGACAGCCGGCGCGAGCAGCCGCACGAAGGCGAACGCCCCGGTCGCGAGCGTGATCGCGCCGTCGTCTGCGTTGCCACGGAGCTCGGCGACGAGCGCGTCGCCTCGGGCGTGCACCTCGCGGGCGAAGACGGCGACACGCTCGCCCGCGGGGGTGAGGGAGAGGGCCTTCCCGCGCCTCGTGTAGAGCGGGACCCCCACGTCTGCCGAGAGCTTCTTCACCTGCACGTGCAGCGCGGGCTGGGACAAGGCGAGGCGTCGCGCGGCGTGCGTGAAGGAGAGGTGCTCGGCGAACACGGCGAACGAGAAGAGGTGCTCATAGTTCATGGCTGGTCTATCCGTTTTCACTATAGTCGCTCACGAACGGATCGTGGCGGCGGCGGCGCCGAGGGGCCATGCTCTCCTCACACACGGAGGAGACGAACGATGGGCACCAAGCCATCTCCACGACACGTCAAGGTCAGCAAACATCTCTCGTACGTGCTCCGGCACGCCCCTCGCGCCATCGGGCTCTCCCTCGACGACGCCGGCTGGGTCGACGTCGACACGCTGCTCGAGCGCTCGCGCGACGCCGGGTTCCCGATCGAGCGAGCGTTCCTCGACGAGGTCGTCTCGACGTCCGAGAAGCGGCGCTTCTCCTTCAGCGAGGACGGCCGACGAATCCGCGCGAACCAGGGGCACACCATCGAGGTCGACCTCGGCTACGCGCCCGAGAGCCCTCCCGACGTGCTCTTCCACGGGACGCCCCGACAAACCGTCGCGCTCGTGCGCGAAGGGGGGCTCAAGAAGATGGCGCGCCACCACGTCCACCTCTCGCGAGACGTCGAGACGGCCACGACGGTCGCCGCCAGGCGAGGTCGCCCCGTCGTCCTGCGGGTCGACGCCGCGGCCATGGCACGCGCCGGACACGTCTTCTACGTGACGCCGAATGGCGTATGGCTCACGGGCGAGGTGCCGGTCGCGTTCATCACGTTCCCCGACTGACCTACATCGGCGCCATTGGCGGGCGTGCTTCGATCACCGGGGTGCGGTCAGTGGATCGGGGCACCCCCACGCGGCGCGGACTCGGGCAGCTCTCGCTCGAATTCCGCTGATTTTCGAGGCCCGGCGTGCGGTACGGCCCGTGCTTGAGGGAGGGTATGGGCGCCCCGAAGAGAGCCGTCGCTGCCGTCGCGTCCTTCGCGATCGCGTTCGGTGCCGCAGCCCTCGTCATCGCGTGTGCGCCCGAGGTCGCGCGGCCCGTCGTGCGACCTCGCCCGGTCCTCGTGCCTACGGTGCGGATCGCGTCGGACTCGGCCGGGTGCCCGAAGGACATGGCCCTCGCGGCGGGCACCTTCTGCATCGATCGGTACGAGGCGTCGCTCGTCGAGATCGCGGGCGACGGGCGCGAGAGCCCCTTTCCGTGGAACGTGTCCCCCGAGGGGAAGAGCGTGCGGGCCGTCAGCGTGTCGGGCGCGTATCCCCAGGGGTACATCAGCGGCAAAGACGCGGACCGCGCGTGCCGCGCGTCCGGGAAGCGGCTCTGCGATCCGCGCGAGTGGGTCACGGCGTGCAAGGGCCCGAAGAAGACCACCTACCCCTACGGCGAGGCGCGGAGGCGAGGCGCCTGCAACGATCACGGGAAGAACCCGCGCCAGATCTTGGGCATTCGCGCGTCGACGTGGAATGCCATGAACCTGCCCGCGCTGAACGCCGTCGAGGGCACCTTGTCGAAGACGGGGGAGCACGAGACGTGCGTGAACGAGTGGGGCGTCTACGACATGGTGGGCAACCTGCACGAGTGGGTCGCCGATCCGAAGGGCACGTTCCAAGGGGGGTATTACCTGGACACCCACGAGAACGGCGAGGGCTGCGACTACCGCACCACGGCCCACGTGATGTCGTACCACGACTACTCCACGGGGTTTCGCTGCTGCCGCGACCTCGAGGCCGAAGAATAACCAGAGAGCGCAGCCCTCAGATCGCCCAGCCCATGCCGGCGACGAACGTGGGGAGCTCACGCTGACCGCCGGCGAGGGCCTGGACGGCCGGGAAAAACACGCCCGCCGTGAGCTGGAGGTCCATGGTCGGCCTCACCACGAGCTCGGGCGCGAGATAGCCCGCGAAGCCACCCGAGATGCCATCGCCGCGGCCGTCGGCCCCGGCGCCCTCGAGCTCGGCCCGCGCCGTCACGCCGAGGCGCACGGCGAATCGGGGTGCGGCTGGAACTGCCCTGTCGTCGAGAGCGAGAGCGTCGCGCCGCGGTGGGGTGCGGCGCGCACGGGAACGGGTACACGCACTCGGGGGGCGAAGGTGAGCGAGAAGCGCCCCGAGACGAGCCTCGAGGACACGATGACCTCGGGCACGACCGAGTTGCATCCCGGCTGGAGCATCGAGGGCAAGAATTCCCCACGATCGTCGCGCGCGACGGGGGCCGTGGGCAGGCCGAGCCCCGCCGTGAGCACGAACGCTCGGCCGCGACCCTGGTCGGGCTCGAAGCCGATGTCGGTCGACACGTGAAGGTCTCCAGGCACACCGCGCAGATCTCCCGCGGTGTCGGGCCCGGAGAGGGACCTCGCGAGCACGGGCATCGCGAGGCGGAGGCGGAGGGAGTCTTTGGGTGCAACATACACACTCCCCTCCGTCCGCCACTCGGAGAGCCGGGTCGTGTCGCCCAGCCGGAGGCCACCGCCGCGAACGTCGACCGCCGCTCCCATGGTGCCGCTCGCCGCGCGCTCGGCCTCTTTGGGCGCCATGGAGGCGTCCCCCGCGGCGCAGACGCCGCAGGCCGAGGAGGCTTTGGGGGTGAGCACGACGAGAGACACGAGGCACGCGGCCGAAGCCGCCGCGAAGAGGCGCATGCCCATTCGTGGAGGTAGGCCCCGACCGTTATGACCGGGGCGACCGATTCGTTCGATTTCCCGCGCTCAGGAGCGGGCGCGGGCGAAGGCCGGGCTCGGCTCGGTGCCCCGAGAGAGCACGAGCGCCGGGGTCATCGCGCGGCCGAAGAGCGCGCGCAGGCCCGCGAAGACCGCGACGCCGACGACGGGAGCACACGTGTAGAACACATGCATCGTGCGCGTGCCGTGCGCGAGATCGAAGGCGAGGGCCGTGCGGCTCGGGTGGCCGACCTCGTGGATGCCGAGCACGACGTACCCGAGGTACTCGACCGCCGCGAGCGCGACGAGGTACCCGAGCGCGGTCAGCCCGAGCGCCTTCGCGGGCGAGCCGAGGCGCGCCTCGAGCGACGAGAACACGAGACCTACCGCGACGAGCGCGAGGGTCCAAAGGAGGAACGCCCACCAGCAAATGCCCGGCGAGTTGAAGAAGGGGCGGCTGTACGAGTAGCCGTAGTTGCCCACCCACTCGAAGGCCACGGCGACCGCGCCGAGCGGGACGGCCGCGGCTCGGACGAGGCCCTCGCGCGAAGGGCCGCGGAGGCGCTCCCCACGACGGACGAGCGCGGTCGTGACCCAGGCGCCGGCCATGCCGACCAGGATGTCGGTGCCTTGGTCTTTCAAGGTCTCGGGGCGGAAGGCGTGGAACGCGACGTAGATGAAGGCGAGCTCGAGCAGCTCGTACGCGACGAGGAGGGAGACGAGCCACGTCCACGGGCGCCGCACGTGGAGGGCGCGGAGGACGAGCATCACCAAGAACCCCGAGTAGAGGTGCGCGAGCGACCACAGATCGAAGAAGAAGAACGGGCCCTCGAAGAGCTTCGTGTAGAGCCACCCCGTGTGCGACAAGATGCTATTGCCGGCTTCGTTCATGGCGATCTCCGTAGGGCGCGCCGCGCACGACCGAGGGCCGCGAAGGCCGAGGCGAGCGTGAGGGTGACGACCACGTGGGCCGCGAGCGCGTAGGCGAACCCGACCCCGAACAAGGTGAGCGTCGCCAGGATCATGAGCGCCGTGGCCACGCATAGGGCCCACGCGAAGGCGCGGAGGCGCGCGCTCCGACTCGGGGCTCTCGTCCCGGTCGCGCGAGAACGCCGTGGCGAAGAGGCCCACGAGCACGAGCACCGTGGCCAGCTCGAGCGCGACGTTCTTCTCGATGAAGGTGAAGGCCTTCGACTCGAAGTAGCGCGCGTGCAGCGCGAACACACGAACCTCGAGGAATTTCGGGCGAAAGCCGCGCGCGAGCACCGCGTACCCGAGGGCCGCCCCCGCCGCGGCGAGCGCGAGGCCCACGGGCCGCCCTTGGCTCGGCAGCCAGGGGAACACGGGAGGAGCTCCGGCGTCGCTCGCCATGGTCAGTTCTTCGAGAGGACGTAGGAGCTCATGGTGCTGCCGTCGTCGGCCACGGCCTCGACGTGCACGATCCCGAATTTGTGATTCGCGCGAATGACGATCTTCTTGATGCCGGGGATGCGCGAGTCTTGTTCGATGGTCATGGTCTTGATGTCGAAGAAGCCATAGGGGAAGTCGTCCTTATCGGACTTGGCCACGATCGTCCGCGTGATGACGGTGCCGTCGCTCTTCGAGATTTTGTAGGTGTCACCCACGTTGCCGGCGTACTTCACCACCGTGTGGGGTTTGCCGTCTTTGTTGAAGAAGTCTTGGACGCCCTCGGTCGTGACACGGAATTTCACCTCGGTGTCGATCGTGCCGTCGGGCTTTTTGGCGGAGCTCGGGATGAGCGCGGCGAACTTGGCGATACGCGGGTCCTTCGTCGGGTCGGCCGTGACCTTCGCCGTGACGAGGCCACCCTCGTTCTTGGTGATGGTCATGCGCGCGCCGATGTCGACGTTGTCGGCGCCGAGCTTCACCGTGCCGAGCGAGATGACGTTGCCCACCTGAGCCTGGGGCACGTTCGTGTCGCCCGCGAGGGTGTCGAGCGGGATGTCCTCCGTGGTGCTGCTCGAGCACGAGAGCCCCGCGAGGGTGACCATGACGACGAGCGAGCCTGCCGCGAGCCAACGTGACTTCATGACGTGGACCTCCTGGTTTCGCAGGTAGCAGGCCACGTGCCACGCGAAGCGACAGGGGTTTCCCCTGGCGCACCGCGTGGCGGGGTGCAGGGCGTGCGCGGGGCGCGCAAAACGAGCCAGGATTGGCTCGTTTGCGCGGCGCGTGTGGGGCGGCGCGGGCGGAGGCCTCTGGCCGGAGCTCGCGCCGCACCTTCGCGGGTGACGGGGTGGGGTGACGGGGGGGGGGCGGCGCGGGCGGAGGCCTCTGGCCGGAGCTCGCGGCGCACCTTCGCGGGTGACGGGGGGCCTCCCCCTGGCCGCTCGGAGGCTCCGCGCGCGGGGGTGGCGCGACGGGGCGCGGGGGCGCGGGGCCGAGAACGGCCTTTGGGGGAGGCGCGGGCGCGCAGGCCGAAGGCCGAGCACCCGCGGGTGGGGGCATCCCTGCTGCTGCTGCTGCTGCTGCTGCTGCTGCTCGGTTACACGCGGAGCTTGCGGGGGCGGTAGGCGGACGCGGCGTTCGCGGGGAGGGCCACGCCGTAGCCGCGGAGCTGGGTGGCGCGGGCGGCGACCACGGCTCCCTCGAGGAGGTTCAGCGCGATCTGCACGGTGGTGCGCTCGGCGGGGTCTTCGAGGAAGGTGCCCTTGACCCACGCGTTGAAGGCGCCCATCGCCGGGCCACACCAGATTTGGTAATCGCCTTTGCGGGTGGGCTCGCCCTCGATGGCCCAGCGGCTCGACTTACCCAAGTACCAGCGGAAGACGAGGGCCATCTTGTGCTTGGGATCGCTCTCGGCCATGACGACCTGCGAGGGATCGCGGTGCTCCCAGAAGGCGCGCGTCTCGGCCCAGACTTGGTCGATCGGGGCGCCGAGGAGGCGTTTTTCGACCTTGTCGCGGACGTCGCTCGGGAGAGACTCGAGGCTGTCGTACGAGCGGTAGATCTCGTAGAGACCATTCGCGCGATTGGGGAACATGGTGCCGCGCTTCAGCACTTGGAGCTTCACGCCGAGCTCGAACATGTCGGCCGCGGCGGCCATGGCCACGTCGGCGATTTGGGCCTCGGCCAGCATGGCCTTGCCGACGTCGGAGAGGCCGGCCTCGATGGCGCCCTGGTTGACGGTGCCCGTGACCACGTAGGCGGCGCCGAGCGCGAAGGCCGCGGCGACGGCGGTGGGGGTGCCGAGGCCACCGGCCGCGCCGATGCGGATCGTCTCGGTGTAGCCGTACTTCGCGGTGAGCTCGTCGCGGAGGCCTGCGATGAGCGGGAAGAGCGCGACCAAGGTCTGGTTGTCGGTGTGGCCGCCCGAGTCGCCTTCGACGGTGATGTCGCACGCGACGGGGATGCGCGCGGCGAGCTCGGCCTCGGCGTGGGTGAGGCGGCCTTGTTCGACGAGCTCGCGGAGCATCTCGGCGGGAGGCGGCGACATGAAGGGCGCGGCCACCTCGGGGCGCGATATCTTCGCGAAAACATGGTGCTTTCGGCGCACGTTGCCGTACTCGTCGAGCGTGAGGCCGGCGGCCGCGATGCGCACGACGGAGGGCTGGAGCGCCATGAAGGCCGACGCCGAGACGCGCTTCACGTTGCGGGCGACGAGCATGTCGGCGACGCGCTCTTCGAGGTCGGGCTCGGCCGGCGAGTGGATGAGGTTCACGCCCCACGCGGGGCCCTCGGTGCCGAGCTCCGCCTCGAGCTCGTCGAGGGCGCGCTCGACGCGCTCGTACGAGAGGCCCGCCGCGCCGAAGAACCCGAGCATGCCGGCGTGGGCCATCGCCACGACCATGGCCACGGTCGCGATGCCGTTCGCCATCTCGCCGGCGACGTACGGGAAGCGGACGCCGTGCGCCTCGTTGAACGAGCGGTCGCCGAGCCACTCGGGGTACGAGGGCGGCAGCGTGGCGAGGAGCGGGTAGTCGCCCTGGGCGAGCTCCGAGGCGGGCAGGATCTCTCCGCCCACCGCGAGGCCGACGCGGCTCGTGCTCGGGTCGAACACGACGTGGAGGGGCTCGCGGACGCGAGGCAGCGCGTGCACGAGCTCATCGGGAGAGAAGACGGGCAACGGACCGGGACGGTAGGTTCCGACGGCAGGGAGAGACATCGCGCCCCGGGTAGCACAGCTTGGGGGCGGGAGGTGTCAGGGAGACGTCAGGCGAGGCCGTTTTTCGCGGCGCGGCGTGCGCGAGGCGTGAGGCGGCTGCTATGCTCGGGCCATGGGACTTCGGCAGTGCGAGGGGTGCGAGCGACACGTGCGTGAAGGTGACACGGGGTGCCCGTTCTGCGGGGCAGAGGGCCGCGCGCTGGTGCCGGCGCCGCGCTCCACGGGGTCGCGTAAGGCGTGGGTCGGGGCGCAGGTGGCCGTGGCCGTCACGATCTCGGCCTGCTCGGTGTCGGCGGTGCCGGTGTATGGTGCACCCTTCGACCCGGACGATGTCTTCCCGGACGCTGGCCCGCGAGACTCGGGGAAAGACGTCGAGACCGACGGCCCGCTCGGCCCCGCGCCCTCGTGTTTCTCGAACCTCGGCGAGCGTGTGCGCGGCACCGAGCCCACGGCTCACCGCGGCGTGTGCACCCCGGAGGACGTGACCACCGCGGAGCGTGCGTGCGTGGCCGCCGCCCACACGGGCAGCGCCTGCACCGACTTTGCCGCCGCTCGCCCCGACTGCGCGCGTTGCATCTTCGGGCCTCCCGCGACCGAGGTGCCTGCGGCTTCGCCCATCGGGGCGCTCGTTCCTTCGGGCCCGACGACGGTCATGCCCAACTTGGGGGCGTGTGCGTCGCTCGTGCTCGGAAAACCCGAGTGCGCGGTGCCCATCACCAAGGCGAGCGCGTGCACGGCGGGGAGCTGCGCGGCGTGCGCCCCTCGCTCGAACGAGAAGGCCAACTGCGAGGCGTACGCGCAGCGCGCGTGTGTGGGCACGATCGAGTCGGCGTGCGAGAAGGCGCTGCTCGACGGATTCTCGAAGTGGGGGAGCACGTGCCAAGGCGCCAACGTGGGGGCGTCGTTCGCCAAGGTCGCTTGGTACCTCTGCGGCGACGCGCCGGCCGACGCGGGCGCGGCAGACGGCGGGGACGACTGACACGCCGGACGGGCGATGATTTGCCCGGGCGCGGCTGTTACGAATTCGGCTGCGGTAGGGCCGGGCGCGGGTATGGGCACGGGCGAGAGGATTCCGGCAGCCGCAGAGCCGGGCACGGGCGAGCGCATTTCGGCAGCAGCGGAGCCGGGCACGGGCACGGGCACGGGCACGGGCACGGGCACGGGCACGGGCACGGGCAAGAGCAAGCCGGGAACGGGCCGAGCAAGCCGGGAACGGGAGCGGACGAGAGCACTTCGGCTGCCGCAGGGCCGGGCACGGGCACGGGCACGGGCACGGGCACGGGCGAGCGCAAGCCGGGCACGGACGAGAGCAAGCGGGCACGGGCACGGGCACGGGCACGGGCGAGAGGAGAATCGAGCACCGGCGCTAACCTCGGGCGAGCCACGCTCCGGCGAGGGTGCCGAGCACGAAGGCCGCGAGGACCCATGGCACGACCGGGCGTGGGGGAGCGGCCCTGATGGGCGCCGATACGACCTTGAGGCGGGACGACTCGGCGTCGACGAGCACGACCCCGTCGACGTCGAAGGCGCACGAATACTCGAGGATTTGCCTGCGTGTCGCGGCCGTCTCGAGGCGCGGCGCGAACGCACCGGCCTTGGCCTCGGCCACGAAGCGGCGCCCTGCTTTCTCGACCACGAAATCGGCGCGCACGAGGAACGTCTCCTCGCCCCCGTCGACGTCGAGCGCGTAGCGCGCCGCGAGCTGCCGTTCGACGATGGTGTAGCCGTGAGCCTCGAGGAGACGCTCGGCCAGCGCCTCCCCGCGGGCGCCACGGGCTCGTGCGAACGCGACGCGCTTCGCGGGGAGGGCGCGGAGCCACCCGAGCCGCGCCGTCTGCACGAGGGCGAACGCGCCCGCACCGACCGCCACCACGGGGAGCCACGAGTCGAGCGAGGTCACCGCGCGATCGTCGGTGAACGGATGCTCCGGGCCAAGTTTTTGGGCGTGTGGGTCGGGGCGGCGGGGGCGATCGGAGAAAAACGACATCGTCGACGCAACGAGGTGGGGCGCGGCGCCGATAGAGCCGTTCATGAAGCTGACCTGGGTTACGGGCTTTCGCGCGGTCGGCGACACGAACGGCCTCGTGTGCGATTGAACGCTCCGTACTCCTTCGATGCGCACGCGGGCGTCCTCGTGCGCATCGTTCGAAGGGTCCTCGCCATGCCTCTCTCCTCACGCTCTCGGTTCTTCCTTGCCGCAATGCTCGTGCTCACGCTCCTCGCCTGGCCGCGGGCGGTGCTGCGACCGGGCATCAACGCGCTCCCCGCCTCCTTCGTCGTCGTCGCTGCGGCCGCGTTCGTCTCCATGGCCGTTCGAGCGGGCTATGCCTACGCCGGACGAGCGCCCATCGTACCAAGGGCAGTCGGCCTCGACCTGTGCCTCGCCCTGTCGTCGACCATCGCGCTATTCGGCAGTCTGGAGCGCCCCGTGAATGGGAGCGGCAATCGGCCCGCGAACGCTCTCTTTGGCCCACTCGCCGAGCTCTACGACCCTTGCGAACGCGGTGAGGGACGGCTCGTGCGGAGCGGTGTCGTTCCTCGGTTCGGCTACGTATGCGAGCAAGGGTACACGATTCGTATCTGCGCCTCCGCGGGCTGCTCCGGCGATCCTCCGCCGAACCTCGAGGGATCGCCATGACTCCCCACGAGATCCGCACGACGAGCCTCGTCTCGCTCGTACCCATCGTCTTCCTGGTCCGCCACACCACCGGCATCGTCGAGTCGAGCCCTCGCGGAGCGATGCTCACGGCGCTGATCGTCTTGGTGGGCAGCGCCCCCCTCCTTCATCGCCTCGTCGAGCGCTCCAGGGAGAGGGCGACGGCTCGACCCACCGACGATGGCCCGTATCGAACCGACCCTCTCCAGGAGGCCGCGCCACCCCCGTCGTCGTTCGCTCGCGGCGCCCTCGGTGACGCCCTCTGCGTGGTGCTCGCCCTCGCCGCGTGGGCGGAGCTTCGTTCCGCCGAGCCGCTTCAGCGCATTCCGATCCCCGATCCCTACGCTCAACGATGCGTCAGCACCCCGTGCTGATGGGGACATGAACAGCCGATGCTGCTCGCGCGCGTACCAACGTGAGGGAAGCGCGGGCGCGGCGGGGGTCGGCCGGATGGCGGATGGATCCCACCTCCCCTGGTGGGGACATTTTCGGTGCAGGGGGCGTGGCGCGCCGAGCGCCTCGCCTCGGCGCGATCCTCCGTAACGACGCCAGAGGCCCGAATTCCGCGGCGTCGCGACGATCGTGAGCGGTTGGTCGTTCGTGGCATGCGCGTTGCTGTTCGCGGGCCAGCCGCGGGGTGGCCGAAGGTCGGTCGATGGAAACCGCGAGCTCGCTCAGGAGCCCACCATGTCTACGAAGAAGCTCACCCTCACTTGCCCCACGCTGGGCGCCGTGTTCACGTTGCTCGCGCTCGCGGCATGCAGCAGCGGCCCGAACGACGAGGACGGGGCAGGCGTCGCCTCCGATGCGATCGTGGGGACGATCGCGGCCGACTCCCCCGCCCTCGACGCCGTGGGCCAGGTGTACGGGCCGAACGTGTTCGCGCCGGGGCAGCCTATGCTCCCCTACGGCTCCGCCACGCTCATCGCGCCGGACCGGCTCCTCGTGGCCATCGGGAGCCTCGCCCCGGGAGCCGAGTTTCGGGTCGGCCCCAATCCGGCCTCGCCCTCTCAGACGATCCCGATCGTTCGTTGGATCCGGATCGTCCAGTCGGACGTGGATACCGTCTCGTTGCGTGGTCTCCCCGGCCCGCAGGGCGCGATGGTGGCGTATCTCGCGCGCCCGGTGGTCGGGGTCACGCCGCTGCCCATCGGGGACCTGTCTCGCGCCGACATCGGGGCGCGTATCAGCGTCGTAGGCTATGGGAACGCGGGGGGCGCGCGGCAGCTCGGCCAAATGACTCTTCGGGCCATGCCCGGCGATTCGGCGCCACGCATCCTCTACCCCGACGTCGGCGCGTACGCCGCCGACCTGAAGGCCACGTGGATGGGCAGCTTCCCCCAGGAGACGATCCTCGAATACGCGAACCACGATTGGAACGCGCGGCTCGGCAGCGACGACGCGGTGATCGGCGGCGTCACCGGCGACACGGCCCCTCCCATCGGCACCGGGTACCTGGGCGCCGCCATGGTCCGACGGATCGGGGGGAGACCGCACTTGGTCGGGCTCGTATCGCAGCACTTCGGTATCGCAACATCGGAGAACGTGGTCATACCGCGTTGGGTATTTCGATTCGGCCCCGCGGCCAAGGAGCTCGTCGCCGCCTCGGCCGGGCCAGCATGCGAGGGTGTCACGAATTGGAGCAACGGGCGCGGATGTCTCTACACGGCCCCGACCGTGCTGAACGGTAGGACCACCGCCACGAACAGCGCGAACGGCATGAAGGGCACGATCTCGGGTACGTGCGTGCGCGGGCAGTGGACCGACATCGTGGACACCTGCGAGCCCGCGAAGAGCTGCCCTGGCGGCCGCTACGCGAGCCCGAAGGGCTGCTCCTACGCCTACCCCGAGACGCTCAGCGGGGTTTCTTTGCAGGTCAACAACGACGCCCCCGGCCGCACCGGCACGCTCTCGGGCACATGCATCGACGGAACCTGGCGCATGGACCCGTCGTTCGACGACACGTGCCGATAAGTGGGCGCGTCGACGGGATCGGAAGGGAGACGCCGCGGTCCCTGGCTGGATCGCGGCCAGAGCCCGAACCCGCACGACGCGCCGACTTGGGGGATCGTCGCGCAGGCGTTCGTCGAGGCCGATGACCATCGAAGGCGCCGGTGCGACGGGCGTACTCGTCTCGGCCGCTGCTCGAGAAGTCGGTGAAGCTCTCGGGGAGCCGTCGCGGTCATCGGCGCCCCGTAGCGCGGCCTACCAGCCACGCGCTGGCGACGGAGACCTTAACTTCAATCCAGCTCGTTTTCGTCATCGTGCGCCATGTCGAGCATCCGCGCTCTGGTCAAGTCGACGTGCTCTCCTCCCTGAACCCGAAGTATCCATCCCTCGACACTTGGGCGGCCCAATCTCCAGAACTTTGCGCACTTGCCAAGATACGAAACCACGAGCTCACGCATGGACGAGTCGAGGAGCTTCTGAGCCAGCTCGAAATCCGGACCGAATGACGACAATTGCGGAGAATCTCCGCAGTCGCCCGCCAGCAGCAACCTCCGGCCGGCCTCGGCGACGTCGCCCGCAGCCAAGGCCACTTCGCCGAGCAGAATGTTGCCCCAATGGAGACAGTTGGGTCTCTGCCACGCCTCCTCGTTGGCGTCCGCCCATTTCAGCGCGGCGGTAGCGGCGACGCGAATCGATGCGAGATCGGATGGCTCGAAGGAGACCCCCGCCGCGCGCAGTGCTATTGCAGCAAACTCTCGTTGCATCTTGGCTTTCGCTTCTCTGCGGGTACTGATTCGCGAGAGCAGCCCCCGCGAGCCCGAACTTCACGGCGTCCTCGGCCGCATCGGCTTACCTCGCGCCGCGCGCGCCATCAAGCTGAATCGAGCGCGTTCTCTTTCTCCGCAACCAACGCGGAAAGCTCGCTGTCGACCATCGCTACGAGGCGGCGTTCGGCGGCAAGTCCGAACCCTCGCCGAATGTAGCGTGGGATTCCGTAGTCGCCACATTCCTGCTCGTGCCAGGTCAATGACTCCCCTGAGCGCGAGAGGATGAGGCGAACCCCTGCTATCGCCAAAGCCAGGACCCGCAAGCTGTCGATGCCGCGTCCCTCCGAGCGAGCGGCCCTCGTACGGCCTCAGCTCCCCGAGCGCAGCGGCGTCGTTCGGGCCTCGCAAGCCGGCGACGCCGTATCCGTCCTTTGGGCGCGCCACCGTCCTACCCGACGCGTCGCAGACGAGAGGCGCAGTTCACTCTCCGTCCGAGAACTGCGACAGGCACGCCGACGGGGGCGTGTCCGGCACGGGACCGCCGGCGCGTAGACGAGGCGGGGGCGAGACCGCGCTCGTCGAGCCGGCAAGTATGCGGTCGTCGGGGAGTAGGCTTCCCGGCTTCACCCTGTCAAGGCTCTCGCCCAGGTCGTAGAGTGGGTGCATGCCGTGGCTTCGCCGCCTCGCTCTCCTCCCCGTCTTCGTCACCGCGCCCTCCGGGGCCGCGGCGGCTCTGCGACGCGCCGCTCCCGCTGGCTCGAACCCGGGCCTCCCCTGTGGGCCTACGCCGGTCAGGGCGCTTCACAACCCATGGGCGCTCCCGTGACGAACAGGCCGATGGACAGGTATCGAGACGCCATAGTGGCGGCTCTGGCCAAGATCGGGTTCAAGAAGCGCGCAGGCTATGCGTTCACGCTCGATCTCGCTCCCAACGTGCTCGGGTGGCTAGGCCTCAATCGAGCAACACGACACCATGGCCCGGGCGAAGTGGAGATCAACCCTATCATTGGCGTGCGCTTCCAGGACATCGAGCGACTGGTGGCGGAGTGTCGTGGCGAGAAGTTCCATGCCTACCAACCACCGACGATCGGCAGTCCACTCGGGTACCTCATGCCGGAGAACAAGTACATGGCATGGATGTTCGTTCCCGGCCGCTCGGAGGAGGTAGCTTCCGATATGGCCAATGCGATAGCCACCCACGGGGTTCCGTTCATGCGCTCGGCTGTCGACCTCGCCGACGTACGGCCACGACTCCAAGAGTGCTTTGGCGTTGCGGATCAGCTAGACTACAGGCGGCCGGCCGCCTCGCTGCTTGCGGGAGATGTAGAGCAGGCGCGCGCTTTGCTCGACAATTCGCTCGCGACTCTCGGAGCGCGGACCGACCTCGCCGCGGAAGACTTCAGGAGATTCGCGAAGTCGCTCCGCGGCAGGCTGCCGCCTCCGTGATAGCGCGTTTCATCGAAGCGGCCCACTGCGTCAGGATAGCTATCGGGCGCGCCGGCGTGGCGTTCGCCACCGGGGCGACCCGACGACGCTACCGGGTCGACCCACAGCGCGGACGATGTCTCCCCGGCAGACGTGCTTGCCGTCGTTCTCTCGCAAGCCACAGCCCACCGCGTCGGGCAGCGGCTCGGCCTGGGGCAAGGAGGCGCGGACGCGATTCCCCACTGAACTGGCTTACCTGACTCTAACGCGGAATCGGAAGGTATGTCCGGGTCTCGCCAAGGTCGCCCGCACACGCACGCTCGTCACCTAGGCCGCAGGCACGTTCACGCGCAGTATCGGCACAGCGGACCGGAGCACTTTCGGGGTATTGGGTGCACAGGGTACGAAAGAAGCGGCAGCCAGCCGCGTCATCGAGCCCCACGCAGGCATGTTCGGCGTAGGCGAACCCCGTCGAAGCCTCGCCGGCTTCGATCTTGACCTGCCCGTAGGCGGCGCATGCGAGCGCAATGCCGGCATCGCACTCCTCCTTGAGAATCGTGAGCGCTCGCACGGGATCGGGCGAGCACTTCCCCCCCTCGAGGTGGCAGACAGCCACCTTCACGCACGCCCAGGGCGATCCCCCCTTGCATCCTTTCTCCTCGAATGCCTGTGCCAAGCGTTCGTCGGGCTCTTCTAAGCCCCAACCTGCCCTAGCTTGTATTGCTCGTATCTCGCATGCGCCTCCGTTTCCGTTGTCGCAACGAAGCTGACATTCGGTGACGTCAACAACCGGACACGCCCAACAGACGGCCGATACGCCCACCATGTCTGGCGGACACTCGGCACCCTGCCGTCCCTTGCAGCTTGGGTGCAGAAGCCGGCCCGGCGCTCGCGCAACGCCGCGCTGGTCGACAGTAGCGGTACACCCAAGCAGACACGCTGACGAGATCAGAGCGACCAAAGTACGTTTCCGCCACATTTCAGTTTTCACCGTATTTGCGCGGGACTTCGAAACGGCAGAAGGGGAAGCAGGAAACGGCCGTGCGGTGGAAGCTTTCCTGGTAGGCGGCCTCGTCCTTCATGTGAGCCATCCACTCGTTGTAGCCATCCTCCAAGACCCTATCTCATCATCTTGTGCCGGCGGGCGCAACGCTTGTCGCCCCCTAAGGTTCGATCTTCCGCCCTTCCGACGGTTGGGTCATGCGAGCGCACAGCTCGGTTCGCCCCAGCTCGCATCCGCGGGCAAACACCTCCCTCGAGCAGCCCGTCCCGGCACTATCGGCGCTCAGGCAATGTCGCCCGAAGAGCGCACACGCGTCGGCATCCCCAAGCAAACACCCCCGTTCGGCGAGCCGCGTTGCCGCAATCGCGTCGTGGTTCTCCTCGAGCTCCACCGTTGCGTTTGCAAGACAGGCGCCGGGGTGCCCGCCCGTGCACAGGCGGTTTCGAATTTCACGGGCGCGGCGCCGATCCGCTCGACACGCCTTACCCGACGCCAAGCATCCTGCAAGCCCTTCGCACGAGTCGGACGAACCGAGCGAGCACCCGCGCTCGTATAGCAACTCCGCCTCTCCTTTTCGGGCGGCACCAAACCTGCCCGATTCGTAGAACAAGGCTGCCAATGAGCACGACTCGCCTTCCCCAGCCCTGCAGTGGGCCTCGCAGTCGGAGGGCGCTTCACATACCGCACAGCGCCCATCCACCTCGCGCATGGCTGAAGGGCATCCTCCGGCAGGCCGAGGCATGACGATAGCGGAGACCGACGCTTGCGCGGGGGTTTGAGTCCGAGCGCGGCCGCCCGAGTCGCTCGAGCAGCCCGTGTCGAGCAATGCGAGACAAAGGCTTCCGGAAGCTAGCCATCGTAGCGAGCGCATGCACCTAATAGCCATTCGCATTCGTTGTGCTCGCGACATTTTTCCAGCGCACTCCGTTGCGCATCACTTGAACTACTTTGCCGTCCGACACGCACACCACCACCCTCATGCTCTCAAGCTGATCTCCGCAGATGAGGCACTGCGTCTTGAACGCCGCTCTTCGTCTCCAGCATGAGCACCGGGAGGTGCCGCTCCGGAACGTAACCATAGACACGGTAGCTCACTGCGGCTTGGCAGACCACCTCTCCCGCGGATGCGGAGCTGCCCATCGTACATCCACTGCCGCTCGATGGTCCCGTTCACGCGGCGTGCGATCCGCAGGCCCTTCGCGGTCACCGTGGTCACGGTCGGCGCCGCGGGTGCCGGCGGCGTCACGTTCACCGTCGCCCCCGTCGGGCTGCCTTCACCGTCCCACGTGTAGGTCCGCGTCTCGGTTCCCACCGTGCGCGTCGCCACGTCTCCGTGCGCGTCGTACGTGTAGCTAACGTTGGAGATAATGGCGATGACCGATAGCCCCCCGAGGAGCACACAGAGGACAACCAGCGCAATCTTCCGAACAGCGATACCGAAAGTACCAGCGAGTCTCCCCACCCAAGCTGAAACCGCAAACGCCACGAGAGGCGGCCCCGCACAAACGAGCTCGGGCGGCACGAAGATCCCACCGACACGAACCGGGAACCGTTCCTCCAGGAGCAGCGCTGCGGCACCGAGGACAAGTGCGTGGACTGCGACCACCACAGACGTCGCGCCGAGCCCCCTGCCGACGAGGCTTCGCCTGTCGGTGGCGCCTGTTGCGTTAGTAGATTCCAAAGGGCATCCCGCAGCGCTCGTTGCACCTCCGAACGATGTCTGACAAAGCGGCCGTGCAGCTCTTGGTGCCCAACTTCGTTGCCCTCATCACCGCTGGCATGAATGGGCCCTTCTGCTACCGGATCGGCACGATGTCTCCCCGGCAGACGTGCTTGCCGTCGTTCTCTCGCAGTCCGCAGCCCATGGCCTCTTGCCATTCGCTGAAGCGCTCGGTCGTGGACCAGGGGCGGTCGCCGACGCACATCACCGTGTGGTCCGACCTGCGGATCGCGCACGTGGTCGATCCGGCGCTCCAGGAGCCCGCGAGCCGAAGGGCTTCGTCCGCGAATGGCTGCCGAGGTGGAGCCGAGGGCGCGTAGAGCGAGGCGCACACCACGCGGTGGTCCGAGCGCCTGACTCCACACAAATAGGCCCCGAACTGTGTGCCTTCAGGCTCGAGCATGAGGTCCTCGACCGCGTCGGGCAGCGGCTCGGCCAGGGGCGGGGTGGCGCCGAAGGCTCCCCAGCATTGCGCCTTTCCGTCGACTCGACGAATTCCGCACGCCACGTGCGGATAGGCGAGCGTGACGAGGGACGAGAAGCCCACGGACGGGGTCGTGGGGCGTAGCGCCTCGGTCCAGCATATGGGGAACCCGTCGCTCGCTCGCAGCGCGCAGTCGAGGGTCGTCGAGGCGTATGTCCCTGCCGGGAGCGTCGGGAGCGGCTCGCCGCCGAATCCCAGGGGACGGAGGCCCCCCGTCGCGCTCAAGGTGATAATTCGCTCTCCGTCGCCCGCGATGTTCCGGTAGCTCTCCGCCGTAACCTCCAAGGTGGCGGGCAGGATGCCGCTCGACCGGCAATCGATTCGCCCATCCGACTTGCGAATGCCGCACATGTTCGCGGCATGGCCCACGGTCGACGTGTAGGTCTCGTCGGGTGGAACGCGTTGAAATGGCGCCCCCCAACATCGCAGGCGATCGACGGCGTCGAGCGCGCACCCCTGCCACCGCGGCGCGCCGACGAGGCCGTGGTACGCCTCCCCCGCACGCGTCAATGGCCCGTATTCCGCGCTCCACACGGCGCCGTCGGCGGCCCGCACCCCCCAGAGATCGTTGCGCATCGGCCGTATCTCACGCATCGGGGAAGCGAAGAGGGCCGGTGCGGCCGAGAGCGCGCCGTCGCATTGAAATGGGCCGGGCAGAGCTCGCCAGGCACAAGCTTGCTCGGGGAAGTCGCTGTCGAACGCGAGCCCGGTAAACGGCCCCATCGACGTGAACAGCCCCGGATGCTGCCCTCGCGGCCAGAAGCAGTCGAGCTCGCCGTCCCGAGCGCGTATGGCACAAACGGTCGCCGGACCGGCGTCGATACTCGTATACGCTTCAGCGCTGTTCGGAAGGCCGTTCGTGAATATGTTGGTGCCCGTCGGAGTTGCACAGACGATTCGCCGGTCGCTCTCGCGCAAACCGCACACGAACTGCATGCCTACGGCCAAGCTGCTCACTGCGACATCGAGGCCCGTGTACGATTGACCGAAGGCCCAGCAGTCTACCGTGTGATCGGCTTCCCTGCGCGCACAGACCAAGTCCGTGCTCTCCATGTCGATCTGATCGTACTTCAACGGGTACCGATGTACCGTCCCGGATATCCAGCACCAGGCATACCCTTCATGGTCGATTCCGCAGACCTTGTTGTTTCCCGCCGCGAGCTGCTTCCATCGCGTTCCAGACGCGGGCGCCGACGTGGACACCGCGGGCTCGACCCACTCCGAGTCCGTCCGCGCCCGGTAGTGCCGCACGGCCGAGGGTGCCGCGCGGTCGTACCATGCGAGGCCCGTCACGCCTGGGACGTCGCTGAAGGTCGTCGGCGTCGTGTCCGCCGAGCGCTGCCACTGGAGGTGGACCTCGTTCGCGATCCCGACGCCTCGCACTCCCGTCACGGGGGCGGACTCGGCGCCGCGCAGGTCCCTGGCGAGGGGACGCACACGGTACGCGCGCGCGGCGGGCGCCGTGACGAGCCTCGGCTGCGCCGGGAGGCCCACCTTCACGGCCGACGCGAACGGCTCTCCCGCCGCGGTGGCGGCCTCGAGCTCGAACGTCGCCCTCGGCGCGTCCCGGTCCAGCCACTCGCGCTCTCCCGGCCCGACCGTGAGCACCTTTCCGTCGTCGCGCGAGATCTCGAAGCCCGTCACTGCTCCCGTTCGGCTGCCGCGCTTTCCCTCGGAGGCGCTCGCCTGGCGCTCGCCGTACACCGCGACCACCATGTAGACGTGGCTCGCCACGACGGCACCCTCGCCCATCGCGAGCCACGTCACCTTGATGCCGGCCCGCTCCGTCCCCTGGGTCGCCTCCACGCTCGGCGCGAGCAACGTGGCCGCCCGCGCGGTCCGGTCCTCGAATTTTCGCACGTCGGCGCCTACGCGCGCGAGCTCCACGCCATCACGCAGGACGCGGTACCCCGTCACCGCCGCGCTCGGCTCCTCCCACGTCACGCGCACCATGTCGGCGAGGTCGTTGCTCGCCGACAACACGGCGACCGCGCGATCCTCCACGGGAGCCACCGCCCCATCCGCCCCCGCGTCCTCCACGGGAGCGACGGTGACCTCGCCTCCGCACGCGAGGAGGAGGAGGCAGTACAGCGGAAGGCGAGCGAGGCCGAGATCGAAGCGAATCAGGTTCATGAGGGTGTTCCGATCCAGGCAAGGTCAGCTTTCATATTGCGTCCGAATCGGCACATCGTCATATCTTGACTGAGCTCGGAAGCATCTCGCCAATGTCGGCCAGACATTCTCCCTTACGGAAGCACCGGCGGCGGTGCCGCTGACGCCTCACCAGGAATTCGAGTACCTCCGCAACTCGCTTCGTGGCCGTACTGACATGCTCGCGCGGCCGCGGACTCGACACAGCGAGGAGGAGCATGGGCCGGGTCTTGTACACATAGCCGCGCGAGCGAGGTGCAACCGTAGCGATCCGTACATCCGCGTTCCGCCCAGGCGAAGGCAGCCTTCGCTTCGCCAGCGCGCAACAGAATCGTCGCGACACCTACACAGGCCGACGAGAGACCTTTAGCGCAAATATCTTCGAGCATGGTGCGCGCTCGCAGCTCGTCTTTCGGGTAGCCGTCGCCTCTATATATCGCGTCGGCCACGGCTTCGCACGCCATCAATGAGCCCCCATCACACCCTTTCCTATAGTATCGCGCGGCAGTGGCCAGGTCAGGATCACTATCGACGCCTATCGCCGTCGAGAACGCGTAGAGCGCGCAGGCATCTGCGTCTCCCGAATTGCACTTTGCCAGGCACGTCGCGCGAGGAACAATCGGACAGACCGTGCACATCCTGCTGTGCTGGACCATCTCCGCCGGACACTCGCTAGGAAGACGCTCCATCATGGCGTTTCGCGGCCTCATGGGCGCGACGACCTGAACGTGCTGTTCAGGTCCGCCAGAACATGCCCCGAGAGAGGCGAAGGTCACCATGGCCACAGTCCGAAAATGCATCAGACACCATTCCATCCGAGATACCAAATCTCTCGACTCTTGTGAGCAGGTCGTTCGCGGTCGCTTTAGCCGCCTTCATTTCGGATTTGTCGACTTCACCTACAAGGCAGGCCTCAGCTCGCTGGATGCATTTGACAACAGGCGACGCCTGCTGGCTAGTGACAGACTATCGCAGGAGTGCAAGTCGGGAAACAACTTGCTGCAATCGAGTCAAAGACGAGGCGACAGGTGTCTTCGGGCGGCACCCGGCCTCTGTCGCTATAGGACTGAAGACAACTGTGATATGCCCTCTCTACGCGTTTGTTGCACCCTTGGATACAGTTGTAGACTTGACCTCGGCAGTACTCCGGGGTGCCGGGCATGTACATTTTGCAGATGCCACCGACCGGCTGTTCCCCAGCGCTCCCCTGCGGCGTAGGTAGAGATGCCGGAGGCGCTCCTGCGAGGCCCGTCAGGTCGACCGAGTTCACCGGATCTCCCCCCGCATACTCATAAAAATTCTCCCCGCCCCCAAACCGCGCCTCGTCCTTGCTCAACCACCGCCCCGTCCGCGCGTCGTACTCCCTCGCCCCGAACCTCACGAGCTTCGTGGCGTCGTCGTGGATGCCTCCGGCGAAGCCGAAGGGCACCCTCGCGAAGCCGGAGGCTACGCTGTCGAGCTCCAGCTCGCCCCAGGGGCCGTGGCGCATCACCTGCACCGCTTTGCCATCGGATACGCGTACCACTGCCCTCATGCTCCCCAGGTGATCTCCGTAGATACGGTATTGCGTTTGGACGCCGTTCTTCGTCTCCAGCATGAGCACCGGGAGGTGCCGCTCCGGTACGTACCCATAGACACGGTAGCTCACCTGGGCTTGGTAGACCACCTCTCCCACGATGCGGAGCTGCCCGTGGTACATCCATTGCCGCTCCACCGTCCCGTTCACGCGGCGGGCGACGCGCCGGCCCTTCGCGTCCACGTCGTAGGTCACCGTGGTCACCGTTGGCGCCGCGGGGGCCGGCGGCGTCACCGTCACCGTCGACCCCATCAGGCTGCCTTCACCGTCCCACGTGTAGGTCTGCGTCTCGGTTCCCACCGTGCGCGTCGCCACGTTTCCGTGCGCGTCGTACGTGTACCCCGTGTAGTCCGGTTGCCCGACGTCGCCCACTTGCGTCGCACGGTCTTGGTCGTCGACGGCCGTCGCGTTTCGATTGCCTCGCAGATCGTACGTGTAGTCGATGGGGCTCGAGCCTGTTGGCGTGGCCGTCACGAGTCGGCCCGCCGCGTCGTACGCGTACGTCCACGTCTTGTTCGACATCGGGGCCATCGGCGTGACCACCGGGAAGGCGTACGCCTCGACCTTCGTCGCCACTCGGCCCGCGGCGTCGTACGTCAGGCCGATTTGGCCCATGCCGGCGCCGCCCCACTTCGCGCGCATCTCGAGCGGCGCGCCGAACCCGTCGTAGGACATCTCCTCGCGGAGCACGTTCGGGGTCCCGATGTCCGCCGCCATCAAGAGGCCGCCCCCAAGAGCTCGTCCTGGTCGCCTCGAAGGCGTAGGTCCCGTCGGGCGCGGTGGACGTGACCTGCTTCACCGTCAGCGCTTCGAGGCGCTGCGGCTTCTCTGCCGTCGGGCCGCGCGAGAGCTCCCACACCTTCGCCCGCCCCTGCGCCGTGCGGTGCACCACCGTGCGCGTCCCGTCGGCGAACGAGCTCACGAGAGTCTGCCCTCCCTCGGGAGGGCTGTCCGGCCCGCGGTCGCGAACGAGCCTGCCCTGCGCGTCGTACACGAAGTCGTGCGCCTTGCCGCGCCGGTCCACGTAGTGCGTGAGCAGGCCGCCTTCGTCGTGGGTGAGGTCGATGACGGCCGCATCGGGGCCGGTCACCGTGTCGAGGTACCCGTCCGCGAGGGCGAGCGTCGTCACCTTCCCATCCGGAGCTTGGATCGTGACGGTGTTGCCGGCCCTGGAGATCGTGGTCGTGCGCCCCAGCTATCGCCAGCGTCACGTCAGGGCCTGCAACTGTCGATGCCGCCCCCTCCGAGCGAACGAGCAGCGCAAGCCCCTGAATATCGAACGTGCATCTTCAATCATCTTCGGAAACGACGCAGGGTACATGGATGCTTTTCGGCTTCGACCTTGCCATCGAGACGGCCCGGCAATCTCTGCGCTGCCGCGCCCTCGTGCGCCCGGTCAGCGTCCCGGAAGGCCCGTGCCCAGATCGTCGCTCATGGCACCTTGATCCCCTTGCGACGGAGGATCACCCGAACTTCCTTCACGAGATCCGGGTCGCTAGCGAGCTCCAGGAGCGCAGCGCTGGCCCGAGGGTCTCTTGACCGGGAGATTTTTCGTAGCAGCATAATGCGACTTGGCCCGAGCGTCCTGTCGCGCGCTAGGGAGATCACCTCACCGATCTTGTCCTTGTTCGCCACGACCGAAATCGCGTCAGAGATCCGGTCCTTTATGTATCCTTCCTTCTCCTCCTTGTAGAGTCGGACGAGCAGATCCCAATGCGCAAGCGTTGCGGGAACTGCTACGGCAAGTGCGATCCCTTCTCGAACCTTTTCCGGATAGGGACAAGGAAGATGCTTTAGCAGAACGGGGACCGCCTCAGGGTACGACGTTCGCCCGTGGAGATCCCACACATCGTCTACCTGATAGCCCGCGGCCTCGAGGTCACGATACAACGCCGCCGCCGCGAGACGTTCCTCGACGTCGCGCCGGCGCCACTCCTCCCTTTGCTTTCGTTGATGCTCGAGAATCTCGTCGTATTTCCCGGTTTCCCGGAGGTGTTGTTCAAACTCTATCGCGGTCCTTCCGCCACGTCGTGTCTTCGAGCTTGCCATCGAAATCTTCCTTTCATGCGCACGCTACCCTAGCGCGGGCACGCCTGCAACAGTCACCTCAGACCGGGGGCCAAAGTGAGACTCAAAGCGCTCAAATCTACTACCGACGACCGAATGGTATGCGTTTCAAAACAACTTCCTTCCTCTCAATGGCAGCCTCAAGCGGCTCTGACAGCGTCGCACCAGGCCTTACCCAGAGATGAAATTCTCGCCCGGTCAACTTTGCGTGCGCGGCATAGTCCTGCAATTGCTGCGTATAGGACAGATACTTTACATTCTTCACCTCTGCCAGAGTCGATCTTGTCGTCCCATCAGGGATACGCCACCGTCCGCTAATTTTGAAAGGCACCTTCCCACCGATATCCGCGACACTTCGTACGGCAGCTTCGCCCCTTCGCCCCTTTGCTCCAGAGCTCACCCGATCGATCGCTCGGACTAGCGGCCGACCAGCCGCGCGTGCGTAGTATTGCACCCCACGCCCCGCGATGGCCTGGCCCTCGCGACGCACGATCCGCGAGGCTGCGCCGAGCAGAGAGCGCCCCGTGTTGACCACGGCCTGGGGGTTCTCCATAACCATCTCGACGGCGATGGCGCCTGCTGCCCCTGCCATGCCCGCCGAGCTGTCGGACTTCACCCCGGACAACTGCTCGATTCGCCCGGTGGGGTCGGCCAAGACGGATTCGCCCCTCCTGGCGGTCCCGGACAACAGGGCATTCGCGCAAGCAGATCCGACCGACGTTGGCGCCAAGTCCGCGAAAGTACGTGGCGGACAAGCCGGTCCAGCAGGTCCGACCGACCCAAGCCGGACCGACGTTGGCCCGAACTCGAGCAGGCGACGGCCTGGCCGAGCCACCCGTTGGGCCTGGCCGGGCCACCTTGGCCACACACGATCTCCCTTAAATTCAGCCACTTCGTGTTGGCCCACGACGTGAATAAGGGGAGGTATGTCCAACCCTCGCCGTATCGTCCCGGGCACCACCTACCTCGTCACGCGCAGGACCATCCGCCGCTATTTCCTCCTGAACCCGGACAAGAGGCGGCTCCTGCTCGCGTTCTATTGGTACGTCACGGCCGTGCTCGCGGCGGAATTTGGCATACAGGTTCACGCAGCGCAGATGCTCTCGAATCACCTTCACGAGGTGCTCACGGACACGCGAGGAAGGCTCCCCGACTTCCTTTCGCAGCGAAATCGCCTGCTCGCGAACGCCATCAAGGTGCTGCGTGGGTGGCCCGGGGAGGTCTTCTCGCGCGAGGGCACGAGCGTCGTCGCGCTCTATGGTGAGGACGCGGTGCTGCAGAAGATCGGGTATACGCTCGCGAACGTGGTCGAGGCCGGGCTCGTCGCGAGCCCCGAGGATTGGCCGGGTGTCACGCTCGCTGCGACGGACATTGGGACGCGCACCATTCGTGTCTCGCGGCCCGATCTGTACATCGACCCGGAGAACACGCGCTGGCCGGCGGCTGCGGAGATTTCGATCACGGTGCCGCGGTCGCTCGAGGCGAGCTCGGGGCACGAGGGGGCGCGGGAGCGCATCGTGTCCGCGGTCAACGCGGCGGTGGAGAAGGCGCGCATCGTGGCCCGCAAGGCGGGGAAGTTCGTGCGCTCGCTCGAGTGGATCTTCGCGGTGCCTCATACGACGCGTGCGTCGTCGTTCGAGGAGATGGGGGCGCGGAATCCCAGCTTCGCTGCGGGCGGGAACGTCGAGATGGCCGTGCGGGCCATGAAGGAGCGCGCTGGGTTCTTGGCGGCGTACCGGGAGGCGCTTGCGAAGATGAGGAGCGCCGTGCGGGATGTGTTCTTTCCGGAGGGGACCTGGCGCCTCTTTCGCGAGCTGGGCGTCAATGTCATTTCAACCACTTAGCGCCAACGTCGGTCGGATCTGCTGGCCGCTGCTTCGCACGACCTTCATGGACCGCCGAGGCGAAGGCGTTTCCCTCATTTTGGACCGTAGCGAAGCGCTCTCCGGAAAGAAGCCGAGCTACGAGCTCATCGCAGACCAAGAGGTCTGCCTCACCGTTTGGGCCGCCCTCCCACCCGAGCAGTAGCCTCCGCCCTACCCCCTCTTCGGCGAGAACAACCTCCCGACCGGGAGCTCGATGGCCTCGAACGGCTCGATTCGCGCGACCGAGGTGTCGTCGTAGGTGCCGACCTCGAACCAACCGCCTTGGGCGCCGTCGTAGCGGAGCGCCTCCAAGGTGCGCGCCTCGGGATCGATGAGCCAGTAGTAGGGCACTGCGTAGTTGGCATAGAGCCGGCGCTTCGTGACGCGGTCGTGCGCGGCGTTGCTCGGGGAGAGGATCTCGCAGACCCAGTCGGGGACGACCTCGATCGGGCGAACGTCGGCCGGATCGTCGAGCCGAGCACGCCTCCATCCGGCCAAGTCCGGTCGCACGATGTCGTGCACACCCAAACGAACGTCGACCTCGGGGAGTATCCACCACCCTCCGGGCCCACCGAGGCCGTCGTCGTCGTCGAACGGGCCACCGATGAAGCGCCCCGCCGCGCGCTGGGCCCGGGCGTGCCGCGGGAGAGGCGAAGGGGGCGTGACGAGCACGCCGCCGACGATCTCACCCCGCTGCTGCTCGGGGAGCGAGGAGAGCGCCTCGTAGGTCTCGAGCTTCGACGCGCGCTGCATGACCCAAGTGTAGCAGCAAGTGATCTCGCGACACGAGCCCCCACCCTCACAGCCAACGGCGCCGGCGGAGCACCAGCGCGAGACCCGTCGTGACCGCCGCCGAGAGCCCGAGCACCCCGTACAGCGACCAGGGGTGGCCCGCGAGCGGGAGCGGCACGTTCATGCCGAAGATGCCCGCGAAGAGGGCCGGCACCGCCACGAGCAGCGTGAGCGCGGCGATCTGCTTCATCGCCACGTTCAGGTTGTTCGACACCACCGTCGCGAGCGCGTCCATCGTCTCGCCGAGGAGCGCCTTCTTCGTGCGCGTCATCACGGCGGCCTGGCGGAGCTCGACGAGCACGTCCCCCACGAGGGTGCGATCGTCTTCGGTGAGGCCGAGGCGCGCGTCGTCGAGGGCGCGCTCGAGCACGAGCGTGTTCGTCTGGAGGGCCACGTCGAGCAGCACGAGGTGCTTCTGGTGGTCGAGCAGGGCCATGATCTCGTCGTTCTCGAGCGACGCACGGAGCTTGTGCTCGAGGCGCCTCACGTCGTGCTCGATGGCCTCGAGCGTCTTCACGAACCTGTCGGCCACACGTTCGGCGAGGAGCAGCGCGAAGCGCACGGCGCGCGACGGATCGACGTGGGCCTGCGCGAGCTTCTCGGGGATGGTCGTGTCGGTCGCCGAGATCGTGACGATCGTGCCGTTCGCGAGCGTCACGACGCCGATCGGCACCACCGCGGCGTCGGCCGTGGCCGACACGGGCGCGCGCAAGACGAAGAGCCGCGCGCCGCTCGGGTGGTGCTCGACGCGGGCGAGCTCGTGGGCGTCGAGGGCGTCCGTGAAGAGCTCCGAGGGCACACCGAGCTCACGCACCGTGCGGGCCTCGGCCTCGGTCGGCGCGACCACGTCGACCCACGACGCGGCGGCGGGATCCCCGCGGGTGAGCGAGCGTGTGACGGAGTCGTAGACGGTGATCACGCGGGGCCTCGGGCGAACCTAGCCTATCTCGCGAGACCCGCCTACGCTCGAGCCATGCGAGCCCCCCGCCTCGTCACGGCGATCGCCGCGTCCGCCAGCGTCGTCGCCCTCGCCGTAGGCTGCACACCCAGCCCGAGCACGAGCGAGCCTGTCCCGAGCCTCGCCGCTCCACGCGCGTCGACCAGCGGCGCCAGCGGCGACTCCCAAGCCCCCTCCGCGAGCGCGGCGAGCGTCGCCACGATCCCGGCCTCTCCACAAACGCCCGAGGCCGGCGTGCACCCATCGTCGACCACGTGCACGGCCGACGACGAGTGCGCGCTCTCCACGTTCCCGGGCTGCTGCTCCTGCTGCCCCTGTGCGCCCATCAAGGCCACTACCAAGGCCGACCTCGCCGCCCAGGAGCGCACGTGCGCCGTCAAGGAATGCGAGAGCTGCGCGAACGTGAAGGTGAAGTGCGCGGCGTGTGTCTCCCCGGCGCGCGAGGGCATGCGTGCACGGTGCATCGATCATGCGTGCACCCTCGTCGAGACGCGCGCGAGCCGCGTCGACGTCCCCTGCACGAGCGAGGACGACTGCTGGCTCGACGACGAGCACCGCCCCGTGGCTCGACCGCGCGCCCTGAGAGGCAAGAGGCTCACCCCGTGCAAGGGCACGGAGCACACCCCGGTATGCGAAGGCGGCGTCTGCGGCGCCCGCCATTGGAAGTGCTGATCGAGCCGCGCCCTACTTCTTCTTCCCACCACCCCACGTGCTGTGGCCCATGCAGAGGCCGTCGGCGTACGTGATGCGGTGGGCCTCGTCGGGGCCGAAGCTCTTCGCGAGCTCCTCCTCGAACACCTTGATTTGCTGGGTCGAGGCCAACATCATCCGCGTGAGCGGGGGCATCTTCTCACCGGCCGGAGGGGTCTTGAGGCCCGCGCGAATGTCGACGGCAAGCTGCTGCGCCTCGGTGCGCGCCTTCGGGTCGGTCTCGCTGAGAAAGTCCGAGACGAGGTGCATGCACGAGTCGACGCTCATCTTGTCGGTGAGCTCGGACTTCCCGAGCACCTCTTGGCAGATCGGGCGCATGTTCTTCTCGCGCCACTCGGCGACCTTCTTGTACGCGTTGGCGATGGTGTCGGCGTCCTGAGGCGCGAGCCCGAGCTTGTTCACCACGTCCGCGTCGGGTTTGTACCCTGCCTGCTTCGAGCACGGCACGCGGTACTTGAGCGTACCCTCCTTCGCGAGCGCGACGAGGTCGTCCTGCGAGAGATCGAAGTCGTTCTTGGCGGGCGCGCCGTCGGCCCCCTTCTGCTCGGCCTTGAGCTTCTCTTCGGCCTGCGACAGCTTCTGCTCGAGGTCCTTCTTTTGGGACTCGATCGTCTCGAGGCGCTTCTTCATGTCGCTCACGGTCACGACGAGGCTCTTGTTCGCCTCTTCGAGCGGGGCGTCTTGCGAGCCCGCGGCCCCGGCGGCGCCGAGCTTGGCCGACGTCACCACCACGCCGTCCGCGTCGGACACGTCGGCGCTCTCGCCCGCCTTGAGCGTCACACGCTCCTGCGCGTGCGACACGGCGACCTTGCCCTCGTACACGGCGACCGACATTCCCAGCGCCAGCGCGGCCCCGAGGGCCCCCATCTTCACGTCTCGTGCTTGCATCTCGTCACTCCTCCCAGAGGCCTTTACGTCCACTCGAAAACACGTCCCCGTCACGTCGACGTCGCCCGCGGCGGTGTGCACCCGAAAGCCACCGCCCGGCTCGACGCGGTAAAACACGTTGCCCTTCGTCTGATCGACCGTGCCCCCGCGGAACGAGAGGCGCGCGCCCGGCTCGAGCACCGCCACCGCGCGGTCGCCGATGCGGACCTCGGTGCGCTCCGTGTCGGCCGAGATCTCCCCCGACACTGGCGGGCGCGACGTCACCCAGAAGAGCGCACCGGCCGCGAGCGCGAGCGACGTCACCACCGCCGCGAACGTACGGCGCCGAGCGAGAGGCCGTGGAGCCTTCGCGGGCTCATCCCCTGCCCCCGCGCTCCCCGCGCTCCCCTCGGCACGCGGCGTCGCGGTCGCTTCGCCCTTCCCTTCGGAGAGGGCCTTTCGCACCACGCGGTCGGCAAACCCGGGCGGCGGCTCGTCGGCGTCCCACGCCGACAGATCGAGATCGTCTTCGTTCTTCATGGCGAGCCCTCCGCTTTGGGCCCGAACGCCGCGAGCGCGGCGCGCATCTTCTCTCGGGCACGAAACACCTTGGTCTTGGCGGTGGCCTCCGGCACACCGAGCACCTCGCCCACCTCGGCGAGCGAGAGGCCCTGCACCTCCGCGAGCACCAAGGCCGCGCACTGATCGTCGGGGAGCGCGCGGGCCGCCTGCTCGAGCGCCGCGCGGAGCTCCGTACGGGCGCGATCACGAAAGGGGCTCGAGGCGCCCTGATCCGAGACGGCCTCGACCTCGGCGTCGGGGGCCACGGCGATCTTCCGGCGCTTGCGCTCGTCGAGGGCGAGCCGCGTCACGATCGTGAGCAGCCACGTCGACACCTTGGCGGGCCCGTGCGGATCGAACGAGGGCAGCGCGCGATAGGCCCGGAGGAACGCCTCTTGGGCGAGGTCCTCGACATGGGGCCCGCGCCCGAGCATGCGCGAGAGCAGGCCGAACACGGCGCGCTCGTTCTTCACGACGAACGCGCGGAACGCCATCGGGTCCTGAGCGACGAGCCGCTCGAGCTCGCCGCGTGGGCCCACGCGTTCGTCCGCCGGGGAGGTGTGAGGCATGGCCATCGTCATCATGGGGCAGAACCCGCGTCGTCGGGCCCATGCGTTCTCACGACGAAGGGGCCCCGAGGTTCCCCGCGGGCCGCGTTTTTTCTCCGGCCCGGTATTCCCTATGGGTTTCAGGCACTTGCAGGCACGGTGGGCCGGGCTCCTTGCGCCGTTGCAAGTAAGCAGTTACTTACTTGCGCATGGGCGAGCAGCGCCGCAAATCCGAGGACAGGCAGGTCGAGCTGGCCGACGCGGCCTTGCACATCATCGCGACCAAGGGCATCGCGGCGCTGTCGACACGCAGCCTCGCGGCCGAGGTGGGGCTCAGCACGGGCGCCATCTTCAAACACTTCGCCTCGCTCGAGGCGCTGCTCGACGCGGTGGTCGGGCGGGTCGAGAGCGTGCTCGAGGCGACGTTCCCCGACCCGAGCCTCCCCCCTCTCGAGCGCCTCGAGCGCTTCGTCGCGGCGCGCAGCTCCGCAGTGGGCAAGCAGCTCGGCATCCTCAGGCTCGTCCTGTCCGATCAGGTGTCGCTCGCGATGACCAAGGGCGGCTCCGAGCGGCTCGCGGCCTGCGTCGCGAGGACGCGCGCGTTCCTCCGCGCCTGCATCGCGGAGGGCCAGGCCCAAGGCACCATCCGCGGCGACGTTCCCGAGGCCGCGCTCACCGCCGTCGTCATGGGCACGGTCCAAGTGCTCGCCCTCGCCAACGGGAAGGTCAAAGAGCGCGAGCTCGAGGCCAAGGCCGTGCGCGAGGGGCTCCTCACCCTCCTTACGCCACCCAGAACCGAGGCCGCGCCTCGAAAGAAGCCATCGTGACGAAGCTCTCCGTCGCTCTCTCCCTCACGTTCGCCCTCTCGTCCCTCTCCGCGCTCGGGTGCGCGGCGCCCCCGCCTCCCCCTCACGCGGGGCCGGCGCCCTTCGGGACCGAGATCCGCGTCGTCGAGCTGCCCGTGTCCCCCGGGCCGGGCGAGCCTCGCGAGGCGCGCGTGATCGTCGACGAGCCCGCGCTCAAGCTCGCGACCATCGTCCTCCGGAATGGCACGGAGCTCCCCGAGCACCACTCGGCGGTGCCGGTCACCATTCAGTCACTCAAGGGCAGCGGCACCGTCGTGGCCGGGAAAGAGCGCCTGAAGCTCGATCCGGGGCACGCGGTGGTCCTCGCCCCGAAGGTGCCCCACTCGGTGCTCCCCGACCCGGGCACCGACCTCGTCTTGCTCGTGCACCACATGGGCCGCGGAGAGGAGCATCACCATTGAAGACCGGGCGCTACAACGTGGCTGTCGGCCTGTTCGTCATGGCAGCGTTCATGGCGTACGGCTTCCTCCTCATCTACCTCCGCGACTTCGCCCCCGACAAAGAGGCGTGGGTCGCGAGCTACTCGCAGGGCAAACACTTCGAGGCGAGGCTCGCGCACGTGCACGGGGCGCTCTTCGCGACCCTCAACGTGGCGCTCGGCTTCGTGCTCGCGAAGCTCGACACGGCGAGCGACAAGGCACGCTCCGCGGCCGCCGCCCTCGGCATCGGCGGGCTCCTCATGCCCCTCGGGATCCTCGGTGAAGTTTACCTCGGGCTGTCGCCGGTGTTCGTGCTCCTCGGGGCGATCGCGATGACCGCGTCCGTGGTCGCCTCGGGCGTGCTCTCGCTTCGCCACTGGGGCGAAGGCTCCACCTCGAAAGGAACGCCATGAGCTCCGATCCCCTCGCCACGAACGGAGAAGAAGCGCGCTGGCCACGCGCGAGCATGATCGTCCACGCCGCGGGGGCAGCCCTCGTCATCGGGCTCGCAGGAGCCGGGTTCGTCATGTCCGACGCCCCCGCGGGCTCGGGGGCACGGCTCCTCCTCTCGCGACTGCATACGCTGCTTGGCGCGGGCCTCATGATCCTGACGGTGGCGAGGCTCGTCTTGCGCGCGCGAGGGCCAAAACCACCGCCGCTCGAGCTCCCCCCCGTGCACCGTATGGGCATGGGCTTCGTCCACGTGTTGCTGTACGTCGTCACGTTCGCGATCGGCGCGAGCGGCTTCGCCACGGGAGCGACGAGCGCCTGGCCGGACTACCTCGGCGGTCGCCTGCCCGAGGCGCCGGACCTGCACGCGCTCGTGCCACGGCAGGCTCACGAGGCGCTGGTCTTCGCCTTGCTCGGCCTTGTCTTCGCCCACGTCGCGGGCGTGATGATTCACCAGGTCCGCAAGGGCGGCGTGCTCGGGCGCATGATCCCGTTCCTCAAGTAGGGGCGGGGCTCGTCGCCTACCGCGCGCGCTCGTGGCGGAGGGCGTGGTCGATGAGCACGAGGGCGCTCATCGCCTCCACGAGGGGCACGGCCCGCGGCAAGACGCACGGGTCGTGGCGCCCGCGGCCGCGCAAGGTCGTATCTTCGCCGGTGCGGGTGACGGTGCGCTGCTCGTGCATCACGGTGGCCGTGGGCTTGAACGCGACGCGGAAGTACACGAGCTCCCCGTTGGTGATGCCGCCCTGCACGCCGCCCGAGCGGTTCGTCTCGGTGCGCACGCGGCCGTCTTTCATGAAGAACGGGTCGTTGTGCTCGAGGCCCGAGAGCTCGGCGCCGGCGAACCCCGACCCGATCTCGAAGCCCTTGCTCGCCGGCAGGCTCAGCATGCCCTTCGCGAGATCGGCCTCGAGCCTGTCGAACACGGGCTCACCCCAGCCCGGCGGGCACCCGCGCACGACGCACGTGACCACGCCTCCGACGGAGTCTCCGCCTTTTCGCGCGGCCTCGATGCGCTCGATCATGCGCGCGGCCACCTCGGGGTCGGGGCAGCGCACCGGGGTCTCGTCGACCTTCTCGCGCGTGACGGTGAGGTCCTCGTTGGGGCACACGATGGTGCCCACCTTCGACACCCACGCGACGATCTCGACGCCGTAGCGCAAGGCCAAGAGCTTCCGCGCGATCGCCCCCGCGGCCACACGCGCCGCCGTCTCTCGCGCGCTCGTGCGCCCTCCGCCGCGGTAGTCGCGGTGGCCGTATTTGGCGTCGTAGGTGTAGTCGGCGTGGCTCGGTCGGTACTTCTCGGCGACCTCGCGGTAGTCGCCCGAGCGCTGGTCCTCGTTGACGATGCGGAGCGCGATGGGCGTGCCGAGGGTGAGCCCCTCGAAGACGCCGCTCTCGATGTGCACCGTGTCCGACTCTTTTCGCTGGGTGACGAGCTTGCTCTGGCCCGGCGCGCGCCGATCGAGATCGGGCTGGATGTCGGCCTCGGAGAGGGCGAGGCGCGACGGGCACCCGTCGACCACGGCCCCGATCCCGACGCCGTGCGACTCGCCCCAGGTGGTCACGCGAAAGAGGTGCCCGAAGGTATTGCCCACGGAAACACTCTACAGGGAGCGGCCGCCCACGGGTGCCCCGTGACACCGAGCCCCGCGCCGCACCATGCACACGATGGCGCGTAACAGACGAGAACCGTTGGTGTTTTCGACGGTTGGCGAGGCTCAGACCTTACGCTGGTGGAACGCCCAGGCGTCGCCCACGATGCCGAGCAGATCGGCGCGCTTCGCCTTCCACCCGAAGGTGGCCTCGGCCTTCTTGGCGCTCGCCACGAGCACGGCCGGATCGCCGTCGCGGCGGGGCTTCATGCTCACGGGCACCTTGCGCTTCGTGACGGTCTCGACCGCCGAGATGATCTCTTTGACCGTGGTGCCGCGGCCGGTGCCGAGGTTGTACGCCCCCGAGGCGCCGCCGCGCGCGAGGTGGTCGAACGCGGCGAGGTGGGCGTCGGCGAGGTCGAGCACGTGGATGTAGTCGCGCTCGCAGGTGCCGTCGCGTGTGTCCCAGTCGTCGCCGAAGACGCCGATGTCGGCGCGCTTGCCCGCGGCCGCGTCGAGCACGAGCGGGATGAGGTGGGTCTCCGGATCGTGGCGCTCGCCGAGGCCCGCCGCGGGGTCGGCGCCCGAGGCGTTGAAGTAGCGGAGCGCGGCGTATTTCAGGCCGTACGCGTCGTGGTAGCGGCGGAGCGCGTGCTCGATGAAGAGCTTCGACTCGCCGTAGGTGTTCACCGGGCGCTTCGGGTGGTCCTCGTCGATGGGGGTGTACTCGGGATCGCCGTACACGGCCGCGGTAGACGAGAGGATGAACGTGCCGACCTTCGCGTCGAGGAGCGTCTCGAGGAGGGCGAGCGTGGCCACGAGGTTGTCCTGGAAGTACATCCGGGGCTTCACCATCGACTCGCCGACCTGGATCTTCGCGGCGAAGTGGATCGTGCCCTCGACGGCGTGGTCGGCCACGATCTTGCGGACCTTCTCGCTGTCGCGGATGTCGCCACGGACGAAGCGGGCCTTCGGGTGCACGGCGTCCTCGTGGCCGCTCGAGAGGTCGTCGAGGACGACGACGTCGCGCCCCGCCGAGACCAGGGTCTTCACCATGTGCGAGCCGATGTAGCCCGCGCCGCCCGTAACGAGGATGCTCCCCATGAGGGCTCGCACCTTAGCAGAGCCCCGGCGCACGCCAGCGGGTGCTTTCGGCGGGGGGAAGAGCGAGATCGAACGAATTCGCACACTTGGCGCCAACGTCGGTCGGTCCCGCCCATCGACCCCGGGGCCCAGGGCAAAAAAAAAAGACCCGGCGGGGAGCCGGGTCTTTCGACGGTGGGCGAACAGGGACTTGAACCCTGAGCCAATGGATTAAGAGTCCACTGCTCTACCAATTGAGCTATTCGCCCGTCGGTGAGGGCGCCTTGGTACGCCCCCGGGCCATTCGAGTCAACGAAAAAAAGACAGCCCCTCCGGCCGAGGCCTCACACCCGCGTTTTCAGGCGCGCTTCACCGTCATGCGGCCGGTGAGGTCGATGCGGTGGAGGAGCGGCTTCTTCGGCTGCTTCGCGAAGTACTCGTCGACGGCCTTCCGGGCGCCCTGCCAGTAGCCGTAGTCGTCGAGGATGAGCACGCCCCCGTCGACGAGGCGCGGGTAGAGCACCTCGAGCTCGTGCTTCGTCGACTCGTACCAGTCGGTGTCGAGGCGCAAGATGGCGATCTTCTCGGGGGCCGCCGCGGGGAGCGTGTCCTCGACCTTGCCCCGCACGAAGTGCTGCCGCTCGCCCGGGTACCCGGTGCGCCCGACGTTCTGGCGCACGTCCTCTTCGCCCGCGATGCACCAGACGCTGTTGCCCTCCTTGCGGGCCGTGGCGTCGAGCATGGAGTCGGCCGAGCGGCCGTCGAACGCTTTGTCGTGCTCGGTCGCGGGGCTCATGCCCTCGAAGGTGTCGCACAGGTACAGATCGCGGATGCTCCCGAGGGAGAGCAGCGTCTTCGCGACGACGACCATGCTGCCGCCGCGCCACACGCCGCACTCGACCACGTCCCCCTCGATGCCGTTGCCGACGACGTAGCGCACGGCGTCGCGCAGGGCCACGATGCGCTCGGGGCTCGTCATGGTGATGTCCGCGACCGACTCGCAGAGCGCGACGTCCTCGGCGGAGAGGTCGGGGGGGTAGGTGACCTGCTCGACGGCCTGGCGCACCCAGTCGTTCGCCTTACGGGGAAAGAAGCGGCTCATGACGCTGCGCGGGGCGAGGGTACGGCTCATGACGATCTCCTGGATTTTTCCTTGCCGAACACGTCGGCGAGCGCGCTCAGTCGCGGATGGGGCGGGCCACGACGACGTACATCGCCGCGTTGTCTTGGGTGATGCCGCTCGGGGTGACCAAGTCCTCCACGATCATGCGGAGGTTCATGAGCGTCGCCATGGGCGGTACGGCGACGCGCCCGAGCAGGGGCACCGCGTTCAGGGCGTGGCGGAGCCCGAGGAGGCGGAACTGGGTCGTCCAGGCCAAGGGACCGACGGCGCCCTCGACGTGCTCGACGACGTAGCCCGCCGACTCGATCGTCCTCACGAGGCCCGGGCGCGTCCACCTGTGGAAGTCCGTCGGGTGCGGGTGGTAGAGCCACGTGCCGTGCGTCGAGAGGAGGAGCCTCCCGTCCGGCGCGAGCAGGCGCTTCGCCTCCTTCAGATAGGCGTCTACGTCCCACACGTGCTCGAGCACCTGGAAGCTCGCGACCACGTCCGCGTGGCCGTCCGGGAGCGGGATGGGCTCGCCCGGGACGATGCGCACGTCCGGATCGCCGTCGATGTCGCACCCGACGTACGTCGCGCCCTGCCCCTCGAAGAGAGAGACGTAGGGGCGGTCCCCGCAGCCGAGGTCCACCACGCGGGAGCCCGTCCGGAGCCCGAGCTTCGGGACGCACGCCTCGATCGCGATGCGGAGCGCGCGGAGCACGTGGCGTTGGTGGTCCCAGATGGGCGGGTCGAACCGGGTCTTGCCCTCATTCATGCGCGCCGTCTCTACCACAGAAGACCGGGCGATCCCGCCGGCCGGGTACGTGACGTTTGCTCACCCTCCACGTTGCCGCGACGGCCGCAACAATCCTTTCGCTCTTGGGGCCCGCTGATTTAGCGTGCGCCGCGAATGGTCGCCCTCGCCGCACTCACGACCCTCGCGTACCTCGCCGCGCTCGCGACCGCCCGCGTCGCGCCGAAAGACGGGGCGCCGGCGCAGAGCCCCGCGGAGCTCGCCGTCGCCGCGAGCCTCCTGCTCAACGCGATCCTCGGCGGCGCGATCTACGCGCTCGGCATCACGAACGTGCTCTACCGGCCCGTGCTCGGCACGACGGTCGCGGTGGTGTCCCTCGGGCTCCTCGCGCTCGCGAAGCGCCGCGGCCTCTCCCCGAAGGACCTCGCGCGGGCGCTCCGCGACGTGACGATCCTGCCGTTCCGCGCGGCGTGGGAGACGGCCAAGTCCACGAGCCTCATGGGGCTCGGCTTCCTCTTCGCGACGGGCTTCCTCGTGGTCACGGCGATCGCGGTCTACTACGCCCCCAATTGGCGCGACTGGGACTGCCTCTGGTACCACGAGTCGATGGTGGGCTTCACCATCCAGAACCACGGGTTCCGGGTGGTCGAGCTGCCGACCTACCTCCAAAAGATCAACGGTTACCAGCGTTTCGGCGAGATGACGCAGCTCTGGTTCGGCATCTGGGCGGGCCGCCCGCTCGTCGAGGCGCCGAACCTCGTCTTCGTGCCGCTGCTCATGGGCTCGGTGTACCTGCTCGCGAAGCGCTACTCGGGCGATCGTGTGGTGTCCATCGCGTGGGCCGTCGCGTTCCTGCTCGTGCCCGGCAACGCGCGCCTCCTCCAGAGCACCATGGTGGATCCGCACGCCGCGGCGCTCTTCGTCACGGCCACCTTCTACGCCTCGGAGAAGGACCTCCGCCCGCGCGAGGCGTGGCTCGCGATCGTCGCCCTCACGATGGCGGTCGGCACGAAGACCTTCTTGCTCATCCCGGGCTTCGTGCTCGCGGTGCTCGTGCTCGTGAGGCTCATCCGCCACCGGAAAGAGCTCGGGGCCCGCACGACGGGCGCGATCGTCGGCGGCGGCAGCGCGCTCCTCGTGGGGATGGTGGCGTTCACCCACCTCAGGAACTACCTGAACTTCAAGAACCCGGTCTGGCCCGACCTCTCGGTGGACGTCCCGAAGCTCGGCATCCACTGGGTGGGCACGAACGTGCTCTTCGACGACAACCTCCCCACGACCCAGCGCGTGAACGCGAACGTCGCCCCCGGCGACCTCTACGACAAGATCGTCGCGATGCCCTGGACGAACACGTGGGGCGACCACTCGTGGCAGATCGCGGACTACGGGCCCGGCGTGAGCTGGCTCGTGTGGCCCGTGGGCACGCTCGTCGCGCTCGTCCTCCCGCTCGTCGTGCTCCGCGATCTCGTGTGGAAACGCCTACGAAAGAAGCCGATCGACGAGGATCGGGCCTCCCGCGCGAGGCTCGCGTCGATGCTGGCCTTGCCCACCCTCGTGGCCTTCATGGCGTCCCCTGCGCTCTACATCGGGCGTTACCACACGGCGATGGTCGGGCTCCTCTTCGGCCTCGTCGCGTGGGTCGCGTCGCACGAGCGCACGAAGCGCTTCGCCGAGGGCGTGCCGCTCATGCTCCAGGTGACGGCGATCATGATGACGCTCTGGACGCCGGCCGCGCGCCGGTATTGGCTCATGTGGGACCAGGTCAAGTCGATCGTGGTGACGCCGTACCCCGAGCGCGAGCTCGCGCAGCGCTTCGGCGCGGGCGTCCACGAGCCCACCGGCTGGGCCCGAGAGCGCGAGGTCCACGCGGGCACGCGGGTCGGCTTCGACGGCATGCACTTCGTGTCGCTCCTGTGGAACAACCGCTACTCGAACGAGGTGTACTGGCTCGGCAACGAGGCCGACCCGCTCCGCAAGGCCGACGAGCTCGGGATCCGCTGGATTTACGCGGGCGGCGGCACGGCGCTGCACGGCCAGGTCACCTCGAGCCCGGCCTGGGTGGCGGTCGGCCCCCTCGAGGCGGAGCGGTTCGGGACGGTCTACCGCCGCAAATAGGCCGCTCGCGCCCGGCCGTTTCCTTTCCAAAGGCCGGAGAGCCGTTCTATCGTCCGCGGCGAGGCCCCGGCCCGAGCCGGCGGCGCACGTAGCTTAAGGTCCCTCGTGAAATCGACCCCTCCCCCCGAAAAGAAGCTCGAGCTCTCGGTCGTCATCCCCTGCCTCAACGAGGAGAAGACGATCACCTTCTGCATCGAGAAGGCGCTCCGCGCGATGAAGGAGCACGGCATCGAGGGCGAGGTGCTCGTGAGCGACAACGGCAGCACCGACAAGAGCATCGAGGTGTCCGAGGCCGCCGGCGCGCGCGTCGTGAAATGCCCCGACAAGGGCTACGGGGCCGCGCTGAAGTACGGCTTCGAGAACGCCTGGGGCGACTACCTCCTCATGGGAGACGCCGACGACTCGTACGACTTCTCCGAGCTCCCGCGCTTCGTCGACAAGGTGCGCGAGGGCCACGTCTACGTGATGGGCACGCGCCTCCGCGGCAAGATCATGCCCGGCGCGATGCCGTTTTTGAACCGGCACCTCGGCACGCCGGTGCTCACGCGCATCTTGAACTGGCTCTTCGACACGAGCATCACCGACTGCAACTCCGGCATGCGCTGCATGAAGCGCGAGATGGTGCTCGGCCTCGGGCTCATCTCCCCGGGCATGGAGTTCGCGTCGGAGCTGATCGTGAAGGCCGCCAAGGCCGACGTGCCCATCGTGGAGGTGCCCATCACCCTCCACAAGGACAAGCGCGACCGCGCGCCTCACCTTCGCCCCTGGCGCGACGGGTGGCGGCACCTCCGCCTCCTCCTCTGGTACGCGCCCAACAAAACCATGATGCAGCCGGGGCTCGTGCTCTTGCTGCTCGGGCTCGTGCTCGTCGTAAGCCAGCTCTTCGGGCCCTTCAGCGTGGGCGGCCTCTACTTCGACATCCACTACATGATCCTCGGCCTCACGATGAGCATCCTTGGCTTGTCGGCGGCCTCGATGGGCGGCGCGATCCACGCGGTGATGCCCGAGCCGAAGCGCCCCTCGGCCCTCGCCGACTGGCTCACGTTCGACAAGGGCGTGGTCGTGGGCGCGCTCCTCTTCGTCGGCGGGCTCGCGTGCGACGGGTACGTGCTCGGCACGTGGCTCTCGACGCACCGGGGCGAGGTGACCCCGACCCTCACGCGGCTCACGCTCTTCGGCGTGCTGCTCATGGCGATGGGGTTCCAGTTCATCTTGGCCGGTCTGCTCGTGGGCACGGCGCAGACCGCGTCGGCCGCCCACATGGCGCGCTCGGGCCGCGGAGATGGCTGACCCGCGGCACGCGATCGTCGACCTCCTGTGGCCCCTCGGGGCGTGCATCTTCTTCTCCGCGACCGCGGCGACCACCCGCCTCGAGCTCGAGTCCCGCGCCGAGCGCATCGTCGCGACGGCCCTCCTCTCGAACGCGTTCGCCGTCGTGCCCATCTACCTCTTGGGTCTCGCCGGCGCTCTCACGCGGGCGACCCTCGGCGGGGTGATCGTCGGCTCCACGGTCGCGATCGCCGCGGCGACGTACAAGCGCGACAAGGCGATCGTGGCCACGATGAAGGAGCTGGCGCTCGCCCCGTTCGAGGTCTTCCGCGAGGCCCTCCGCGCGAACGCCCCCGTCGCGTTCGTCGCCCTCGGGGCGACCGGGTACATTCTCTTCGCGGTCTACGCGAGCTACCTCGCGCCCACGTGGCGCAGCTACGACGCCCTCTGGTACCACGAGCCGATCGTCGGATTTGCCATACAAAACAAGGGGTTCGCGTGGGTCGACGTCCCCCCCGAGCTCGACGTCGTCAACGCCAACCCGCGCGCGTCGGAGATGCTCCAGCTCTTCTTCGCGATCGTGGGCGGGCGGCGCGTGATCGAGACCGCGTCGGTCGTGACGATGGCAGCGGTCGGGGTCGCGCACCACGCCCTCTTCGGGCGCCTGACGTCCCGCGTGGACGTGCGGCTCGGCTTCTCGGCGGCGCTCCTCCTCGTCCCGGCGTTCTTCATCCAAATCGGGACGACGTACATCGACGCGCACGTGTGGGGGCTGCTCGTCGTGGGGCTCTTCTTCGCGACCGCGCGAGCCGTCTCCCGCGGCTACCTCGCGCTCACGGCGCTCGCGGTGGGTCTCGCCTTCGGCGCGAAGGCCACGGCGTACCTCCCGGGCGGCGTCGTGCTCCTCGTCGCCATGGGGCGCCACGTCGAACCGCGGCGGCTCTTCGCCTCCGGGGCGCGCGCGATCCTCGTCGGCTCGCTCGCGCTCCCCCTCGCGATCCACACCTTCGTGCGGAACGCCGTCCACTTCAAGAACCCGGTCTTCCCCGTGCCCGTGGCGCTGCCGTCCCTCGGCATCGCGTGGCAGGGGCTAGGCGCGCCGTTCGAGGACGCGGAGGTGATCGAGCCTTTCCTCTCCGTCTGGAAGAACGCCGCGGGCCAGCCAGGGGGCGACGGGAAGTACAGCTACCCGTTCTACGTCTTGCCGCACACGGCGCGCGAGGCGGCCGCGTCGTTCAACTATGGGTACGCCGTCGCGTACGTGCTTGTGCCGTTCGGGGCCGTCGCGCTCCTCTTCATGACCGCGCGCGTCCTCGCGAGCCCCGCTGTCGGGCTCCCGCGGAGGCACGCGACCCGCGTCGTGATGGCGACCACGCTCGCCCTCGCCGGGATCGTCCACTACACGACGCTGAAATACCTGCATCTTGCACGCTATCACGGCGTGCTGCTCACCATGCTCGTCGTCGCGATCGTCGCGGCCTCGGAGGTGCTGCGGCGCCCGGCGTGGGCAGGAGCGCTCGCCGCGGCGGCGTGCGGGCTCGGGGTCGTCTCGCTCGCCATCCAGGATCCTCGGGTCTACCTCGTCCCGGGGGATGTCGCGGAGATGCGTGAGGTGCCCTACCCCGAGCGCGAGGCGACCCCGCGCTTCGGCGCTCCGACGACGCTCGACGGCGGGCGGCTCCGCGCCGGGTTCGCGCCGGGCTCGGTCATCGCCTACTCGGAGAACCTCCAAGCCATCGCCCCGCTCTGGAACGACGACTACTCGAACCGCGTGGTCTACGTGCACGGCGACAAACGGCTCTCGGGCGAGCTCGACGCGGTAGGTGCGCGTTACTACGTCTGCACGGGCTACTGCACCGCCCACCCCGAGCTCTTTCACAGCTTCGCCCCGAGGGGCCCGATGTTCACGTTCAGCACCAGCGCCATCTTGTACGAGCGCCGGGCACCGTGAGGGCTTCGCACGGGCGCGTGACGAAGGTACGATCGAGCTCCGATGGCGGGTGAGGACGACGACGAGCGGGCGAGCCCCGAGGAGGCCAAAGACGCCGTGACGGGCGATGGTCCCGAGCGCGTCGCGTCCTCGGCTTCGTCCGCTCCGGAGGGCTCCGCCAAGAGCCCCGAGGCCGGCACGCCGAGCACGGCGAAGAAACGAGGCGACGTCGGGTCCTTCGCGCTCGCGCTCGCCGTGTGTGCCCTGTGCCTCGCGCTCGGCGAGAGGCGGTACCGCAAATCTCCCCTCCCCGAGGCCATCGCCAAGACCGACACCTACACCACCAAGATCGCCGACTACACGAGGCGCGGGGGCGCCGACGTGGTCATCGTGGGGAGCTCGCGCATCTACCACGGCGCCAACGCGCCGCTCCTCTCCGAGCTCGCCTCGAACGCGCTCGGCAAACCGACCACCGTGTACAACCTGGGCGTGCCCGCGGGGGATTTGCCCGGGTACGTGCTCTCCGTCGACGACGTGCTCCGCAGCGGCCTCAAGAAGCCGCGCCTCTTCGTGTTCGGCATGAGCCCCATCGAGTGGACGTGCTGCCCCGCGACGAGCGTGCCCTCGTCGCCCAAGTGGATCGCGGCTGTGCGCCCGCGCCACGCGTGGACGCTGTTCGCGTCGGCGAGCGATCCCGAAGAGGCCTTCACCGATCTCACGCTCGGCCTCTTTCAGTCGTTCGGGGCGCGCACGCACGTGCTCGCGTCGGTGCTACGCGACACGCCGCCGCAGGGCGTGGCGAACCCCGGAGACCTCGGCTGGGCCAGCTTCGGGTGGGCGGTCTCCCCCTCGGTGCAGGCCTCCCGCGCCGAGGGCCGCGCGAACGCGTACCGCCCCAACTTCTACCCTCCGAAGCACTTCGACCGCGCGGGCTCCGACAGGTACTTCCGCGCCGCGCTCGCCCGGCTCGAAGGCGCGGGGGTGAGCGTCGCCATCGTAGGCACGCCTCAAGCGCGCCAGCTCGACATCAACAACGACGCCGCGAGCTACTACGGCGAGTACGTGGCGTATCTCACGGCGCAAGCCGAGGCGCACGGCACTACGTTTGTAAACTACAACGACTTCCCGGGCCTCACCAACGCCGACTTCGGCGACGGGGATCACCTGCTCGTGGGCGGCAGCATCAAGTTCTCGCGCCTGCTCTCCGAGGAGGTGATCGTGCCGCACCTCTCGGGAAAAAAGCCCCAAGCACGTCGCTGACGCCTCCTTTGCGAGGCGTTCGTCACGCGAACCGCGAGCGTGCGGCCTCTCCCAAGATGCCCTCGTAGGCGGTGAGGAACGCGTCGAGACCCCACGCGCCCTTCGCCGAGCCGCGCACCTCGTCACGCGAGAGATCGGCCGCGAGCGCCTCACGCACCACGTCGGCGAGGTTCTCTCCCTCGGACACGAAGCGCACCCCCGCGAGGCCGTCTAGCCCGTCGCGGAAGGCCGGATCGTCCGACACGACGACAGGCGTGCCCGAGAGCAGCGACTCTTGCACGCCGAGCGGGAGCCCCTCACCACGCGACGGGAGCACGTAGGCGTCGGCCATGGCGTAGATCTCGGGCATGCGCTCGGGCGAGACCGCGCCGAGGCGCACGGTGCTCGGGAGCCCTTCGAAGAGGTGCGCGAGCGGACCGTCACCGGCGACCACGAGCGTGACCCCCTCGGCGGCGAGCGCGCGCTGCACCTCGGCCACCTTGGCGACGCCCTTCTTCGCCACGAGGCGCCCCGAGAAGAGCATCACCTTCGCGGCGGGATCGATGCCCGCGCGCGCACGGAGCGCCGCCCGATCCGCCTCGGTGCGCACCACGAAGCGGGTGTCGTCGATGCCGTTCCGCACGAGCGAAAATGGCTTCTTCACACCAAGCGTACGGAAGTACTCCGGCACGTGAGGCGCGCACGCGACGAGCGCCGTGGCCGCCGCGAGCACCGAGCGACCGAGGGTGCGGTACGCGAGCTCTTGGACGAGATCGAGCGCCTTGCCGAACGGCACGTACCCGACGTGCTGCGTGAGGACGAGCGGGGTCCCCGTGGCCTTGCAGGCCGCGGCCGCGAGCGCAGACCCCATGTAGAGGCAGTCGTGGGCGTGCACGACGTCAGCGCGACGCACCTCGGAGAGCATCGTGGCCGGCGCGCTCGGCGACCAGATCGGGTACGGCACGCCGAGCTTCTCCTCGAGCACGTTGAGCGCCCGAACCCGCACGATTTCTCCATTCTTTCCGGGCACTTCGGGCACGGCCGACGACACCCACCGCACCTCGTGCCCGCGCGCGCGGAGCCCCTCGGCGAGAGACTCGGCCACGCGCTCGATGCCCCCGAGGTGGGGAGGCATGTAGTGGGTCACGACGAGTATGCGCACGAGCTCACCTCGGAGCGGTCAGAAGTTGAAGTAGATGAAGAGCGGCGAGCTCGTCGCGTAGAAGAAGCAGACGTAGGCGATGGCCGCCCACACGAGGCCACGGGCGGGCGCCGGCATCTTGCGGTGGAGCGTGAGCCCGAGCTTCGGCACGCCGAGCACGTGCATGACCACGAGCACGAGGAGGAGCTTCACCACGAGCTGCACGTCGACCGGGAGCGCGGCATACGCGGGCCAGGGCCCCCTCGCGCGCGCCATCGCCACGAGCACGGCCTTGGCCTTCTCGAACGTCTCGGCGCGGAAGAACACCCAGCCCACCATGACCTGCACGAACGTCACGACCGTGGCGACCACGCGGTACGGCGGGCTCTTGCGGAGGCGCTTCGCCCACGGGATCGGGTCGGTCGCGTCGGCGTAGAGCTTGTGCACCGCGAGCAGCGCGCCGTGGTACGCCCCCCACGCGACGAACGTCCACCGCGCGCCGTGCCAGAGCCCGCCGATGAGCATCGTGAGGAAGAGGTTCCGGTACGTGAGGAGCTTGCCGTGCCGGTTTCCGCCGAGCGAGATGTAGAGGTAGTCGCGCAGCCAGCGCGAGAGCGTCATGTGCCACTTTCGCCAGAACTCGGCGATGTTCGACGCGGCGTAGGGGGTAGTCGAAGTTGTCGGGGAGCTCGTAGCCGAGCATGAGCGAGCAGCCCCGCGCGATGTCCGTGTACCCCGAGAAATCGCAGAAGATCTGGCCCGTGTACGCGAGCACGCCGAGCCACACGTAGGGCCCTGTCGCCTTTCCCGGGTCGGTGAAGATCGTGTTGGCGAAGGCGCCGAGGTTGTCGGCGATCACGATCTTCTTCATGAGCCCGAAGAGCGCGACGAACATGCCCTCCGAGGCCTTCTCGGAGTCGAACGAGTGGTCCTTCCCGAGCTCGGGGAGGAGCTCGTCGGCGCGCACGATGGGCCCGGCGACGAGGTGCGGGAAGTACGCGATGTAGAGGAAGAACTCGGGGAGGCTCTTGGCCTCGGGCCCGCCTCGGTAAAGGTCGATGACGTACGAGAGCATCTCGAAGGTGAAGAACGAGATGCCGAGCGGCAGCGCGAGCTCGAGCTTCACCTTGGAGCCCGCCGTGGCGAGCAAGAAGTCCGTGTACTTGAAGAACACGAGCGGCACGAGGAGCAGCACCACGGTGCCGGCGAGCACGCGCTTCTTCTTCTTCGGGTCGCGCTCACCGCGGATGCGGGCGGCGGCGAGGTACGTGAAGAGCGTCATCCCCCCGATGAGGAGGCCGTACTTGAGCCCCCACGAGAGGTAGAACGCGTAGCTCGCGGCGAGCAGCAGCGGGGCCACGAGCTTGCGCGGCAAGACCCACCGCAGCACCAGCACCGCGGCGAAGAAGTACAGGAACAGAAAGCTGTTGAAGAGCATCCGCCCAGCGGCATCCTACTGCGCGCGCCGAGCGAGAAACGCATGGAAAAACGAAAGGGCGCCCCGAAAAGGCGCCCCTCGGCGATTCGAGCTGCGGTCGAGAGGACGGCTTACTTCTTGTTCTCGTCCTTCGACTTGTGGGTGTTGTCGTACTCGATGCCCTTCTTCACGTTCTCGATGGCATCGTTCACGTTCTGGATGGCCTTGACGCGATAGCCGCCCTTGTCGCTCGTGGCGTTCTGGAGGCTGCCCTTCGCGGCTTGGAGCTGCGCGAGCGCGGCCTGCATCTTGGGCTGCTCGTCGGCCTGGGCGGTCTTCGTGGTCTCGTAGCCGATCCCCGCTGCCACGACCCCGGTGAGCACGAACGTCGACACCTTCCAAAAGTTCATCGGAGAGCTCCTTCTCTGAGAGATGGCCGTCCCGAGCCGCACCAGGATGGTGCCGACGCGCCGATCCGAGGATCGGGGCCATCGACGTGGCGACCGGGCAAACCCTTCGCTATCGAACACGACTTGACGGAGGAGCATCGCACGGCATTCACGCGATCGTTCACCCTCCTCGAGCGCGGGGCGCGACTTTTCGACTTTTCGACGCGACATCTTGCACCTACGACCCCATTGAAGGCTGCGTAAGGTTCGTCGAAGCGCCTCACGAGCGGCGCTCGAGAGGGGTCATCGGAGTTGCCAGTCGCCGCCGTGTCGCCGCTTCGAGCGCCACGACCGACAAGATCCTCGCGGGCGGCGTCGCGCTTCGCACACCGGGCCGTCCGAAGGGGACGGAAGCCCGAGAAAACCTGGTATTTCGGCTCGACCACCCGAGGCACGTCCGTTGCTACCATCGAGCACATGCGCTCCTCGCGGCCCTTCTTCTTCGCCCTCCTCCTCGCCTCGGCCTGCACCACCGAGGCCGCCGCACCGGGCAGCTCCACGCCCGTGCTCACCATCCCTCCCACGGTGAGCGTGGACCAGGGGCGCGCCGCGCGCGTTCCGCTCGGGCTCGAAGGGGCCACGGCGAGCGACGTCGTCGTCACGCCGAGCGAGGGCCTCACGGCCAAGGTCGAGGGCGCCGAGCTCGTGGTGGCCGCGTCGTACGAGGCCGGTGAGAAGGGCACGGTCATCGTCGAGGCCAAAGGCGCACGTGCCGAGCTCGGCGTGAGCGTGCGCGCGATCGCGTGGAAGACGCGTTTTCAGTGGAAGAAGGACGAAGGGCCCATCGCGCGCGAGCACGCGACCTTCTTCGAGGACGACGAGCGTCGGGTCGCGTACATGCTCCACGGGTTCGGCTACGAGCCGTACGGGCAGCCCCTCGGTGACGCGTTCGTCTTCGACATGGCGAAGGGCACGTGGGCCACGTGGACGCCCACGGGCGACGTGCCCGAGCCCGCCGGTGCGCGCAGGGTCGCGCGCGCCCCCGGGTCGAAGGTGCACTACCTCTACGGCGGCGCAAAGAAGGACGACAAGGACGAGGGCGGCCTCTACCGCGTCGATCTCGGAAACCCTTCGAAGACGTTCACCAAGCTCACGTTCGCAGGCACGGCGCCCGCGGGCCGCTCCCTCCACGCGTTCGCATTCGACGAGAAATCGTCGCGCTTCGTCGTGTTCGGCGGGGTGAGCTACGAGGCCTCGTCGATGTTCCTGGGCGACACGTGGGTCGGCAAGCTCGAGGGCGACACGGTCACGTGGTCCGAGCTCAAGCCCTCCGTGGCGCCGACCGCGCGGTACGGCTCGTTCACGGCGTTCGACCCGAAATCGCGGCGCCTCGTCGTGTGGAGCGGCGCGCAGAAGCCGAAGGGCGGAGACTCCGTGAACGCGGCCCAAGACGCGTGGGCGCTCGACATGACGAAGGACGTCCCCGAGTGGTCCGCGCTCGATCTCGGCGCGAGCCCCCCTTCGGGCCGACGGAACGGGTGCGGCGTGTTCGAGCCCGAGAGCCAGCGCCTCTTCGTCTACGGCGGAACCAAAGACGCCAAGGTCTCCGAGACCGGGCTCTTCGCGCTCGATCTCTCGGGCGCGTCGCCCACGTTCACGCGGATCGAGCGCGAGGGCGCCCCTCCGCTCCGGTCGTCGGGGTTCGGGTACGTCGACCCGAAGACGCACGACGTCACGTGTGGGTTCGGCAACGACAAGTCCCTCTTTACGGACGTGAACGTGCTCGGGTATCCCGAGAAGTAGCCGCTCTCGGGCGCGCTTTCATCGCACCGGCGAGCCGCTCGGCGTCCCGCGCGAAGGCCTCGGCGAGCGTGTCGAGCACGGCCCGCACACGCGGTGTGCCCTTCACGTCCTTGTGGACGGTGAGCCAGATGGGCTCGCTCGGCTCGTCGGGCATGGGCACGTGCTGGAGGTCGGGCTCTCGATCGCCGAGATAGCGCGGGAGGACCGCGACGCCCGAGCCGCTGCGCGCGGCCTCGAGGAGCGCGATGGTGAAGTCGCACACGAGCACGGCGCGCGCGCCGCCCGAGAGCTTCGCGACCCACGAGCCATCGACCACCTTGGGGCCCGAAGGGCACGTCAGGATCGCGTGCTCACGGAGCTCCCCGGGCCGCGTGAGCGGGCGCTTCGCGAGGTATCCACGCGAGGCGTAGAGGCCATACGCGACGTGCCCCACCCTGCGCACGACGAGGTCCTCGTGAGGCGTGCGAAAGAACCGCACGGCGACGTCGGCCTCGCGGCGCGAGAGGTCGAGCACGGTGCCGGTGGTGACGAGCTCCAGGGCGAGCTTGGGGTAGCGCGCGCCGAGCCCCGCGAGCAGAGGGGCCAGGTACGTCGCGCCGAACGTCTCGGGCGAGGTGACCCGCACGGCCCCCTCGACGACGCTCTTGCTCGCGTCGGCGCCGCGCTGGAGGGCGAGCACGGCATCCTCGACGCGGAGCAGATCGAAGAGCACACGCTCCCCCTCGAGGGTCGGCACGTAGCCCTGCGACGTCCGCGCGAAGATCGTCACGCCGAGCGAGGCCTCGGCGGACTCGACGCGGCGGCCGACGGTCGTGTGGTCGACGTCGAGCGCCTTCGCCGTGCGCGCGAGCGAACCGTGCCGCGAGAGCGCGAGCACGTACCGGAGATCGTCCCAGCTCGTCATGATGTGGATTTTCGCACAGCCGCCGTGGATGGGTGAGCCTTCCTGCGAGAGGGGCCTCGTGCGAGGGTTCTACCCATGATTCGTCGCTCGTTCGCCACCGTCGCCGTGATCGTCATGGGAGCTCTTGCCGCGTGTGGCGGCAAGGTCGAGGATTTCCGCACAGCCGAAGAGAGCCCCGCTCCTCCCCCCCCGGGCGACGCCGCCCCCGCGACGACCGACGCAGCAGCGATCCCCGCGATCCCCGGCGGCGACGGCGGCGCATGCCGCTTCGTCCCATCGACCTTGCACCTCACGCCGAACCCACTGAACGAACAGGCATGCCAATCGCCCCTCGAGTGCGAGGTCCTCATGGGGCACGGCGCGGCGTTCGTGCGCTGCATGGGCGGAGTCGGCTCGGAAGCCCCCGTCTTCACCGACTCGTGCGACGAGACGACCTGCACCTGTCACGACGACAGGGTCGGGTTCGCCGTCCATTTCGACATCGCGTGGGCGTACGGCCAGCGCCGCTCGCGGACATGCAGTTACTCCGTCGAGGTCGTGCCCACCTCTCCATGACGGCACACCCTTGTTTCCATTCCCACGTACACCGACGTCATTTCGTTCCCCGCGAGGTCCCATGCGACGCACGATTCGGCCCATTTTGGCCCTCCTCTTTCTCTCGGGCACGCTCACCTTCGCGTGCGGCGGCGCCGTCGAGGACTCTGGCCCCGGCGCCGAAAACGCGAGCCCCGCACGAGACGGTGGCGCTTGCAGCATGGTGGCCTCGGGGCTCCGGCTCGTCCCGAGCGCGTCGAACGGTCCCGCCTGCGGCGAAGCCGTGGCGTGCGACGTCTCGACGGGGCATGGCGCGTACTGGACGCGGTGCGCGGCCGGGGTCGGCACGAAGAACCCGGTGAGCACCGACGAATGCGACAAGTCCACCTGCCGCTGCACGAACGGAGCCGGGTTCGTGATCGACTTCGCGACATCGACCGCGTACGGCGCGAACGACGCGCGCACGTGCACCTACCGCGTCGAACGCACCCCGTAGCAGCCCGAGCTCGGGGCGAGGGCCTATCCCCGAGGGGAGACGGCACGGCCAGCCTCGTGCTCCTCGGCGAGCTTCGCGAAGAGCAGGTGGTCTTCCCACTCGCCCGCGATGCACACGAGCTTCTTCGCGAGCCCCTCGCGCCGAAATCCGCATTTTTCGGCCACGCGGAGGCTCCGCGTGTTCCTCGGCATGACCGCACACGAGACCCTGTGCAAGGCGAGCCCATGAGGGACGGGCGCGAAGGCGAGGTCGAGGGCGGCGCGGACGGCCAGCGTCGTGAGGCCCCTCCCGGCGAACGCCACGTGCACGGCCCAGCCCACGTTCGCGGACTGCGAGACGCTGCGCACGATGTCGTTCAGGTTCACGAAGGCCACGATGTCCCCCGCGTGCGACAGGGCGAGGCCCTTGAACGAGGACCCGGAACGGTGCTGCCCGAGGAGCCTGTCGAAGCGAACGGCGAGCGTGTCCTCCGGCCCGGGCTTCGGGGACCACGGCGCGTGCAGCGCCGAGCTCGCCTGCATCGCAGAAATCCACGCGTCGCGGTCGCCTTCCCGAACCGCGCGGTAGACGAGCTCCTCCGTTTCGACCCTCATCCGCCGACGGTAACCCTGAAATCTCAGCGCTGCACGAACGAGAGCTTGGCCGAGTTCACGCCGAAGCTCACGACGGGCTCGAACGCGGCGCCCGTCGTGTCCCACACGCCGGCCTCGTAACCCGCGGTCGCCTGGTCTTGCCAACGGAAGTTCTCGTACGTGTTCACCTCGAAGACGCTCGCGAGGTTCTGGGTGACGGCCGTGTCGACCACGAGGTCCACGGGGAACTCGTAGAACGCACGCGCGCCTTCGTTCACGAACGTGACGATGCCCGACGTGGGCGGAATGGGGAGCGGCTGCACGCCCTCGGTGGTCACGGGCTGCGCGCCCACCGTCTCGAAGGTGGTCTTGTAGTACCCCTGGTCGCGCACGGCGCCCTCGGCCGTGGCTCCCTTCGTGAGGACCTGCACCGTGTCGAACGTGCCGTCGAACGCGAGCCCTTGGGTGTGCGCTCGGCCTCGCACCTTCCACGTGACCTTGGTGACGCCGATGCGCGCGCGCGTGTACCTGCCGGCGACGAGCCGCGCGATGGGCACCGTGGCGATCGACGTGTCGGCGCCGTCGGCTACGCTGCACGTGACCCCGTCGGCGCCCGTGTCTTTGGCGTCGAACACCACGAGCGGCGAGACATCGGCGGCGTCGCGGTAGAGCGAGAGGCTCACGATGGAGAGGGTCTGCGCGAGCGGCGTCTGGCCCGACGTCCCCTCGAGGACGGGTACCTTCGCTTGCGTCGCGCGGAGGCGCACCTCGACCGTCGGGCCGTTCGGCTGCGACCCTGCGTCACCCGAGGGAGCGTCGCTCGCCTTGCCCGAGTCGGCCGGATCGAAGCCGCCCACGTCGACCGTGCCCGAGCACGCGACCGAGACCACGCCCACGGCGAACCCCACCGCGAGCCCCGAGACGACGGTGCGCTTCATTGCTCCCAGTATAGCCGGGCCGCGTTCGCGCCGAAGCTCACGACGGGCTCGAAGGTGCCAGGGGTCGTGTCGTAGACGCCGCGGCGGTAGCCGGGTGAGTCTTGATCGACCCAGCGGAAGTTCTCGTGGGTGTTCACCTCGAAGATGGCGTGGAGGTCCCCCGTGACGCCGGTGTCGATCGTCATGTCGATCGGAAAGGCGTAGACGAGGCCATTTTTGCCCTCTTCGAGCGCGATACCACCTTGCCCGGTGGTGGTCGGGAGGGGCGCGTCGGCCCCCTCGACGCTCTGCTTGGGGATCGAGGGCGCGACGAACGTGTAGCGGTAGTAGCCCTTGTCCCGCTTCTGCCCGTCGAGCGTGGTCCCGTTCGTGAGCACCTGCACGTTCTCGAACGTGCCCGGGATGGCGAAGCCCGAGGCGTGCATGGTCGACGCCACGTGGAAGCGCAGGTACGCCACCTCGACGCGCGCGTAGGTGTAGCGGCCCGCGCGCAGGCTCTTGATGGGCAGCTTGGCGAGCACCGTGTCGTCGCCTTCGGAGAGGCCCCCTTCGACCGGGGCGCTCCCGTGATCGAACACGGTGTACCCGTTCGGATCGTCCTTCGAGGTGAAGAGCGTGAGGCTCTTCCACGCCATGCGCTGGAGGCTCGGGGTCTGCCCGGACGAGCCCGGGGCGTGCGCGAAGGCGGCCTGCGTCGCGCGGACGTGCACCGAGACCATCGGCCCCGACGCGGTGTCGGGAGCTCCGGGTGTACCGGGCGTCGTCTCGCCTCCGGGCGGGTTGCCCTCGGGGGTCGTCGGCGCGCCTCCGGACGGGTCGGGGATGTCGACCGTCGAGCCGCCACAGGCGACGAGGGAGAGGCCGAGAGACGAGACGACGAGAGCCGAAGCAAGACCGAACGAGCGCATCAGATCCTCCTTGCCGGTCGCCGAGCGACGCGGTTCGGAGAGTGGGTGGTGGCGCCGGGGCGGCATTATGAGGGCCGCGACGAACTTTCTACGACTTCTCCCAACCTATCGATATCACGTCATAAAATGCCCACCGATCACGGCTTCTCGGGCGGGGCGAGCAGCGCGTCGATGCGCGTCTTGTGGGACGAGCCGGGGTACGCCTTGGCGAAGCGCGCCGCGCGGGCCTCGGCCTCGGGGCGACGACCCAAACGCACGAGGGCGTCGATGGCGATGACCTCGCGCTCTTGGGCGAGCAGACCTCGAGGGAAGGTGCGCGCGTGCTCCTCGGCTTTGGCGAGCGCGCGCGCGGGGCTCGACCGGAGCGCGTCTTGCGCCTCACGGAGGAGCGCGGGCTCTTGCGCGGGGTCGGCGTCTTGCGCAGCGCTCGCGGCGGGCGACGAAGAGGACGACGGGCGTGGTCTCGGCGCGCTCGCGGGCGCGCTCACGCTCGGCAAGGGGGAGAGGTCGGCGCTCGGCACAGACGATGCGGGCGTGGAAGGGGCAGCGCTCGGCACGAACGTGACGCCGCTCGGCGCAGGCACGACGGGAGCGCTCGACAGCACCACGGCGGTGCCCACCCCTGCGCCCGCGAGCACGGCCGCCGCGGCGATGGCGGCGAGCGTGCCCTTGGTGAGCGAGAAGAGCCCTGCTTTGGCCCCGGCGGCCGCCGCTCCGGCCTTGATGGCCGAGGCCCCGCCCGGCGGCATGGGGGGAGGCACGGGCGGCACGAGCAGCGGCAAAATACGGGCTTCGAGGGCCTCCGTGCGAGGGGCGTCGGGCACGTCGGCGCGCGCGCCCGCGAGGGCTTTCTTCAAGAAGGCCGAGCCACCGTCGCGCATTCTCACGGGATCGTCGCTCATGACGCGCGACCTCCTTCCTCGAGCTCACGGGCGAGCTCTTCGACACGTTTGCGGGCGGCGTGGAGGCGAGAGTACGCCGTCTGGAGCGGGCACTCGAGCGCCTGGGCGACCTCGTTCATGGGAAGCTCTTCGATCTCGTAGAGGACGAACACGGCGCGTTTGTCGTCGTCGAGCTGCATCAAGATGCGGTCGAGCAGATCGCGCGCCTGCGAGACCGTCGCCCTGTCGAGCGGCGTGCCGTGCTCTACGCCTTCGGGCGGCTCGTCGGTGAGCACCTCGCGGCGGCGAGGCGCGCGTTTGCGGTAGTCCGACGCGGTCCGCACGCAGATGCCGTAGATCCACGTGCGGAGCTGCGAGCGCCCCTCGAACTCGGCGAGCTTGCGCATCACGACCAAGAAGACCTCTTGGCATACGTCGTCGACGTCGCCCTCGGCCACCCCGAGCCGCCGGAGCGCGCGGAAGACGAAGGGCAAGTTCTCGCGGAACACCGTCGCGATGTCGTGAGGTGACCTCCTCGGGTCGGGTGCGACGGGCTGGGGTTGCATGGGCTCGCGGAAGGACCGCCACCCGTTCGTGGAGGCTCCCGGGGCGCATTATCGAGGGTCCGGAGAAAAAGTCCTAAGGCGCTAAAAAGCCCTTGGGTTCCGGCATGTTGGGCACAACCTGGTCACCCCTCGTAGAGCGCGTCGTGGATGCGGGCCGCGCGCTCCCTCAAGGTCGCGTGGAGCTCGCGCGAGCGCGGATCGGCCCGGAGCGCGCGGAGGCTCGGGCTCTTCTCGTACCAGTGGACGTCGAAGAGCCCTTGGCCCACGGCGCGCTCGAGCCCTCGCAGGGCCACGTCGACGTCGCCGGCGGCCGAGGCCAAGTCGCAGAGCACTTGGGCGTAGAACGCGCTGCGACGTTGGCTCGCGTGAGGCTCGAGGAGCCCCTTGGCGATGCAGGTCTCGCGCGCGGCTCCCCAATCTCCGCGGACGGCGGCCACGGTCGCGCGGCACAGATCCGGATCGAAGACACCGGACTCGAGGCGCGCCTCGAGATCGGACACGGCTTGCCGAATCCACTCGGCCTCTCCGCTCCACAGGGCGAGCCGGAGCATGCCGAAGGGGCGTCCGAGGCGCTGACCTTCGCTCCGCTCCAGCAAATCGATCTGACGCTTCGCCTCGCCCCATCGACCTTCGAGGCCATCGGCTCGCGCGAGCTCCCACCGGAGCACGTAGAGCTCGGGC